>NZ_JAUOSY010000002.1:0-788562 GCF_030549125.1 Zobellia sp. 1_MG-2023 | reverse complement strand
TTGCTCGTAGCCCCTACGAACCTTGTTGTCTCCACAGGAGCTAGTGTATCCCCATTAGGTAATGTCGAAAGGGATTTCTCTAATCCTGTAAATTATACCGTAATGGCAGAAAACGGTGATTCGCAGGTCTGGCAAGTTATCGTAAATGTGGAAGCAGATACTAGAAGTAATGAAAACGACATCACACAGTTCACTCTGTCCCCAATCTCTGGAGATGCTATATTGGACAATGTAAACCATACAGCCACCATTACAGTGCCCTTCGGAACCGATTTGCTCGTAGCCCCTACGAACCTTGTTGTCTCCACAGGAGCTAGTGTATCCCCATTAGGTAATGTCGAAAGGGATTTTTCTACTCCTGTAAATTATGCCGTAACGGCAGAAAATGGTGATGTGCAAAATTGGACCATTATAGTGAATGAGGAGGTCGATACGAGAAGTAATGAAAACGACATCACACAGTTCACTCTGTCCCCAACCTCTGGAGATGCTGTATTGGACAATGTAAATCACACAGCCACCATTACCGTGCCCTTCGGAACCGATTTGTTCGTTGCCCCTACTAACCTTGTTGTCTCCACAGGAGCTAGTGTATCCCCATTAGGTAATGTTGAAAGGGATTTTTCTAATCCTGTAAATTATACCGTAATGGCAGAAAATGGTGATTCGCAGGTTTGGCAAGTCATTGTAAACGTTAATTCTCCACCCGCATTTGTATTTAGCAATGGACATGCTGTTGGAAGCGGATTAAGTTCTATAACCGGTACGTTGACTATAAACTCACCAACAGCTTTTGAAATTTTTGCTGTATCTGATGCACAAATTGTAGTAGTTACTTTAAGTTTAAATCCAGGAAACTCTTATTCGGCAACTGCAAATCATGGCTCAGTAGAATCAGTATCTACCCCGGAGATTCCTATAGGAACATATACCTATACAATAAGTATTCTAGGAGACAATGGTCAGGGATATGTGGAGAGAAAAGAATAATATGAGATGTTATTTCCCTGACAGTAAACTCTTGTAACACATCAAAGGGTAGTAGTTTTAATAGATGTTTAGAAGATAAAATTATACTTATTAAGACAGACTTTATTTTTTAATGAAAGGGTTTATTCTTCAACTTATATAATTCCAAATATTCTTATACTTCACAAGTTGAGAATAAGTATGTCTTATGACTAGGTTTTCTGGTTTGTCTAGGGCAGGGTCTTCTTTTAAAAGTTGCATGGCATGGTAGCGCGCAGTCTTGAGAATATCGTTGTCTTTTACAATATCTGCTATTTTTAGGTTAAGCACGCCACTTTGTTGGGTTCCCATAATATCTCCTAGACCCCTTAGTTTTAAATCGACTTTCAGCAATCTCAAAACTATCATTGGTTTGTTCCATGGTCTGCAGTCGGTTTTTTGCTTCGGAGAAAGTTTGTAATCTGTCATGAGGGTACAAAAAATCTGATTAGCACCCAACATACACGACCGCGAAGCTGATGTAGTTGCGAAAATCCAAATCGTTCTGCACTCTCAATGATCATTACCGAAGCGTTAAGAACATTTACACTTACTTAATATTGACTTCAAAGCCATACTAGCGAGAGGTAATTGCTTATAAAACTTATGTCCAGAAACACTAGCTTATCTGGTTAATAATTTCTATAATTCATACAAACATCATATCTTTTAAAAAAAAGAAAAAAATAGATTTGAACAATGATATGCATTTAGAGAAAACAACAACATACCATAACTACCCCGAACATATTTTTAGAGTTCTTTTATGACACCAAAACATTGGGCCGTTTTTACGGCGAATACTTCACAAAAAGGGGAACTGATAACAGCACTTTTACAAGGACCACTTCCCGGAGGTTTTTATGAGCTGAAAAACTTAAAGGGTGCCCTAATGTCCAAATTAGCTGTTGAGCGCTTTATTGACAGAGAAGACCGCCATGATAGCAAGGTTATTACATCAGATACCAAACAAAGTTTAAAATCAATGTCTAGTGGGGAGCAAAAAAAAGCGTTATTAAAATATATCCTTAGTAGCCAGCCAGATTTTATTGTTTTGGACAACCCATTTGATAATTTGGATACCGACACCCAAGAAGACCTAAAGAATACACTTCAGAAAGTTTCGGTTCATACCCCCATGATACAAATATTAAGTCGCAAAGCAGATGTAATGCCCTTTGCGAACACGTTTTACAAGCTAGAGGGTAAAGATTTAGTTGCCACAGGTACGCCTGATGGTTTTTCCAATCAGACCAAAAAAGAACTGCTTAAAAATGACATCCCCCAACCTATACACATTTATAAAATTGAAGGAGAGACATTAATAGAATTAAAAGGCGTAGGCGTATCCTACAATGAAAAGCCTATTCTACGTGATATCTCCTGGCATATTAAAAAAGGTGAGTTTTGGGAATTAAGGGGTAGAAATGGCAGTGGAAAGACAACCATACTTTCTATGATAACTGGTGAAAACCCTAAGGGTTATGGCCAAGAACTGTATATTTTTGGCCGTAAAAAAGGTTCCGGAGAAAGCGTATGGGAAATTAAAAAACGAATAGGCTATTTTACGCCTTCAATGACGGATAAATTTACAGGCTATCATTCCGTTAGTCATATGATTATTTCCGGATTCTATGACTCCGTTGGACTGTACATACATCCTACCGAAGCACAATTGAGGTTGGCAAAAGAATGGCTTGAACTTATTGGCCTATGGGGTATGAAAGATAAACTTTTTCATGACCTTTCCATGGGACAAAAACGACTGATTATGTGTGCAAGAGCCATGATAAAACATCCTCCATTGCTTATCCTTGACGAACCCACGGCAGGACTGGATGATGACAGCGCAGCTCTTTTTGTAGCCTTGGTTAATAAATTTGCATTCCAGAGCAATACTACCGTTATTTTTGTGTCCCACAGAAAAGAACCCGGCCTTGAAGCTGAGTTCATCTATCAACTAGAAAAATCCGATATGGGCTCAACCGGAAAAGTATTGTCCTCCTAAACGACAGTCGTTTTTTTTAAGCTCAAAAACACCGGACAAAAAAAAAGCCGTTTGCAAATGCAAACGGCTTTTTGTAATTAATTGAGTTAGTTAGTTCTTAACTCTTCAAATATAGAGAAATTTATTTTACTTCCTCAGTTTCTTGTTTAGCTGTATCTTTTACTAGGTCACCAGCTCTAGAAGACTTGTTCAACGTATCGAACATTACCGGGGTTGCAATGAATAGTGATGAGTAGGTTCCTACTACAACACCTACTATCATAGCAAACATAAATCCTCTTAAAGATTCCCCTCCAAAAATGAAGATAGCCAGTAATACCACAAATGTAGTTAAAGACGTATTTAATGTACGGCTTAATGTACTGTTAAGTGCCAAGTTGATGTTTTCACCACCACGCCAACCACGCTCGCCTATTATTTCACGAATACGGTCAAAAACAACCACGGTATCGTTCAATGAGTATCCGATTACCGTAAGTATTGCCGCAATGAAAGCCTGATCAATTTCCATGTTGAACGGCATAATAGTACCGAACAAAGAGAATATTCCCAATACAATCATAACATCATGGAAAACCGCCACTACAGCACCTAATGAGAATTGCCATTTGCGGAAACGGAACAATATATACAAGAATACCACTGCAAGCGATCCTAAAATTGCCAAGAACGCGTTGTTCTTAATATCATCCGCAATGGTAGGTCCAACCTTAACAGATTGCAATATACCTATTGATTTATCGCCTGAACCTCCTGCTTTAAAGTTTTCTTCACTAATACCGTCTGGAAGGTATTTCTGTAACGAGGTATATAATTTGTTCTGAATCTCATTATCAACCTCTATACCTTCTACATCTACCTTATACGGCGTAGTAATCTTAATCTGGTTGGCATCTCCAAACGTTTTTACGTTAGTTCCGCTACCAAATACATCATTTAACTCGGAAGCTATCTCAGATGGATTAACAGACTGCTCAAAACGAACTTGGTACGAGCGTCCTCCTATAAAATCAACCCCTTGTTGCAATCCGTTGGTTGCTAAAGAGAAAACACCTATACCTACTAAAATTGCAGATAGTATATAGGCAAACTTTCTTTTTGAAAGAAAATTGATATTTACATTTTTGAAAAGGTTCTTTGTAAGTGCTGTTGAGAAATCCAACGAACGACCTTTTCCTTCAATATACCAATCTACCAATAGACGTGTAATAAAGATTGCAGTAAATAAAGAAGTTACAATACCTATAAGTAAGGTTGTTGCGAAACCTTTAATAGGACCCGACCCAAAAATAAAGAGAATAATCGCTGTAAGACCTGTTGTTATATTTGCATCAAGTATAGAAGAAAGTGCATTACTAAAACCATCCGCTACCGCTAATGATTTTCCTTTTCCTTTTGCTAATTCTTCCTTTATACGTTCAAAAATAAGTACGTTCGCATCTACGGACATACCAATGGTTAGAACGATACCTGCAATACCTGGCAAAGTTAAAACAGCACTTAAGCTGGTCAACACCCCAAATATCAACAGAATATTTAACAGCAAAGCAACATCTGCGAAAGCACCCGCTTTACCATAATAGAAAATCATCCAGACCAATACAATGGCCATAGCGATCATAAACGACATAAAACCACTATCAATAGCTTCTTGTCCCAAAGATGGACCTACAACTTCTGATTGAATGATTTCTGCGGACGCCGGTAATTTACCAGCACGCAATACGTTTGAAATATCTTTTGTTTCATTGACCGTGAAAGTACCGGTAATCTCTGAACGTCCACCGGAAATAGGTCCTGACGAAACTCCTGGAGCAGTGTATACTTTATTATCAAGTACAATAGCAATACCAGTTCTATTATTATAAGCATCACCTGTAAGCTTTTCCCATTCCTTAGCCCCTTTGGTATTCATGCTCATGGTTACGGCAGGTTTACCGTTTACAAACTCGTCACGAGCATCACTAACAACATCACCACTAATTCTTGGTGTATTGTCACGATTAGATTTTAATGCATAAAGCTCAGCTATCTCCGAACCTTCAGATGGTCTCTCCCATAAGAATTTCACGAACTGCATACTTGCAGGAAGCAATCTCCTAACTTCTTTCATTCTTAGGTAAGAACCTATCTCTGCAGTATCCTGAACAGCGGCAACACCAACTGCATAACTAGGAGCCCCTAACTGAAACTTATCAAACAATGGGTTCTTCTGTCCGGCAATATCCAATGAATCTGTAGCTACATCAGAAAGCAAAGAATCCAATTCCGACTCTTTCTTTACCGGCTCTTCATCATCACCCATATCCACAAGCGACTTCAACTTTTCATTGGCCTGAAAAAAGAAACCTTGTAATTCAGGATTATTAGGCTCATAAGTTTCCCAGAACTCCAATTGAGCGGTACTTGACAATAGGCTCTGCGCACGGGCAATATCTCTAGCTCCTGGCAATTCAACCAAGATACGGCCCGAGTTACCTTCACGTTGGATATTTGGCTGTGTTACACCAAAACCATCTATACGCTCACGAAGTACTTCAAAAGCAGAAACAATGGATTCGTCAATTTTTGTACGGATGATAGGCTTAACCTCATCATCTGACATCTGAAAATTAATTTCTCCACTAAGACCTTTATTAGCAAAAATATCCGGAGAAGCTAGTTTAGTATCTCCTTTTATTTCATCAAAAGCATTAAAGAAAAGCTCTATATACGTGTCATCGCTATTTTTTGAAGCGGCATCGGCATCTGCCAAGGCTTTATTAAAAACAGGGTTTTTGGTATTATTGGCCAATCCTTTTAAGATATCCTTTACGGAAATCTGAAGGGTAACGTTAATACCACCCTTAAGGTCAAGACCTTTGTTCAATTCTTTCTTTTTGGCTTCATTATAATTTGTAAAACCTAAAATAGAATTGTCTCCTATGGAGTCTAAATACCTAGTCTCTAATTCTTCACGTTTAGAAACGTAGTTCTCTTCTGCCTCTGAAATACGGCTTTCCGCATACGATTTAGCTTCGTTTTCTACTTTACCACCTATAAAAGTATAGGATAGTTGGTAGATACTTACTAGCCCAAAGAGTAGGGCAAAAAGCTTAATAAGTCCTTTATTCTGCATTGGTTATGTGAATTAATTGCGTGCTTTTTATAACAGCGTGCAAATATATGATTTTCCCATAGGAATTGGCAATATATTTGGAGTTATTGTAAAACGGAAACATCTGCCCCAGAAATATTTCCGGAACAGATGTTCTTATTTATTATTGAACCAACTACTATAATTCTAGTAGACCGTTGGTCTTTTTCACTCCTGCAGCGCTTTCTTGCATTTTAGCTTTTTCGGCATCGCTAAGTGGAATATCAACTATTTTTTCGATTCCGTTTTTACCTAAAACAACCGGAACACCTATACAGATATCGTTTAAATCATACTCACCTTCTAGTAAAGTAGAACATGGGAAAATCTTTTTCTGATCGCAAGCGATAGCTTGCACCAAACCTGAAACCGCAGCACCTGGCGCGTACCATGCACTTGTTCCCAATAATTTAGTTAGTGTAGCACCACCTACTTTAGTATCTGCAGCCACTTGCTCTAAGCGGTCCTCCGATAAAAATTCCGATACTCGAATACTGTTTCTTGTAGCATGAGATGTTAAAGGTACCATACCGGTATCACTATGGCCACCTATTACCATACCATCTACATCTGATATTGGAGCCTCAAGAGCTTCGGCCAAACGGTACTTAAAACGTGCACTATCCAAAGCACCGCCCATACCTATAATTTTATGCTTAGGCAAACTTGTAGTTTTGTGCACCAAATACGTCATAGTATCCATTGGGTTACTTACTATGATAAGGGTTACATTTGGCGAGTGCTCTACAAGATTGGCCGATACCGTTTTTACGATACCCGCATTAATACCTATTAACTCCTCACGGGTCATACCCGGTTTTCTTGGAATACCAGAAGTAATTACGGCAATATCACTATTAGCAGTTTTAGAGTAATCATTGGTTACACCTGTTATCTTGGTATCAAAACCGTTCAATGATGCAGTTTGCATCAAGTCCATGGCTTTCCCTTCGGCATAACCTTCTTTGATATCCAACAAGACTACCTCAGATGCAAAATTCTTTATGGCAATATACTCGGCACAGCTTGCTCCTACTGCTCCTGCCCCTACTACGGTAACTTTCATTTGTTATTATTTATTTGTTATTAAAGACTTTTCTCAAAAAACGCCCTTTTTTGACCTTAATAAATCCTACTCGGCCCTACTGAACCTAGCAAGCTTTGTTCTTATTAAAAATCATTTTTTAGAAAAGGGTTCCCAAAAATAAACAATCTGAAAGGAAAACTACGGTGAAAATTGGGTTAAATGGGATAAATTTAACCGATAAACTACTCGTTGAAATACACTCCTGTTAAAAAAAATTGCGCTTTAACGAAGATAAAAGGGATTTGTTGCCGTACATCGAATTGTAGCAATAGGAATTTAAAAACAGGCGTTCTAATTTAAAGAAAACCCCCAATCAACTAAAACCTACGACAATGAAAAAAGTCTTTTCATTTTTAGCGATAATTGCCATAGTCCTGGTAAGCAACTGTACCGAAATTCCCGAAAACAATGACCCAGTTATCGGCATTTGGTCAGACGTAGAAGTAACAGCAGCAAGTCAGACATCCAAAGGAGGGAGTACCATCCGTAAAGAATGGATATTTAACGATGCCTATTTAGGAAGATACCATCAAAAGAGTAATGGCAAAATTACTTTTAAAACCGATTTTACATGGAGTCATGAAAATGACACCTACATAATATCATACCCCGGAACCGATATGGCAGACGAAATTGTCTCCATGAAAGCGTCTACGGAAGGAAGTATTCTATCCGACTCACAAGGCAACACCATGGCCTTACGGGAGTAAAAATTTTACTAGGTTTCAAATACGCTAAACCCCATATTCTTTATTGAATATGGGGTTTTAAAATAGAATAAATTCTCATTAACCCGTTTTCTTTAACCAGCTGGTGTATTTTTCTTTCACAAATCAATCCCTATAAATAGCCATTACGGGTGTATTAATATTCCTTATTAAATCCTCGGTTAAACTATAGGTAAACAATCTTTGATAAAAATTACGCTTATGGTTGATCAGACAAACAATATCTATCTCATGCTGGATACAGTAGTCTAATAGCGACTTTTTAATGTCTATGGAATCTATAGTTTCAAAAGTAACGTTACTTATATCAAAATTCTTTAGAGAAGCCTTGAACCGATCCATTAGCGGCACAATGGAATCTCCATGAGCCAAATCAAAATGAACTACATGAAGTTTTGCGTTAAACCCTTTAGACTCGTTTATCAAATCTTCCAAAGGTTCTTTCTCATCTTCATGATAATCTACCAAGAAAAGAATATTATCTAAGTTGCCATCAAACTTTGCGTTGCCCGGAACTACAATAACGGGTTTATTAATTTCATCCAGAATCTTTAATGTACTGGTCTCCGTAAACAACTGAAAAAGGCCACTCTTGCTAATTTGTGTCCCCATCACTACAAGATCAATCTTATCTTCCCTTTTATCAATATAATGGGTAAACGTTTCTATAAAATTCCCTTCACGAACCACGTATTTAACCTTTAGGCTATCTATTTGTCTTTCTCTGAGTATTTTTTCAAAAGGCGGAAAGGTTTCTTTTTTATTCCTGAAATTCTGAATATCCAGTTTTTCGTACAACGCCTGCTCTACCTCCGAAGTCTCGGTTTCTAAATTATACGCATGAAAAACAATGATTTTCTTTTCTGTTTTTTTTGCATAATCAACAGCATACAAAAAGGCATTCATTGAAACTTCGGAAAAATCTGTGGGAAAAAGTATACTCTCCATAGCTATTGTTTTTAAAATGATATTTCTAGGTTAAGTTCGTAGATATCTTCTGTATTACCATCTACCGTGGTATGTTCGGTATTTAAAATGAGCCGAATCATTTTATTCACCTTATATGTAAACCCTCCAATGACGCGCTGGGTCTCTTCATTTATCTCCTCTACTGTAAATTCATCAAAACGCCCCCAAATGGAAAAAGGGGATTTGCCAAATTTATACTCACCAAAGAAGCTATACCCATGATTGGCCAAAGCATGCGATGGGTCTTCCGCATCTACATATCTGGCTCTAAAATCCCCCACACCATCATGAAATTGAGCCGTTATTCTAAACTGCTTCTCCGTAAAGGCCAAAAAACCTAAAACCTGATTAAAATCCGGAGAAAACTCACTGTTTCCTTTCCCTCTATTAAAATAACCACTTAATTGCAATTGCGGCAACCTATTGGCCAAAGGGCGCACGGTTAAACGGCCGGCCACCACTTTATTGTTATTATTTTCTATTCCGGAATAGCCCCCTCCATTATATATTCCCAATGAATAACTGGCATATTTACCTTTCATAACACCGTTTACGTTTTTCAGGAATCCCTCATCCATTTTAGGCCCTATATTACCCGTAACGGTTACACCAAAATCTGCAGAGTTGAATATCCTGTTTCGCTCTATAAACATGTTATCCTGGACTCTGTAGGTGTTTATTTTTTGCTCATAGTCTAACCAAGGCCTATGTACCATTCCTACCTCTATTCCGGTACCGGTAAACACCTTACTATTAATTCTAGGCTTGGTCATTAGATAAAGATACTTTAAGCGTGTTTCAACATTACCCGCATCATCGCCTTCCGTATCTATAGTAAGATCCATAGTATACCTAACCGAAAAAACATCATTCAGTTCTTTCTTTAGCGTAAAATAACTTCGCTTTAAAACAAAACTACTTGTATGCTCATTTTCAACAGGTACGGTCTCGTCTGCCTGAACCTGTTTTATTCCGTCTCGGTAAGCAATAAACCAATCTCCGGACATCTCTACCAAGTCAGCTATATTTATGCCCTTTCTTTCATCCTCATCTTGCGCAATAGCATTGCTACACATTAAAAAGACAGACATAAATACAAACCCAAGCTTCATTTTAAATAAAATTAAATAGACGTTGCCAAATATTTTACAGCGAATACCAAGATGATACTAACGACAAGACCTATAACCACCTTGACTAAATCCATACCCAACGATTTAAACATTTTTGCCCTGGGCTCGTTTTTCCTTAACATATAGTTCAACCCTATTTCACGACCTGCCAGAATACCAATAAAGACCCATGTGGTGCTCATAGGTACGTTATTCATTTCTTTGAAATAAAAGAGCACAATACCATAGACGAAATCTATGATCGTTGCAGATCTAATGTCTACCGTATTTGTCTTTGATTTGATTATACTTTGAATTGCCCCACCTTTGGACGCAATGATAAAGGCCAACAAGCCCATAATAACCACCAAGGAGAAAATCATTGAATAAACATCCAATTCGCGTGGCAAATAAACGTAAATATTAGCAAAATCCTGAATAAGCCACTGTGACCATAAAAAACCGGTAGAACACCATTGCAAGATTGTCCAGAGCCTTTCCTCCTTTGCTGTTATAGACCGTTCTATGAACCGTTTTTCCACCAATCTGGATATAGCCAAATAGAGCACAATAGCCGCTGCAAACGCCACTCCGTAGCCAGAGAGCGATTTAATGACCATACTGCTCAAATTTTTCTCGTTGAAGAAAGTAAGAATCAAAAATGATGTACTCACAGGAATACCTGTTCGTGTTAACAACATAAGGATAATGGGAGGCAATAAATAATACCAAGCAAACGGTTGGGGCATGGGATATTTTGCCAATCTCCCATAAGAAACATCCCCACCGTGGGTTACGTATCCAAAAATTAAGGTCGCCGCCAAGATACCGCCCGCAAACAACCACAGAACCCACCATTTTTTCCGCTCGTTAGAACTTAAAAAAGTACCCAATGTCTGTATGGTATCGTTTCCTACTACGGAGTAAGCGGCCAAGATGAAGCCCAAATACATAACTACAACTGAAAAATCCAATGTGCTCTGGTTTTATATTATGTGGTAAATAAAGAACATTTTAAACCAGAGGAAGTTGGCTTACAGATTATTAAATATTTAAATAATTGACAACTTAAAACAAAAAGGCCGCAATCATACTGATTGCGGCCTTTTTAAAATTATGAGTTGATCTATGCAGTATACTACATGTTATCTTCCAGAACAAACTCTGTGTAATCCAAAATATATACGCCTAACAGACTCCATTTAAATTTCTCCCCTCCGTACTTAGCTTTGAATTTTTCGTTATCCATAAACAAAGATTCAAAATGCTCATCAAAGTCTTTCTTGGTCAACCATAGCACTTTTTCATCACCTTTTTTAATATAATACGACTTAGCGATTCCTCCCGCCAACTTCATACCTCCAACTCCAAAACTAGCGGTCTGCTTAGCCCATGGATCAGAATACACTTGAATAACCTGACTGAATTTTGGATTGATAACCTGCATCAAATATTCAGCTTCCTTCTTCTTATTTTTTAAGGAAACCATTTGATTGGTGTACATGGTATAGCCTTTGTTCATATATTTTGAAGCATCGGTTTTACCCCATTTGGTAGCATCATTCAAGAAATTACCCTGATTGTTTAATTTTTCAAGCCCAGAAGGAGCCATATACAGATCTACAATTTCTTCTGCCTTTACACGTAGCTTTTTACCATCTGGCTTAATGAATTTAATTTCATTGATCTGACCTTTTTTACGGTCAACATCTTTGATGTCCGCCTCTATCTTGGCTCCATCTTTAAGCGTAACGTAGGCTGGTTTTTTTCTAGAATAAGATGTATAGGCCGGATCAAAGGCCGCCTGTTTTTCTCTTTCTTTTAGATTCTCCTGTCCAAAGCAAACTACGCTGGACATAAATAAAACCATTGATACTAATTGTACTTTCATAATAGGGGTTTTGAATTATTGTATCCCCCTAAAATAGTTCGTCCGCCAAGTGGCGGACGAATATTTGTTGTGAAAACGCTAATTGTTATGCATCAATGTTCGCATAAACAGCATTCTTCTCTATAAATTCTCTTCGTGGCGGTACTTCATCACCCATTAACATAGAGAATACCCGATCCGTTTCGGTAGCATTATCTATCTGTATCTGACGTAATGTTCTGAATTCCGGGTTCATGGTGGTATCCCACAATTGCTCGGCATTCATCTCACCCAGACCTTTGTAACGCTGTATACTAACGCCTCCGCTATAGCTATCCGCGATTTCATCACGTTCCTTATCTGACCAAGCGTAACGTTTTTTAGATCCTTTTTTCACCAAATATAACGGTGGTGTGGCTATATAAACGTGTCCGCTTTCAATAAGCTCGCGCATATATCTAAAGAAGAAGGTTAAAATAAGTGTCTCAATATGGCTACCGTCAACATCGGCATCACACATGATCACTACTTTATGATAACGCAACTTTTCCAAGTTCAAAGCTTTACTATCCTCTTCGGTACCAATAGTAACCCCTAAGGCCGTATAGATGTTTTTAATTTCCTCGTTTTCAAAAACCTTGTGTTGCATAGCTTTCTCCACGTTCAAAATCTTACCTCGTAGCGGAAGAATTGCCTGAAACTTACGGTCACGGCCCATCTTGGCCGTACCACCCGCAGAATCACCCTCAACAAGGAAAACTTCACATTGTGCAGGATCCTGCTCCGAACAATCCGATAATTTCCCGGGAAGACCACCAATGCTCATTACGGTTTTACGCTGAACCATTTCACGGGCCTTAGTAGCGGCATGACGTGCTTGAGCGGCAAGAATTACTTTCTGAACTATGATTTTGGCATCATCCGGATGTTCCTCCAAATAATCCGACAACATTTCTGAAACTGCCTGTGAAACTGCAGAAGAAACCTCACGGTTACCCAATTTGGTTTTGGTCTGCCCTTCAAATTGTGGTTCTGCAACTTTAACGGAAACAATAGCCGTTAGACCTTCTCTAAAGTCATCTCCCTGAACCTCAAATTTCAATTTTTCAAGCATACCAGAAGCATCGGCATACTTTTTCAAGGTAGTTGTAAGCCCTCTCCTAAAACCGGAAAGGTGTGTTCCCCCTTCATGGGTATTAATATTATTTACGTACGAGTGCAGGTTTTCCGTATAGCTCGTATTATAAATCATTGCAACCTCAACAGGAATATCGTTTTTCTCGCCTTCCATAGAAATTACATTCTGGATTAGTGGCTCACGGTTTCCATCAAGGAACTTAACAAACTCTTTTAAACCTTGATCGGAATAAAAACGTTCACTAACAAACTCCCCATTTTCGTCTTTTTGACGTTTATCCGTAATAGTAATGCTTACCCCTTTGTTCAAAAAGGAAAGCTCACGCATACGATTGGATAAAGTCTCATAACTATACTCCGTAGTTTGCTTAAAAATTGTATCATCCGGTATAAAGGTCACCACGGTTCCCCGCTTATCGGTCTCCCCTACACTCTTTACTGGATAAAGAGATTTACCTCTTTCGTACTCCTGCTCCCAAATTTTACCATCGCGGTAAACAGTAGCTTTAAGGTGATTTGAAAGTGCGTTCACACAAGAAACACCAACCCCGTGAAGTCCACCGGAGACCTTATAGGAATCCTTATCAAACTTACCACCGGCACCAATTTTGGTCATAACCACTTCTAGAGCGGATATACCTTCTTTTTTATGTAAGTCTACAGGAATACCCCTACCGTTATCTTGTGTAGTTATGGAGTTATCCTCGTTTATCGTAACACTGATCGTATCACAATAACCACCCATAGCCTCATCTATGGAGTTATCCACCACCTCGTATACCAAGTGGTGAAGACCTCTTACACCAACATCTCCAATATACATGGAGGGGCGCATACGTACGTGTTCCATACCCTCTAGGGCCTGGATACTGTCCGCTGAATATTGTTTTTTGTTTTCTTCTTTATTTGCTTCTTCGCTCATAAAATTAACTAGTTGTTAGACTTAATTTTTGGCAATCTCACAAATATACGCAAAACCCCATGGAATATAGGGTTTTGAGAATAGTGATACCTCTAAGTTATCAACAAAAATTGTGGAAAATTACAACTATAGGGCAACATAGGAAATCTACACATAACCAACTCCTAAATCACTCAACTTCAACTTATAAAACCTCTGCTTTCAAAAAACAGAATGACAATACCACAACAACTTTTATGATTTACAGAAACCTAAAAGCATCTCCTTCCATCTAAGGCACAAACGAAAAAACCTGTTGGCTTCTATTGCACAACAGGTCATTTCTTAGCTAATTCTATAAAAGAATGATTAAATACTTCTAATAGGCGTCATCGTGAACGTTTGCCACGGCTCTACCAGATGGATCGTTCATGTTCTTGAACGCCTCATCCCACTCCAAAGCTATTTGCGTACTACAAGCAACCGATGCTTCTTGAGGCACACATAATGCTGCAGCATCCGATGGGAAATGAGATTCAAATATAGAACGATAGTAAAATTCTTCTTTTGATGTTGGTGTTTGAATTGGGAAACGGAATTTTGCGTTTGCCAATTGCTCATCAGATACTTCCTCATTTACAATCTCCTTTAAAGTATCAATCCAGCTGTATCCTACACCATCGGAAAATTGTTCTTTCTGTCTCCATGCTACGCTTTCGGGCAACATATCTTCAAATGCTTTACGCACTACCCATTTCTCCATACGCTCCCCATTGATCATTTTATCTTTTGGGTTGATGCGCATAGCCACATCCATAAATTCTTTATCCAAGAACGGCACACGACCTTCAATACCCCAAGCCGCCAAGGACTTATTGGCACGTAAACAATCGTACATATGCAACTTGCTCAACTTACGAACAGTCTCTTCATGAAACTCCTTATCGTTAGGTGCTTTATGAAAGTATAGATATCCTCCAAAAAGTTCATCTGCACCTTCTCCGGAAAGTACCATTTTAATACCCATAGACTTAATTACCCTTGCCATAAGATACATAGGGGTGGAAGCTCTAATGGTAGTTATATCATACGTTTCTAAGTTGTAAACCACATCCTTAATAGCATCTAAACCTTCTTGAATGGTAAACTTAATTTCATGATGTACCGTACCAATATGGTCTGCCACCTTTTGAGCGGCCGCTAAATCAGGAGAACCTTCAAGACCTACCGAAAAAGAGTGTAACTGAGGCCACCAAGCATCTGTAGTATCACCTGACTCTATACGTTTTTGTGCATATTTTTTTGCTATCGCCGATGTAACGGAAGAATCCAAACCTCCTGAAAGCAATACACCATAAGGTACATCCGACATTAACTGACGGTGTACGGCTGCTTCCAACGCTTCTTTGATTTCTTTTATGCTCGTTTCGTTTTCCTTCACGGCATCGTACTCCATCCAATCTCTAGAATACCATTTTTTGAACTCACCATCTTCACTGCTCAAATAGTGTCCTGGAGGAAAAAGTTGAATTTTTGTACAAGTTCCTTCCAAAGCTTTCAATTCAGAAGCTACATAGAACGTCCCGTTTTGATCCCATCCTACATATAAAGGTATAATACCCATATGGTCACGTGCCACAAAATAAGAATCGTTCTCCGTATCATATATGGCAAAACCAAAAATACCGTTCATCTCATCCAAGAAACTAGCTCCTTTTTCTTGGTAAAGGGCCAAAATAACTTCACAATCAGATTCGGTCTGGAAATTATACTTTCCTTCAAATTGCTTGCGCAACTCTCTATGGTTATAGATTTCGCCGTTTGCGGCCAAAACCAATTTTTTATCCTCACTGTACAACGGCTGGGTTCCGGAAGCTGGATCAACAATAGCCAAACGCTCATGCGCTAAGATGGCTTTTTCATCGGCATAGATACCACTCCAATCCGGACCACGGTGACGTATTTTCTTAGACATCTCCAATAATTGGGGTCTTAAAACATCTGAACTTTCTTTTAAATCAAATGCACATACAATTCCACACATAACTCTTTGTTTATTTCTAATTTGAAATCAAAATTGCAACTAAACTTTCAATTATAAAACACAAATGCCTTTATTGATTTCATATCGAAATATAAAACAACCTAAAAACATCAATATATTATTATTTTTGTTTTTTTTCATTAAAAATAATACGTTCTGTAAGTAGTATAAAAATTAACGACTTTTTAGTAGATTTTACATTGAATACTAATTAGTTTTATAGCAAAACAAACACAATTATGAAAAAAGTACTTTTTATTGCTTTAATGGCCTTTGCCATGACCTTTTCTACAGATGCATTGGCCCAGAAATTTAGCGGGTTGGATAAAAGCCCTATGGATATGGCCGCATTCCCTACCGATTACAAGGTATCTACAAAAACCGCTCGTATTATTTATAGTCGCCCACAATTAAAAGGTCGTTCGCTATCCGAACTGGCTCCGGCAGGAAAAGTATGGCGTACCGGTGCCAATGAAGCCGCTGAGATTACATTCTATTCAGACGTAAATTTTGGTGGTAAAGAAATTAAAGCCGGAACCTATTCTATCTTTACTATTCCAGGTAAAAGCGAATGGACCGTAGTATTGAACAAAAATCTTAACCAGTGGGGTGCTTATTCTTATGATAAAAGCGCAGATGTTGCACGTGTAAGCGTACCTAGTTCTGAAGATTCCAATTCATTGGAGGAATTTTCTATTGCTTTCAAAGAAGATGGCGCTGGATTTAAAATGGTTATGGGATGGGACAAAACAAGAATTGCCGTTCCTATTACCGCTGCAAAAATGTAATTTATCCTGAAATCTATAATTAGAAAAACCGAAGCTTTAGGGCTTCGGTTTTTTTATTTTGTGAACTCTTGCCCACTATCTTGTCTTACCGTTTATAAAGGTTTGTTCTGCCATAATGGTTGGAATCTCAGCAACAGGAACGGTCATCATATCTTTGTCATAGATAACAAAATCCGCGAACTTCCCAGCCTCTATACTACCCTTCTCATCTTCTTCAAAATTAGAATACGCCGCCCAAATAGTCATACCCTTTAACGCTTCTTCGCGTGTGAGTGCATCCTGCATTTGAAAACCGCCTTCAGGGTAGCCCTCAACATCCTTTCTGGTTACTGCAGCATAAAAAGTTAAAAACGGACTTACCTGTTCTACCGGAAAATCTGTACCTAAAGCAAGTGTTCCTGCCTTATCCAAAAGCTTTTTAAATGCGTACGCTCCTTTCACACGGTCCTCTCCTAAACGGTCTTCGGCCCAATACATATCACTCGTAGCATGAGTAGGCTGCACAGAAGGTATTACCCCATTCGCAAAATAATCAAAGTCCAACGAATCTATAATCTGGGCATGTTCTACCCTCCAACGGCGATCGGGCCTGTCCTTTAATACTTTTTGGTAAGTTCTTAGCACCACTGCATTGGCAGAATCGCCAATGGCATGAGTATTCATTTGATATTCCGAAATTGCCAAACGTCGGGCTAAATCCTCTATTTCATCTATAGGTGTAACCATGGCGCCATAATGCCCCCATTTATCAGAATAAGGTTTTTTTAAAGCCGCTCCGCGAGAACCAAGTGCCCCGTCTCCATACACCTTAACAGAACGTACGTTTAGCCTTTCGGTTTTTATAGGCCCTTTATAGATAAAATAGTCTACGTCTTCTGGATTATTACTCACCATGGCGTACACCTTAATCGAAAGTTCTCCGGTTTGTTGCAAACTATCTATTAGCTCTATAGTAGCACGATTTAATCCTGCATCATCAACGGTAGTTAATCCATTATTCAAACAAATTCTTTCTGCATCTTTTAATGCCTTCACTTGAGCATCCAAGTCTGGCATTGGAATTTTAGAATACACCAAATCCATTGGGTTGTCTACCAGTACTCCGGTAATACCCATTGCACCTTTTACAATTTCTCCTCCCTCTACTTTTGTACTCCAATCGATACCTGCCAAATCCAACGCAGCTTTATTGACTAACAACGCATGACCATCAATGCGACTTAAGGCCACCGGGGTATCCGGAAAAAGTTGATCTAATTCTTTACGGGTGGGATATTCTTTTACCTCCCAATCATTTTGGTCCCAACCATCTCCCAATATGAATTCTTTAGGATTCTCGCCTTGAAAAGCCTGAACACGTTCCAAAACTTCCTCAAAGCTTTTGGTACCTACCAAGTCTACCGTTTGTTGTTTAAGTCCCAAGCCGAAAAAATGGCAATGGGCATCAATAAGTCCTGGGGTTATGGTACGGCCATCTGCATCTACCAACTGGTTCGAGGTATATTTATCCCTAATTTCTTCGGTAGTACCTACTGCAATAAATTTACCTTTATGAATGGCAAAGGCTTCCGCTTTAGAAAACTCGGCGTCTACCGTGTAGACATTTGCGTTCACAATAACCAAATCTACTTTTTCCTTCAGGTATTCACAACCCGTAAGGAAGAGTACTAATAAAGGAAGTATTTTTTTCATAGTAAGAGAATTTGAAGCTTTCCAAAAGTACATAAATATTGTACTACTCCCTTACTACTAACTTTTGAGAAAAAAAGTGTTTTTCCCAATTCTGGTTTTACATGATTTTTACACGTGCACCTTTTATTTGAAACGTACCGTCCGCAGAGGTGTACGTACCCGTTAAAGCCTCGCCCTTGGCCGTAAGCTTAACAGCAAAAACAGTTCCTTCCAAGGTTACTTCAAAACTGATGGTATTGCCTACCAAATTAACTTTTGTTCCTAAGATTTCCCTTTCATCTAATTGAACGAAGACATTGTTTTCTCCATTTTCATGAAAGATAGAAAGCGCTCCTACTTTGTACTTATCCGGTGCGTTTTCGGCAGCGTATTCCCAACTTCCCAGCAACTCACTTTCGGCAGGTTTTGAGGCCTTATAATCTTCTACATCAACATTTATGACTGGGGCATCTATGGCGCTACTAAATGTTACACTCATTAAAAAAGCTGCAAATAAGGCGGATGAATTCTTTTTGAAAGTTTTCATGTATTCAACAAATTAATTCGTACTAATTTTCGGTACATTTTTCATTGAAAAATGAGACCATCTATTTAAAACGAACATAAGACCCTTATTATTTTGTAGAACGGGATTTTGGCTTTTCCGCCATTTTCACGTACACCAATTTTTTGCGCCCTTTGGAATCCTCGCGCCGGTCTACCTCAATTGATTTTATTGAATTTATAAGTGGGGTAAGTTTTTGAAAACCGTAGTTCCTAGAATCAAAATTAGGTTGTTTTTTCTGCAAAAGACTCCCTACATCGCCCAAAAAAGCCCAACCATCATCATCGGCCACATCATCTATTGTTGAAGCTATTAGCCTAATATCCTTGGCCGTAATCCTATCTACATTGTTCTTAGCAACTTTTGCGGTTTTATTGCTCACGGCATTCTCTTCCTCCTCATCTTCCTTCTTAAGGATTTCTATATAAATAAACTTATCACAAGCTACAATAAACGGGTTTGGAGTTTTCTTCTCTCCTATACCAAAAACTTGCATTCCGGCTTCCCGCAAACGAGTTGCCAAACGGGTAAAATCACTATCACTACTCACAAGACAGAAACCGTTTACTTTGCCTGAATACAAAATATCCATAGCATCAATAATCATAGCAGAATCCGTGGCATTCTTACCCTGGGTGTACCCGTATTGCTGTATTGGGGTAATGGCATTTTCCAATAGGACATTTTTCCATTTACCCAAACGTGGATTGGTCCAATCGCCATAAATTCGTTTTATGGTAGGGTTGCCATATTTAGCAATTTCCTCCATCATTTCTTTTACATATGCTGAGGGAATATTATCACCATCTATAAGTACCGCAAGATTTAAATCCATGTTATTCTTCTTTCTTGCAAGTTACGTTGATTCTTCCAGAAATAATAAGCTATATAAATTCATAGTTCAACGCTATCGCACAATCATCTTCTCCTTGGTTATTTTAGGTTTTACCAGAGTTCTTTGTTAAGTTTGATTTTACCAAACCCTATACTTTAATGAAAAATTATATCCAAAGTTATTTTACAACACTAGTTTTAATTTTCGCTATTGGCTTTTCTGCAAATGCACAAACCCAAGAACGTGAATTTTACCAGCTAAAAACCTATGTTCTCAAAGATAAAAATCAAGAAACCGCTGTGGACAGCTATTTGGAAAATGCCTACCTACCCGCATTAAAACGGGCCGGAATAGAGCATGTAGGCGTGTTAAAACCTATTCCGGAGGAAGATAGTGAAGAACTTAAAATTTATGTACTCCTACCCTTTAAGTCATTTGAACAATTCTTGACCTTGGACCATATGCTGTCTCAGGATAAAAGTTATGTTTCCGCAGGCTCCAGTTATATAAATGCAAAATATGACGATGCACCGTACGAAAGAATCAGTTCTACTTTAATGAAAGCCTTTTCAGAAATGCCAACAATGGAGGCTTCAAAAGTAAAAGGCCCGAGAAAAGATCGCGTATATGAATTACGTAGTTATGAATCTGCCACCGAAGCAATTTACCACAACAAAGTAGATATGTTTAATGCGGGAGGCGAAGTAGAACTTTTTGAATCCTTAGGTTTTAATGCGGTTTTTTATGCCGAAGTCCTATCCGGTGACCGTATGCCCAATCTCATGTATCTGACCACTTTTAAGAATATGGAATCTAGAGATGCTCATTGGGACGCTTTTAGAACCGCCCCAAAGTGGTTGAAACTAAAGGCCGACCCTAATTATCAAAACAATGTAAGCAAAGCGGACATCATGCTGCTTTATCCTACTGATTATTCAGATTACTAAAACATAAGTTAGGGTGCGGGTTTACTAATCATAAACTCCACCCTTCTATTTTTTCTCCTACCTTCAGAAGTACCGTTGTCCGCAATAGGTTTTTGCCCTCCATGACCTTTCCAAACTACCCGGTTTTTGTTCAACCCTAAATGAACCAAATAATCCGATACCGCTTTTGCCCTTTTTTTGGACAGTCCTTCATTATATTTCTTGCTTCCAACAGAATCCGTATATCCATTTATTGAAATTTTGAGGTTCGGATTTTCAGATAAGTAAGAATAGATTTCATGAAGCTCCTGTTTTGCCGTTTGGAGTATGGCCGCCTTATCAAAAGCAAAGAGTACATCTTCAAAAACATGAATTTTATTGAGTTCAAACGTGCGCGGTTTTCCCTTGGGTAAGATAGTTTTATTCCCCATAGTTTCAGACACCTCAACCATATCAACATAGTAATATGCGCCTTGCTTGGCATTTCGCTTTGTCTTAAAAAGACGTGTACGCGCATTACTCTTAAAATTACCGATAATTAAATATTCCTCAGAACCTTTTGCTACAAATTGAGTGTGCACTAATATCCAATCTTGGGTATCCGAGTAGAAGTTTGAATACCCTATTTCCAAATAATTGTAAACATTGTTTTTCTGTTGATACAACTGCTTTTTTGATAGGGCTTTCTTTATGGTTACGCTTAATTTATTCTTAGCGAACAACACCCCAAATTCCTTTATGGCAAAATCTGAACGTTCGGCCAAACTCACAAAAAAAGATACTTTATAGGTAACCCCTTTCGTTAAAGGTCGTAACAATTTGGTCTGAAAATATTCTCTGTAGTCATCTGGCGCATATAGATACAACCCTGCATAACCCTGACCAAAATCTGCCGGTTGCGAACCATTGAAGTTTTTTGGTGTACCCATTTCCGTACTACACCCATTAAAGTAATCGGTAGAACCCTCGGTAGGTGTTGACCAACCTTTTACATCCGTACTAAAGTTGCCCAAATGTTCAGGACAATGTACAAAATCTTCAAAACTGGGGTTTTCAACTAGGTTTTGCGACTCCATGCGAAGTAAAAAACAAAGCCCCAACAAAAGAAATACAAAATCCCTCAGTGAAAATTTGGTCATCATAGAGCGTTTAAACGGACTCTAAAATAAGTAAATTAAGGCGATGTTCCTGTATTTCAGTCTATACAGCTACTTCTAGATAAAAATTAAAAAGTATTTTCGAACGTTAATCCAAAGAATCAATATACGCTTGAATTAGATCTACACCTTCCGTATGTAATTGCGTAATACCAACAAGTGGCATAGATGGGCCGTAAGCTGGATCCGTCTCTACTCTTAACCTAATATCGGCCTTAAAATCTTCAACATTACTATCCGCATACGAGGTTTCATACCTAAAATCCGGACGGACACCTTGGTTGGAATTATGATAACCGCTAGGTTGGTGGCAGTGGGCACAGTTCACATCCATATAGGCTTTGGCACGCTCGGTTAACGTAAAAGAATCATCCAACCAATCCGGTAGGCGTTCAATCTCCGAAATGGCAGGCGCACCAGAAAGCAACCCTTTATCAATAAAATATTGAAGTTGATTTTTGCCATTATAGACAAAATTTAAATTTCTTGCCTTGGGTCCAATAGGAATGGTGGTATTGTTAACGTCATGGCACTGTGTACAGTTAACGCTAAACGGAACCTTATATCCTACAGATTGACCACTTCCCGAGCTATCTACCCAGTTTACTTGGATTACCGGTGCTTCGTTACTAAGTTCCGCTTCGGTCTGATCTTCGTTCCAAAGGTAGTTCCCCATATCCCATGTACCGTTGGTCTTTATCAAAATTCGGGTTTCAAGTAGTTTTTTTCCCTTTGACGGGTCTCTTTCATCATTGTAATAAAAGAATGTTTTACTAATAACCGTGTTATCCGGGAACTGTAAAAGGCCTTCGCCATTATAAGTCATTTGGGCACCTTCAGGAAGGGATATCGTTCTAAATTTTTGAGCATAATCACTATAAAGAGGTGTACTTAGACTATATTCATGCGAAGTTGTATTAGGAATTAAATCCGATGGATTTCCTCTAAATATTTTAAGATCGGCCAATTTAGGAAGGAACTGGGAAACGGCATAAACCGTATCATCCAAATATGGATTGCTTCCTGCGGTTACCTCATCGCCATTATTTACACCATCCGCATCACAATCTGCACTTTTCCAAATGTTGTTCGCAGGGTTGTATCCTGTATAATTTTCATCTTGCACGGGATCACACGGATTCTCTTTATCAGTACCATCCGCATCCTCTTGGAAATCAGGAATACCATCCCCGTCAGTATCTTTAATTTCGTTTACATAAGGGTCCGTACCATTGGCAAGCTCTTCGGAATTGGTAACTCCATCCGTATCACAATCGGCTCCTAGCCAAATGGCATTATCAACATCATAACCTGTATAACCACTATTTTGTTTAGGATCGCACGGATTGGTCTTACTTGTACCATCCAACACTTCCTTAGAGTCAAGAATACCGTCCCCGTCCGTATCCATATCAGATGTAGATGGCGTACCGGAATCATCGGAACCACAGGCAACAAACAAAACCATTGATACTAAAAAAATGGCGCCAAGCACTTTTTGCCCTAAAAGGAACCCGTAATTACTTAGGCTCACACAAGCCTTTTTATTCTTATGAAACATGATACATTTTCTTTATAGCAATAGCTACAAAAATACGTATTCTACCATGAATCTTACATCCGTATAGATAAGACCCTATAAAAATCGGTTGAATACACCCTATTTATTTTTACTTTAAACCTAAAGATCAAACTTATAGGTTAACCCGCCCATAACCTGCAAGCCCTGAACCGGATAGTTCGCAAAGCGCTGGTAATTGTTATTAGCGATATTCGCTACTTTTAAGAAGAAGGAAAGTTGATCGTTCCACCGGTAGCCCACATGAAAATTAGCATCAAAATAACCATCTAAAGTTATTGGCGTAGCAAAGAAATCTGCCGGGTTTCCGCTTGCGCTGGCAATAGTGGCCACATCATCTCTTTCACCCACATAAAAAAGGTTGGCTCCAGCATACCACTTTTCCCCTATTTGATAATCCATGAACAATGAGCTTGTTAAGTTTGGTAAGTTCCAAGCCGGGTTATCCGTTTCGGTATTGTAATTAAAGTACTCTACATTTACTCCCAAACTAAAATTCCGGTTTACATCTACATTCAACTCTCCAAAAGCTCCAATAGTTTTTACATCATCATAAAACACCTCAAAAGAGTTACCATAGTAATAGCCTTTTTCATCGGTCCTTGAGTCATTTCTAGCATTAAGTTTATACAATGCCTTTCTATCTTCCGTGGTATAACTTACTTTGGCGTTATAGCTTAAATTAGGTAGGATTTGCCCTTTAAGGCCCACATAGGCATCGTACTTCTTATCCGTAGGAACAATGGTCAATGTTGGAGATACGTACGGGTTGTCCTCTACAAAACCGTAGTAGGAATTTTGCATTAAATCACCCTCTACCCCACCGTAAACGATGGCCATGTCATCTAACAACCTGTAAGATGCGGTAACCGCTGGATAAATATAAAAATTACTATCGCTGTTTTGGGTATCCAGACCATACACAAGGTTTACCCCTAAATTCAACGATAAATCTTCATTTACCAATACCAGGGTAGGGTTAATACCTACTTGTAAATTGCTATAATCTATTCCCGGTGTATTAGTTGGGTTATTAAGACTGGAGTTTTCAAAACTACCGCTTACGTAATCCACTTTTGCTTTGACCTTAAAATCTTCATCTGCCACCGGAAACGAAAAGCCAGTTTTAAAAACAGCCCTATTTTCACCGGATTTAACAGCATCCCAAAATCTTCTGTATTCTAGTTTTGCGTTCTCAAAATAAGAATCCTCAACATTTATGTGACCCGATGCTTCTGCCATATAATAATTCTGACGCTCATCAATACCATCTACGGTTTCCTCAGTAAAGGTAGCATCTGGAATACCGTACCAATTGTAAAGTTGATGTTGGGCACCTACATCTACTCCCCAGTCAAAATCACTATCCCTTTTGGTGTAGCTGGCATTTAATTCCGTGTTCGAGTAAATATTATCCAACGCTACGCCATCAATATCCCCACGAGAGGAATTATGTCCCAAACCAAGGGTATATCCGGATTCACGATCAATAGTTCTGCTCGTATAAAACTTACCCATTAAATTGGCAGGATTACCAATACCAGCAGAAGCATATGAGTTATACAGTACCGGTGGCGGGGTTTTCTTTACGGCCGAAGCCTTGCCCTTGGCAGGTGTAAATGTTGACGCTACCGGAACGGAAAAAATACTATAATTGATTTTCTTCTTTTGCAATACGATAGAATCATTAAGATTAGGCAAGGTCTTAATCTTAAAAGCATCATTGATCGTTGGCGTATAGGCCTTGGTTACGGTAACGGTTTCCGTACCTATATCATCCTTTTCTTCTTCTTGCGCTATGGCTAACTGAAAAACACCCGTAAGAAAAATAAGAGTAAGCTTTATATGTTTGTGCATTCTGTGTTCTTTTTTGAATTTACACCTTAAAAGCGAAGCCGGTTCTAAGACCCCACTCGGATTCAATTTTTTCAATCTTGTTAATCTATTTCTTAATGTTAGTCCGTTCGCACAGATGAGTTGCTCTGTGCTTCCTTAGCCTTAATAATGGAAAGTTCCGCTTTGGCCTCTGAAACGATCTCATCAAACTGACCGAAATTACTTATCACACTATCCAAAATATAAGTAGCTTGATATGCATCTCCCAAGGCATAGAAATTTTTGGCCATCAAAATTAGCCCTTTTCCTCCCCATTCTTTATAACCGGAATAATCCTTTGCCAGTTTCTGTACCGCAATATTGGAGTTTTCATAGTCCTGCGCCTTACTCTTAAAATACGCATCATAGTATAGTGCTTCCGCCGCAGTAGAACCTGATGCTATTTTCAAAACATCTGCATAGGCTTTCTCCGCTTTGGCTTCATCTCCCGTAGCAATTGCAGAACGGGCAATCATAATCTGAGCATCACTTTTAATACGATTATCTATAATGGGCGTAGCCAAAACTTTTTCGGCATAAGCCAACGTCTTACCATAATCTTTTTGCTTGTAGTAACCTTTCATTAAGTTAGACTGGGCAAAAGTTCTGTTTTGCTGAATATCAGCTTGATTTTCCAATCGCTGTAAATAAGGCAATGCCGAAGCATAATCTTCTTTACCCAAATAAATTTCACAAACCCGTGTCAGCGCCTGCTCTGCATACTCGCTCCCCATTTTATCCGCAACGAACTTATAATTTGGCAATGCCTGTTCCTTTTCTCCTTTTGCAAAATATAATTGCGCCAAGTTGAAATTGGCCTTGACCGCATTTAATCCGTTCGGGAACTGCTTTATGTAATTTTCGTACCCTTTAATGGCAGCATCTTTTTTGCCCTCCATATTTTGCTTATCCGCAGATTCAAAAGTGGCATTATCCAGCTCGCTATCCGTAACCTCTACAAAGTCTAGTTTCTGAACCCATTCTGCATACTCATCAACCCGGCCTAAATCAACATAAATTAATTTTGCCGTAGAAACTGCCTGAATAGCTTCTTGTGTATTAGGAAAATTATGGACCACCGCTTTAAACTCCTTTAAGGCTTGTTCGTTTCGGCTGGCATTATAATGCACCAAACCTTGGCGCATCATAGCCTGTGGCACCAATGAACTGGCTTTATATTCCGTAATCATCCTTTGATAGGTCTGAAGCCCCTGTTGCTCCTGTCCTGTAGAAATTAAGGTATTGGCTAACTCAAAAAGGGCATCGTCCTTTAAACTGGATTTTGGATAGGCCGACACAAAGGTTCTTAACTCTTCTATTTTGGTATCGCGTCTATCTACAAAACCATAACTGATTGCCTTTTGGTAAGCCGCATAATCTTTCTCCGGTCCGGACAGGGCAAGTGCCTTGTTATAGGTTTCAATGGCCGGCCAATATTTACTGGTTACAAAGTAACTATCTCCCAAACGCAAGTAACCGTCGTATAATTTCTGTGTATCGTTAGACCCTGCATTGGTGAAATTACCAAAATACGATATGGCATTACTATAATCCTTCAACTTAAAATAAGTATATGCCAAGTTGTAATCCAACTCTTTATATTCCTCTGTAGATTTAGCCGATGGATTTTGCTGAAACTGAATATAATCTACCAATGCATCTCCGTAATCATTGAGCGCATATTCCGCCTCTGCTTTCCAATAATTGGCTTTCGCCTTAAAAAGATTACCCTCTGCACTACCTAATGACTTTCCTAAATTTTCAACGGCACCTTGATAGTCACCATTCATGAATAGTTCTATACCACGATAGTAGGCCACTTTCTGATAGGTAGATTTACTAGCATAATTTTTGTTCTTTTCCAGAAGTTCCATAGCCCCTGCAAAATTTTTGGAAGTGATATAGGAATCTACCAACAGCTCTTGCATTTCTTCTGTATTGGCGCTATCCGGATATTTGGCCAAATAATCCGAAATAACCTGTGGCACCGGCTCATAGGCATTACCCACCTCATAACTCAAACGGGCATAGTTTAAATAGGCATCCTTTTGAATCTCCTGTGAGAAGTCCATTTGCGAAGCATTTCTAAAAGCGTTCAATGCCTCTTGCTTTTTGTCCAACTTTAAATAACATTCCGCTAAATGGTAATATGCATTTTGCGAAACACTGTTGGTTCCTCCTATAATTTTATTGAATTGCTGTACCGCATTGGCATAATCTCCTTGCTTGTAGTATGAATATCCCAAAAGGTAGTAATCCGTATTGCTCCACTTGCCTTTTTTACCTTGGTAATCCTCTAGGTAAGGAATAGCATTGGCATATTCGTTCAAGTTAAAATAGCTTTCTCCAATTATTTTACTTAGTTCGGATTTCTCCTTTCGGTCTCCTTTTGCCATTTGCTTCTTTGCCAAAGCTATGGCCTGATCAAACTTACCCAGCTTAAAATTCATATCAGCTTGGTAATAATCCATCTTTTCTTCAAGAATTTCAGGATCCTTTATCTGGTCAAATCGTTGGTTTGCCGTATCGTAATCATCTTGCTGATAAGCTATGTACCCCATGTAATATTTGGCCTGAGAGCCATAAACTGGAGAATTTTCTACCTTTTGAAGGTAGCTTTCGGCCTGCTTTTGTTTTCCCGAAGAAAAGAGCGAATATCCATAGTTAAAATTAAACTTGTCCATCTCCTTACGAGACAAGGCGCTTTGCTCAACCTTATTGTACCATTTTAAAGCATACGGATACTTTCCCGTCTCAAAATAGTATTCGGCTACATCTACATAAGCGGAATTCCTTTTGGTAGAAGTTGGATAATTGGTCACAAAATCCTCCATGAGCCTATCCGCGCCCAACTGGTTGAGCCTTACGGCAGCATTTGCCTCATAGTATGCACTATTGGCTTTGGTCTCCAAATTATTGGTATTATCCTTGACCTTTGCAAAAATAGACTGTGCCGCTTGGTATTGCTCATTGTTATAGAGCGCCAGGGCATCTTGATATTGTTTTTGATCGTGGGTATAAATTTCAGTTTCTTGAGCAATTCCCATAGAAACCATCCCCAAGAAAATAGGGATAAGCGCGGTGATTTTTTTTAGCATAGTGTTCTAACTAGAAATATGTATTACCGTTAATTAATTTTAATAACGTTGAATATTGCATCTAAGTATATGGCAAGCGGTGTTTTCATTCTAATAATTACACACTCTGAACAATCTTGCAAAAAAGCGAAAAGATTTTGTCCGTGCCTGCCGTACGTTAGTTTTTAACTTATTACTTTTATATTAATATTACGAATCAAAGTTCGAGATTTGGCGATCACAAAGTAAAACTACGCCCTACCTTTAACGATTGATTAACAAATTAACCTTAAACCCACTACCGCTAAACATGTCTGAAACGATTTTAGAGCTAAAGGATGCAGCAATTTTCCAAAAGGATAGTCTTGTTTTAAACGAGGTAACACTTGATGTACTTAAAGGCGAATTCGTTTATTTGATAGGTAAAACGGGAAGTGGCAAAAGTAGCTTTATGAAAACGCTCTATGGAGACCTTCCCCTAAAGCAAGGTAGCGGGCGTATTGTAGATTTTGACCTCACCAAATTACGGGAAAAGGACATTCCGTTTTTACGACGTAAAATTGGTATTGTTTTTCAAGATTTTAAATTGTTGCCCGATCGTAATATTAATAAAAACCTCTATTTTGTACTCAAGGCAACGGGCTGGAAGGATACCCACAAAATGAACCAG
The DNA here is from genome assembly GCF_030549125.1 of Zobellia sp. 1_MG-2023. NCBI lineage: Bacteria > Pseudomonadati > Bacteroidota > Flavobacteriia > Flavobacteriales > Flavobacteriaceae > Zobellia > Zobellia sp. 1_MG-2023. The sequence continues at coordinate 759,419 of NZ_JAUOSY010000002.1, read as the reverse complement.
AAAATAGAAGAGGTCCTGAACAAAGTGGGCATGAAGACCAAAGGGTTCAAATTCCCGCATCAGCTTTCCGGAGGAGAACAACAACGTGTAGCCATTGCGCGGGCCCTTTTAAACGACCCTGAGCTTATTCTAGCCGATGAACCCACTGGAAACCTAGATCCGCAAACCAGTGTGGAGGTAATGAAGGTCTTGCAGGAAATCCATAAATCCGGCCGGTCTATTTTAATGGCAACACATGATTACGCCTTAATTTTAAAATACCCTTCAAAAACATTGAAGTGCGACGGAAACAAAATTTTTGAGGTCGTACAGCGAGCCGTGTAGTGTATTGCCCCACTTACACATAAAATAACCGTATCCCTACAAAAGCATAACATAGAAGGCCGGTAATTTTCATAACTTTAGACAGATATAGGCTTTAAGCATTTTTTAAAATGCTGGGCAGAACCTTGTTAGGTAATGTAATTTTCTAAATACAAAACGTTATGTCCCACATTAACTTTGCTTGGTGGAATCTCCAAAACTTTTTTGATACGGATGATGACCCAATTTCCAACGACTTCAGTTTTACACCTGCGGAAGGTTGGACAGAAAGTGTTTTCAACAAGAAAAAAGAAAATCTGGCGGAAGGCCTAAATCTTATTTGGCCCAACGAGCAAATTGATCTGTTGACCGTTTGTGAAATAGAAAAAGACACCCTCTTACAAGATTTATTGGACGAGGCGGGCATGAACCACCTTAGCGTGGTTTTTGATGCTTCCGGCACAAGCGATTTAAGGGGAATTGACGTAGCCATGGCCTACAATCCCAGTAAGCTTACCGTGGTTTCAAGGGCATCTCACTTGGTTCACCTAAGATACCGTACCAGAGATATTTTTGAAGTGACTTTTAGAATCAATGATACTGGAGAAGAATTTGTAGTAATTGCATCGCATTGGCCTTCGCGTAGTAGAGGTCAATACCATTCGGAACCTTTACGCATTGCCGTTGCCGAACATATTTCATTTCTAGTGGATGCGCATACCAAAGTAGAATCTACCACCTATGAAGAGCTACAGGCCAATAATGACCTTGCAGCCATCCAAGCTAAATGGGAAAGTAAAGTTTTGGTAGTTGGTGATTTTAATGATGAGCCTTTTGACCGCAGTATCGTTCAACATTTAAAAGCGTCCAGAGACTTGGACAAGGTAACGGGAGGCACCAATGATTTTGACAAATTCGTTCACACTTCAAAATACCGTGCGCGAGAAATTTTTCTCTATAATTTAAGTACGTCTGTCATGAACAAATCCGCCACCGGTAATACGGGTACTTACTTCTTAAGCGGATTGTATGACGGCACCGTTTTTGCCAACCGCTACCAAATGCTAGACCAACTTGTGGTTACCCGCGGATTCCTTTCCGGTAACGGCATAGAAGCCCAAATAGAAACTTTTGACATTGTTGACGACCCTGTGTTGGCCACCTCCAGCGGAAGGCCCAGGTCTTTTAAATACAAATCTTCAAGTCCCAAAGGATACTCGGACCACTTGCCACTAAAATTGAAACTTACTTACTGATTACCCACCAAAAACAATGGTTCTACAAATTGAAACGGCTATCTTTAAAATCCTATAAAAGATTTGCTGCAACGGCAGCCTCAAGCCTACATCATGATTTTAAAAAAACGAACCTACAGACCGGACAAACCCGTAAATCCTTTTATTGGTGCACTCCTATTTCTGATTTCAATTGTTCTTTTACTCATTACAGGGCCACTTGGCTTTGTATACGGTGTTTTCCATAGTCTGTTTACCAGAGGTGTAAAAGGCATTGGGGAGTATCTATTAAAAATTGCTATTTCTGTAGACCAGTTAGGCAATGTAATGATGCAGCATTTAATGAACATCTTGTGGACGACTAGAAACGGTTATAAATTCGGAAATAGGGATGAGACTATTTCAAGTGCTTTAGGCCGAAACAAAAAGTTGGGAACCCTCACGGCCGCAGGAAGATTAATGGACAAAATTTTAGATATCATAGACCCTGACCACTCCCTAAATTCCATTGATTATTATGTAGAGCCTTCCGAGGATATTATAGATCATTTGGCATGGATACTTATTAAGGACGAACAAATACTATGCTTAAAAAAGACGAATAAAGACTTCTATTTTATCCCCAAAGGAATTCGCATCAAGGGCGAAACCGATGCACAAACCCTCGCCCAAAGCACCAAGAAAAACTTTAATATAGCTATTGATATCCCAACTATGGAGTTCGTGGGTATTTTTGAAGCGCAGGCACATGGCAAAAAACCGGGAATTCTATCCCGCATGACCTGCTATACCGCCAAACACAGCGGCACACTACAACCCGACTCCCAAATTCATGAAATAGCCTGGTTATCTTATGAAGACAAAGAGAATTTAAGTGAGGTAGACCAACTTATTTTTGATGTTTTGCACCAAAACGGTGAGCTTGCATAAAATCTGTATCTTTAGTTTTTACTTACCAAACCCAACTAAGATGCTTAAACATTTTGCCGCGCTATTACTCATAGTAGGCCTTAGCAATAATAACCAGCTATTGGCCCAAAACCAAGAAAAACCCAATGTTCTGTTCATTTGTGTAGACGACCTCCGTACGGAGCTAGGTGCTTATGGAAAACACTATGTAAAATCACCCCATATGGATGCCTTGGCAAAAAGCGGAGCGCTGTTCACCAATCATTATGTTCAAGTGCCCACGTGTGGTGCATCAAGGCATGCTATCCTTACAGGTATGCGCCCTTCAAAACCTATTCATATATCCAATAATGCCATAGTTGAAGAAATTTCCAATCAGCCTGAAAAATCCGTGCCGGAAACATTCATCCATCGTTTTAAACAAGACGGATATCATACAGTTGGTATTGGAAAAATAAGCCATTCGGCGGATGGATTTGTATATGGTTACGAAGAACAACCCTCTACAAAAAAGGAGCTTCCTTATAGTTGGAGCGAAATGCTTTTTGACCCGGGCAAATGGAAAACCGGTTGGAACGCCTTTTTTGCATATGCTAATGGAGAAAACAGACAAAGCCTTAAAAAACAAGTAAAGCCGTACGAAGCAGGAGAAACAGATGACCAAGGTTATCCTGATGGCCTAACGACCAATCTTGCTATTTCAAAATTAAAGAAGCTAAAGAAAAATGGAGAACCGTTTTTTATGGGTGTTGGTTTCTTTAAACCCCACCTTCCCTTTAATGCCCCTAAGAAATACTGGAACCTGTATGACGAGGAGAAAATACCGGTTTCACCAAATCCCAATATCCCCGAAAACATAAGTTTAAAGAGCCTACATACCAGCGGCGAGTTCAACCAATACGCTTTAGGGGAAGAAAAGGCTGGTCTTAACACCCAAGTATCGGATGCTTATGCCAGAAAATTAAGGCATGGCTATTTGGCTTCAATCAGCTACATAGACGCGCAAATTGGCAAACTATATCAAGAATTAAAAGATTTGGAATTGGATAAAAACACCATCGTTGTCATTTGGGGAGACCATGGCTGGCATTTGGGAGACCAACGCGTTTGGGGAAAACACACCCTTTTTGAAAATGCCTTAAAAAGCGCGCTAATTATCAATTCACCCTATCCGCAACACAAAGCAAAAAAAGTACGGGCTATTGTGGAAAGTGTGGATATCTACCCCACCCTACTGGATATGTGCGGTATAGACCAAATAAAACCTACCGATGGAGAAAGCTTTGAAAAACATATAAAATACAACATTCCGGATACTGAGGAAGTAGCATATAGCTACTTTAGAAGCGGAATTTCAATGCGAACCAAAAATTATAGGTTAACCAAATACTTTAGAAAAGACCAACCCGTAATTGAACTTTATGACCATCATAAAGGCAATGCAATGGAGAATAAAAACATAGCAAAAGAAAACCCTGAGACAATAAAAGAGTTAATGCCACTTTTAGAAAAGGGTAATACCGGCATTTTCACAGTAACCGAATAAAATGTTCGCAAGTCCATAACATTGGATTACTCTGAAAAGTTTTTGTTACTTTGCCCCAACAAATTTTAAAAAGGAATAATGGAAGTTTTAGGTATAGATGTAGGAGGTTCTGGCATGAAAGGTGCCCTTGTAAATATTGAAACCGGAAAATTGGTTTCGGAACGTCATCGTATACCTACGCCCGCATCTCGCAAACCCAAGGATATGGCCAATGTAATTGCCCAAATCGTTGAGCATTTTGATTATAAGGGAAAAGTTGGTGTTGGATTTCCAACAGTTATCAAAAGAGGCGTCTGTAAATCTCCCGGAAACCTTCATAAAAGCTGGCAGAACACCAATGTAGAAGAGCTTTTTGGCAAAAAAACGGGACTTGATGTTACCGTGGTAAACGATGCCGATATTGCCGGCTATGCTTCTATGAACTATGGCACGGGCAAAGACATGGAGGGCCTTGTGGTAATGATTACAATTGGTACCGGACTTGGAAGTGGTGCTTTTCTAGATGGTAAATTAATCCCTAATTTTGAGCTAGGTCAAATTCCTTATAAAGAATACAAAAAAATTGAGCTCTGGGCGGCGGGTTCCGCTAAAGACAGAGAAGGGTTATCCTATAAAAAATGGGGAAAACGTTTCAATAAATTTTTAAAATTAGTTGAACTTATCGTTTCACCGGATACTATACTCATAGGTGGTGGTGCCTCAAAAGACTTTGACCAATTTAAAGACTACATTACCATAGAAACTCCTGTTATACCGGCAGGTCTTCAGAACCATGCAGGTATTGTAGGTGCTGCCGCAGCAGCTTTCCACAACATATCATACCATTAAAAAACTATAGAACAAAAAAAAGGCCTTAACTAGATTAAGGCCTTTTTTCTATTTAATTTCCGCATTATCCGGAACTGCAAAGAAATCTTTGTCAATATCCTTTACAAAGTGGATATCCGAAATATCTATTTGAGTAATATACTCTCCCTGTTTACCGTCTTTGGTAGTCCAGTGGGTTTTCAGTTCTTTAGGCAATAATACACCGCTTACATCCAGTAACTCACCAACTTCCATGAATTTTTCAGGATTATGACCTCCATCCTTAAAATATTCCGGATAAGAAACTATGTAACGCGTAGCCGTCAACAAATGGCTTTCCTTATCAAACTGTAGAATATAGTAATCATCTGGAGCATCTCCGGTACCTGCGGCAAAAGTTACTTTTACCACATCATTGGCCTTACCCTTATAAGTTGCTTCAGGTAATAATTCCAAGTTTACACCTTCTCCATCCAAAATAAAAGGGTGCCCCATTAAATATAATGGCGTCAAGGCCCAAAACTTGGTATCATACGCGAATGCTGTAGAATCCTTGGCCTGTACCCAAGCCGTTTTTCCATCCCAACCAAACCTTGCCGTACTATCCGTAGCACTGGTATGCACCGCTTTATTACGCCAAACATCTACCACTTGATAGCTATCACGTTGCGTACTACCGTCCAACGGCTGATAATTAAAACGAAAAGACAACGCTCCGTTCCCATACCAATTTTTAAGACCGCCATGGGCCTCCATAGCCGCCCACACAATCTTACCCGCTTCTGATTGTTCTAGTTTATCTTTAGCTTTTTCTACGCGGTTATTTACCCAAGACTCAGGTATCACGTAATCCTGAGCTTGTTCTTGAACAACAGCTGTAGTTTCTGATTTTTTGCTTTTAGGCTGCTCGTTGCACGAGGATAGCAAGGTGCCTATCAATAATAAACCAGCTATTTGTACGTTAATTTTCATAGTCTTGTTTTTAGGTTAAACTGTGTAGTCGAATCCGTTTAGTATACCTTTCAATAGAAGGCAAAAAAAAGCCCTGAAGAGAAATTCAGGGCTTTTAAATTATGCTATTTTATACCTTTTTCGGTCAACTTCTTTTAGATATATCTTTCTAAGTCTAAGATGGTTTGGAGTAACCTCCACATACTCATCTTTCTGAATATATTCCAATGCTTCCTCTAACGAGAATTTAATTGCAGGAACAATTTTAGCCTTATCATCCGCTCCTGAAGAACGTACGTTAGAAAGTTTTTTGGTTTTAGTGATGTTCACGGTCATGTCATCACCACGAGAGTTTTCACCAATTACCTGACCTTCATAAATATCTTCACCTGGATCTACAAAGAACTTACCTCTATCCTGTAATTTATCTATAGAATAAGGAATGGCTTTTCCGGTTTCCATAGAAACCAAAGAACCGTTCTGACGCTGTGGAATATCTCCTTTCATAGGTTGGTATTCCAAGAAACGGTGCGCCATAATAGCCTCACCTGCAGTAGCCGTCAACAATTGGTTACGAAGACCGATGATACCTCTTGATGGAATCAAGAACTCACAGACCATACGTTCGCCTTTAGCTTCCATACTGGTCATTTCACCTTTACGCATGGAAACCATTTCTACAGCTTTTCCAGAAACTGCTTCCGGTAAATCTATAGTTAGAGATTCAACCGGCTCACATTTAACCCCGTCTATCTCCTTAATAATAACCTGAGGCTGACCAATTTGAAGTTCATACCCCTCACGACGCATAGTCTCGATCAATACGGAAAGGTGCAAAACACCACGTCCAAAGACCAAAAACTTATCCGCACTATCCGTTTCGCTTACACGTAACGCCAAGTTCTTTTCAAGTTCTTTCTGTAATCTCTCATTAATATGTCTAGAGGTAACGAACTTACCGTCTTTTCCAAAAAATGGACTATCATTAATAGTGAACAACATACTCATAGTTGGTTCATCTATTGCAATAGTCTTAAGACCTTCCGGATTTTCTATATCGGCAATAGTATCTCCAATTTCAAAACCTTCAATTCCGGTAATAGCACAAATATCTCCAGTAGCTACTTCTTGTACTTTTAGCCTTCCCAGACCTTCAAAAGTAAAAAGTTCCTTGATTTTGGATTTTACTATAGAGCCGTCTCTTTTTACCAAAGAAATTTGTTGTCCTTCTTTTAATGTTCCTCTTTGTAACCTACCAATTGCGATACGACCTGTAAAAGAAGAGAAATCCAAAGAAGTAATCAACATTTGTGTATTACCCTCTTTTGGCTCAAAAGTTGGAATATGCTCAATAACCATATCCAAAAGAGGCTCAATGTTCTCTGTTTCATTCTGCCAATCATCGCTCATCCAGTTGTTCTTTGCCGAACCGTAAACGGTAGGGAAGTCTAACTGCCACTCTTCAGCACCCAACTCGAACATCAAATCAAAAACCTTCTCATGAACTTCTTCAGGAGTACAGTTTTCTTTATCTACTTTATTGATAACCACACAAGGTTTCAAACCTAAATCAATTGCTTTTTGAAGTACAAAACGCGTCTGAGGCATAGGGCCTTCAAAAGCATCTACTAACAACAGAACCCCATCGGCCATGTTCAATACACGCTCTACTTCACCACCAAAATCGGCGTGACCAGGAGTATCAATGATATTTATCTTGGTACCTTTATAAACAACGGATACGTTCTTTGAAGTAATGGTAATACCTCTCTCCCGTTCCAAATCGTTATTATCCAAAATTAAATCTCCTGTGTTCTGGTTCTCACGAAACAATTGACAGTGATACATAATTTTATCTACCAAGGTTGTTTTACCGTGGTCTACGTGCGCAATGATCGCGATGTTCTTAGTTGTTGTTGACATATGTAATTATTTAATAGCAATCCGCCGCTATTTTAAGCGTGCAAAGATACTGCTATTTTTCTAGCAGTAACACAAACTTATGTTATTTTTATGTTGTTGATTTTTAGAGAGTTCGCTACAATTGTAGTAGACAACTTTGAACTAAGCTTATTTTCTCCCGTAAACTGCGCGGAAAAATATGTGTCAGAGGCTTAACGACGTTTTCCGAATGCCCAGCCTATACGTGCAGCCAATAACAAGGCCAAACCATTTTCATTCTGAGTTTCAGAATACCCCAAACCACCTTCCAAACGATAGAAAAACCCTCGTCTATAGGTACGTTGAATTCCATAAACCGGGCCAACGGCAAGAATACTTTCGGACAAGGTTAAATCGCCAATAAAAGGTTTTTGGTCTTGATACGCCATTAATATGGCAATATAGTTTCCTGAATTACCGGAAATATTTTTCCCTTTATCCAGCCGCCTGTCCATATTGTAATAGTAACGCAACTGCCCTCTTAGAATGGGATAAATACCAAATTCGGTCTCGCAACCGGTACAACCTCTTAAACCAAAGCCAGAAACAAACTCCACAGTAGCTGTTGTATTCCTGCCCAATCCTTTCTCATAAAGAATAGCGGGCATGGGCAATCCTAACTGAACTTGATGTTCCTCTACATTTTTTTGGTTCTGTGCATTTGCAAAAATTGTAAAAACAAAAAAAACGAGTAAGATATTGGTATTTTTCATATAATGGTTCAGCTATTAATTGAGTCTAAACAATCATCAAATATCAAGCCTAAAATTCATTTCCCCCAAACAATTTGTAAGAAAAAATAATTCGATATATTTTCGATTAAAAAACACATTAACGCCCTACACACCATCGTTTTTCACTAATAATCCAGCCAATACTTAAATTGGCTACAGGATAAACCCCACCTTTAAACTGCCCTGAATAGTAGGCTGCACCAACATCTACGGAAAAATTAAAACCGGAATCATAACTGCGCTGCAATCCTGTTACCAAACCCGCATAACCAAAAGCTCCTTTTACTTCTTCTCCATTAATTGTTCTAGAATTAGGAAAAAAAACCGCTACAGCAGGTGCTACATAATTGGCGGAATTACCATAAATCTGTCTTCTATTTTGTTGCCTTTTTTCAAAGTTGTAGTAATACCGATACTGACCAGCAACAGCAGGAAAAATACCTAGTTCTTCGTAAATATTAGACCGTAACGGATCTAAACACACTTGCATTCCTGCCTTAACATCAAAAGTAGTGTTCGTACCAAGTGCCATTTCATACTCAAAACCAGGGTTTAAGAGATTGACTTTCATTTGTCTCAACTCACAATTTTTACCAAATTGCGCATTTACTTGGCAAACTAGTAACAATAGTAAAAACAAGGGCAGGCATTGTTTAGAGTACATGTAAATCTGGTTTTTATACAATCTTATGTAAAGACAACAGTTAGCCTCATAAAATAGTATCTTTGCTCAAAAATTTTCGACGAATGGACTTATCCTTAATTCCTCAAATAAAACATACCGATAGCAATAACTTTTTTCTACTTGCTGGCCCTTGTGCCATAGAAGGTGAAGATATGGCGCTGCGCATTGCAGAACATGTTGTTACAATTACCAGTGATTTAAAAATACCATATGTATTTAAAGGTAGTTTCAAAAAAGCAAATAGAAGCAGGCTTGACTCTTTTACAGGTATTGGTGATGAAAAAGCGCTAAGGATATTAAGGAAAGTTTCTGAAACTTTTAAAGTACCTACGGTAACCGATATTCACACGGAACAAGATGCCGTTATGGCTGCGGAATATGTAGATGTATTACAAATTCCGGCTTTTTTAGCACGACAAACGGATTTAGTAGTTGCTGCTGCAAATACAGGGAAAACCGTGAACATCAAAAAAGGACAATTCATGAGTCCGGAAAGCATGAAACATGCGGTTAATAAAGTTACCGAAACGGGTAACCAACAAGCAATTATTACCGATCGTGGCACCATGTTTGGCTATCAAGATATGATAGTTGATTTTAGAGGCGTACCTACCATGAAACAATTTGCTCCTGTTGTGTTGGATGTAACCCATTCGTTACAACAACCAAATCAATCTTCAGGAGTAACAGGTGGCAGACCTTCATTAATAGGCACTATGGCAAGAGCAGGAATTGCCGCTGGCGTAGACGGGCTTTTTATTGAAACACATTTTGATTGTGCCAATGCAAAAAGTGATGGTGCCAACATGCTAGATTTAGGGTTAATGAAAAAATTGTTGACTGATTTGACAGCTATTAGAAAAACTATTAACGAACTTTAGGGAGCAACAGTTTTACTTATAAAACTTCGCATCCCGCACAGCATATGCCTCTTTCAGCACGTCTTTAAGGACTCTATCGTTTATATCTTCTAAGGAAGTATAGCGCAAAGATTTCATAACCTTGCGCCCTTGGGTAACCATATGCTCTTGGTATACGGTCAGGTGGGCCGCTTTCCAAAAACCTAGATCAACATAATTTTTGCTCTGGTTTAAATAACAAAAAGGTTTCCTATTGATATAATAAAATGGAATTCTATATTTGAACTTTAAATCAACATCGGGAACCGCTCGTTCTATAACCGATTGCAAATGCAATAAGATACTTCTAAAAGGCTCAGGCTTATCAAGAATATAATGTTCTGCTGGGTTCATTGGCAAAAGTTAAGTTCAACAACAACAAATATAACCACCTCCCGTTCTACTTTATAGACTAAATCTTCAGTTTTTTCATGATTATCAGCGCTTTAAAAAACAATTTATTTCATAAGAGATTACTGTTGCTCACTGCATTGGGCACCATACTTCTGGCGTTACGGGTATATTTAACACAATCCATAGATTTTACTTTTTTACTGTGGAATCTGTTTTTGGCGCTTATCCCGCTCTTTCTTTCCAAGCAATTTTTATTCAATGTTCAGGTTGGAAAATCGCGGACATTACGTATTGTAATCCTAATGTTGTGGATACTCTTTTTACCCAACAGTCCTTATATTATTACAGATTTTGTTCATTTAGATGGCTCAAGATCCACTTTTTGGCTGGATCTTCTGTTATTCTTCGTTTTTTCTTTGAACGGATTAATTTTAGGTGTTCTCTCTATGATGGATGTCTTTAGCTACCTTAGAAAACGAAACCATCCTGTCTTGGCCAATGCCATTATGCTATTTGTAAGTTTATTGAGCGGTTATGGTGTTTTTCTTGGTCGTTTCTTACGTTTTAATTCGTGGGATATTGTAACGAAACCTTTGACTTTAGCTCAAAGTCTTTTTGACTCCTTGTTATTAGTTGACGCATGGTTGTGGATTTTTGGTTTCGGAAGTTTTATTTGGGTGTCTTTTTGGGCACTTAAACCGTTCTTACGAGGACACGGTACAACATCCTTAAATAGTTCAAAAATTTAACTTTACTTAATACGGTTTTATAAAGGTTGAAATTGTTGTTGTATATTTTAGCAACATAAACCAACCTCATGAAAAATTTAGCCTTTTTAGTCGTATTCCTTACTCTACAGCACACCTTTTCACAAACACACTCCCATAGTGGAGCGCAACCTATAACCTACCCTGATATTGACGGGTACAAAACCTTAAAAACGGATTTACACCAGCACACCGTTTTTTCGGACGGGAATGTTTGGCCCACCATTCGTGTGCAAGAAGCATTACGGGAAAATCTTGATGCCATTTCACTTACCGAGCATCTAGAGTATCAACCTCATGAAGCGGATATTCCACATCCTAACCGCAACCGTTCCTATGACCTTGCCCTGGCCGAAGCCAAGGAACACAATCTTCTAATTGTTCACGGTTCGGAAATTACACGTTCGGCGCCTGTGGGCCATAATAACGCGATTTTTATTCAAGATGCTAATTTATTGAATGTTGATAAAGCCGAAAAAGCGTTCTCGGAAGCCAAAAAACAGAACGCCTTTGTCTTCTGGAATCACCCGGCCTGGTACGCTCAAAGCCCAAAAGGCACTCCCATTCTAACAGATTTTCAGAAAAAACGCATTAAAAAACGAGAGTTGCACGGCATTGAGGTCATAAATTCTGTTGACTATTCTGAAGAGGCACTAACCTTGGCGCTAGAAAATAATTTGACGATAATGGGTACAAGTGATATTCACGGACTTATTGACTGGGATTATACCGAAAAAGGAAATCACCGTCCCATTACCTTGGTGTTCGCCAAGGAGAAAAATATGCAAAGCTTGCAAGAAGCTCTTTTTGCAGGCAGGACCGTGGCCATTTACAATGATTTAATGGTAGGCAAGGCCGAATTCTTAAAACCTCTATTGCAAAATAGTTTAGAGGTGGTAAAGGCCGAATACAGACCAAAATCCCAAATACTGGAAATACAGTTAAAAAACATAACCAGCAGCGATCTATTTTTTGAAAATGAAATGGAATATACTTTCTATGACAGTTCTCCCGTATTTGAAATACTGGCTGGAGACACAAAACAATTACTGGTCAAGACGTTGGAAACCAAAACTGAAATACTACTAAAATTAAAAGCGCTTGGCTGTTTTACCGCACCTAGGCAACAGCCCATTATTGATTGGAAAATATCCGTAAACTAGTGGCTGGCCAATGCCATCTCCATTTTCTTATTAAAATCCGGTTTAATCTGCTGTAGATACAGAAGCGGAGTATCATCTGACAAGGTCACTTTCTTAGAAACAAGATCTACATTAAAATGAAAACATGAAAAATCCGAACAGCATTCCATATCAAAATGTGCAATCAAAAACTTAATGATTTTTGGTCGAAACTCGTATTCAAGTTCTATACATAGACGATGTAATTTCTCATCTATTTCACGACCAGCAATCCAATTGAATGTCATAGGTTCTTGTTTTAAGAGCATCACAATATAACAATTATTAACAATACCTTAACAATAAAAAAACTATTTATTTACCCTACATTATGACTCCACATAGTCCGATAAATACTGGTAACGTGGTGTAAGCTTACCATTTTTGGTCATTCTTGCCCGTTCTAACACTCCATCCTTATCTCCATTAAAAAAAGCAGGGATAACATTCTTAACAAATGCCTGTCCAAACCCTTCGCTAGCATCTTGAGGAATTTCGCAAGGTAAATTATCTACCGCCATAACGGCTATGGCCGTATCATTTTTAAAATCGGTTTCAGATTCTGTTTTAGGGTCATACCCGTAAATAGGATCCGCAATTGTAGAAGGGCGTATGGTGGTTGCCACAGGACCATCTATATCGCAACTTACATCTGCCACCACCTTTATTTTAAAATCTTCTTTTTTAGCATCTTCCCGAGTAAAAAGGTACGGGGCTCCCTGTCCGTAAAAATGTCCAGCAATAAAAAAGTCCGACACTTGGGTGAAACGGAAAAAATTGCTCCTGTACTCTTCTGGGTTGGCAAAAAAGTCGGCTTTATTGCCTCTTACGCCGTCTTTCCTTTTATTATAATCCGATGCATCTATTTGGCAGTAAACGGGCTCATTGAACGTTTCTTCTAGATATTCCGTGACATTAACTTTTTTAATATTCATGGCATCTAACATTTCGCGCGCGCCATTACCTACCCTGCCCCTACCGGTTAGAATAATTTTTATGTTAGGAAGGCTAATTTTATGAAGCTCCGCAATCAACTCTTGCTGATTTGCCAAATCCTCTGCTTTTGGCAATTGGTATAAATTGTATTTGAGTCCGTATGTACGTAGTCCGTTATACGCCCCAACAATACCGGCATAACGACCAAAGGCCACCAAACGTTGTTCTTTTTGATTGGTAATTACCTCATGATCGTACAACTCAATATTATTTTTGAGAACCGCACGTAAAAGGTCTCGGTTATAAGGTTGTTTTTTTATGGTGTGCGAGAAGAAAAAATATTTTTTGTTGGGAACCAGGTTTTTAATAGGTACTTCCTTTACCCCTAAAAGTACATCGCACTCTTCCATTTTTGCAGCTACCGTAATGCCTTTTGCTTTATATTCCGCATCCGAAAAAACCCTGATTGGCGACGGTTCTACAATAATTTCCGCTTTTGGCTGATTGGCCAAGACTTTTTGGCAGGCCTCCGGCGATAATACTACACGGCGATCTGGTGGATTTTTACGCTCCCGAATGATTCCAAACTTCATGATAATGGACTTTTATAACTTATGGATAGACTATGGTTTCAAATGTAACTTATGATTGCAGCCTATCAAAACTTTTTTTGGAATACTTTTTGGGGTATCTTTACCGACCGTGGTAGTTTTTGCTACAACGGATTTTGCGTTAGGGATAGTAGCGGTTACCCCGCAGGACAAATTTGTTTTTTTGCAAATTGGGCCGAGGAGTAAAAGCGGATAGCCCGCTCGAACGCACAAATAACGATTACGCCTTTCTATAATAAATTGAGGCAGTTCTTTGAAAATAAAATGAGTTTTGGACAAATGAAAATTTGCCATCTTATTACGGGGCCGACTGGTTTTGACAGCGAGACCAATGGTATTGTAAGCATGTTGAGCGCTGGGGTACAGCTCATTAATATCATACTTCACACTTTTAATTGGCGAAAACAATTACGCTCTTGCCGCATAATCTGAATTATAGTAAGATTTGCCTCGTTCCAACAAGGTTGGAAAGCGAGATGTCTCTGAACAGCCCTTGTTGGCGGCGGTTCATTTAGAGGCACCAGAAAAGTCAACATAAGGTCGTTATTGCTTTGGTAACGGCACCAAAACTTTAAGAAGCTAAGTGTATATTAGGCCGTTTCCGGTCAGGTATGCATCGAAAATTAATCGGGAACTAAACATGTAGAAAGCTCTATTATTGCTTGTTTGGACGAGGGTTCGACTCCCTCCGGCTCCACACTTAAACCCTGTAAACCCTTTGTTTACGGGGTTTTTTATTTTGCGTTGACAGAATCGTTGACAATGCCATTCAATTTCAATAAGTTGTTTCTATTTTCGAAATTAGTATTTTTAGGGTAATTACTACTAAATAATGCTAAGATTATGAATTACCTCATTGTACAAATTGCGTTACTTTTCACTTTATCTCTTTGTCATGCTTATATATTTTCTAAACGAATAAGCTTTAGATTAGTTCCACTTTTTGCTTTTTACAATAACAATACTCAGTATACTCAAAATGCTCCTGTCCTCCATAAGCCGACTGATAACTTGCGCATTTTATTAACAGTAGTTTTTTTTCTATGCCCGTTATTTCTTTACAAATGCTTAATTAATAGTTCGATTGAAAATGTAGTCTTTACTTATTGCTCAACCACAGTAATAGTTATAATATCTACAATTGGCTTAATTATCAGTATTCGTAAACTCAGCACTAAGAGCTTTTTCCACAAATCAGAATGTATTCCAAATAAAATTAACGAGATAAAAATACAGAACGGGAAACCACATAAAAATCACTTAACATTACCTGAAGAAAATTTAAAACAAGATTTAATCAAAACAGATATTTCGAATAAGCGATTATCTAATAAGGTAAGAAAACCCAACCTTGAACTTTTTGAGAGCTTACTAATGAAATTGCCAAATTTTGAAAACTACATTCCAGAACACAGACAGTTCAAGTATTCTTCTCTTAAAACTCCAAAAGACACTATTCCATCCGAAAAACAAACGTGGTTTATTTTTATCGTATGTTTCTTTGAGGAAATAATTAAAACATCAAAATATTCTGCCAGGTTGAATGGATATTATTATGAATCAATCAATCGTCAATTCTTTCTAGATTCAAAACCAATTAAGCGCCAAAACTGGAATGATTTTAAAAAGGAATATATTCTGGACAACGGTATTGATGATTTAAAATCAACTGACTTTTACATTGAATTAAAGCAGTTTATGAAAAAAAACATTTAATTGTAAGCCATGTCAGGCATGTAAATATTACTTATTTGCAGTTTTGGGATATCGAATTCTAAAACATGTAAATATGAGCACCTACACAGATCCCTTTCTAAGTATTCACAATAAACTAGCTAAACTTACAGAACTAGTTTTGGAGATTAAAAATGCTCCTAAAGAAGATTATTCTACAAAGTACTACACCAGACAAGAAGCAGCGGACATATGTCGAAGCTCTGTTCAATCTATTGATAACTATATAAAGTATGGATGGATTGAAGCTGAAGATTTCGGACCTGCAAAAAAGTTGATTCATCACTTCCAGATTTTCAACGAGGACAACTCCATCAAACAATTTAAGTACAAAAGAAGAGCATAAATCAGTTGTTTTATGCTCAATTGAATATCAACTAAAGCATAGAAAACTGATTCTTAGCCAATAAAATATTTCATTTTAAGAGCATGGAATTACGAAATAAGCAGCTTAATCAAGCAAACTTTTTTACTAGAAGTCTTTTCAAGTTAGATAAAGAAATACATAAGGACATTGTTTATCTAATTCAAAGTAAAATAGATTTTTTTGGCAAACCCAAAAGTGTTATTAAAATTTCACTCAACGATTATATTGATGCAAAAAACACTTCAAAAAACGACACATATTCATTTTCTGAATTTTACAAATTTACTAATGAAGTTAAAAATGTGGGAGGAGCTTTTTACAATAAGATTGAGAGGTCTTTTATCGCATTTAATATCGTGGACAATGTTCAAGTAGATCCTGACAGTCCTGATACGTTAAAGATAGAATTAGCTCGTTTTGGAAAAATCTTCTTCTATAAAGAAAAACTTATTCAGTACATCAATGAAATAACACCCGTAGGAAAAGTTCAAAAACAAAATGGATTTACGCAAATTGAAAACTCTGTATTCAAAATTCGGGGAGCAAGACGAAAAAAATTTTACGAAATACTATCACAATTTAAGAATACCGGATTTTGCATAATAGCCGTAATAGAGCTTAAAATGATTTTAGGATATATAGAAATCATAGACAAAGAATTGAAAACAACTCTAACCCCTGAAGACCAGCTCAAACTTATTTTTATCCCTGAAAAAAACTATGAGTTTAAAGACAAACAACCCAAGTTTAGCTATTTCGAAAGAGACTTCCTAAAGCCAGCAATTCAATGGATAAACTCAGAAAAATGTAAGGATATTAAAGAATTAAGAATAAATAGAAAATTTAAAAAAGGTAGAAGAATATCTCATATTGAATTTCGATTTAAACCTTTAAAGCATGAGCTCAACAAAGAAGAGCTAAGCTGCTTAGAGTTTTTCAAAGGACTTGGACTAGATGAAACTCAAGTCATTTATTTAATTAATAGAATTGGTTCAGGGGAGATGAAAAAAAGATGGATGGAAAACATCCAGAGAAGTACATTCGGCCAAAATCAAACCGCGAAATATTACGATAAAGTTAAACAGAGCGAAATAAAAAACATATCAGGTTTTTTATATAAGAATCTATTTAAGGAGCTAAATAAAATATCATGATTACAACTTTGGTAAAAACTGAAATACTTATTCATCACTCACTTATTAAGGATACAACCTCACCTATTAAGGATGTACCCTCACCTATTAAGGATATGCACTCACTTATTAAGGATGTACCCTCACCAATTAAGGATGCACCCTCACTTTTGATAAAAATCAGCAAAATTTTACCTCACTCATTAAGGATGTACCCTCACCTATTAAGGATACACCCTCCCCCTTCATTAAGGATGCACCCTCACTTTTCGTTAAGGACACACCCTCATACATTTATCTGTGAGCCCATTGACATAAAGGCTTCAGAGCATACTAAAATACTACTGTAAAAAAATGAAAATGGAAAAAACAGAAGTTAAAACAGCAATAAATATTTGCTAGTCAAAAATAAAAGAAATGAATTGCCAAAAAGCTAAAAAAATAGACATGGTTTCATATTTAAAAAAACTTGGCTTTGAACCTCAAAAGACAAGGGGATATGACAAATGGTACATATCGCCATTTCGAGGAGAAAAAATTGCTTCGTTTAAAATTAATACTAATAAAAACTGCTGGTACGATTATGGTACAGGCTCCCGTGGCACAATAATTGATTTTTTGCAAAAATTTTACAGGTGTTCTATTTCCGAAGTTTTGCAAAAACTTTCAAGCGACACCTTCTCTTTTCACCAGCAACCAAGTTTTAAACACATATACGATACCAAAATAAATATTACTTCTGTAATTGATATTCAGCATTTAGGACTTATAGCTTATTTAAATCAAAGGAGAATACCTTTAAAAATTGCGAGAAAAATATGTAAAGAAGTACACTATTCAAATCATTCAAAAGAATATTTTTCAATAGGTGTTGAGAACATTTCCGGAGGATATGATCTGAGAAATAAATACTTCAAATCAGGTTCTTCACCTAAGGATATCTCATTGATTCAAAATGGACATAATTCTCTGGTGGTTACTGAGGGTATGTTTGATATGCTCTCTTTAATATCGCTAGATAGTTCAATATTACAAAAGGCGGACTTATTAATCCTAAATTCTTGTTCTTTCGCTAGCAAATTAAATGCTTATGCAGACAAGTACAACACCATAAATCTCTATTTAGACCAAGATGAAACAGGCCGTACAATCACTGAAAAATTCGTAACCAAAGAACTCAATTATCATGACTGTTCAAGTTTTTACCAAGGCTATAATGACTTGAACGAATGGTGGGTTGAGCAAAAATAAAAAAATGATTTTGAGTAAGAGTTCAAGATGTGTGTGCTGGGCCCACAATCTTGATTTTTCTCCCGATGGTCGCAAAATAAAAAAAGAACTAATGAAGAAAAAAGAAAGAGTTGTCACCAAGTTCAGAAGTACGATTTACGAGAAAAAGCTATTGAAAATAAGAGCTAAAAAATCGGGGCTCTCCCTCAGTGAATTTTGTTTTAGGGCAGCATTCAACAAAGACATTACTGCACGCCTTACAGATGAAGAAATCGAAGTTTATAAAATGCTTTCTACCTATAGCCGGAATTTCACTTTGATAGGTAATATGTACAGAAAACAAAATCCAAAATTGACTACCGAAGTCTATGCATTGGCTAAAGAAATTAAGGAACACTTAAACAATTTCAAAAAATGATTGGTAAGGGAAAATCTATCTCACATACTAGTGCTTCCATGGCCTATGGATGGAACCAAGAAAAAAGTGCTATCGTAGTTTTAAAAGAATATTTAGCCGGCAATACCCCTGAAGAACTAACTAAGGAATTTCAAATCATTCAGGACATGAATGAAAATTGCAAAAAGAATACTCTCAGCTTTGTCTTAAGTCCAACCATAGAAGATGGCAAAAAATTAAAAAAGAAAAATCTCGGTGACATAGCAAAAAAGTTTCTAGCTCGAATGAATTTGAACAATCGTCAAGCAGTAGCTTTTGTTCACAAAGACAAAGCACACACCCATATTCATTTGTACGTAAATAGAATTGATTTTAAAGGTAAAGCCTATCCTGATGGATTTATAGGAAAACGAAGCATCGAAGCAGCTAGACAGGTTGCATTAGAAATGAATTTAAAAACCGCTCAAGAAATTCAAGTGGAAAAGCTTAATTCTCTCAAACAAATAAGGAGAGAAATACACAATTTAAACGAGCATGTACTAAGAAAAAACTCACCTAAAACCCTTGATGATTATATAAAAAAGATGAAACTGAGAGGTATTGATGTAATCCCTAGTATCAACAAGAGTAATAAACTTCAAGGATTCAGATTCAAATACAAAAACATCAGCTTAAAAGGCAGTGAAATACATCGGTCCATGAGTGGTGGCAAAATTACCAATGCTATAGCGGGAAATGGCCATATACTGCAGAATGGAAGCAAGACGACTCTAATTTCAAACAAAGTGGTTGAATTAGGTGCAAATTTCATTGCAAATACTAAACAGCAATCCAATCAACAATTAACTAACAAAGGACTAAGTATATAACCATGGCAAAAATTGACGACATAGCGGAATTACTAGTAGAGGAATTAAGCGATTTCAAGCTGCAACTGGAAAAAATGAAGCATCTCTCCAATGAACTTAAAATGATTCAGCTATCACCAGATATGACCGAAATGAGTTCAGTTTTGAATTCGTTTGTAAAGAGCCAAGACATAGTTCTTAGAGAACAACATACTAAAATTTCGCAATTAACTAAAAATCTGTCCAAGTCAAACCATTATCCAAGATGGTTACTAGTACTACTAAGTTCCGTATTACTATTCACCTTTTGTTTAGTGAGCTATTCAATTTACGAGATAAAGGTAAGCTCTGACGCTAACTTTAACTATTATGAAAAAGGTCAAAAAGAAGCAATGCATCACTTTAATAAATTCTTTGAAGAGCATCCGGAGGTCAAGGATAGATATTTAAAATGGAACACGAACAGAAACTAGGTATGGCAAAAATTATATTAATTACCCATCAAAAAGGTGGTGTAGGCAAAAGCACCTTGACTTTTAATTTGGCACAAAATTTAAGTGAACATTCCAAGGTTGCTATTTTAGACATGGATGTTCAAGGGAGTTTAGCTCAAATTTCCAATATGGTAGAGTCTTTTGAAATTACTACGAACCAAAATATCTTAACCGAAAACGAGGAATTGGATTTTGTCTTTGTAGACACCCCTCCGTATCTATCAAAACAACTAAAATCACTGTTACAAGCAGCAGATTTAATCTTAATCCCAACCAAAGCCGGTATTCTGGACCTTTTAGCAATTGATAGCTCCATCAGCCTAATAGCAGAGCAAGGAAAAGAAACTAATAGTATGATTGTCTTAAACATGATTAAGCCAAATACCACTCTTACCGACGATACTCTTAAAAGTCTACGGACGTATAATATAAAAATAGCTAAGACTAAAATTAGCGACTTAGTGGCATTCACCAGATCTACCTTATTAAAAGGGGTTTTGGAAAACAATAAGGCCCAAAAACAAATGGATAACTTAACAAAAGAAGTTTTGACTTCACTTTTATAATTCTACAATTATATAAATATAGAACGGTATAATACTATAAAACTATATTATGGCAAAATCAGAATTTGATAGTTTGATAGCCCAAGCAAGGGCTTCTCAAACTAAGAAAACCATTCAAAAAATTGTTCCTGAGAAGGTAAAATCAAGTAATGAAAAACAATTTTCCTTTTATATTGACAAGACCATTTTAAGGCAATTAAAATCTAGAGCAATCGAAGAAGACAGAAGCCTTAAAGCCATCATCAACGAGAGCATTCTTAATTACCTAAAGAAACCGAGGTAGAATTTGGATTCCTTTATTTAAATTTGAACTATTAATAATAAACATTTTTATAAGGAACATATAGAATCATAAAATACAATAGCGTTTCGCTTTTGATTTGGGACTAGAAAATCGCCAGTTTTAAAGACTACCAATATCAAAGCCAAGACGCCCACGTTATGCGTGGGCTGTTCTTGTTTGGTAGTCTGGGTGTCTGGCGATACCTCTGGTTCCTTCAGGTTCAGTTCCACGCTTTTTTATGGAAGAAAAATACCAGATAGAATTAGTGCTTAATGATAATTTAAGCCTACAAGAACTTGAAATAACGAATCGATATTGGTTTATAGAAAATGGAAAATTTAAAGAAACACCGTCTAATATAGGGAGCGAATTCGGTTTGAGGTCTTTTGAAATTTCAACTATAGCAAGAAACGGTTCTTATTTGATTATTACTAAAGATTGTTCTAATTGTAAGTTAGAACAGGAATTAAAAGCTGATTCCATAACCCTAGCAAGGACTTATTTAAAACCTTCATGGAAATGTACTACGTGCTTAAAAAAAATTGAACAAGCTGAATTCGACAGACTAAAAGAAGAAAAGTTTCTTACCCAAGAAAGAAGGTCTAATAAGTTCGTTCAGGCAATAGAAGCGAAAGCTTGGTATAAATTCAATAGAAGCGAATTAAAGTTGCTAATTCAAATGCTACAAGCTCCTTCTACCAAGCATTTAATTAAGCAATTGATAGAACTGAAAGAAAAAAAATTTTGGAGTATTTTGCATAGAGCCAATGAATATGGCCTTGTTGACCTAGTAAAAAACAGTAAAAATTACATAATTCAACTTTACCCACTGTATAACCTTGAAGAACATGTAAAACCCTATATGGAAGTAGCAAAAGAACTTCCTAATCCAACTAAGAAAGAACATTCAAGGATAAGTTTTAGAATGCTCAAAAACAAGAATCATAGCTCAGCAGATGACCCTTTAAATATAGGCGTTATTGTATTAGAAGATGATGTAGTATTGAAAGCAGGAGAACCTCTTTCATATGCTCTTTTTCCTAGAGAGAATGGAGATGTTCACCTATCAATTACTCCTTCAGATAAGATTGTAAAATATAAGAATTTGCCGCGCACAGGAGGCCCAAAGCATATAGGAGATATCATTAATAGGTGAATGCCTTAAATATTGTAGATATCAAACTAAATCAATTAGTCAAATCACGTAGAACATTTTTTAAACAGCCAGGAGTATTGCAAGCCAGCGGGTTCGATTAAAACTTATTCCAACCTTTATTATTTCTATCTGTTTGAAACATAATAATTTCCATAACTCGGCTCGGTTGTATTTCATAATCAAAGTGCTTAGCAATTTTCTGATGTAATCTACTATAGTCGTCCATTGAAGATATGTCCTTTACGCTCTCTAGATATTTAATATATGTACTTATATTATTAATACCGTAGCTCGTAGGCTTACCTGTAATATACCTATGAATTCTACTGTCCCATATAGCATACGTTTTAGGATTCAAAAAATGTAGTAGTTTAGAAGCACCGACTAAAGAGTTATTTATATATTCTTTAATTATTTTAATTTCTTCCAAATTAACCTCTCCCCCATCTCGTGCTTTGGATAAGATAGTCAGTAATTTATCTTTATTTTTTAAATTGATGTTCACCATCGTGGGCATAGAGCCATATATTATTTGAGCATATATAATGAGGTGAGATTCTTGTAGTATACGCGCTTCTTGAAAAAAAGATAATATTTCAAAATAAGATTTTTTGTATACATAAGAGTCGAACACATCAAAATCGATTGCATCTTTCTCCAGTCTATTCAGGGTCAATCCATTCATAGGATTAAACTTAACAATAAAGGTTAGAAATAATATATTTAAATTCAATAAATTAGCTCTATGTGTTATTCTAAAAGCCTTACTAAACCTGAAGAAGTTGTTGAAGATCATTTTGAAAGGGAATTTGAAGTGCCCCTACTATATGAGCCCTACTATTATATATCTGGTTTTCAACATCCGAATGTTTACATAATTGCACAGGACGACTCCAAGGTAATTTGGCCAGCCATGTGGGGATTAATTCCCGAATTTGCAATGGACTATGCAGATGAGTTTAGAGCCAAAGCAAACACATTAAATGCCAAGGGAGAGACCATATTTAACACTCGCTCCTTTAAAGACTCTGTAGAAAATCAACGGTGTCTTGTCATAGCAGATGGATTCTACGAATCTCATCATTATAATGGCACATCTTACCCGCATTACTGCAAATTAAAAGACCATGCGCTATTTACGTTTGCAGGCATCTACACCAAACTAGATGAAGAACTGTATACTTGTTCAATTCTTACTATTGAAGCAAACAATTTTTTTTCTGAAATAAATAATAAGAAAAAACGTATGCCTTTGGTATTGGACAATGAATTTCAAGAAGAATGGTTACGTAGTGATTTAAATGAAAAACACATTAAAGAGCTCATCAATTCAGGTTTTACTACTGATGACTTTGAAGCCTATCCGGTTACAAGAAATCTTTATTCGAAAAATTTTAATCAAAACTCTGTAGAAGCAATAAGAAAAGTCGTTTATCCCGAACTGGGCCAGCAACAAAGTTTGTTCTAGATATTATAATTTAAAGGTGCATCGTACTGGGGAATAAAATCTACTTTATTCTAGTTCTCGGCAATCCAATTTCATGCTCTTGAGGATATGGCGCGCGATGCGTGGTACTCCTATCTTCTCTTAATCTCTCATGTACTTTATAATCCCTATCCGTACCGGTTTGATATCTAGGATCGGGGACAAAGGGCATCTTTTCCATTTTTGAAATTACGACCGTTGGAAAGTGAAAATCTACCTCTACCCTTCCTAACAGAAGATAGCAGCCACCACCTTTAAATGGATATTTCTTTAATGTGTTAGCGAAATGCGCGGTATCAAAGTAATCTCCGTTGTTATCTATCCAGGTTCCAAAATACATATTACCCTGTTTTGTAGGCACTTGCTTGGTAGAAACCAAATAGGCCAACATACGTACCGTTTTTTTATAATTATCAAGTAACTGCACGTTCATGATATCACCTCGGTATTTGGTTTTTAAAAGATCAAAAGGAGAAAGTGAAACCGAGAATCCTAAGATTTCAATTTCATCGAATGCATCCTCTACTATATTTCGGTGCATTACTGGAAATTGGTATTCCTGCAATGGCTCCTCTATAAGTAATGTGGGTGATTTTTCCACTTTTCTGGATTCCAGTAGTTTGGCAATAATTACCAAATCGCTCTTAGTTTTGCCGGTGAACCGGAAAGCTCCAATGAATATTAAGGTAACCAGGGTCTCCCCCCCTATACCAGTTCTTGATAAAAAATCTTCCAAGGAGTTAAAATCTCCATTGGTCATTCTTTCTTCGACCAGATGAACATACAGTTTTTCGTCCATAGATTTTATGAGATTAAAACCAAGATAAATATCTGTACCCTTCAATATTGTTTCCACATCGCTATTGTTCACGCAGGGGACATGAACTGTTCCTCCAGAGCGCTTGGCTTCATGTATATAAATTTCCGCCCGATAAAACCCGCCTCCATTGTTTATTGCACATACCATGAATTCTATGCCATAATAGGTTTTTAGATAGAGACTCTGATAACTTTCAACAGCATAGGATGCAGAATGGGCCTTACAGAAAGAGTACCCAGCAAAGCTTTCAATCTGACGAAAAACTTCAAGACTTAATTGCTCTTTATGACCAAGTTGTTTGCAAGATTCTAAAAATTTGTATTTAAGACTTTCTATTTCTTTTTTAGATCGTGATTTACCACTTATCGCCCTTCGTAGAATGTCTCCGTAAGATGGCTCCAGTCCCCCATAATGAAGTGCAATTTTTATTACATCTTCTTGATATACCATAATCCCGTAAGTATCTCCCAGGAACTCTTCGAATACGTCATGAAAATACTCGAAGCTATTTGGATTGTTATGCCGATATATATATTCCTTCATCATACCACTTTTAGCAACACCGGGACGAATAATACTTGATGCAGCTACCAAGGTCTGATAATCATTACATTTTAACCTTCTTAGAAGTCCGCGCATGGCGGGACTTTCAATGTAGAAGCAGCCCAGAGTATTTCCGATCTGAAGATTGGCATTACACTGGGGATCTCTTTTAAAATTATCTATTTCACTTATATCAACACTTATTCCTCTGTTCCGTTTGAGCAGTTCAACGGTGCTCGATATTGTTCCTAAACCCCGTTGACTTAGGATATCAAATTTCTCGAAACCTATATCTTCAGCAATATGCATATCAAACTGGACTATGGGAAAGCCTTTTGGTTTTATCTCAAGAGCTGAAAAATTTGTTATAGGTTCTTCGGATATGATTACACCACATGCATGCATACTTCTTTGATTGGGAAACCCGATAAGCATGGAACCCAATTCTGCAACACGGGCAACGATTGAATCAGTTCCGGCAGATTGTGGGCCATTTCTTGATAAAGCATCCAACTCCGATTTTTGAAGACCATAGACCTTCCCGAGTTCCCTCATAATAGACCTATGCTTGAATTCTACAATCGTACCGCAAAAAGCTACATGTCCCGGAGAAAATCTTTTAAAAATATAATCCAAGATTTCATCTCGTTCCTGCCAAGACCAGTCAATATCAAAATCTGGAGGACTTTTCCGGTTTTCGTTCAAGAACCGTTCAAAGTAGAGATCAAGTTCCAATGGACAGATATCCGTAATGCCAAGAGCGTAACTTACGATACTATTGGCACCACTCCCCCGGCCAACATGCATAAATCCGCGGCTTTGACTATATCTTACAATATCCCATGTGATTAAAAAATATCCCGTGAAATTAAGTTCCCCGATGACCTTCAGCTCCTTTTCCATACGAATCTTGGCTTCCCTATTTTTAGCACCATAACGCCTTATAATTCCATCTTTGGCCAATTGGCCCAATAACAACATATCACCGGATTTACTGCCAGTGTAGAGCTTCTTGTTACGTGGTACGGTAAAATCAAAATCGAAACTACATTGTGCGGCCAGTTTTTCCGCATTGCGGATTATGCCAGAATATCTTGAAAACTGTTTTTCCAAGAATATCGTAGTATCCATTATCTCAGAACTGTCACAGTGAGAATGCCTTTGTAACTGGGACAATAGAATATTATGGTCGATACATCTTAAAGCTTTGTGTAGCTCATATTCATCTTCGTTACGAATCGTAACGGACTGAAAAGCAATAGTCTTTTTTAATAGTTTTTGATATATAGGCTTGATCAACTGAGTCGTTTCATGCCCGTTAACCCCAAGATATTCGTTCTTTTCCAAACTTACGGGTGTATTGGAAATGGGATATATGATAAATGCATTCTTAAATCTTGGTGCAATAGTTGGCAACTCTCTATTACCAAGATTATGTTCGGTGAAGAATTTACATAACTCGCCAATTCCCTTGGTATTCTTGGCAAGTCCGGTATATAATTTTTCGTCCCCCCTACGGAATTCAATACCTACAATAGGTTTAATTTTCCTTTCTCCGCACATTCTAACAAAATCGTATATACCCGTTACCGTATTGATATCGGTAAGGCCCAGGGTGGTTACTCCCTTACTTGCGGCCATATCCACAAGCTCGTTTAAGGGAATTGTTCCATATCGTAAACTATGATAAGAATGGCAGTTTAGAAATGTTTTCATTTGTTTCGGTAGTTTTGAAACGCCGAAGAGGAACCTATAGAATCCACTCCGTACTTTTTACGTATCGAATCCAGCGCATGGTATAGGGACAACATTTCACCCGTATCCTCAAATAGATTGATTTGATGTGCACCGGACACTATATCAGTAAAGCGGATGCCCACTTTTATTAGACGCATTCTTCTGTGGTATAATTTGGAAAAGAGTAACCGTACCTCTTTTTTTAGAATGTGATCTAATGATGTATACGAGATTCTGGAATGCTTTGTTTCGGTATCAAGATTATTGTATTTAACCTTCACAATAACCTTCGCCGTTACCAAGTTGTCCTGTCTAAGCTTGAATGCCAGTTGTTCTACCATAGCCATCAGCTGGGCACTTATACTATGAACATCTATACAATCCATCTCGAAAACATGCTCCATATAGACCGCCTGTTTTTCTTTATACGGCTTAACAGGTTCTCTATCAATTCCATTTGCATGCTGCCAAATGACATTGCCACGTTTACCCAACATTTTTTGCAGAACCGATGAGGGCATTTGTGCAACTTTTGCTACTTGACGAATACCTATTCTCGATAATAATTGAAAAGTAGCGTCACCTATATTCGGTAATCTTTGAATGGGCAAGGGGTTTAAAAAACTTTGAACGTTTTGCTGCTCCAAAAGTCTGGGCATATTTGGCGAGGAATCGACAGCTCCTATTTTTGAAACCGTTTTGTTAACGGAAAGGGCCCAAGATGGGTCTAGGCCGGAATTTTTAGAAATTAGAGTCGACAGCTCTTTCGTCCAGTCATAACAACCAAAGAAACGGTCCATTCCGGTTATATCTAAATAAAACGAATGAATGGATGACTTTTCAACTACGGGCGCATGCTCTTTTATTATCTCAGTAAGCTCTTTTGATTTGTTTGAATACGAACCATAATCCCCCTTAAGAACTGTAGCGTTCGGACATAGTTTTAAAGCATAGGCCGTGGGCATTGAAACCCTTACTCCGAACTTCGCAGCTTCTTGTGAACAGGCCGCGACCGTACCCCTATTTGAACCACCACCAATAATAAGCGGCACTTTTTTCAAAGATGAATTGGCCAACCGCTCGCATTCAATATAATAATCATGCATATCCATGTGTACTATCGCCCTTTTCATATAATCAAGAAGCTTTTTCGAAATTTCGTGATATTCGGATTTCCATCTGCCTGACTAATATTTTTTCAGCCTCGTAATAAAATCCCTCTATAAGTTCCGCTTCGTATTTGGCAAATCGCTCTGCTATATCGGTTTTTAATCCAAATAATTCTACGCGGCACATTATAGAACCATTCATTGCATAATAAGTTTCAACAATTATCTTCTCGAATGGATATTTTACTAGTCGATACTCGATCAGTATCTTAATTTCATGTTCTAGTTTTATCAGATTTGGGTAGTCTAAAATCATATATACTCTTGGTTGTGGATTTATTCCAAAATTATGGATTATTTCCATTTGTTATAGTATTTTTACCGTACGAAATATAACTTTAACGAAATGGACTATGTAGTCGTTGATATCGAAACAGCTGGAAAAGGCATCAGAAACAACCGTATCACGGAGATTTGTATCGTTCGGATGAATGAGGATAAAATATTGGATAAATTTGTTTCTTTGGTAAATCCACAAGTACGCATTCCAAACTTTATAACAGGACTTACCGGCATCGATGACGATATGGTCAGGACAGCTCCCGTATTTGAAGAGATTGCAGAGAAAATCGTCAATATTACTGAGGACGCTGTATTTGTAGCTCATAACGTTACATTTGATTACTCGGTATTACGTTCGGAATTTCGACACCTTGGCTATAATTTTAATCGTAAAAAATTGTGCACGGTTCGTCTTGCCCGTAAATTGGTGCCAGGAAAACTATCCTACAGTCTGGGTCGCCTTTGTTCAACCTTGAGCATACCTCTTATTGACCGACATAGAGCCGAAGGTGATACGGATGCCACTGTTATACTCTTTCAGCGGTTGATGAGTTTGGATGAGAACGGTATCGTTTTCGACTCCTTCCTTAATTCAAGGAAAACTGGCTTAGCACCGAATATAGATAGGGAAATCATAGGAAACCTTCCGCAGCGCCCTGGTGTTTATTATTTTAAAGACCCTCAAGGTAAAATCATATACGTTGGTAAGGCCATTCGAATAAGGGAACGGGTCTTAAGTCATTTTTACGACAAAAAAAATAAGGAGTACGACCTCTGTCAAGCAACCGCCACAGTAGACTTTCTAGAGACAGGGAACGAGCTTATTGCACTATTATTGGAGGCTGATGAGATACAGAACCATTATCCGAAATATAATGTTGCACAAAAGAAATTAAGGGCGCCCTATTGTATAGTGCACTACACCAACCGTAAAGGCATCATTCAATTTGCCTTGGACAGAAAGTCGGCATCTGATTTGGGAGCGGTCACATATTACAAACGTGAAGAAGCGATTGTGAAACTAAAGCAAATTTGTGAAGAGTTTTTATTGTGCCCTAGGTTTACCGGTCTACAAAGTAGTAAAGAGAGTTGCTCCCATTATAGCATACAAGACTGCAATAAAGTATGTGAAGGAAAGGAATCCGTAGCCCTTTACAATGTACGCGCCAAAAGAGCAATTTTAGAGCTTCATAAGAACAGGGAACATTATGCTATTGTTTGTAAGGGCCGAGTAGAACAGGAACATGGGTTTGTGCTTGTAAAAGATAGCCTCTATCAAGGTTATGGATTCTTTGATAAAGATCAAAGCATTCAGGATCTCGAAGATTTGGAGCCATTTTTAATTAGAAAGAAAAACACTTACCATACCATGCGAATCATCACCAGCTATTTAAACGCTAACCCAAAATCCATTAAAATTATGGCACCCGAGGCAATTTCTATCTGATAAGAAGAACGAAATGCCCATTGAGCCCTAAAAATGTTAAAACATTTTTTTATCTAAGCATAACGTTTAATAAAAGAAAAATAGCTTTGAAGACCCACACAAAAGCGGTGATGAGTACAAAATATACTATTATTAAAATATGAATATTCAAGATACACTTAACGACGGTCAAAGAAAAGCAGTACGGTATGATGGCGATCACCTGTTGGTACTTGCCGGTGCGGGAACCGGAAAAACAAAGACTATAATAGCTAGAACGGCTTATCTTATAGAATCAGGAACGGACCCGGCCAAAATACAGATACTTACATTTACCAAAAAAGCTGCGAATGAAATTGTTGAAAGGGTCAAAGCCACCCTCCCCAAAACCGATGGCAACTTGTTGAGCGGTGCAACTTTTCACTCTTGGTGCAACCAGTTAATTGTGCGGTATCCAAACTTGTTCGGAGCTGCGGCATATACCGTAGTAGACCCGGACGATCAGCTCAGTATTATGAAAATGGTTTGTGGAAATCAGAATCTGGATTTTGGAAAGCTCCGTATTAAACCACAACAATTAATTGACATCTATTCATTGGCTAGAAATACCAAAAAAAATTTAACGGAAAGCTTGCGCTCCAAATTATTCAAGAATAGAAAAGATGCTGATACTGACTACGAAATTTCTACCATTAAGCCCAATGTAGAAAACATCTTAAGGGCATACCAAACCAAAAAAACCGAACAGCGGTATTTAGATTATGATGACCTACTACTAGTTGTCTCCACCCAGTTAAGAGCTAATCCGGAAGCCGGAAATATTCTTTCGCAACATTTGGATTATCTCTTGGTAGATGAAATGCAGGATACCAACCCCTTACAATGGGATTTGTTAGATCCGTTTGTCAACATTTGCAAGCTCTTTTGCGTGGGAGACGATGCGCAATCCATATATTCTTTTAGGGGTGCAGATTTTAAGAATGTACACCTATTTAAAGAACGGGTACCCAATTCAGAGGTTTATAAGTTGGAAAAGAATTACCGTTCAACTCAAGAGATACTGGACTTATCCAATTGGCTTTTGGAAAAATCTCCGATAGATTACAAGAAAATTTTAAAATCCAATAGGGGTTCGGGAGAATTACCCCTATTGGTAAACGTGAGCGACGAGTGGCAAGAGGCCAACTGGGTAGCGGATGAAGTATTAAAAAATTTCACCCATAAGAACCGTACTTTTTCAGATCACTTAATCTTGGCGCGCTCGCAGTATTACTCAAAAACTTTACAGGCAGTATTTATAAGAAGAAAAATTCCGTACGTTACCTATGGCGGCCGCAAATTTATGCAAGCGGCCCACATTAAGGATTTGGTTTCCTTACTTCGTATAGTTAACAACCCATATGACGAAATTGCATGGATGCGATTCTTGACTTTTCAAGAGGGTGTTGGCGAAGTAAGGGCTTCACGAATACTTCATAAGGTGATTGAAAATGTAGATACAGAGGATATTCCCAGCATTTTAGAAAATGCCATGCCGGGAGAAGATGGTAGTAAGATAGCTAAGCTCTACGAATCCATAAAATCCGAAAGTGATGTTGGCCAAATGGTGGATACCGCTTATGAGGCCATGTCCTTAGGATTGGCATTTAGATATAGGAGAGATTGGAACGAGAAGCGAAAAGGTGACTTTCCGGTTCTTAAACTTTTGGCAAAGAGCTATCCGACCCTTGGCGAATTTATTGGAGAAGGCTTATTAGATAATTCCGAAAACATGAATGGGACGAACGTTCTTAGCGAATCTAAATTAAATACAGCAGAAACTAAAGATCATGTTATAATTTCCACAATTCATTCGGCAAAAGGACTGGAAGCCGATGTCTGCATCGTCCTGAATGTTTCTCCAAAGGCTTTTCCATCCTCATGGTCTCTTGACAATCTTGATGAGATAGAGGAAGATCGACGTGTACTTTATGTAGCACTCACCAGAGCAAAGAACAGATTGATCATGACCCGCAATACATCTTCCATAACAGCAGCCCACCAACGAACTGTTCCTAGCAATTTGAACCAAAGGACCGATGATATGGATACCTATTTCCTTAGCGAACTTCCTGAAAATCTCACTAAGCAAATAGTAGTCGAACATAAATTCGGAAAGGTAAAAGATGCGGTTACACCTAATAAAATAGACCTGTCCTCAGGGATGGATTTTAGTTGATGAATTTAATGAATATCGATTTTATGTAGTGTTAAACGCTAATTCCGTAATGAACTTCGTTATTGTATAATAAACTTCAACCTGCTAATGATTAATTAATGCCCTTTATAAATTAACTGACTTTTCAATAGAATTTAGCCCGGGAATTATTGGCACTTTATAACCTTCATTACACGATTATATTCAGACGAATTAATCCAGGTACTAGTATAATAACTTAATTCTATGTAACTGATAGCATAATCCAGCCAATCATTTAGAACTAGACTCCGTATGACCTGCAAAACTGTCTCTAATTTACCTTGCCTACACTTGATGTTTAATTCCAAAATAATTCTTGCCGTAGATAAGAACCCTTACAACTTCTTGATATAAAAAATTTAAATTAGTGATAGAGAATATTAAGAACATTAGCCTTCGTATTTTCAGACTTCATCTAAATAGCCTCAGTATTAGATTTCCCAAAACCGTTACAGGTTTATTGTATTTCGTTAAATACACAATAACTAATGATCTACTTTTAAATGAGAAAAAAATGCTCTTTCACTAATAAAAGTTTTATGATCGATTATAACATAATTAGCCCGTTAGCATACGCCGATGACGATGATGATGATAGAATGTTCTTTCAGGAGGCCATACAAGAAATCTTTCCGGACATTAGGATGAAATTATTCTCTAATGGTAAGCTATTACTAGCTTATATAGTGTCTAGTTTATCCGAAGAAAACCTTCCCAGACTGATTTTTTTGGATTTAAATATGCCAGTTATGAATGGTATAGAATGCCTGCTAGAATTGAAAAAAAACATATCTACAACGAATATTCCAATTGTTATTTTTACAACTTCGTCCTACGAAGGTGATAGACTAAAATTAAAGGATATGGGTGTAAATTATTTTTTCACAAAAGAAACTTCCTTTGAAAAAATACAATTACAATTAAAGAATATTATTGATACCTTTTGTCAAAATAAGTCCTACAGCAATAATTAAATTATTCATGCCGCTGATTCATTGGCGTCAAGTTTAATAATATTTCTTACTTTTCTCCACAAACTTTCAGATTCCATGGCACTCCTATCTAATTTTCCGAGTACGTTGCTCAACTCGAGGTTTTTAGTATTGCCTTGAATTACCACCTCCAATTCTCCTTCATCGCTTATAGTCGCCATTGCCCACTCATCAAATTCCCTCTTTATTTTAAATCCTCGCCACATCACCTGAATATCTTTATGCCGTCTATCATTACAGATATTCTTAAACAATGTTAAGACTTCTTTTTTCGGACCTTCAATAATTTGAAAAAATATGTTTCTATGAAAAATAATGCTGCCTGTTATTTTGAACTTAGGATTAAATTCCCTTGCTATATTGATGATTTCATCCACATTTTTAACTGTTAGCGAATCTTCGGCCAACGAGCGGTAACTAATATCATACAACAAATTAGCATCTTCATAACTTTTCCTATACGCACTAGGGGTATTACCGAATGTATCCAAAAATATCTTTGAAAAATAGCTTTTACTTTGATATCCTACGGCAAAGCAGATTTCGGAAATATTCATTTCCGTAGAATGCATTAACTCCTTACTATGCTCCAAACGTAGCCTTGTAAGATATTCGTTTGCCGAGTAACCGTAGAGAAAACGAATACCCGATTGTAGTTTCTTAGGGGAAATTCTTAAGTGTAGACTGATTTCATCTATGGAGATTTTCTCCGAAATATTTGAAAGTATATATTCTCCGATATTGGTAATTCTAGAAAGCTTGGATTTAGTCAATGCAGGCTTAAAATTATGCGTACTGCTATCGTGGGCGTGCGCTTCTATTTGAGAGCCAAGCATTCTTAAGATAGCCCCTTCAGTAATCAACCTACCAGTAATATCGGTTCTTTTATTTTTAAGAACTATATCCGCATATGTACCAATTCTAGCATCTATATTGCCAAAATATCTATACGGGTCACTGTCGCCCTTAAGTTTGAAGCTCTCTGCTAAATCGCTTACCAGCTTAAGTTTACTAGCGACTTTACTCTCATTTAACAATTTTGGATTGATTATGATGTAACAACATTTATAGGAGATATTCTTGGGAATAACAAATTCCGAACTACTATTCGGTTTGCTAATAATGACAAAATTTTGTCCTTGCTGTATTTTTTTATAATCAACCTCCTCAGGAAATTTTTGTAGCTGATAACCGGAGACATTATACCCGAAGTAATAAGGCCTATCTTCCATAAACCTCATATCTATGACCAAATCCTTGTTGAAATTGATATTGTATATCCACGCAGTTAAACCTGGCATAAGCTCATATAAGCTAATATACCCAACACCATGATTATTGTCGATGGTCATTTTGGCAGCTCCTAAGTTTTCTATTAAATCACCATCATATCCGTCCAAAAATTATCGTTTAGCACTTAGGAAAAACATAACACCTATTTAAATTCGCATTGATTAGTAAGTTCAGGGCCATATAAAGTTTAAACAATAAGATTATGAAATGGGAAGGTAGACGTAGAAGCTCAAACGTTGAAGATCAAAGAGGGAAGTCCAGTGGGCGAAGTGGGTCTGGCGGGTTCAATCCTATGTTACTGGCCCCATTGATTAAATTTCTATTTTCCAAAACAGGATTAATTATTGCTGGTTTAGTAATCCTTTTCTCAGTCGTTACAGGGTATAACCCTCTAAACTTAATTGCTAATTTCTTTTCAGACACAAATAACCAAGTTGTTAGTAGCCAACCGTATGAAGGTTCTGAGCATGAGAACGAACAAGCCCAATTTAGCGCAACCATATTAGCAAGTACGGAAGACGTCTGGAAAAATATAATAAGTGGCTATAGAGAGCCTACCTTGGTGCTATATTCAGGATATGTCAATTCAGCATGTGGCTCGGCATCAAGTGCAACTGGTCCATTTTACTGTCCAAGAGACGAAAAATTATACCTTGATCTTACATTTTTTCAAGATATGGAAAACCGAATGAATGCGCCCGGCGACTTTGCACAAGCGTATGTTATAGCTCATGAAGTTGGCCACCACATTCAGAAACTAAACGGAACCATGGATAAGGTAAACAGTCTAAGGGGAAAAATTAGTGAAGTTGAATTCAATAAATTATCTGTTAGGCTTGAACTACAGGCCGATTTTTTAGCCGGAGTTTGGGCACACCATATGCAGCGCACAGCACAGATATTAGAACAGGGCGATTTTGAAGAAGCCATGAACGCTGCAAATGCCATAGGCGATGATCGCTTACAAAGGCAGTCTACCGGTAAGGTGGTTCCGGATGCCTTTACGCACGGCACGTCCGAACAACGTATGAGATGGTTTAAAAAAGGATTTACTACCGGAGATATATCTCAGGGCGATACTTTTAATGCTGAATCGTTATAACTAAAATTACAGAACTATACTTTAATCGACAAAAATCTGTAGTAACTGGAATTCGTTCAATTATGTACTAAAACTTAGCTCCAGAACCCTTTAATTCTTTTAAATCGTTAATTGAAGACAAAATAGAATAGCCCAGACAACTACCAAAACTGTTAACAAAGTTGTCCTACGTAAAAGTCTGTCAAACTTCCCATTCATTGATTTTTCAAAGCAATCTAACTTGTCAAGTACTTTTTGCATGCTATTCTGGCTTTTTAGAATTTTTCAATCTAAGTTAGAATGATTCTTTATTAATTCAAATAAAACTTCTGCAAGCATTTATTTATAAAACAAGTAGTCCGCTGAGCATCCCCCGAAAATAGGGCAGTAAGTTAAGTTCTCAAAAAGAAACCTTATCTTTCTCAGCCGCACAAAATTCTCGTTAAGTCATTTTATTCCTTATCTCAAATCTTTGTTTACTTCCATGCGATAAGCTTCCCTCGCACTTCATAGTATTAGTTTTGGTAAGATTTGGGTTTTGATTCTAACCCATATTGAATGTTTATAATAGCTATTGCCCTTTGTTCATCAAATACCCTCTGTATTTCTCTTTGCGGAGATAATATCGTTAATTGAGTTCTTACTATCTGGGCCATTCCATCCACTATTAATTTTCCTCAATAGACCGGTTTTTGTCCTTTCCCTGTGATGCGCGTGAAGTTGAAGCGCATCTTGTATTATTTCATCTATATTTATAAAAGCTCCCGATAATATTAATTTTTCTATATACTCCTTGCCCTCCCCTTTAAGTTTAATATTCATTTTTTAAATTTAAATGATGTATATCAATTTACCTTCAGATGATTACCTAAATATACAAACTCTATTACGACTACAGATATCTGTAATTATAGAATTATATAAATGTATAACTTGTGAGCAATCTGATAATTTCGCTTATGATGTATCATAATATCTAAAGGTCAAAACTTAAACTTAATTAAGAGGCTAACTCTAGACTTAAGATTATGTAATTGTATAATTATAGAATTGTATATTTATTCTCACAAAAACGAAGTTCCCCTAATAAGTACCATAATGGAGTTTTAGTAATATTAAGGTAGACCATCTCAATGAATACGAATTTCAGTTTTTTAGAACAGCAATATCCTAGCCTTTTCGCCATAAGCGAACTTTCAGAAAAATTAATTTATATAGACCCTAGTTCATCTCTTTCTAAATCTAGGTTGTTTTCTGAGAAACTTAGTCAACTAGTTTGGGAATTTGAAGAATTAGGCGACTTTATGGGGACTCAGAATGACCGTATTTATAGGTTGTCTTCGCTAAATATTGCACCAGATATTATTACAAGCATTCTACATACGGTACGTAAATCTGGAAATCAAGCCAGCCATGATGGTACCGGCACTTTTCCGCAAGCTCATTTCATTCTAAAAAAGTGCTTTCAATTAGCAAAATGGTTTTATGAAACCTATGAGCAAGATTATATAGAAATAAATACTTATACCCTACCTGAGAAGGAAGATACCGCATCTGATGAACTCAGTGAGAAATTAGAAAAGCTTTCTAAAGAGTTTACCGATTATAAAAATAAAATAGCAGAGCTTAATAAAAACAAAGAAGAAGTAACGGCACGTAAGCAAAGAAGTGATGCTC
The DNA here is from genome assembly GCF_030549125.1 of Zobellia sp. 1_MG-2023. Taxonomy (NCBI): domain Bacteria; kingdom Pseudomonadati; phylum Bacteroidota; class Flavobacteriia; order Flavobacteriales; family Flavobacteriaceae; genus Zobellia; species Zobellia sp. 1_MG-2023. The sequence goes on along the minus strand of NZ_JAUOSY010000002.1, from coordinate 722,607 downwards.
GTGCAAAGAATCTTGACCTTAGTGAAGAAGATACCAGACTAACCCTTATTGATCCCAAACTAGTCGAAGCAGGTTGGGAATGTGATACTTTACATCTCAATTACAAGAAAAACAAAACCCTTCCTCAAAAAGGTAGAAATATCGCAATTGCTGAATGGCCCTGTGATGGCAAATGGGCGGACTATGCTTTGTTTGTGGGAACAAAACTATACGGTATTGTAGAGGCTAAAAAATACGCTAGTGATATTTCAACAGACTTAAGACAGTCGGATATTTACGCAAAACGCATTTCCGCGGATGACAATTTTGAAACCTTAGGGGAATGGCATGATTACAAAGTACCATTTTTGTTTTCAACTAACGGGCGTGAGTTTCTAGAACAGATTAAAACCAAAAGCGGTATTTGGTTTTTAGATGTACGTAAAGAAAGAAATAGAGCTTTCCCAATTAGAGGTTGGTTTTCACCAAATGGCTTGGTAGAACTATATGAACGTGACATAGATGCCGAAAACGAAAAGCTAGAACAGAGCGATTACGATTATTTACAAGATAAAAATGGTTTAAGTCTACGTGACTATCAAATAGATGCGATACAAAGTGTTGAAAGGAATATCAGAACAAACTTTGATGAAAATCGTTCTCTTTTGGTCATGGCAACGGGAACCGGTAAAACCAGAACCGTTATTGGACTTTCGTACCGATTGATAAAAGCCAATCGTTTTAAGCGGATATTATTTTTAACCGATAGGAAATTATTAGCACAACAGGCTTTTGGAAGCTATCAAGATGTTAAGATAGAACGCATTAACACCTTTGCGGATGTCTATAAAATGGAATACGTGAAAACGCTGATTCCTGATTCAGAAACTCGTTTGCATTTTGCTACCGTACAAAGTATGGTAAAGCGGCTGTTTTATGGTGATAACGAACTGCCTATTGACACTTATGATTGTATTATCATTGATGAAGCCCACCGTGGTTACAATCTGGATAAAGAGCTCGATGAAGAAGATTTGGAGTTCAAAAATCAAGATGATTATGTTAGCCAGTACAAGAAAGTTATAGAATATTTCAATGCCTATATAATAGGTTTAACTGCAACACCTGCATTACATACCACTGAAATTTTTGGCAAACCGGTTTATTCGTATTCGTATCGCCAGGCTGTTATTGACGGGTATTTGGCGGACCATCAACCTCCATACCGTATAAAGACAAGATTGAGCGAAGAAGGAATACTTTGGAAAAAGGGTGAACGCCCTAAAGTATTTAATCCGGAAACCAATAGCATTGAAGAACTTGCCGAATTGGAAGATGACCTATTGGTAGAAATTGAGCAGTTCAATAAGCTGGTCATCACTCCTGATTTTAATAGAGTCGTATTAAAAGAATTGGTGCAACATCTAGATCCGGATAGCGATGAAAAAACCTTGATTTTTGCCGTTCGTGATTCACATGCAGATATGATTGTGGCAATGCTTTATGAAGAGTTCGAAAAAATAGGACTTGAAGTGCCCCAAAATGCTATCAGGAAAATAACAGGGGCAGCGTATGACCCTGAGCAACTGACCAAGGAATTTAAGAACGAGAAATTTCCGAACATTGCGGTTACGGTAGATTTATTGACTACGGGCATAGATGTTCCTAAAATTTGCAACTTGGTATTTATGCGCCGGGTAGGTTCTAGAATTTTATATGAACAAATGATTGGTCGTGCTACCCGTCTATGTGAAGAGATTGGCAAAGAGGACTTTAAGATATTCGATGCTGTAAGGGTTCATGAAGCTTTACAGGATTACACGCAAATGAAACCGGTTTCTGACCCGTCTACTACATTTACGCAATTGGTGAATGAACTAGATGCTATCGAGTCCGATGAGCGTGCCAAATCTCAAGGAGAGCAACTTATTGCCAAGTTACAGCTCAAACGCCGTAAAATTGAAGAAAACAATTTAGAGGAGTTTATTTATATGGCTGGGGGTAAAGAACCTAAAGAAGTCATACAAGCAATTAAAGAAGCTAGTGCACAAGAAGTCAAAACGATTATTAAAGAGTTTAAAGGGCTGTGGAATTATCTTGACACTAAAGTCTACAAACCCAAGCATCAATTATTATCAGACCATAAAGATGAATACTTAGGTACGGAACGCGATTATGGCAAAGCCAAAAAGCCTGAAGATTATATAGAAAATTTTAAAAAATTCTTATTAGAGAATCAAAATAAAATAGCCGCTTTAAAAGTGATTGTTTCTAAACCTAGTACCCTTGATAGAAAGTCACTTAAAGAACTTAGACTGTTATTAGACCAAGAGGGGTTCAATGCAAAAACCTTGAATGCTGCTTGGCACGATGCTAAAAACCAAGATATTGCTGCAGACATTATTGCCTATATTCGTACACTTACCTTAGATGTAGATTTGGTAGGGCATGAAGAACGTGTTCATAGAGCCTTTGAAAAAGTAAGGAGTATGAAAGCATGGAACAAGATTCAGCAAAAATGGCTAGACCGTTTTCAAAAGCAGTTACTAGCAGAAACGGTTCTTACCAAAGAAGATCTGGACAAAGAGCCTTTTAAAGGCGAAGGCGGCTATAACCGCATAAACAAACAATTTGAGCAACAATTAGATGATGTGTTAGAGACCATTAATGCTAATCTTTACGTTGCCTAATCATAAAATACAATAAATTACATGAGTGCAGATGAAATAGCCAATAAGCTTTGGAACCTTTGTAACGTATTACGGGATGATGGGGTTACCTATCACCAATATTTAAATGAACTTACGTACATTCTGTTCTTGAAATTGAGTGAAGTAAAAGGTTTTGAAGAACATATTCCCGAGCAATACCGTTGGCGTTCTTTTGTGGAGGAGACCGATAATGCAGAATCTTTTCAACGTTACCGTAGTTTTTTGGCGGAAGTGAGTAATGAGACTACCAGTGCAGGGATAAAGGAAATTTATGCAAATGCTTCTACAAGTCTTAGAAAACCGGTAAACTTTAATACGTTGGTGCAAGCCATAGATGATTTGGATTGGTATGAGGAAACCGACCGTGATGTCATGGGCGATATTTATGAAAGTCTATTGGAAAAAAATGCCGGGGAAAAGAAAAGTGGTGCTGGGCAATATTTTACACCAAGACCATTAATCAATGTGATGGTGGAACTGATGGCTCCAAAATTGGGCGAGCGTTGGAACGACCCTGCAGCAGGAACTTTTGGCTTTATGATATCTGCGGATGAATACTTGCGCACCAAACATGACAACTATTTTGAACTGGACGAAAAAGACCGAAAGTTTCAGGTAGAAAAAGCATTTAGTGGCGTAGAGTTGGTGGGTGATGCCCACCGTTTGGCTTTGATGAATGCCAGATTGCACGGAATGGAAAGTCAAATTATTTTAGGCGATACCCTAACGGAAATGGGAAAAGACCTTAAAGGGTATGATGGCGTATTGGCTAACCCACCTTTTGGGACTAAAAAGGGAGGTGAGCGCCCGACCCGTGATGATTTTACCTACCCAACCAGTAACAAGCAGCTTAACTTTTTACAGCACATTTATAGAAGTTTAAAGAAAGATGGTAAAGCACGTGCAGCCGTAGTATTGCCCGATAATGTCTTGTTTGAAGATGGCGATGGGCAGAAAATAAGGCGAGATTTAATGGATAAATGCAACCTACATACCATTCTACGTTTACCAACGGGTATATTTTACGCAGCAGGTGTAAAGACCAATGTACTCTTCTTTACCAGGGGCACTACCGAAACTGAAAATACAAAAGGTGTCTGGTATTTTGATATGCGCACCAACGTACCCAATTATGGTAAACGAACCCCATTTACCAGATCGGCATTTAATGAATTTATAGAAGCCTATACCGGTGGTGTAGAATCTGAGAAATTAACGACCGATTTTGATGGCGTTATTGATGAAACCGCCAGAAAAAAGGTGAAAAATGAACGTTGGCAATATATAGACCGAGCAACCATAACCAAAAAAAACGACTCTTTAGATTTAGGTTTAATAGCGGATAACAGTGCCAGTAATGGCGAAGATTTAGGTGAACCTATTGATATTGCCAAAGAGGCTTTAGTAGAGTTGGACACCATTACCCGGCAGTTGAATGCCATGATTAAAGAGTTAGGATAATGGAAGAATACTTACCAAAAGGTTGGGTCAAATCTGAAATAGGAAAAATTTTTTCTATTATTACGGGAAACACCCCATCTAAAAAATATCCAGAATACTACGGTAACGAAATACCATGGGTTAAACCCGCAGATATAAATAGAAATATTGTCCTTGTTGAATCGGAAGAATATTTATCAAATCTAGGTTCAACTAAAGCTAGAATGCTGCCTGTCGGTGCGGTTATGGTAACCTGTATAGGAAATTTAGGTTATGTAGCAATTGCAGGTAAAACCTGCGCAACTAATCAACAGATTAATAGTATAGTCGACAAAACAGGCAAGTTCAATAATAAATTTATATATTATTTCTCATTGAGGTTGAAGCCTTGGCTAACTGAAAATTCAACTTCTACCACCATTTCCATGGTAAATAAATCAGTATTTTCCAAAGCACCTATATTCTTCCCTCCCCGCCCCGAACAAGACCGTATTGTGGCTAAAGTTGATGTTTTAATGGCTCAGGTGGCAACCATGCAAAAAAGCTTGGAGCGTATACCCCAACTCTTAAAAGATTTTCGGCAGCAGGTATTGACACAAGCGGTTACCGGGAAGTTGACTGATGTAAAAGTAATTGAGAATAAATTAGGAGATTTACTTGAGGATGTCAAATATGGAACTTCAAAAAAATCATTATATGAAGTTGAAGGAACACCCATTTTACGGATTCCAAATATTAAACAAGGAGAGATTGATGATACAGATTTGAAATTCTCAAACCTTGACGATAAAGAATTTGAAAAACTTAAACTGCAAGTTGGAGATGTGCTAATTATAAGATCAAACGGTAGTGTGTCAATAGTAGGGCAAAGTGCAATTATTAGAGATAAACATATCGATTATTCTTATGCAGGTTATCTTATACGACTGCGGTGTAAAGAATCATTAGATCCGGAGTTTTTGAATTATTCATTACTAAGTAATTTTTTGAGAACCCAAATAGTAGAATCTGCAAGGTCTACAAGCGGTGTAAACAACATAAACAGTACTGAAATAAAAGGACTAATGATTTTAATTCCTGAAACAATCGAGGAACAAAAAGAAATTGTTAGACGAATTGAAAGCCTTTTCAAACAAGCTGATAATATTGAAGGAAAATACCAAACACTAAAAACCAAAATAGACAGCCTGCCCCAATCCATTTTACATAAAGCCTTCAAAGGAGAGCTTGTAGAGCAATTACCTACAGATGGTGATGCAGCAGATTTGTTGATGGAGATTGAGGGGTTGAAGATGATTAAAGCTAAATAAATATGAGTCTAAAACTTTGTTATATATGGGTTAAAGATTATCGAAATTTTCGAAACGCTGGCTTTAATTTCAAACATGATGTTAAATTCAATTATAATCATATCGACTTTCACTTCGATATACAGAAAGAGACACCACTTGACGAAACATTTTTTGGCAGAAACGATATAGAAGTTACTGGATTAATTGGTCGTAATGGGTCTGGTAAAAGTAATGTTCTTGAATTAGTGTGCTTACTTTTAAAAGGTGCAAAAATGAGTGTAAGTACAGACTTTATTGTTCTCTTGGAAGAAAATAATTCTTATTCAGCGTATACAAACTTAAATATCAACCAACTAAATCATATAAATCCGGAAATATCGTTTTTTGAATATAATAGAAAAATAGACCCCTTAAAAATAATTTATTTCTCAAATGTATTTGATGGGAGAGCTCATAACTTTGACAAAGATGTTTCTGATATTTCAAACAACTATAGATATCCAAGAGAAAGATATCCATATTCTCTAAGAAAAAAGAAATCTGACATAGAAAAACAATTAGAGTTTATCGAAAGTGAGTTCTTTAATATTTTAGCAATAAACACCCCTGAAGAGTTAAGAATTACAAACAAACTAACAAACAAACGTTTTTCATACGTAGGAGATTATAGATTCAGCGAACTTAATTTAGAAGAATTTATTCAGACATTATCAAAGAGATTTCAAAATATCAACCCTAACAAAACCTTATATTATCTAGCAGTAACTTCAAGTTTTATTGATGTCTATAACACCCTAAAGAAAATAGAATCTTTAAACACTACAATAACTGAATTAAAAAGGATTGTAGATGATTTTAATATCAAAGGAAGTAAAACTGAAATAGTTATAGAAAGATTATTTGCTTGGGTAGAAGAAGTTATAAATTCCTCATTTAATGAAATTTTAAAAACGATTGATAAACGAAGATATGACAGACTTCTAAAATCCTTACTTAAACTTAAAAATAATTATGATTTTTTAGACGTAAAGGTAGTTTCGGAAGGTTCAAAAAGTAGGAAAAAAGAAAATTATCTACTTCAATACCATGATTCAAACCAATCTATTATTTCAATTTTAATTTCCATTTTATCTAACAAATATTTTGATATTGGTTGGACCGGTATAAGTTCGGGACATAAGGCTTATTTAAACCTATTCTCATTACTTTATTCTGAACTCAAAAGCGTTAAGAGACAAAACACATTAATCTGCATAGATGAAGGAGATTTATACCTTCATCCGCAATGGCAAATTGAATTTTTCGACAAGTTAATGCAAGTTGTTCCCGAAATTTATCATGGGAATTTACAATTCATTTTAACATCTCACTCCCCTTTTTTACTATCGGATTTACCAAAACAAAATGTAACGATAATTGATGAAAATAGTGAAAATGGTGGTATCAATGGTGTCTCCTTAGATAAGGAAACCTTTGCAGGCAACTTATATGCCTTGTATTCAGAGCCTTTTTTTTTAGGCAATAATAGAACCAGCGTCTTTGCCAAAAAGAAGATAGAGAGTTTAATTGAACGTTTAAGCATAAATACTATAGGATTAACAAACACTCAAAGAGCTCGATTTGAAAAAGAAATAAATTTAATAGGAGATGAAGTAATTAGAATGCATCTATTAAAGAAATTAAATAATGATTAAAATACAAGAACATCTAAATAGAGGTGATGCAGAAAAATATTTAGATAGTATAGCTCTTAAACTTTGGAACTATTTTAATCCTATGTTAGCAGATGGTTCTGATTATCAAAATAGATCACTTATAAAGAGATTGGAAACAATAATAAGTAAAACTGGTGATAATTCTTACTTAGTTCAATTTGCTTCTAGTGATAAAAATATGCTAGAAAGGCAAAAGAAATTTTTGACCTATTTACAAAACAAGGATTATGCAAAGCTAAAAGCTCTTGTAATTAGTAGACCAGAAGATTTGCTGATTCTTAAAGATGAAATATTAGAATTATTATTGCCAACAGACATTTTCTATGAAAACGGGAATATTTCACAAACACCTTTTGGTAATTTACTAGTTGATAAGCTTTTCATTTATAAAAAATTTAGATCATCATCAATTTGTCCAGAACTAATTTCTGATTTGCAAATGAAAAACATTTATTGTCCTTATTGTAACCAAAATCGAGTTCAGGTAATTGATGTAAGTGAAGAGGATAATGAACAAGAATTAAATAAAGCATATTTGGATATAGATCATTTTTATCCAAAATCTATTAATCCATACTTTGCAATATCTTTTTATAATTTAATACCGAGTTGCCATACATGTAATTCTAATGAAAAAGGGAATAAAGAATTTTGCATAAGTACGCACACAAATCCATATCACAAGTCTTACAACGATAATCACAAATTTACAATCGATGATGATTATTTATTAAACGGAGCAACTTCGGAAGTTCGCTTAACTAAAAAAAATGAGACAAATGATTTTAACGATAAAGATTTAAAACTATCACAGCGATTCCGTCATACTTATCTAGAACCTGTTAATGAATTAATCGAAAATTATTTGAACTATCAGCATTATAGAGAAAGTCCTGATTTTAATCATGATTATGTTGATGTATTAACACAACGAGTTCCCAAGAGCAAGAATGACATCTTAAAGTCTGAAGCAGGAAAAATGTATCGTGACATTTTTAAAGAAATAGATGTGTATGATTTGCTATAATCCTTTAAATACTAAACACTAATTTCTCTTAAAAAATATCTCTGAATAGAAAAAGTGAAAGATTTCCAACCAATTTTTTAAAGACAACAACAGAAGGTCTTTCAGGGAGATTTGGTCAGTTATTACTGATAATAATTTGAAGCAACTAGATGAGATACTTAAACAAGCTGAAAAATCACCTGAAAAGCCTTTATAAATGATTGACAATATAATTCAAAAAGAACAGCAACTCTTTAATGAATGGCGTGAAATTACCCCCAATCTAAGTGAAGATGGGCTAATAGACCCGGTAGCCTATGTGAAGGCAGAAATTAAAATTCTGTTTCTTTTAAAAGAAGTAAATTCAGAGAAAGGGTTCAATTTAAAACAGTTTGTAAAAGATGGTGGTAGAACACAAACTTGGGATAATGTTTCAAGATAGATTCATGGTATTTTTAATTGGCGATTAGATTGCTCCTGGAGTAAAGATATAGAACCCATAAAAAATAAGGCAATAAGAAAAGAGCTGCTAAAGCATGTAGCTGTTATGAATATTAAAAAGACACCAGGCGGCCATACAACCAATGTTAAAGCACTGGTAAAAGACTCGTCATTAGGTAAAACTTTTCTAGAAAGGCAATTTAGGCTCTATTTTGACAATGCCCATTTAAAACCAGATTGTATCATTGCTTGTGGCACCCAAACTTCCAGAATTTTTCAAAATTTAGTTCCTTTTTTAAAAAATGAAAATTGGGGGCAAACTACAAGAGGTGTTTACTATAATGAATATGAAAAAGGTAAATTCTTTATTGAATATGCTCATCCTGAAGCTAGAGTCGCTGATAATATTCTTTATTACGGCTTAATAGATGCGGTGAGAGAATTGAAACTTAAAAAGTCAGATTGATGTTTGAAGAAGTTACGCATGAGCACATATTAAAAGGTATACAGGACTTCAAGGACAAGGGTATTCCAAAAGGCTTTGCTCCCTCTTCCACCTATGACTTAATTTTTCAAGGCAGGTCTTATCCACCTAAGGCAATTATGGCATACGCTAATTTTCATGCCACAGGCCGTAAAATTGAACGCTATTTTAAAGGTGGCTTGAACACCGATTGTTTTAAAGCTTTTAAACGTTGTGGTTTTGAGGTTGTACCAAAAAACAACAAGAGTGAATTGCTTAATGTCAAACAGGAATTTGCCAAATGGCTGCTAAAAAATGCTCCAAAATCTTACAATTATTATTTGAGTAATTCAATAACTTCTGTTATAAAAAGATTAGATGAGATTAATGATTTTTTTCCTGATAGAGACTTGTTTTCAGTTGAAAGAAGCAATTATCAAGAATTGATAAGGTATATCACTTTTAGAAATTCTAAGGAAGAAAGATTGAAAAATAAACCGTTTTATGATTACAATAAAAAAAATAGTAATGGTATTCCTAGTGCAATTTTAAGTAAGGCGAATTATGCTAGATTTCTTGAAGAAAAGTTTAGTTCAATAATTACAAACTACTGGATTTTTCAAGGTAGCCCCGAAATTTATGATATTTCAGCCGCACTAAATGCCGGGCATGTCAAAAGTTGGAAGGTTGGTGCCCATAAACATAAGATTGCAGTTGGGGACAAAATTATTTTATGGCAAACTGGTAGCAATGCGGGTTGTTATGCTTTAGGTGAGGTAATCTCTGGTGTTTCGCAATTTGCAGAAGAGGATGTAGAGTTGCAATATTACGTTTCTAATCAAGTACCTGTAGACGATTTTAGGGTAAATATTAAGATAGAGCATAGTATTGCGAAGAACCCGGTTTTGTATAAAGACATCAAAGAAAATAGTGTATTCGAAGATTTTAAGGCGGGCAATCGGGGTACCACCTTTTCTGCTACAGAAAAAGAGTATTTGGAAATAAAGTCTATGATTATGGCAAATGAAAAACAAAGCGCTCCGGAAATAGCCTTAAATACCATATTTTATGGACCCCCTGGAACTGGAAAAACTTATAAATTCAAAGAAAGTTTATTTAACAAATACACAATACAAGAAACGTCTATTACAGTTGAGAAACATTTTGAAGATACAGTTGCAAATTTAACATGGTGGCAGGTTATTGCCCTAGCTCTGTTGGAATTAGGTACTGCTAAAGTAAATGATATTTTAACGAATAGATGGGTTGAGAAAAAAGCAGAACTATCAGAATCTAAAAATGTTAGAGCAACATTATGGGGTACGCTACAAATGCATACTATTATAGAGTCCAAAACTGTAGCTTATACGCAGAGACAGGTGCCTTACATTTTTGATAAAAAGGAAGATAAAACATGGACTTTGTTAGATGGCGAATTGAAAGAGCAGGTTCCTGAATTATACGATATATTAAATACTGTCAATAATTTTAAGGCCAACCCAAATACGGTAATTAAAAACTATGACTTTATTACTTTTCATCAATCTTTTGCTTACGAGGATTTTGTTGAAGGTATAAAACCAATAATCCCTGATGAAGTTGGTGAAAATAAAGAATTAGGTTATAAAATTGTAAATGGCATTTTTAAAAACTTATGTTTAAAAGCACATAATGACCCTGACAATAAATATGCAATTTTTATTGATGAGATAAATAGGGGTAATGTTTCTGCTATTTTTGGTGAGTTAATTACATTAATTGAGACAGATAAGCGGAAAGGTGCGGTAAATGAATTGAGTGTTAGACTTCCTTATTCTAAAAAAGAGTTTAGTGTACCGGGAAATCTAGATATATATGGTTCAATGAACACAGCAGACAGAAGTGTAGAAGCTTTAGACACTGCTCTTAGAAGGCGTTTTGTTTTTGAAGAGGTGATGCCTGACCCCACCTTGCTTACGGAAATAGTATTTGAACATTTTAATCTTGAAGAGGTACTAACTATCATTAATAAACGCATAGAAGTGTTGTTGGATAGAGACCATACTATTGGACACTCGTATTTTATAAAAGTAAATAGCGGGGATGTTGGTAAACTAGAGGAGGTTTTTAGAAACAAAGTTATACCGCTACTCCAAGAATACTTTTACAATGATTACGAAAAAATCGCTTTGGTATTAGGACCCGGTTTTGTTGAAGAAATATCAACTACTACAGTTAGTTTTCCTTCATTTTCTTCGATTGAAGCACCTGAACAAGAAGCTGAATTTCGGTTAAAAAAGTCAATAAATATACTGAAGGCCGTTCAGCAATTATTGGGTAAAGTAGATGCGGAGGTCTAAGAATATAATATCAGTCTTTGAACATGGTAATCTTTACTATGGCCGAAAATACAATGGATGTCTTTTTAAGGAATCTCATTTTAATGCGCTGGTTAAACTTAATGAGCTTCATGATAATCTCTATTTTACGGCCGTTCATAAAGGCATTAAATTTTCCCATTATGTTGGGGTAGTGCAAGTTGAAGGTCTCACGATTCAAATACTACCAAAAATAGACGGCACAGTTAAAGAAGAGAAGCAAGACATTCTGTGGCAATCCGTGTTGGTAGAAATGTTGAGGGTCACCAAAAAACTAAAGGTCAAAAATGTAGGCAAGGCCAATGTGACAAAACAACAGATACATTTGTTGGACTTGTATTTTGAATGGTTCTTAATCGAAATACAAACTTTGCAACGTCTTGGATTGATCAAGAAGTATTATCCTCAAACGAAGAACGTCAAAGCGTTAAAAGGTAAATTGGAATTTTCTGGCCACCTACAACGTAATTTGCTACATAAAGAACGTTTTTATACTTCTCATCAAATATATGGCCATAATCATCTAGAGCATCAAATATTAGGGGTAGCCTTATCCATTATTGAACGCTTTGCAAAAGGCTCTTTTTTATATTCGAAATGCAAAAATGTTTTAGTTGATTTTCCGGAAGTTACTGGGCTAAAACCTGATGCCGCTATATTTTCAAGATTGACTTACTCTCGAAAAAATGCAGGTTATAAACCTGCCTTGGAAATTGCTCGATTTATTATCTTAAATTTTGCACCTAACGTAGCAGCTGGCAAGGAGAATATGCTGGCCCTGCTATTTGATATGAATAGTCTTTGGGAAGAATATGTACTAGCTAAATTAAAATCTGCCAAAAAAGACGGATATCAAATTAAAGGGCAATCCTCCAAGCGTTTCTGGAATTCCATTCATATTAGACCAGATATTGTAATTAAAGATGACTATAAAACCTTTGTTATCGACACCAAATGGAAACAGATTAATGGTGGTAAACCTTCTACCCATGATCTGCGTCAAATGTTTGTTTACAATAACTATTGGAATTCCCAGAAGGCAATACTTCTTTATCCAGCCTCAAAAACCGAAACTCCAAAATTCATCTGTTTTAACAATCATGAACAGGCTTGTGCCATTGGAAGAATAAATATTTTAGATGGAGAACATTTGAAAAAAAACCTGGGTGAAGAAATTTTAGGTTGGTTCATAGCAGATTGATTATTTTAAGTTCACCTATAATAAGTACGGATTTTTAGCCTTGAAATGTTGCTTTGAATATGTAAATAAAAAGGTTCTAAGTCGGTTCTTAAAAAAGCAACCTTTACTGTTATTATAGTCAAGAATGTTGTTCGGAAAATTTTCACTTTTAAGAAAAAATTTGGAGAAGGGTAAGGCTACAAATATCCCAAGAAGCATTTAAGAAACATTGTTCAAATGCAACGTGCTTTGTTCCAAGTCCAGGACTATTATATAACCAGAAAATAAACTTAACTAAATTAAAATCAGTAAATTCTCTTGATTACAAGATTGAATCCTGGATTGATAATCTATACTGAAACACTCAATTAATAACTGGTATAATGGATAAAGAAAACGAAATACTCAAGTTAATGAGTTATGGAAAAAAAGTTTTCGGAGATAAACCGAACTTCCAAACATGGCTTAATTCCAAAAGTAAAGCCTTAGGAAATATTACCCCCTAAATCTCTATTAGAAACTGAAGAGGGAATTCAACAAATTAATGATGAATTGGGTAGAATTGAGCATTGCATTTTTTCTTAATACTGGTGGCAATTAAACTATACCTTAACCTTTGTAAGCAAGTATAATTAGGAAAACTAAAACCAATGCCAAAGCCGCACTTACCACCCATTGAAGGATTTTAAATTTAGTAATTAGGTTTGTTTCAAAACTATCTAACTTTTGTATTATTCTTTCCAGAACAATCTGCTTGTTTAAATGTAACTTACTAAATATAAGGCTTTTATTCGGTAATTATTTTTATTCTATCAAAAAATATCTCTATATATAATCTTTGCATTTCCTCTGACAAAAATGATGATTTAATTAAATTCTGAACATCATCTATAGAACCATTAAAACGATTAAGGACACCAGCAATTTGCTTTTTGTTCAACCCAAGATTCAATGCAAATTCTATAAAATGGTCTTTTTTTAGTTTTCTTTTCTTACCACCTATACTCAATGCCATCTCTTCTGCATCTTCCGGGTTCAAAATAGCAACATTCAATAAATCATAGGCAGGTGATAAAGCCCAACCATATGAAGTTTTTATCATTGAAAAATTCTTCAAATGCATATCGTTGTTACCAGTCAAATAGCTAAACACCGTTAGTTCAAAAAATCGTAGCTTGTCCAATAACGTATTTTCCGCATAGGAATTAATTGCATTCCCAATACGTTCCATTGAGCCTTTGTATTTATCAAAAGCTTCAGTGATCTGAAACATATCCAGCATATGAATTTTGGTACCATCCCCTTCCCTATCTATACGCTTAGTAATATATGACAGCTCACCAGAAGACAAACGTATTAACGAATGTGGTACCACTTCTATATTTAACAACTTAGCCATCTTCATTGTCAAATGTTCATTAGCCGGCATTTCCTTAAAATCTTTAGATGGTGGCTTAAATATATAATTACCGCCTAAGGCACCAACTACGGTTAATCTACTCTCTTTACCTGTTTCATCTAAAACCGACATAGAAAGCTTTGGCTGCACCCCTGGTACCGCAATACTACGTTCTACCACTTGTTCAGCCAACTCACTCATTTGATTTAACGAGTATTCTATTTTAGGTGGCGTTTCGGTACCAAAAAATTCAAGACTACATGATTTATGAAAATCACCTTCTCCATCGATTTCTTTATAGCAGTATAAGCACCTATTCATTTTGTTGTATTATTGGTTCAACACTTACCGCTCCTATACAATTTTGGCAACATGCCATTAATAGTCCCATGCGATCATTTCTATTAATTTTCCAACTATTGGAAGCAATGTTCAATAACCAACCTTCGGGTATCAATCCTTCAAAAAATGGAAATAACCTATTATCCGTATATAATTCATTACTAACCGGCATTTTAAAGGTGATAAATTGATTCGGGTAATCGTTTACATAAACTTTGTCATAAGCGAATGTATATTCACCGTCATCAGTTTCTGTTAACAGACCACAATAAATAGCATCATAAAATATTTTAGCTTGTCTCATCTCTTTCCAAATCTTTTAAACTTACAGGAATTAATTTGTGTCCAAACATTTTTAGTACTTGATCTACCTTTTCAAGATTAAGATTAGTCTTGCCTTGCTCTATTTTACGTACTACTGTTAATGCCACCCCTGCCCTTTCTGCAAACTCTTCTTGGGTTAGATTAACTTCTTTTCTTCGTTCTTTTACAAATTCAGATAACTCCTTCATTATATGCAATTAAATATAATTTTACCCTAAAATACAATATTATATGCTTAAACGTATAAAAAACTGATTTATTATTGTTCTATATGTAAAAGCATATAAAAATTATAAATTGTCAAAAACGGAGTTAACAGCATTTATTCGAGCTGTATTATCAACTTGATGATATTGATTAAACGATTTTATATCGGTGTGTCCTGATATACTCATAATCGTCTTATCCGCAATACCCTTATTACGCATTATGGTGATGAAGCTTCTTCTAGCGGTATGAGTTCCTATCCTTTTATTAAAAGGCTTAATGAATCTTTGCTGAACGACACCTTTTAACCTAGAGTATTCCACATCATGCGTCAATCCGACTTTCGCAATAACCTCCTTTATTGCATCATTCTGTTTTTGATTAGATATTACCGGTAATTGATAATCGTATTTTTTAAGAATTGACAATGCCAATTTAGACAATGGTATTAACCTAGGTATTTTATTACTATTTTTTTCCTCTTTTAGTAGTATGCAATTACTTGGTGTAATCAATCTCTTGTTTATCAACTTTAGCTCGCCATATCTCATTCCGGTCAAACATTGAAAGACAAAGGTATCGGCAACCTTTTGTAAATGTTCTGTTTCAAAATTCGTATTGCAAATCTCAACCAACTGCTCTAAACTAAGCACTTCTTCCCGGGTTAAAACCCGTTGTGGTTTTTTAAAAGTTATAAATGAATCATTATAAGCATAACCGTTTTTCAATGACCAAAACATAAAGGTCTTAAATAGGCCCACATTTCTACTAAAAGTATTGGTATAATGGTTCTTATATTCATAGCAGAAATCCGTAAACTCGGTAAAGAACTTTTTATTGATTTTTCCGAAAGTGAGTTTGTAATTATAAACGCGTTCAAATTCAATCAATAAATTTTTAATGTTTTTGTAACGTTTAATAGTAGATTTTTTCCACTCTTTTAATTTGATCTTTTCTTGTGTAAACTTGTCGAAAACTTCAAAGAATGAGCTAGCCATACTAACTCTCTCAAAAACCTTATCAAAGTGTTCTTTTAACGTGCTACTATCAAACTCCAATTCCCCAAGTTCTGACCTAGACTTAATTAGCTGAAAAGCATCTTCAAAATCTCTTATTTTTTTGGAAATAGCTAGTTGGTTTTTAGAAACCAATTTTCCTGTTTTATTTGGTCTTTTATTTATAAAATCCCAATGTGATGGAAGAATTGATTTTTGGGTAGAATAAACAAACTTCTTTTTTTCTTGATTGAAATAGCAAGAAAAAAGAATTAGCGTTTCAGTTTCTGATTTGGAATTTCTGAGATAAAAAGAATATTTCATAATTTTAAAAAAATGTAGTTTATTAATGCGTTGACAAAATCGTTGACAAAAATGTTATGTCTCTTTATTAAAAAAAGTTATAAACAGATATAAAAAACAGGCGTAAACATCTGTTTTTTAGAAACATACACATTAAAACTGATTATCTAAAACTATAAAGGGGAATAGCCTCCGGCTCCACAAAATTAAAAAACCACCTAAAAGAGTGGTTTTTTTCATTATGCCTGTGGGATTTGAGGGCCAGCGCACCAACTCGCCCCTTCGCTAAAAATGTCTACATAACCTTTTTTAAACGCTCGGGCTTCTCCGGCTCAAACTACGCTTTTCGAAGCCCTGCGCGAAGGGGAGCTTTTTTTTAATCAAACAACCTAATCCAATTACAAAATTGTGGTTTTAAGATATTTCGCAACTCATTTCTGTTCACTCTATTGTTTCTTCCAATAATCCACCCCTATTTTTTCGCTCTTTTTTATCTACGCGTTAACCTTCACCCCTTTCTTGTCATTAATTAGTGAAAACAATTACGAATTAATCCATTTTATTATGAAAACTATGAAATTATGTAAACTGTTATTTCTTGTTCTTGGAACTATCCTAATTTCTTGTGACAAGGAAGGTGCCGAGGGGCCCATGGGATCTGAAGGCCCTCAAGGTGAACAGGGAGTGGCCGGACCTCAAGGGGAACAAGGCCCCCAAGGTGAATCCGGTGAAAATGGGAACGCTAATGTTTTATCTTCAGATTGGTTTGATGTTTCCTGGTCGTCTAGCCCCACAACTTTTGGCTATCATGACCAAACCGCCATTGATATAACAGCCCAAGACTTAGAAGATTCGGTCATCCTTGTATATTTTGAAAATGCATCTTACGTTTACCCGCTTCCCATGGCTTGGTCAGCGACCTTAACAGTAAATTACGCTTTTCAAGCGGGGCGGATTAGAATTTATTTCAGGACGGAGACTAGTAGTACGCCGCCAGAAGGGCGGGCAAGGTATATTATTATACCCTCATCTACGGTGAGCAGCAAAGCGGAAAGTCTGAACCTCTACAAAATGTCATATCAAGAGGTTATCAACCACTTTGGGCTTAACTATTAGAGGCGGAATATCAACACACACGATAACCGGGGCTTTTGCCCCGGTTATTTCCGGTATAGAATATGCGCTAGATGATTAAGAATATAGGGGTTTTTGAAGGGGAAGTTGGAAAGGAGGGAAATGAGCCATAAAAAGCTTAAAAAGCCTTAACATCCCTTTCTCCTTTTTAAATCTCAATCATTAGTTACACTTCTCTATATAATTTGTTCATGCTTCATCTGAAAAGTAGTAATGATTCTTGCCCAAATCTTACCATAAAATATCTGAGCCGGACCTGTTTCGGTTTTATAGTGTTCCGGTAGATAAACGTTGATTAAAATCGAAATAGAGCGCACTTGCTTTGTTCCAATAATCTCTTCTTTCTAAAATTTTCTTTCCCCCATTACTCAAATGATAGCAAACAGTATAAAATTATATTCGTAATAAACGGTGCCTGAAATACCAACAATTTGAAGTAAATAATATTTTTTACAGCAAATTTTTCAATGTTTGCTGGGGTTTCCAGCGTTTTTACAGCAAAACTTTTTCAATCGAAAAAAAATAAAATATTCTAAAAAACTGAATATCAATTGATTAAAAGACACAACACTGCTTTAGCGTGTTACCCTCTTGCTTTACATTTCTCGCTCGTAAAACCTCGCTCAAAATGTAAACGCTTCGCACCCTTACTTTATAACAAATTAAACAATATAAATTCAAGTCTATTTTACTTTTAAATCCTTATTGTTTTCTGGTTTGAATTATTCAACAAGAAACAATTGATTACAAATTTTATGAATTTATAGCTCAAAATAAAGTAGAAATAAAAGGTCAAGCGAACTTCATTCTTTTTCCCTTTTTAAAATCGATGATTTTGAAGAGTTGCATACTATGTACGTTTTGACCAGAATAAAATAGAGGCTACAGGCGGAGTTTATTTTACGGTCTTTGTATTAATAGTTGTGTGGCTAGTTCTTTAATATATATACCATTTGTACAAAAAAACTGTCAAATCATACAATTTTTTCTAACAGATGTATTTTGTTTATTAACTTAAACTTTCAACCCCATTTCAATGAACCTCACCACGAAGACCAATACGTCTACTAATCGTGCTTTTGATGATAGGACAACTATTTCAAAATTGTCGCATCTTCTTAAGGCCTGTGAATCCTCGAAGAGTCTTATCATATGTATCTATTTAGTTGAAAAAAATCAATTTTTGTATTGTAATAATAAACTCAAAGAGCTCTTGAGGGAAAACCATGATACACTAATCCAGAACGGATGGGATTTTTGGTTTTCCTTGGTGGACCAAAAAGAACTTGCATCCACAAAAAATCAGTTGTATAACTTTTTTGCCCCTCCATATGTTCATACTTCACTTACGTTAAGATATCATATTACAAATTGCTGTGGCAAAAACCTATGCTTGAAACACGAAATACAATTACACCAACTTGAACAGCACTTTCTTGCCATCAACTATTTTTTTGATGTTTCTGACAAAGAAAAAATTGAACATTGCTTTGAGACTAGAACCAAATCTAATAGCCTACGTTTCAAAAAGAAAAAAATATTGACCATCTCGCCTAGAGAAAAGCAAGTTTTAAAGCTTATAGCTGACGGTTTTTCATCTAAAGAAATTGCAGATATGCTCTTTATCAGTAACCACACTGCTATTTCACATCGTAAAAACCTTATTGAAAAATTTCAGGTTAAAAATACGGCACATTTGATAGGCAAGGCCTCTCAAGTAATTACATTTTAATTTATGAAGTGCTGTTTATAATGGAACAATAGAAAATCCCCAAAAATGGGGATTGACTTCAAAGACCTTTATTTCGATCTTGTAACAGGTTCCAAGCCGACTTACAAACACATCAAATACTCCCCCATTTTTCCCTCAAGAATAAATAATTTACTGTTCCCTCAGTCCTTAGTTAAATGAACATTTACTATGATTGGATTGGCTTTAAAATTATTGCGAGATGAACTAAGTGAGTACATCTTTCATAACAAGAGACCTGATGATTCCATTACCCAAGATGATGTTATTCTTCATAACATCGCCTTGATGGAAGGTGATGCTGCAGCAGATCTTAGCAATAAAATTGTAATAACATTGGTGAATTCCGAAGAGGAAAGCACCCTTAAAAACAATACCAATGCGGTACGGACATTAAATGGAATACGCTACGTAGAACCTGCCGTGTTTCTAAATCTATATATATTAATATCTGCAACCTTAGGGCAAGACCTCCAAGATGCCTATGAGTTCGCCTTGCACAGATTATCACTAATCGTGCAGTTTTTTCAAGCGAAAAAAAGTTTTACCGTCAAGAATTCACCCTTCAGTTCTATATCCACCGATGTCAATATTCCTCAAGAAATTAAGGATGAGCTGCGATTGAATGTGGAACTATACACCCTCACCTTTGAACAGATTAATCATTTGTGGGGATCACTAGGAGGCAAACAGGTACCATTTGCCATGTATAAAATCAGATTGGTTAAAGTACAGGAAAATTCCGGGCAAGACGCACCGCTAATTGAAACTATTAAGACGGTTGAAACCATTATAAATGCTGAATGCGATGAGTGAAATCATTTTTAAAAAATTGTTCGAAGTTCAGATTTTACACGACTATTTTCTGACTACCACTGACGGAACATCATTTTTTGAACGAAACAAAGCCGAGAAAGAAGAACTGTTGACCAAAAAGTTGGCCCATAGTATTTACGATGTTCGCGAGTTTGTCAGAATTACCCCAATACAAGATACGATGCAAGCGATGAATGAGTACAACATATTGTTTACCAAAACTCCATTGGGTTTTATCGTCGGTATTGAGGTAATTGCTGAAGATTTGGCCGGAGCCACCATATATAAACCCCGATTAAAAGTACCCGCTTCAATTAACCTAAGTTTTTCGATGCTACCGCTTATTTCTTCTTTCAAGACAATAACCAATACGGGTTTTCGGTCACCGTTTCCGGCGATACACTATTTTACAAATAAATGCCGGTTGGAGTTAGACGAGCTCACCATACCAATCTATAAATCACTACAGCTTACTAATAAATTTATGCCTCATCAACCAGGCATGGACCATGAAATGGGCGCATTGATTGATTTTGGTGGCACCCTAAAGGAAGCACTTCAACGAACTGACGGTACCGATTCCTCGCATTGGGAAGATGTTGAAGACAGAGGTATTGTCAGCGATTCTGACCGCAATTTACTTCCGCACAACTTCAACTACTCTTTAAAAAAAGAAGATGCAGTCACCGATATCAACTTCGTACTCGAAGATGCAACTGCCACAGTTGTAAAGACCATTACAAAAAGCAGTGCTGAAGCACTGGAAAATGTGGCTCTTAACTTTACGAAGATTGATGAAACCGACACGACTTCGGCGGCAATTCCTTCTGGTAATTATATATTAAAGGTAACGGCAAATGCCGGGCCCGAAATCGTATTTCCAATTCATTTAAATGATATGCTGTATGATGATGGTGAGTTCGATATTATAGATCTGCGATTCGATGAGCCAGATTCACCATATAGTCTTCTGGATGCCGGTGGGTTTCTAAAAACCAGAATCTCAGCAGCTGATGTACTTATACCACATCCAATTTTTGAACTGCGTTTCCAAAATCGCAGAACCTATTGGCGCTATAATAGTGAAAGCCTTTTTACTGCAGCCGAAATTACCGATACCAGTGCGCACCTAGTGCCAGAAACGGTAGCTAACAAAAAATTAGTTTCTATTAAACCGAAGGCGCTTACAGAAGCATTTGTTCCTTTTATTAATGGTACTTCACAGGTATTGCCGCATCCTAAAATTTCCTCGCTGCGCGTAGAAAAAGAAAAAATATTCTCAGAAATCTTTATCAATCAATCCAATCGATTGTTGAACAGTTAACATTATAAACTTTAAAAAATGTCATTATGGATTACAAAACACCAGGAGTTAAAATCGAAGAGATCCCTAAACTCCCACCTTCGATTGCACAGGTAGAGACGGCAATACCCGCCTTTATCGGATACACCGAAAAAGCGGTAGATCAGAGAGGCGATACTTTGAATAACGAACCTAAACGAATCACTTCACTGTTCGACTATGAGCGATTTTTCGGAGATCCGGATAAAGAAACCGGATTAACGGTGGATATACCTGGCACATTAGAGAACCCTGGTGATATAAAGGTGTCTCTTGCCACCCGATCAAAGTACTTAATGCACTATGCCTTGCAAATGTTTTTTACCAATGGCGGAGGACCTTGTTGGATTGTATCGGTAGGGGATTATTCTACACAAATAGTGGATAGTGATACCTTGAAAACAGGTTTAGAGGCCACAGAAAAAGTGGATGAGATTACACTATATGTATACCCGGATGCCCAAAATATTGCAGAACCAGCCAACTTTTACGGGTTGTTCAAGGAAACATTGGATATGTGCGTAGAACTCCAGGATCGTTTCGCAGTTATGGATATTTGGCAGAACGAGCCGATTTCCAACCTAAACTATCTTGATTTTATAAATGAGATGCGGTCGGCCAACATAGGTGCAAGTGAGGACATTTTAAAATATGGTGCCACTTATTTCCCGAATGTTGAGACTCAGCTTAATTATTATTACGGTGGGGAAGGTGATGGAGACCCCAATGTCAATGTTACAGGGGCGTTTACAGGAACTCTAGACAACCTCAAATCCGAAAATAACGCCCTTTACTTTCAGGTACAAAGTAAAATACGGGATTTCCCTATGGAGATGCCGCCCTCTCCTGGAGTTGTCGGTCTCTATGCAAGTGTCGATTCTTCGCGAGGTGTATGGAAAGCTCCCGCAAACGTGAGTATGGATTTAGTGGTTCAACCTATGTTAAAAATTACGGATAAGCAACAAAGGGATTTGAATGTTGATGCAGGGTCTGGCCGGTCAGTGAACGCTATCCGAAGTTTTGTAGGTAGGGGGTCTGCCATCGTTTGGGGTGCCCGCACCTTGGCTGGTAATAGCAACGAGTGGCGCTATGTTCCAGTACGTCGTTTTTTCAATATGGTCGAGGAATCGGTTAAAAAGGCCTCGATTCAATTCGTATTCGAACCCAATGACATCAATACGTGGTCACGCATAAAATCAATGATTGATAATTTCCTAGTGCAGCAATGGCGTGCCGGAGCCCTTATGGGTACTACACCAGAGCAAGCTTTTTTTGTAAAGGTCGGCCTTAACGAAACCATGAATGAAGTCGATATCTGGGAAGGAAGAATGATAGTAGAAATAGGTATGGCCGTTGTTAGGCCAGTTGAATTCATCATTCTAAGATTTAGCCATAAAATGCTATCTGAATAAATACCATAAGTCTAATAACTATTAAAGAATATGAAATATGGCAAGTAATAACGGTAATGATAAAGGTTCTTCACAAACCCCGGATACTATTGTATGTGATAGCCTTGCCGATATCAAAAATGAAAAGAAAGAGGCGCAAAGTGGAAAAAAGGCTGGTGAAACCTCCCGAAATTCCAAAGAGTCTGCTAAAGGATATAAAATTTGCTGCTTAGACGGAGCAAAGGAAACCCATGAAGTTTACCAAGATATTTTGAGTTGTGTTACGCTAGAGCAGTATAAGAAGACTGAAATTATTCAGGCAAATATTGAAAACTATATAAAAAAGGATGCGGATATAGAAAAACTCATAGCGGAGTCTTCGAAACTATTGAACGATTTATGCACAAAAATAGTTGCGGCAAACAGTGAATTATGCACTATGACTACCTGTATAAATGAAATCGTTTTTTCCAAGTCCAATAAAAAGAAGAGAAGCAAAGAAGAGAAGCAAAATGCAGATGAAGTTACTGCATGTCTTGACGATATTAACGCAAAATCAGGAACGTTAAAAGACAAAGGAGAGAATGCAGTAGAGTCAGTGATAATCATTGCAGGCATGCAGACTTTTACAAATACTGCAGGTCTTAAAGACTTTGCTACAAACCTAATGACAAGTGTAACGACACTTAAGGAATGTGCAGAGGCGAATGTTGCATCAACTGCTACAGAAATAGAAACCTTTAGAGAAGAATTGAACAACGTAGTACTAGAGCTGGCCGAGATGCAATGCGAGGAAGCTTCTCAAAGTACAACCATTGAAGGGCTCTGTGAAGTAATTGATTTTATCTGTAACTGCGATTGTGACGGAGAGTGCTTGGATTTATGTGCTGAATTTGATGAATGTTGTAAAGATTCAGATGATACGCCCGAGAAAAATATACAAAAGATTATGAAAGATCAGAATTAAGATAGCTACTTATTAAATAAAAATAACATTATGAAAAGTCTACTAAAAAATAAAAACAGTACCTGCTGCAAGGACGATCCAGATAATGATACTGAACCTAAAGATTGCCTTGAAAAATGGGAAAAAGAACACAAAGAGGAATGCAATATCTATACTATAGAAAAGGCAACGACCGATAAGAACAAGGAAGCTTACGACAACTCATTGGGCTGGGAGACCAAGCTAAAGGGCTGGTGCGAACTTATTGAAACTACAGACGAAAAGGTAAAACTCGTGGTTACCGAGCTCGATTTTTTATTGGAGCAGGTTGAAACGGTTTGTACAAAATCTAAATGTACCTACGAGGTATTGGAAAAGCTCACCTGTTTGGTGAAAACCATATTTGATTGTTTATACACCTATGATGATAGTGCGATTGGTCTAAAAGATAAAATTGAGGCGCTTAAAAAGCTCATTAATTGTCTTAAAGATATCACAGATAAGGAAAAGACCGATATCATCGCATGTATCGAAGCCTATGAAGCGAAAATCAAAGCAATTTGTAAATGCCAGGAGGCCGTTCTCAGCAAGCTTCTGGAAACACTTAAATGTGCTACCCTCTTATGGGCCTTTATCTGCGGTGAATTAGGCTTGGGTTATAAATTACAAGGTATAAAAGATGTCTTTAGCGGTATAGTACACGAGTCAGACGATGAGGATTGCGATTCAGAAGATGAAGAAGCTGCTCCAAGTTATCCGTGCAATCACAAAGTTGTAAAACCCATGCCCGAATTTCCAATCAAAGCAGATGATTCTACAGAAATGAGCCCTAAAGGAAATGCCTATTACGTAAAGGTAAAAACAGCCTTAAAAACTGCCGTAGATATTACAAAAATACTTAAAGATAAGTGGATCGAAAGCCAGAAAATTAGCAATAAGACCCTTACAAAAAAGAACAGTCTTAATGATGCTATTGAAACAGCAAAAGCACTAGATACAAAATAGTCAGGCTTAAAAAGTAACAAATAATAAGAAATATATAAAAACATAAAATATGGCAGCTATAGGAGATTACCCGTTACCAAAGTTTCATTTTCTAGTAGAATGGGGAAGTGATTTTCGAATTGGGTTCACCGAAGTGAGCGGGTTAGACTTCGAAACAGAAGTTATAGAATACCGAGAGGGAAGTAGTAAAAAATACAACAAAACGAAGCAGCCTGGACTTACTAAGTACAGCAATATCACCATGAAACGAGGGACATTTGAAGGTGACTTTGACTTCTTTACAGAATGGCAAAAGACCTATTTCTTTCAGGAGGGGAATGATACTGGATCCTTATACAGAAGGGCCGTTACTATTAAATTGCTGAATGAAAAACACGAACCCATCATTACTTGGATCTTGGAAAATGCTTGGCCAAGTAAAGTACAGTCTACCGATCTCAAAGCCGACGCTAATGAAGTAGGCATTGAAACCATGGAATTAGTGCATGAAGGTTTGACAATTTTAGAGGCCAAATAATTTAGCATATGAAATTAGTATCCAACACGGTTCATCAGATAGTAGGGTTCCATTTTAAGGTATCTTTTATCACTTTGTCTAAAGCCAAAGCGGTCGATGTCAAGTTTCAGTCGGTAACTGGTCTCGATGTACAAATTGAGAAAGAGTCACTCAAAGAAGGAGGCATAAACAATTTTGAGCATAGTATTCCTGGCAGAAGTAAATATACTGCGCTTACCCTTAAAAGGGGCATTCTCACTCCAAAGGATTCCGCATTGACCAAATGGTGCCAGCAAGCTTTTCAAGACAGACAGATTATACCCATTAGTGGTGTTGATGTTGAACTGCTGAATGAAAAGAACGAACCGATGTTGAAATGGCAACTTGCACATGTATGGCCGGTAAGTTGGAAGGTAGGTGAACTCAACGCCGAACGCGGCGAAGTACTAATTGAAACCTTGGAGCTGAACTATAATCATTTTAAACTAGTAGCAATCAACTAAAAATATAGCTATGCCCTTAGAAATAAGAGAATTGATTATCAAAGCAACCGTTAGCGAAGGTAAAGGTTCTTCTAATGGAAGTGACCAACAACAATCCAATGGAGATGTCAATGTAGATGAGATTGTTGCTAAGGTAATGCAAATAATAAAGGATAAAACAGAACGCTGATGAAAAATAGTGGACAATTGGTTAAGGTTTCAATTGAAGCTTTCGATAACGAAGACTTTACTATTAAGACCAAATTAGAAACCAATCCAATCTTTTTACCTGTAAATCCTGAAAGTTTTACCCAGAATTTCAAGGTAGAATTGAATGAGCAAAAAGGGCAGGGTAATCAGAGTACAAATGCCAATTATAAGGGTACAAAGCCGGAGGAGCTAAAGCTTGAGTTTATTTTTGATGGCACCAATACCATTCAAGGCTATAACTCAAAATTAGATAAGAACTTTATCCAAGACCAATCGTTTGAAGCGAAACCCAAACCTGTAAAAGAACAATTGAAACTTTTCATGGATACCGTTTATAATATGAGCGGCGAAATCCATAGGCCTCATTTTCTGAAACTACATTGGGGAGATGGTTTTAAGTTTACTTGTATTCTTTCAAATTTAGATTTAAACTATACCCTTTTTGAACCCAGCGGAGATCCACTTCGCATAAAGGCAAGTGCCACCTTTTTAAACTATGTGGCACAAAAAGAACGTGTAGCAAGGGAAAAAAAGCGATCTCCGGATCTTACTCATGTTAGACTTGTCAAGTCAGGCGACCGGTTAGATCTAATGACCTTTGACATTTATAAAGACCCGAAATATGTAACCCAAATAGCCAGGGCAAATAATCTTAGCACGTTTCGAAAAATTAATCCAGGCTTAGAAATAGTATTTCCTCCCTTAGATAAAAGTGCGCCATGAAAGAAAGAGAAATTCCTACAAAGACATCTTACAATGTGTCAACCTTCGATATATTAATCAATGAGGAGTTGGTGGATCCTGGGTATCAGGTACTTTCTATTTCCATACAAAAGGAAATCAATCGAATACCAACAGCCAAAATTATTCTTAAAGATGGTGATGCTTCGCAAGAAACATTTAAGATTAGTGAAGATGAAGAGTTCTTGCCTGGCAAATCGGTACGTATAAAAGTAGGTCGCGACAGCGAAAACAAACAACTTTTTAAGGGTCTTATCACCAAGCATGGTATTCGCGTTAAGGAAAATGGCGAAACCCATTTGGTTTTAGATTGCATGGATGAAGCAGTAAAAATGACCTTGGGCCGGCACAATTTTTACTATGAAAACAGTAAGGATAGCCAAATCATGGAAGAGGTAATCGGCAGGTACGAGGGTCTGAGCCATGAGGTCGACCCCACCAATACTTCTCATCTTGAAATGGTACAGCATCATTGTACAGACTGGGATTTTTTACTTATGCGGGCCGAAGCAAACGGAAAATTAGTAATGGTTGACGACGGTAAAATCAACATCAAGGCCCCTGAAACCAATGCTGATGCCTCCATTTCGGTACTCTACGGTTCCACACTCTTAGATTTTGAGGCACAGATGGATGGCAGGAGTCAATGGTCATCTGTGGAGGCGAAATCGTGGGATTACAGTGGTCAAAACCTCTTTGAGCATGTCAGCGATAGAGTCAATATCATCGAACTTGGCAATGTAAACGGAGCACAACTGGCCGAGAATTTGACACCCGAAAAATATGAATTGCGGCATTCGGGTCAGGCAATTGCAGAAGAGTTGCAGGAATGGACGAAATCGATGTTGCAAATTAGTCGATTGGCCAAAATAAGAGGTACGGCAAAGTTTATAGGGTTTGAAGCATTGAAACCAGGGCAAATGATTAATCTACAAGGGGTCGGGGCACGGTTTACCGGAAAGGCCTATGTATCTGCGGTTCGACAAGATGTGCGTGACGGGTCTTGGTATACCAATGCGCAATTCGGCTTGAGTCCAACGTGTTTCTCACAACAATTCAAAGATGTTTTAGATACTCCCGCTTCTGGATTGGTACCAGCCATAAACGGGCTTCAAATAGGTAAGGTGGTACAGTTACAAGACGATCCAGAAGGGGAAAATAGAATTCTCGTACGCCTGCCGATAATTGACAATTCAGCCAGGGGCGTTTGGGCAAGAATATGCACCTTGGATGCCGGACAGGGCGATACCAATGGGGGCCGCGGTTCATTTTTCTTGCCAGAGATTGAAGACGAAGTAATCGTAGGCTTCTTGAACGATGATCCAAGAGACGCAGTGGTTTTGGGCATGGTAAATAGCAGTACACGCCCAGCACCAATAGATGCTGATGATGCCAACCATGAGAAAGGCTTTGTTACAAGGTCAAAAATGCGCGTGTTTTTCAATGACGATACCAAGACAATAACAATAAATACACCAGCTGGCAACAGTATTACCCTTGATGAAAGCAGTACATCGATAACCATAGAAGATCAAAATGGTAACCTGACCAAGATGAATACATCAGGAATCGAGCTAAAAAGTGCTACTGACATTAAGATCGAAGCTGCTGGAAAAATAGATCTCAAAGCAGGTTTGGCCCTGACATTGGCAGCGGCTCAAATGGCCATAACCGCCCAATCAAGTATGGAAGTAAAAGGAGCGACCGCCAAACTATCATCAGACGGAATCACAGAGATTAAGGGATCCCTGGTAAATATAAATTGATAAATAAAAAACGATGCCACTAGCAGCAAGAATTTCTGACATGCACACCTGTCCATTGTTTAACGGACCCGTACCCCATGTCGGCGGACCAATAGTTGGACCGTCGGTACCCAACGTACTTATAGGCGGACAACCCGCAGCTGTAATAGGCGATATGTGTGTTTGCGTAGGGCCACCAGATACCCTTGTAAAAGGCTCCGGAACAGTTTTTATAGGAGGTAGACCTGCAGCAAGAATGGGAGATACGACCGCCCACGGGGGCGTAATAGTTCAAGGATTTCCAACCGTAATGATTGGAGGATAAATAAAAAAAGATGGAAACAAACAAGGCATATTTAGGAACAGGCTGGTCTTTTCCACCAAACTTTGACAAGGCAGGTAGTACTATAACCATGGTAAGTGCTAAAAAAGATATTGAACAAAGCCTAGAAATATTGCTTTCAACAAGTTTGGGA
Source organism: Zobellia sp. 1_MG-2023 (assembly GCF_030549125.1). Classification (NCBI taxonomy): domain Bacteria; kingdom Pseudomonadati; phylum Bacteroidota; class Flavobacteriia; order Flavobacteriales; family Flavobacteriaceae; genus Zobellia; species Zobellia sp. 1_MG-2023. The sequence goes on along the minus strand of NZ_JAUOSY010000002.1, from coordinate 693,919 downwards.
GAGCGGGTAATGCAGCCCGAATACGGTTGCAATCTCAAAGATTATCAATTTGAAAGTATGGACAGCTCACTTATCGGATTTCTAAAAGACCTTGTAGAAAGAGCAATTTTATACTATGAATCTAGAATTAAGCTAGAGCGGGTAGACGTTACTGAGCCTGATTCATCTGAATTATTACATGGCATACTGCGTATAACGGTGCATTATGGTATTGAAGGTACCAACACCCGGTTTAATTATGTCTACGATTTTTACTTAAGGGAAGCCGATCAGCGAATTTAAATTCGATAATGAACCATGATAGAACCATCAAAAATAACACATCCGTTAAAGTACCGTACTGGCACAAGCCAGCGTACCAGAATCATAGCGGCACTCGAGCCTGAATTTGCCCCTATTGATGGTAGCACTTTGGCTGACAGATTGGTACTCATATGTGGGTATGCGCGCTATATAAATTTCTACGAATACCGTAAAGACACTACTGAAACTGAGTACCAAGAAGTAAGTGACTGGGCTTCCTTTTTCACAAACAGTCTGCCATTTCAATTGGCCCATTTGAGCAGGCTTTCTACTGATGATTTAGAGCAGCAGTTTATGCTGTTGCACGCGGAACTTATAGCAAACCCGTCAAAGCAGACCCTTGAATCGCTGCTAGATTTCGTTTACAACGCCTTGATTGTTCCTACAGATAATTTGTATACAACTGTGATTGAGGCGTCCAATAGTTTTAGTGTACCCTTATTGGCAATTATAAGATCCTCATTTTTTGAAGGCCTTAAGTGCTATATAGCATTGTACAATGCTAGTGCCAATTTTTTGTGTGTCCCCAAGAAAAACTTTATGCACTACCTGGAGCAACCTTGGCAGCTCTCCGTAGCCGAGGCATATGCCCTTGATAGCTGTGTTCAAAAAGTCGAAGGAGGTAAAAAGGAAGCCTTTGCCCTGGTAGCAAAACAAATTTTCGGCCTGTTTTACCCTATGTTGAATGGCTTACAGGAGATAGTCGACCAGGCACCCAATTTTATTGAAGAAAGCCTTAGACCATTCGAAGAGTCTTTACAAAAAAAGCACCACCCCCATCTTGCCTTGCTATTTACTTTTCTTGAATTGTTCAAACATTTTCAAGGAGATATCAATGCTTTAGGGAAAAAACATTTAGATTTTTTCTATGAGCAGGTATTAAAAATGGTTCCAAAGTCCGCAGTGCCCGACAAGGCCCATATTGTTTTTGAGGTTGCCAAGCACCTTGAGGCCTATCCTTTGCCAAAGGATCTGTTGTTAAAAGATGGTAAGGATGACAATAAGCAGGACATTCAATTTGGCTTAGACCACGAGATAGTTATAGATAAGGCCCAAGTAGCTGATCTGCGCACCCTTGCCTTGCATACGGTCACAGATGGAGATAAAAAGTATACCGAAGGGGTCTACATCGCCCCAGCTGCGAATTCAATGGATGGAATGGGCAAAAAATTCAAGGAAGGCCAAGCAAACAACTGGCCGACCTTGGGGTCAAAATACAGTGAATATATTCAGGAAGGTTATTTAGCAGCAGATGAACACCCTAAGGCAAGACTGGGTTTTGTTTTAGCCTCTCCCGTGCTCTTGTTACAGGAAGGCCAAAGAACAATTACTATTCTATTGGATTGCAGCATCAAGAATAATGAAGGCCTTCTTCAGGCGGCTGAAATAAATGCGCTATTGCTTGAAATTAAGGCGAAACTGAACATTGATGCGGAGAAAACAAGTTTTTGCATTAATAATCAAATTTTAGAGGAATGTGACTTATCCCAAAAGGCAAAAACATACATTTCGAACTTGTTACTTTTTCGAAATCCGTACGAATTGGGTGAAAATGAACTGGATACTTTTTTTGCTACAAAAGACCCTATTAGCTGCAAACAAATTTTCGATGATTCGGATAGGGAAAGTTTAGAAGGCTGTTTCACAAACTATGAGGCGACAACGAAAACCAGCAAAAACGCATTGTTTAAGTTATGGTTCAGTGGTGAAAAAGAATGGATTTCTGCCGTACCCACTGTACACATACATTTGCCTCCAACCGAAGGCGAAACACCTTCGGGTGAAATACAGTTTGAACTCAATGTTGTGTTGGGACCGGAAGTTCCATCAATTGTTTTTTATGACAAAGAGAATCTCAAGGAAGAATTTGACTTAAAGGATACTTTTCCTTTGGTAAAAATAGAATTGAACGAGGAGATTAAAATCGATTGTGGAGAAACATCTAACATCATTGATCCCTGCTATTTAAAAAAACGCTTTGAAATTGATAAGCTGCTTATTTCCCCTTACCATTTTTTAAAACATCTTCAATTAGTTAATGCCCAGATAGATGTCAAAGTATGTGGAGTTAAGAATCTTATTGTTCAAAACGATGAGGGAGCGTTAGACATTAACAGTCAGCTATACCCCTTTGGAATAAGACCCGAGGTTCCAGGTTTTGATCCAATGAATCAGGCAAACCTTAGCATTCCTGTCGATTCAATTACCAACCCAGAATTGTTCCTAGGTCCAAGTTTCTATATCGGTAGCAAAGAAATACTCTATAAAAAATGGGGCTCTATTAGAGTCAATATGGAATGGAAAGAAAAACCTGCAAGTTTTCATGATCATTATAAAGCATACCTAAAAGAAGGTACACCTGAGGGCACCCCACAAGCTATTGAACATTTTGGTCTAGATGAAGAACTATTCAAATTAAAGATTGAAGAGCTAGAAGATGGTCTATGGAAATCTAACGATGAAATTCTGCTTTTCAGTAAAACAAATACTGGTTTTGGCAACTTGCCTTGTTTAGAGGAAGATATTAGCAATTATGGCTGGGAAATCGAAAATAAGCATTTGATTCAGTATGTAGATTACAATGAGCCTCTAGAAAGTTTTAAAAAATCACTTAATGGGTTTCTGAAATTCACACTTAAAGATCAAGATTTTTTACATAAAGAGTATCCTTTTGTGCTGGCAAGACAGATGTTAGCATATGCTTATATGAGTGAAGGTAAGGTCTTAACAGATGCCATTTATTATAAAGATTCTAATAAGACCATAATATCACCCGTTAAGGACATTCTAGAAAGTTTAGGACTATTACCAGACCTAACTGCTCTAATTTCCGATATTAATGGTACCCTAGATGACATTATTGGTGCAATAGATGCCATAGAGAGTTACGTTGAAAATGAACTTACTGGTGCCGCCGCGACCACTGCGGTATCTAGACTAAACGATGTAAGATCCTTAATAAATATAGCAAAAACTGCCGCTGCAGACCCGGCTTCTGTCTTTGCTGATCTTTTTAATGTTATTGGTAACCTTCCTGCCCCAGATGCAATTACTCAAATCATAACAATAATAAATGATTTAACACCAGAGTTTGATATTGCAGGTACTCCTCTATTAGCACTTGCAGAAGGCCTTAAGATTTCCTTTAATGGTTTTGTTGATGTATTGGATAGTTCAAATATCCTTAAAATACTTGATGAAGATGCGCTTCAAGCCTTAATTCCAAAGGAACCATGGACACCTATCATAAAAAATTTATACCTTGATTATACAGCAAAGGCTATTAAAGAGGATATAGCAATTGTACACCTGTACCCCTTTGAAAATACATCCAAAGGGGAAGACATTGAACAAAACCCTACCCTTTTGCCATATTTTGATGATGAGGGAACCTTGTTTATTGGCATAGACCAACTTACGCCCGGCGGCAGCCTATCGCTCCTGTTTCAATTAGCCGAAGCTACAGCAGACTCTGAACAAGACCGAGCGAAAATTAAGTGGCACTATTTAACGAACAATAACTGGGTAGCACTTCGCCCAGAATTTGATGTGCTTTCTGATGAAACCGATGGTTTTACCGTCTCTGGCATTGTGAGCATTGCAGTACCCGATGCCATAAGTAAATTGGGCAACACAATAATGCCAGACAATCTGTATTGGATTAAAGTATCCGCAGCAGAAAATGTACGGGCCGTTGCTGAAACCATCGGAGTACATACCCAAGCTGCCAAGGCCTCGGCACGATTGAATAGTTTACACGATACGAATCGACTTGAAACCGCATTGGAGGCGGGCAGCATTGCCAAATTGGTAGAAGGAGATTTTAGCGTTAAAAAGGTAGAACAACTTTACGATGCCTTCGAGGGTAGAAAACCAGAGGCAGAAGGTCACTTTTATACAAGAGTCAGTGAACATTTAAAGCACAAGGGAAGAGCGTGCATGATTACAGATTATGAAAAAATCGTACTCGAAGGTTTTATTGAAATCTATAAGGCAAAGTGTATTTCGCATACCATGGGGCTTTCGGCCAACAAATACCGAAGAGACCTCGAAATAGCCCCTGGCTTTTTGGTTGTAGCCGTGATACCCGACCTGACCAAATTAAAGGCAGGGGGCCTGTTGGAACCCAAGGCACCTGTGAGTCTGCTAGAAAAAATAGGAGATCATCTGCGTACTAAAATATCCCCCTTTGCGCGCTTGAAAGTAATGAATCCAAGATATGAATTCGTGAACGTTTGTATTGCCGTACGCTTATATCGTGGTAAATCACAAAACTTTTATGCCCAAAAATTAAAAGAGGATATCACCTTGTTTCTCGCCCCTTGGTTTTTGGGTGATTCGGAGAAACTAGCCTTCGGCGAAGAGGTGTTATTCTCAGATATCGTAGGCTACATTGAGGGCTTAGACTATGTGGATTTCATTGTTGATTTGAAGTTGGAAGGAGATTGCAATCAAACTGGGGCTATAATAAGACCCCTAACCGCCCGATCTATATTGACCGCAGGGGAAATTTGTGTGGATATCGACGAGGAAAAATGCCCATCCCCTAGCATATTGATAAATAAAGTGAATTGATCTAAAGATGGCAAATACATTAGAAAATAAGATCAACGTATTATCGGAAAAAGACCCGAACATACCTGAATTCCTGAATTTTGAAAACCTCAGGAAAGAAGGATTGGAACATATCGGTACGCTTTCAGGTAAGATATGGACAGATCATAACGTGCATGACCCAGGGATTACCATCCTCGAAGTGTTGATTTATGCCCTAATGGATCTCGGCTACAAAACCAACCTTCCGTTTGTAGATCTCGTTACCCCCGAAATACCGGCCGACAACGATGACAATTTTTTAACGCCTTTAGAAATCCTAACAGTAAACCCGACGACCATCCTTGACTATAGAAAACTACTCTTGGAAATCAATGGGGTGCGCAATGCTTGGTTGGAACCCATGGATCAGGAAGTCTCTCTCTTTATAGATCACAGCGCCAACAAATTGGTTTGTTCGCCACCCTCGGCTCCAGATCCAATTGAACCCATTTTTTCTGGTTCGGAGACAGTTCTTGTTACCAACCCACAAGATCCCTGCGCTATCGAGAATCCAAAGTTCTTACAACTACACTTGAATGGGATTTATAAGGTATTTATAGAGAAAGACACCACAATAGTTCAGACTATAGCGCAAGAACAAGAACTCATTAATGAGGTCAAGAAATTACTGGCCGCACATCGAAACCTATGTGAAGATTTTAAGGATGAAATATGTTTGTTGTCACCTTTGGAATTAGGCGTTTGCGCAGAAGTTGAAATCGATTCTGGTTTTGCACCCGAAAAGGTATATGGTCAAATTATAAAGAACATCAGAAACTTTATTCAACCTCAAATCAAGTATTATACCCTTAACGAATTGTTGGAGAAGGGAAAATCAATCGATGATATCTTCGCGGGCAGGCCTTTCATGCACGAAAGTTATGGCTTTGTGGATACCGAAGAATTGGAAGCCTTGGACAAACGCAAAGAAATTCATCTCTCGGATCTATATACCGTTATTTTGAATGTCGAGGGAGTTTTAAGGGTCAAGAAAATTCATATCAACGGAGGCACCAAGATATCTATGCCTGAATTTTGTGCAAAAGAAGATGATGCGCCAAGCAGTTGGGCCACAGGTATTTCAATTTCTACGGAAGAGGTGCCCTTCTTTTCCTTGGAGGAGACTTGTGTTGATCTTTATAGTACGGAGGGGTATATCCCCTTGGATAAAATAAAAATACATCGAGGTTTTTCTTTTTTAAGAAAGTTTCTACTACCCAGTACCGAGCTCGATACAGAGGTGCCAGTGGGAAGGCATCTTGATGATCTTGATTCCTTCGAATCAATCCAAAATGATTTTCCTGTTGTATATGGTATAGGTGATGATGGCCTACCTGAACGTGCCACGCTTTTGCGTAAATCACAGGCCCTACAGTTAAAGGGCTACCTGCTTTTTTACGACCAACTATTGGCAAACTATACAGCCCAGTTATCACGGTTGCGCTCCCTCTTTTCGTTGAAGCCCGAGGAAGAGCGAGAACCTATAGAAAAGCACACTTATTTTTCGCAGCTACCTGAGAACGTACCAGGTCTGAATGAACTTTTGAAATTTTATGAAGCAGAGGAGCAAATGTCAAAAGGCACGAAACTGGCTATTCCAGTCGCACGTGATTCCGCTTGGGAAGAGGCTATAAGCCTGCTAGAATCTAATCCTACAACGCGCCTAACTATAGCCGACTACTGTGATACCAACCCAGCACATCTTAAGGTACTTACTTTTTCTTCAGCCGCCATAAGATATATATATATCAATCAGTTGATTGACTCATTTTTCAATGAAGCCTATCAGATTGAATTTCTTATCGATAAGGGAGGATACTTTTTCGTACTCTACCCTAACATTCCTTCTGATATTGCCTTCGTAGGCACCAAAAGATTTTCCTCGAGTATTGAGGCCATTAATGAAGCAAGAAGCATTGCTTTTCTTTCTTCTTTATCAGCGAACTATCAGCTAGTTTCAGATTTGGCACACCCGAGTGGTTCTGATTATCATTATTTTAATCTAAGCTATAGCCCTATTCCCTATTTTGATTTTATTCAAGGCCTTGCGGAAGGTGATTCTGCATATTTGCAAAGACGCAAACTGTTTTTGGATCATTTATTGGCTAGATTTGGTGAGGTTTTTACCGATTATACGCTACAGCAATATCAAAACACCGCAGCCGATTCTGGTCTAAGTGAACGCACAATAACTGATCAATCTAACTATGTTAACCAATTCGCAGAAATAAGCAGAAATAGGGCTAGGGTTTTTAATTATATCGAAGCTTCCTGGAACACCCATAATGTTTCCGGTTTTGAAAAGCGCATTTCTCTATTATCGGGAATAGACAATTACAGCCGCCGAAACCTGTGCAACTTTGAGGTTACCCCCTGTCATCGTCTACAATTAAATGACTCTAAGGGAAACGTACTTTTTAGGGGCAATCGAAGCTTCAAAAGCAAGGCCGAACTCTTTCAGGCCGCTGAAAAAGTACTAGTTGACTTGCGCACACCCAACTCATACGAAAGATTGGAAAAAAACTTAAACGGTTTTAACAGGGAAGAGATACAGCGCATATTTTCGATAAAACCATCCGACGAAAATATAATCATCAGTGAATACCAATACCATCATCAATTGCTTGACGCCAATGAGGAAGTGGTAATTTATAATCCCAACATAAAATTCAAGTCGGAAAAAATTGCCAACAACAAAAAGCTTGATTTTATTAATGGAATAAATGCTGAAGAAAAAATCGAAAAGCAGTCTACAAAGTACCGCTTAGTGCAGCTCGACGAAAAAAGATACCTCGATACCAATGCCCTTGAGTATCGAATTCAAACCATTATTCGCTGGAAATGGATTAAGTACAATTTTGCGACAAAGAAAAAAGTAAAAAGTGAATTTGCTTTTAATAGCGCCGAAGAAGCGTGGGATATGCTGATTAAAGAGCCCGAAACGCAAAAGTATCTGAATCAACATAAGACGGCCCTGCAATGGCAACTACGCATCAAAGGGAAGCTAACAATTTATGGTATTAACTATCATTCTGACAAAAATAAGGCAATCGCAGTATGGAGACAGGCCAAGGTGATAGGTAGCAATTTTGATAACTATACCCTTTTAGAAAATGACAAGGAGTTGACCATTGAATTGCGTAACGAAAAAGGAAAACGAATTGCAGTATCAAACCCCATAGAAAAAAACATAGAATCAACGCAATCCTTGATCGAAGATTGTGTCAGCGTGTTCGCTAATAGGAATACCAAGTCGAAATATGAAAGGCAAGAAGGGAAATTCGGATTCAACTTACAACCTAAAAATAGTGCGCCACCCATTAAAAGTTATGACTGCTTCGATTCTGAAAAGGAAGCGCTGGAGGCGATGGGTAGTGCCTTTAAAAGAGGTGGTATAAAAAAGAATTACCTCCTTTCAGGTGATCAAGGCAATCCGGAGTACAGTTTTATTCTATTGGACGAATTTGGCGCTTTTTTAGCCTTACCGGCAGAACCCTTTGAAACCGCCCCTGATCGAGATAGGGCGCTAAAGGCTACAATGCTCTTTCTTAAGAATTATGAATCTCCGTTATCGGTAAATGAACAAGCCCGTTCCTATACATGGTCTTTTTCAGAAAACGCAAAAGTAGTCCTGAAATCGAGTAAAGAGTATCCTTCCAAGGCTAAGGCTCAGGGCGATTTTGATAAGAAGATTATTGCAGAAACCAAAAATGGAAACTATGAGTCGCTCGTTTCACAGCAGTATGAATTTAATGTCCTTACACGGCCTTTGAAGTATAGCTTTGTATATGGCGCAAGTAATTCACAAGGTCGATTAGAACCCATTTTCAAAAGTTTCAAAAATTTCGATTCGACCAAAAAAGTAACAGCAGCCTATATTGACTTTGCTGAAAACTTGCCAGCATTACAACTTAAGAACATACGAAAAAAAGAGCGCAATTTCGATTTTGGCTTGTATGGACCCAATCAAAAAACACCGCTCGCTATTCAATATAAGTTGGGCACGACAAAGGCTTCGCCTGCTGCTGCAAAAGCGCTTATATCCTACGTGAACGATGTGTACACAAAAGAGGGTACTCCAAGAGAAAATTTTATCGCAAATGCCATTTCAGAACAGGAAGCAGAATTATATGAATGGCGTTTTTACAAAAAAAATACCCCTTTGGCCAGTAGCCCATACAAATGTTCTGAAAAAGAGATGGCAGAGGCTATCAAATTTCCAATTTGTACTGCTGTTCCGCCAATTTCATTGAATGAGTGCCCACCTAAAAAAAAGGTAGTTTGCCCAGAAAAGAGCCCTGGTAAGTTCCATTATCAAGTTTGTTTTAAGGATACTAAAAATCGCGAATTTCTATTGAATAGTTATTTAGCGTATGATAGTTTCGAAGAGGCCGAGGCAGCTTGGAAACACCATTGGCTTGAAGTTATTGATATTGCTAGAGATACGCTCAGCTATTTAGGTGACACCCTAGGCGATAAGAGAAATGGACGAATAAGTTTAGAAGAGGTTTATCAGGAACCCGATTCGGCTGTATGCACCGAGACTTCGCTGATTGCTGTAATTCCTGAACAGACAAGAAATGAACTAGGCTTGGGGGAAACAGACCTGATTGCATACCATGTACTATTGGCCGAAATGTTTCCAATTTATCGCATTAATAATGAAGCCGATGAAAAATGCCATACACGCTATGCTTATCGCGTGGTTCTGGACGAAAAAATAATTGATAGTAACTGTGATTTTTCAGCAGACCCGAGCCTTATAGAGCGGTTAATTTGGCTAAGTGTGGACTGCTTTGACACCGCTGAAGAGGCAATCGAGGCCTATTGCCATTTTTATACTCTGGCAGGAACCCCGAATAACTGTCGAATACTATGCGAACAAGGGATGTTTTATGTGGGACTGGTCGAGGTAATGATCGAGAGCGCCTGTAAATTTGAATCGGAAACGGAAGCTTGGAATGATGCCTTTCCAGAGATTCGCGATTTGTGTGATTCCTGTGTACCTGGCGGGGTACGAGAATTTATTTATGCCGCGGAAGATTGCGATAATTATATCCCAGTCTGTATAAACGGCTTTTGGACCTTCAAAGTAGTATCTCCGCATTACTTTGTTGCCGAACATAGTTGTCACTATGAAACCGAAGAAATTCGTGATGTGCAAATGACCCATTGGTTGTCGGCATTGGAAGGGTTGGATTGGACTAAATATATCACTACAGACCTTTTTGAAGCAGATACCCTACCTCCAGAACATCACTTTTTATTACACTTCGCTGAGGCTTTGCCCGACATAGAAAACCGAATGGATTATTTGTGCGATTTTGTACAGGCCATACGCAAGTGTCTGCCGCTTTGCATAAAAAAGGTGGAAACAGAGGCAGAGCAATTGGCAAAGATTTGCCAGTATTTAAGCGAAAAATACAAGAATAAACCGAAAGTATTAGCATTCTTAAAAAATGGTAAATTTAATCTGAATGACCTTCAACAGTTATCGAACTATTTTCCTGTACATAAAACAGAAAAGGGATACTGCTATAGACTTTATTGGTCAGCAAATGACAAAGAAATTAGTCCAGACGGATTACAACCATGCGGTTGCGGCGATGACGAGGAAAAGGATATAGCAGCATGTGACGCAATCCATATTTTTGAAAGTAGCAATTGCTATGCTTGCTGCGAAGCGGCAGAAAAGGCCTTCAAAGAGTTTTGTGAATTAGTGGGCAAGAAGCTATTGACCCTAGAGTGTACTGAAAAAACACGCTATGGCCCCTTCTCCTTCAGACTGGTAGACAAACGAAAGGAACTGGGATACCATCCACAACAATATAGTTGTTTGCAAGAGGTTTTAGATGCTATCGATAGTACAAAAGATTGCGTGAACAATATGGGGATGCATCTTTTGGAGCATATTTTGCTTCGACCTAAAACTGTGGACGCCTGTAATGACGAGTTTATGGTTGAAGAAAACGGTAAACAACGACAGCTTTGCTGCCTACTTCCCATTTGTCCTGATTATTGCTGCGATATTGACTGGATGCCTGATATGGACAAAGATGACCCTTGTGCAGAGGAAAATCCGGATATGATCTATTATCTACCTGGCAGTGATCCCTATTCTTTTTGGGCTACTATAGCACTACCTGCATGGGATAAACGATTCAGGACCAATGCAGCCCGAAAAGCCTTTGAAAAATTACTTTACAAAGAAGTGCCAGCCTTGGTCGGACTTCATATTCTATGGTTAAGTCCAAGAGATATGTGCAAGTTTGAAGATGCCTATAGGGTTTGGTTAGAATGGCTTCAGTGGAGGCAAGATCCAGACACAGAACAAAATACTCCCTTTTGTAACCCCTTTGGAGTTTCTCCAAATTGCTTGATTACTGATTGCATTAAGCACCTAACTTCCGAACCAGCTTGCCCATCTATTCCGGGTGCGGAAGGTGATTGTACCTGCGAACCCCAAGAAAAAAGAGACATCGATTCATGCTGTTTACCCCCAGAACATGAAGGCAGTCTCTATTGGGGCTATTGCCCACCCGAAAATAATCAAGATGATGTACCTGGCAATCCTGAACCGTTTTCAGGTAGTGCCATTTTGGCCTCATCAGCGGTGGAATCCGGAGTTGAGACAGCACCCCAGACAAAAGCCAAAACAGTTTCAAAAAAGAAAACGACTACGAAAAAAGTAGTTGATAATGCAGCTAAAAAGGCGCTTTTAGCACTGGTGCGTAAGAGAAAACCAAGCTATTTAAAGAACATTAACACCAATCTAGACGAAAACATAGCTCAGTCAAAAAGCTATGAACGCACTCAATTTTTCCTAAGCAATACCCCCAGCATACAGGGGTATAAGCAACTGGTCGACTTTTTTGCTAGATATAGTCTGCAAAAGGATAATAATCTTCCTGCTTATGCTAAGCTAATCAAAAATGCGACCTGGCATCTAATGGATGGCCTGGTGCTCGATAAAAACAAAAAACTTGGAAAAGAGGATCAGGAAACGCTCAAAAAAAGCCTACACATTCTTAAATCGAAGGGAGTTTCTTCTAAAATTATAGACAAGGGTTGGAATTCGGAGGAACTGAAATCATTAGCAAATACAACGGTATTAAAACATATTAAAAGTGTATTAAAATAAGGTATGGCAAACAATCATCTCATAGGAAAGCAGGTTTTGGAGTTAAACATATCAACTTCAAAAAACGCCTATGCCATACAGCAAAGAGTGAGTGATTTGGTTTGGAAGGCGTTCCTTCCAGAGATTTGTGCCCTATTTGATACCTTAGTTGGGGAAGAAGAGGTCCTTCAGTTAGACAGTATAGTGATTGATCTTGGAGAGGTTGACATCAAGGAAGCCAATATCCCAACCGTTCTTGATGCAATGACCCAGCTATTGGAAAAGGAATGTAGCAATAGCATTGCGGAAATTCGAGGAAGAGAATTCGAGGATGCAAAACCTCAAGCCAAAGGGCAACTGCCTTTGCGACAGCATTACTTTCAGCTTTGGTTGCATTGGCTAGAGTTTGGCACCCTACCCTCCTATGCGAACGTTCCCAAGGAAAACTGGCTTGAAAAAGTTTTCGAAACCTTGGGCTTGGAGGATGCCGCCATCCAGCGATTGCAAGCCGTTTTGATTCAAAATTCAATTGCATTGCGTCGCCTTATCCTACAGCATAAGGCAAAAGAATTAAAATCACTAGTTGAACTATACACAGGATATTCTCAAAGCAAATTACTTAACTTTTTTAAGGAGTTATCCAAGGCATATAAACACGGCATCATAATGAATCTAAAAGTTGGCTACAGAGAATTGGAAGTGGCCTTATGGCAAATTATTTTTCAAAAGGTCATTCTCAGGAGGGAAAAATTGACAAGCGAAACCATTGCCGCGCTGCTGATGGGATGCAAAGAACTGTCAACTTTTAGAACAAATTTCAAATCACAACGTAAGCATAACAACACGAAATATCCAATCTTATCAACTGCCCTCAAAGATGCCAAAATAAACCTCAAAAGCGATCTAAAAAAAGAAGTTTTGCCTACGGAAGGCTTAGCCAAAGAAACGCTTGATAATGAAGAAAGTGCTTATCAAAAGAACGTTGAGCCACAAAAAATTGTGTCGGAAAATCTACTTGACACCACAGCAAGCCCCCAGTTCATTAAAAAGGCAGGCATGGTGCTTTTACACCCATTTCTCAGTAAGCTATTTAGAAAACTCAAGCTTGCGGAAGATGGGGCATTCAATGATTTTAAAAGTCAGTGCAAGGCAGTTTTATTACTGCGTTTTCTTGCGGGAGGCGAAAATATGGGGAAGGACTTTGAACTGCTGTTGCCGAAAATATTATGTGGCATGCCGGCCAATTTACCACTCGATCATACCTTAAAACTAAGCAAGAAAGAAAAGAAAGAAGCCAACAATTTGTTAAAAGCGGTCATTGATCATTGGGGAGCTTTGGGAAGTACTTCCCCAGATGGACTGCGAGAGGGGTTTTTGATCCGTGAAGGGAAATTGACTAAAGAAGAAAGTGGAAGGAAACTCTATGTTGAACAGAAGGCAATCGATGTATTATTAGATCGACTACCCTGGAACTTAAGTATGATTAAACTCCCATGGATGAAAGAATTGCTATATGTAGAATGGCGATAAAATAAAGTGGACAGTATTCAATAAACAGAGAGTAATAAATTATAGGAAATAGTTGGTAAACAATAATCAATACCCCAAGTGCAAGTATCAGAAGTAAAAACAAGTTCTTCCGCTAGTAACCTGGTTCAGGCGAAGCGGCAACCTTTCTTTAATAAAGAAGGGCAGGATAGTTTTTTCTTCAAATCAAACGAGACAACAACTTCTTTTTTTAGTCCTACTACGATTCAACCCAAGCTTACTATTGGACAACCTAATGACAAATATGAGGTTGAGGCAGATGCGATGGCGGATAAGGTGGTGCAAAAATTAAGCGAATCGGATAGTAGTTCAACTAGTGAAAGTCAGATCCCAGAAATTCAGGCAAAATGCAATACCTGTGACAAGGAAGAAGAGGTACAAAAGAAAGAAGAGGAAGAAGTACATGCTAAGGAAGACGAATCACCAGCAATAGAAGAACAAGTACCAGAACTACAACAAAAACCCATTTTTGAAAGTAATACTGATGAGGCTATTCAAGCCAAGATAGAACCAACTGTTGCTGAACCTATTATGACTCCTGTGAAAATTAGCCCAGCAGTACCAACGCCTATTACACAACCAGCGGTACAGGCCAAATGCGATGATTGTGAAAAGGAAGCAGTAGAAGAGGGGGAAGAGGTTCAAGAATTGCAGCGCAAGGAAGCCCATGGAAGTGCTTCGGTTTCAGAGGATGATGAAGACCCTAACCTACAACTCCGGTCCTTAGAAATGGAAAAAACAGGATATCCTATCCTGTTTAAAAAGATGCCTAATCTTCAGTTAAAAGGCAGCACATCAGGCACTGGATCAAGAGAGCGCATTGTAGAAGAAGCTCAAAAAATGGTGGGGAAGATTGAGGCTAAAAAAGATGATGGTAGCGGAAAACGTGTTGGTGCAGAGCACTTTTTAGAGATATTTCATTTGGCCGCTAACGATGCCTGGTCCGATGAGGTCATCGAAAATGTAAAATATGGTGAAGAATTTCCATACTGGTGTGGTATTTTTTCAGTCTATGCAATTAAAAAGGCAGGTATTGATTTAGGGTATTGGCAAATAGGAAGAGGCGTTGGTGATAAGTTACAGCCCACAGATAATCCGCAACCTGGAGATATTGGTTACTTCCATCATCATCAGCACCATTGCATTATTAAGGAAGTCAATGGGGATACTATTGTATCTATTGATGGAAATAGCGCAGTTTATAGCGAAGTGGTAGAGAAGACACGACAACGAAGTGCTTTTACTGGTGGTTTTATGACCGCTTTTACCGGTTCGGAAACTTTGGTTCAAAAGAAAGAAGAAGCTGTTGTTTCTTCAGATAGTGGTACCAGTAGTTTACAAGATCAATTGAGTACAAAGGCAGGTTCTGGAGCGGCAATGGATCTCAAAACCCAAAGTGAAATGGAATCTGGCTTTGGGGTAGATTTCAGTGGGGTCAATATTCATACAGACAGTACTGCTGTACAGATGAATAAGGACTTAAATGCACAAGCCTTTACCCATGGTAATGATATTTATTTTAACGAAGGCAAATACGATACCAATAGTACTAGTGGTAAACATTTATTGGCCCATGAGTTAACCCATACCGTGCAACAGGGGGCTAATACAGTTTTTAAAAAACCCGAATATCCTACAATACAACGCTTAGGTAAGGAAATAAGTAATATACAAAAAAAGTCTGCTGCTGCGGAAGAGGGCATTGCTGAATTTTATAAAACTGGAGATGAAGGTACCATTCAGCGATTTAACGTAATGGATGTTTTGAATTCCATGGTTGATTTGTCCGAATATTTAGATTTAGACTTACCTGATAGCCCAATCGAAGCCTTAGAATTGATGATTTCAACAATGGAAAATTCATATGTGAAATCGGTTTTATCTGGATTTCCAGGATACAATGTTTCCTTGTTGGCTTTAAAATCTGCATTAGCTACTTATAAGGCAATTGAGTACATCATAGATAACAAGGACAAGATTATTGCTGAAATAATGCAGTTTATTGACAAGAAACTAGATTCTGTTAAAGAACTGGTAAGGGAACAGTTGGAAAGCGCAATGGGATCTTTAGATGATCGGCATTTTTCTATAATTTGGAATGTTCACATGCTACCAATGCTTGAACATTTGAAGGATAATTGGCAAGAAACGGTTAAAACTGCACTTTGGGAACAAATTTGGCCATTTGAAGGTATTACATCTATAACAGATCCTGAGCCTGTAGGTTTAGGAAAAAACCTAGTAGCTATTTGGGATCATATTAAAGGTGCTTTCAATAATCTGAAAGAAGCTGAATTTAGTAAGTCAATTGATGACATTCTAATGATGCAAAAAGAGATGGTAGCACTTACAAACAGGTTTTATGGGTGGGTTGCTATTGCAATAATTGCTTCTGAAACTATAGCGGGTGCAGGCGGAATAGGAGCAATAACAGCAGGTACGGGAACCGCTGCGGGAGCCGCTGTTGGGTTTGGAGCTGGTTTGGCAACTGCAGGGACCATTGGTGAAGTTCTGTTGGCAGTTACAATAGCTGCAGATGCGGCAGTTTTATTGAAAAGTTTTATAAGTCTCAATGCAGTGGATAGTATGTTGGTAGATGAAGAAAAAATGAAAGAGAATAATATTTACTATGGAAGAATTGCACAAAGCTCTATTTCAATAGGATTAATGGTAGCCATGTTAGCGCTGGCATACATTGGTGGTAAAATAGCCGAGTTGATACTTAGTAAAGTTGTTAAATTCCTTCCAGAAAGTATTCTTGAAATTTTAGAGCATGTTAAAACTGGAATGGTGGAAGGCAGACCAGTGAAAAATGGGGAGTTAGACCCACCAAATGTAAGAGAAAATCCACCTGAACTTAATGCAGAGTTCAATACACTTAAGGAAAAAGTAAACAATCCAGAAAATATACGTACCGTAAATGATGCAGAATTATCTACAAAGTATGACGTAGAAGTTACTGTAGGTGATCATGTTTATAGGAGAAGGATGATTGATGGCAAATGGTGTCGTTTCTCTACACCAGTTTGTGGTTTAGATATTGATGGAATAAACGCCACCGTAGACGCAAATACTCCGGATGCAGCACCAGTTATAAGTGTTCCAACAAAAATACAAGCGGGAGAACAATTAACGGTTCCTATTCAGGGAAACAGAAGGGTTAGAGTAGAATCAGTAACTAAGGAAACTGTTCATGGAACTGAATTTACAATATATGAACTTAGATTATATAAAGATTCTAGAAAAGGTTTTGATACAGGCTCTACACAAAAAGTTACTGATGTAACTTTAGATGGATGGATGAGCGAGGGTAAGGTTATTCGTTGGACCGAAGAACGGGTGAGATTAATGAAAAGTAGACCAGAGTATCGAGATGGCCTGGTAGATGAAGTTTGGAATGCTTCAAAGAGCCCCGACGGAACAGTAAGAGATCCTAATAATCCAGAATTAGAACTTAGTTGGGATAAATCTAAAAGTAGATTTGATCAATGGCATATGGGCCATAAAAAAGGTCACGAATATAGAAAATTAGTAGATGATTACATTGAAGGACGAATTACATGGGATGAATTTATAGCAGAGTATAATAATCCAAAAAGTTATCACGCAGAGCATCCTATTGAAAACATATCCCATAAAAATGAGGCGCCATAGATTATGAATAGAAAACAAGAAATATACTATAGCGTTAAAGATGGAAATTTAAAGGAGCTGGAGACTCTTATGAAAGAGGAGCGTAATGTATTTGACGTTCGTCCATATTCCCAAAGTTTACTCTTACATGCGTGCTTATATGAGCAAACAGAAATTGCTTCTTATTTGATTAAAAGGGGATTCGATGTCAATGAAAAGGACAATGACGGATTTACCCCATTGCATGCCTGTGCCGAAAATCACTTAGTTAAGCTTGCGGAGTTGCTATTACAGAATGGCGCGGATGTAGATATCAAAGACTCATTTGGAAATACCCCATTATTAAAAGCAATTCTTCATGCTGACATCAACATAGATGTAATTAAGGTTTTATTGGACTACAGCGCCGACCCTGAAGTAAAAAATAAGTTTGGATCTACCGCCCTTAGTCTGGCACTTAAAATAAAGAATAACACCTTACTAAAATTATTTAACACCAAAAAATGACTTGGGAAAAATAGAAAAAAATACGCAGTCCTGTTCCATGCCTCAACTTCAAATGAGACGTGAACCTTTCTTTACAAAAGAAGGACAGGCTCACTTTTTTTCAAAATCTAATAATACAACATCATCGTTTTTTAGTCCAGCCACGGTACAACCCAAGCTAAGCGTAGGGCAACCCAATGACAAATACGAAGTGGAAGCTGATACTATGGCAGATAAAGTAGTGCAAAAAATAGCAGATGGTAATGCGAAGTCTTTGCATACTACTGTAAACAATAGTATCATACAACCCAAATGCGACGAATGCGAGCAAGAAGAAAACATGCAGGAAAAAGAACTCGAGGAGATACAACGAAAGCCTATTTTTGAAAGTAATGAAGTGCCTCCAGAAGCACATTTGCAAACTAAATGTGGTGCGTGTGAAGAAAAAGAAAAAATTCAATCAAAATCAGAAACCGTTAACAATAATAATGAAGATCTAACGCACCATTTACAAACTAGTAAAGGAGAAGGAACTGCAATGACTCCCACGGTTCAAGAGGAGATGGAAGGCGCTTTCGGGAGAGATTTTAGTCATGTTAGAGTCCATACAGGGAACAAAGCAATTCAAATGAATAGCGCTCTTAATTCCCAAGCTTTTGCTTATGGAAGTGATATTTATTTTAATCAAGGGAAATATGACACTACTAGTGTCAATGGGAAACATCTATTAGCACATGAATTAACGCATACGGTACAGCAGCAGCCTATGCTTCATAAAAGAATTCAACGAACATGTAATCCTCGAAGTTTAAGAACCGAAGTTTTAAGAGATTATTTTGCCGGTGTTGCACCAGCAAATAGGGAGGCAGCGGGCACGGCGGCAAGAGGATTAACCAATGCACAAAAAAGAGCTTTGAGACAACGAATTAACAGTTGTGCTGTAGAAGGGAAAGATGAAATTATTAGCTCTAATAACGTTTCAATAGGATCTGTTGAAAGAAGGTTTAGAACCAGGGTTAACAGAATTTGCGATAGCGGAATACGTAATATTAGAAGATATAGAACTGCTAACAGACAAGAAGCAATAGAACGTACAGATGAGTTGGCTGCTCGAGAAGAAGATTTAATAGAATATAAAAATGTGATTCGTGATGACCTTCTTCTCTGGTATAATTATCAATCATCAGGAGGGAGGGTACAACCTATTTATGATCGTTTAAGGGATATTGGTAATCCTAGCATACGGTATAGTGCAGAGTCCATTGGCAGTGTTAGATATAGTGTTTTCGTACTTAGAATAGCCCGAAATCAAGGAGCGGAAGCATTGATAATAAGAATTTTTGAAGACATTCTATATCGCGGTTTGTGGTTTAAAAAATCGGACCTTAGAACTACAGACCCATCTAGTCCAGGTGCTGGGGGAAATTCTACTGGTGGTGGTGATCAAGGTGAAATGGATCCGGAAGAAATGGCTGAATTGGCTGAATTCTATCAAGAAGTTGAAGATTCAGGTGGCCCTGTGGAAGATCAACAACCTTCTGCGGAATTATTGGAAAGGATTAGGCAAATGTCTGATGAAGAAAAACGTGCTTTTATGGAATTCTATCGGAATGTAGCCACTGATACGGACGAGCCTACTACTTTAAATGAAGCATTAGAACGATACCAAAATCTAAGCGAGGCTGATCGCGAAATAATGCGAACTAATAGAGAATTGGAAAATGAGCCCGAGGAAAGTTCGCCAGTATCAGAGGAGGGTCGTTTACGGTTAAACCTATCCAATCAAAGAGCCGTTCAAGGAGTAAACAATGCGGAAACAGCCAATAGCACTTTAGCTCAAATACAAGCAAATTTACGAACCAATCACTCACAAGAAACGGGGATGTTGGATACAATAAGAGGTGCAAATCCTTTTGGGGAAGAAATGTATCTTTTTTATAATGAAATGGCGATTCTTGATGGCTTATTAATTGGTGCCGGTCAAAAATCTCCACAGATTAGAGAAGTAGCAATTTCCCTGCGTAGAGAGTTAGATAATTTCGATCAGATGATTAACCGAGAAATGATGGAAATTTTGGCAGAACTTGGCATATTACAAGCATTTACATTGGCTACAGAAGGTTTAGGATTGCTTTTTACAGGTGCTAGGATAGCAACCTTGGTAAGACGAATTGATAAATTGAGAAGACTGTACATAAAGGTGAGACAAGTACTTGGTATTTTTCAAACCGTTACAGATGTTATTCAGTTGGTTAGAAATATGGGAGAGGTATACAATACCTTTAAGAGTCAATTTGAACAAAAATTAACACGTTATCGAGCAATTCAGAGAAGAATGGATGAAGTGGACAGCTCTGATGGTCTTGATGAGGAATTTGAAGAATTGCAGGAAGAAATCACCGAACTTGTACAAACTCAATTGGATGGACAGCTGGGAGATCTTTTGGAGAATTTTTATATCACTGAGGAAGATGCCCAAGATGAAGAAAGGTTAATGCAAATATTGATGAATATACCAGCAGGCATTTCAGAACTACAACGATTGTCCGGTAGGTATCGTCAAGCAGAATCTTCTGAAAATCCTTCAGAATCAGCTGAGGTATTGACTGTTATGGCTGTAAATGTGGGATCAAAACTGTATCCTTTAGTCGGGTTTTTAGCAAACCTTGCTAATGAAGAGTTATCCGAAATGAATAGAGAAGTAAGTACTGCTGAAACTTTGCAGAATGCATTTGATAATGTATTAAATGGTAGAGGAAGACGTGGTAGAGGGAGAGATAGAAGAAGTAGCACCGCTAGAAGTAGAAGAAGAGGGGAAAATAGGGGCTTTTTTAACCGTTTTAGACCAAGAAGATATCGTTATGCAACAGGTAGTAGTGCCGATGCATATGGTCCAGGATCAAAAACACTTTGGGGAGCTTTAAACCGAGGAATGGAATGGATGAATAGAGAATTTGAAGGTTTAGATAGTAACCATACTGAAGGAAGTTTCAAAGGTGCGTGGACTAAATGGTGGTTCAGAAGAAAAGCGCGACAAAAGTTAAGAGAATTAAACCGAATACGAATAAGATGGAGAGTATCTGCAACCGAAAGGGGAGGTTCAAGAAGACCAGTGGCTAATCAGATTCCGCCAAGATTTAGAATTCGCTGGCAACTAGGAGGAAGAAGAAACTTATCATTTAAACTAAAACTGAATCCCGTTTCGCGTAATAGAATTATGCAAAATAAATTAGTATATACTGATTTTTCAGGAACTGGAATACGTTTCAATACAGGTGATAGAGATAGAAAACGCGCTTTAGAGAAATGGTTAGAGGATCAGGATTATTTGATTCAGACTATAGGGACAAGAAATTTCATACGACATAATAGTAGAGGTGCAGGTCCTGGTATGGGAGCACGAAGGAGATTCCTACAGATAGAATCTGGAATGATAAAGCAAGATCAAAGATTAAGAATTACCAAACTACATATAGATCGGTTTATAGGAAGAGAAATATCGGATAACCAAGATTTACCTGAAGGATTTTTAATGCAAGCTCAAGGTATTCGCAGAAGAAGAGGCCAACGTACAAATTTACGAGCACATAAACTAGGATTAGATGAAGATGGTAAATTAACTAGGGTAGAAAGAGAAGGATCATATCCTGTTGTACAAACCAGAACACAAATACAAGAACAGGAGAGTGAGCCTATAACAGATCCAGTGGGAATGGTAGATCAAATGTTTGAGGAGGATAATGGAGCCTATATAGCAAGACCAGATTTTAATGTCCAAAGAAGAAGTAGAACGCAATGGTCCAGATTAATTAGAACCAACACCGCATTGCGAAATAGGCCAACAAAAATTAGAGCAATATTAGGAAATGTCCGGTATGCTAGAGCTTTTGGCGATAGTTTAAGAAATAGACATTTGCCTATGCATATGTACGGAGATGATAAAGGACACCTAATTGCAAAACGCTTTGGTGGAAATGATTCATACAACAATCTTGTTCCCATGAATTCAAGAATTAACAGAGTTAATAGACGTGGCACTTGGTATTTTGAAGAAAGTAGCTCTGCAAGAGAATTCAGAAGAGGCCATAAACAAGTAGAGATAGAAATTCAAATCACCTACCCAAATAGAAGAACAAGGCGACCTAGTAGGTTCTCAATTAAAAAGAGATTGTATCACCCTAGAGAAAATCGCTCGGATTCTACTTGGTCAACTTGGCGAAGAATGAGACAATAAAAATTAATTATATGGAAACTTTAAAATCAGCAGACTTTTTAACAGAATTAGGTAACAGATATCTAAAAGATGATCTTTTAATTGAAGCTGTAGCAATATTGGAACTTACCATCTCAAGACACCCGAAACATGCACCAGCATATAGTAGTTTGGGCTATGTACTTATGGAAACAAATAAAGATTTAAAATTAGCGGAGCAACATTTGAATAAGGCAATTGAATTGGATCCTAATTATCATTTTTCTTATACGTACCTATCCAAATTATTAGGATTACAACAACGATTTCCAGAATTGAAAAAACTTTTAAAGAATATGAAAACAGTGCCTAGGTCATATCAAATTCCTTTGATTTTAGAATTAGGTTTTCAAGAGGAATTAAATGGAAATTTTGATAAAGCAATTGAAGTCTATAAGTCTGCTTTAAATCTTGCTAAAGAAATTGATGAAATGGATAACGTTACAAATGCAATGGATAGATGCTTAAATAAAATTGATTTAAACGGTATTTAACAGAATAAAAAAAATAAAATCATGACAACAATCAAAGCGTACACCCCCAGTAAGGCGCATCAATGGAACCGTTTGGTGTGCGATGCGATACATTATGTAAATTTTTCGCCTACCGTAGCAGCTAGAGCTTTAGCAATGGTACATACCGCAATGTATGATGCTTGGACAAACTACAACGATGGTGGATGCGAGGTGAGTACCACTACGGGTAATCGATTAAAACAAGCCGATAGTGAATGCACTACAGAAAATCGCGAAGAAGCCTATAGTCATTCTGCCTACACTGTAGCACAAGCCCTTTTTTGGTGTGCCTTGCCACCAGAAAAGAAAAGCATGTTCAAGGATTTTATGTGCGATTGCGATTATGATCCGGACAATAAAAATTTGAAACCAGACAATGCCGCTGGCATCGGTAACCTAACTGGGCTTTTAGTCCTCGAATGCCGCTTAGGCGATGCCGCCAACCAAAATGCAACCTTACATACCGGGAACTATTCCGATTTTAGTGGAAATTGGCCAGTCAATCCACCCGTGCCACAGGCCATGAAATATGAAGATCGTTGGCAAGCGCAATTGCGGAACCATAAACCGCAGGAATTTTTGACCGCCCATTGGGGCCTCGTCAAACCTTTTGCGCTACGTTGGGGCGGACAGTATAGGCCGCCAGCACCCATAAGCTGCGATAAAAACGATTTCAAAAAACAGGCCGATGAAGTCTTGCAGTATAGTGCCGACCTGAGCGACGAACAGAAACTGGTCGCAGAGTTTTGGGCGGGCATGCATGAAGATAAGTTTGTGGATTCGGTAAAAGATGATGTCCTGCGCTGGGCTACGCCACCAGAGCAATCCTGTAGACAAGCCCGCTATTTATCAAAAATGTACGAGCATAAGAACGCCTATGATGTAAAGATGTTCTTTCTTCTTTCAAATGCCCTTCTAGATGCTGGAATAGCTGCTTGGGATTGTAAAGTTTATTACGATTATGTGCGTCCTGTTTCAGCCATCCAAAACTTATATCGAGGAAAAAGCATTACTGCATGGGGAGGCCCTTGTGAAGGTAGCAAAGAGCTAGAAGGAGAAAACTGGCTACCCTACATCCCTACTCCACCCTTTGCCGAATACGTTTCCGGTCATAGCACCTTTAGTGCAGCTACCGAAGAGGTCTTAAGAAGTTTTTGCGGGAACGGAAAATATGGGGAATCAGTTGTTATTCCTAAGGGGGGCTCTCGTATTGAACCCGATTGCACTCCTGCGGAAGATCTTACAATCCACTGGAAAATGCTCAAGGACGCTGCTGACGATGCCGGAATTTCTAGACTCTATGGGGGTATCCATTTTAGAGATGGGGATTTGGAAGGTCGCGAATTGGGAAATAAAGTAGGCTGTGAAGTATGGAACAAGGCGGTGCAGTATTTTAATGGAGAACTGGGGTAGTGAAAGGTAAGAGGTACGAAGTGTTAAGTGTTAAGTAAAATACAGAATAGGGAACTCCGAAATGTCAATTCATGACTTGGACTGGTAAAGTTCTTTCAAGACGATGTAGCGTCAACTTTTAGTTAAAAAGAATCAAATGAAGATAATATCGATAGCAAATTTTAAGGGTGGTGTTGGTAAAACCACTACAGCAATCAACTTGGCCGCTGATCTAAAAAACAGGGGCAAAAAAGTGTTGCTAATCGATGTGGATCCACAGGCTAATCTTACACAATCGGTAGGTTTAACCGATGAAATCGAAAATTCAATCTACACGGTTTTGAGGAAGGAAGCCTTTGGAGAAAAAACAGCCCTGACCGATGCCTTGATAGAGGCCTCTAGCTTAGATATCATTCCTTCTGCCCTAGATCTCGCCAATGCTGAATTGGAGTTGGCCAGCGTATATGGAAGAGAGCAAATTCTTTCCCAGTTGATTGAACCGCTGGAAGCTTATGATTTTGTTTTTATTGACTGCCCCCCTTCCATGGGCATGTTGACCATTAATACCTTGGTAGCCAGCGATTTTGTGCTGATTCCGCTACAGGCAGAATTTTTACCTCTTAAAGGCGCCCGAAATTTTTTAAAACACTTTCAAACGGTCAAAAAAATGAATGAAAATTTGGAGGTGTTAGGATTTGTTTTGACCAAATACGATCAACGGAAACGGATTAACCAACAAATTAAAACGGAACTAGAAAAAGAATTTTCTAAACACAAAGTTTTTAGCACGCACATTCGTATCAATATTGCATTAGCAAATGCACAGGAGCATGGAATGGATATTTTTAGCTATGACAGCAATGCCAACGGAGCTTTAGATTATACCGCTTTGACTACAGAGTTTTTAACCCGCATAAACGGATAACACTAAACAGATGAAAAGTATATTCTCAAACAGACGCAATAAGAGTCCACATAACAACGAAGAAGCGGAAAAGCAAGATGCTTCGTTTTTTGGAAAGGAAAGCAAGACTCCTTTCTTTAATTCTTCCACCAGGACAGCAGTGCAAACCAAGCTGACAGTCGGCCAGCCTGGAGACAAATATGAAAAGGAAGCCGATAGTATGGCAGATGCGGTGGTGAATAAAACGTCGAAACCGGCGATTCAGAACAAGGACATAAGTAGCATTCAAAGGGAGTCGCTCGCTACGCCTCAGGAAGATGAAAAACTAGGCACAGCTGAGCAACGGATGGAAGAGGACAAGTTGGTGCAGGAAAAGCCCGAAATTCAGAGAATGGGCGAAGTTGAGGAAGAAGAAGGTATGGTCAATAAAATGGAAGGCGAAGAGGAAGAAGGCATAGTAAATAAGATGGAGGCACCCGAAGAGGAGGAAATGGTAAACAAAATGGATGCGGAAAAAGAAGAGGAAGAGCCTGTTCAAACGAAGAGTAATGGAGCTTCACAAACGGCTAGTTCAGGGGTGTCACAGCAAATAAAAAGTAAGGCAGGCAAAGGAAAAAGTCTGCCTAAAAATACGAGAGCCGAAATGGAAGCCTCTTTTGGAGTTGATTTTAGTGGCGTAAATGTGCATACCGATCAGGATGCCATTAAGATGAATAAAGAGCTCGGTGCTCAGGCATTTACTCATGGGAAGGACGTGTATTTTAATTCAGGGAAATACAATCCAGATTCATCCGAAGGAAAAAGGTTGTTGGCGCATGAGTTGACCCATGTGGTGCAACAGAAGGGGGCAAAAAAAATCCAAATGCAAAGACGAGGTAGAAGACGAAGACAAAGCAGACAACCCCAACTTAGGTCTTATGTAGTTAGGGACAGACAAATAGGCCTTGGAGGAGCAATTTATGTTTCAAATCTGGCCGTTTTGAAATCTAGATTAATGAGAACTCGAAATGAAGAAGAATGGACGCTAGTTGTCTCAATCCATGGATCACAAGATAGGTTAGCCGCCCAAAGTCCCCCGAATTGGCAACGAAACGCCATATTTTATAACGCCGAGAATATAAATGTATTATTTTCTGCTGATTCAGCTTGGGTTAATTGGCGAGATAGGTATGGACCCACCTCCTTATCTCTGGTTTCTTGCCAAGTTTCGGCAGGTTTTGAAGGTGTATTAATCAATAATTTGACAAGGAATGGGGCTAGGAGAAGGCTACAGTCAGCTCAGGGTTTAGGTGCAGGTTGTAAACCATTGGCAAGGGAAGCATCTTTGGATATTCACTTACGAAACAGGCGGGAATACAATGCTATGAATGATCAAGATCAGCGCACGTTTCGTAATCAACTAATTAGACTCAATCAGAGGTTTGGCTACTTTGGTCGATCCCCAGTACCTGATAATCAAGTATTAGACTTTTTCTTTAATGAAGCGCCTCGGGCGAGATGGATTATTGTTGAGGTGACTCATCATGGATCGCCAACAGGAATCCCTTTTTGGAATAGGAGCACTGGTTCGCAAGCTAGCCGTTTCAAGAGACTCTGTGACCAAGGTGTTGGTAGATTGCGCGGAAGACAATCAGGCGTACCACCAATGAGATCAAATTAAGCAAACTAACAATGAAACTAGTGGAACTAAAATACCTAGAATCCTATATCCAATACCGTTTGGATAGCTATTTTAAGCCAAAAAGCAAAAAAGTGGAGCCCAAAATGCCCCCTTATGCCAAATGGGCAATTTATGTACCCGAGGAGATTAAAAAAGCCAATTTGAGCAATGAAGAAAAGATTTTGTTGCTTTTGGCGATATGCCCGCATATAGATAGTAGTCTATTAGATTGTGTTATTCAAGCCATGCTGGAATCTACCGGTGACTTTCCACAACTGGGCGGCATCCGCGGTAAAAACTTTAGGGGATTTTTACCTACCGGACAGACCGCACTTTTTCTGCTCGCGGGTGATGATTTCAAGAAAAAGCAGCAGATTTATAAATTTTTTGAGCCTGAACATTTTTTTGAAAAATGCCATATTCTTTGGATAGAGGAAGCTCCTGAAGGGGAACCCAAAATGAGTGGTAAACTGGTATTGTCAGATGATTATGAAGATTTAATGTTGCTAGGGCGGATGGGGAAACCAAAATTCAGCATGAAATTTCCCGCAGAACTGATAGCGACCGAAATGGAGTGGAATGATCTTGTGCTAAATGATGAGACCATGAGTCAGGTTCTTGAACTGCAAACATGGGTAACGCATGGGGATACGCTATTGAATGATTGGGGAATGGGCAAAAAAATAAAACCTGGCTATAGGGCTTTATTCCATGGACCACCTGGCACCGGAAAAACTTTAACTGCTAATTTGTTAGGAAAATATACGGGGAAACAAGTGTATAGAATCGACCTATCTATGGTGGTTTCAAAGTTTATTGGAGAAACCGAAAAGAACTTATCTAACCTTTTGGCAAAGGCAGAAAAAACTGGTAACATTCTGTTTGGTGATGAGTGCGATGCCCTCTTTGGCAAAAGAACCAGCGTACGGGATGCTCATGATAAATATGCGAATCAAGAGGTTTCTTATCTCTTGCAACGTATAGAAAATTACCAAGGCCTTGTCATCCTGGCCTCCAATCTTAAAAGCAATATCGATGAGGCCTTCGTAAGAAGATTTCAGTCCATTATTCATTTTCCGCTTCCGAAGGCCGCTGAACGCCTACAGCTCTGGAAAAATGCGTTCCCTTCTAAAGTAAGATTACACGCCGATATTGACTTGGGTAAAATCGCACAGAAATATGAGCTTTCAGGTGCTGAAATCATGAATGTTGTGCAATACGCCTGTCTGTGTGCCTTAAACGATAATAAAAAAACAATACATCCTTCATATATTACAAGAGGGGTTTTGAGAGAATTTCAAAAAAGTGGTCGAATCATGAGATAATAGTATAACGTTAAAATATAGCAATAGTAATTTAAAACAATGAGTCATGGGAAAATTTGAAATTAAAACAGACAATGCCAATCAGTTTAGGTTTAACCTAAAAGCAGGTAATGGCGAGATTATTTTAAGAAGTGAAGGCTATACGACGAAATCGTCTTGTAAGAACGGTATCGAATCGGTTCGTACCAACTCACAAGAAGATTCGAAGTTTGAAAGGAAAACGTCTTCTAGTGACAGTTCCTATTTTAATCTTAAGGCTGGCAATGGGGAAATTATCGGAACCAGTGAAACCTACTCCAGTTCAGCAGCTATGGAAACAGGTATTGTCTCTGTAAAAAGTAATGCACCAAACGCAGCTGTCGAGGATCTTTCATAATGATGCGACCCTGTTTTGTGAAGCGGGTAGATTCATTACCATAAGCTAAAAATTATTGTTAACCACCTAGCCTGCTACTGGCAAAGGTGAACATTGTTATCTGGAGCTTTTCCATCAGAGACTTGAAATTTTGAAATGTGAACACGTCTTTAATGAATCGTCTCGATGACAATATGATTAAAAATGCAAATTGTATCAAACCTAGAATAAAAAAATCATGGAAAGAGATTATGCAATTTTGTCCATTCATCTAAACGAGATTGTACCAGCTTATGAATTTTCGAGATTGACAACTCTGGTTAATGATGTTTATGATACTTTTATATGGATTGAAGATGTAAAAAAGTCAAAAGAAAGACAACATAAGTTTAATCCCCCTAGCGAAGAAGAAAGACTTTATATTGAAAAGGCAGATATAGGCACCCCAAATTTAATTGAATTTATGGGTGTTGCCGAACATTTGATAGAAGCTGTCAAATTTTTGTCCGAGAACTATAATACCTTGTTGACTATTGGAAGCGCGGCATTGATCACCGTAGAAAAATCCAACACTATATTGGGCTTTATGGGCAAAGTAAAGTCATTTTTTAGAAAGCCTCCTAAGAAAGAACAGATGAATACTGTTGAGATTATTGGGCGTAAATATCTAGCCGAAGAACTGATGCACCTGAAACAAGCAAATAAATTGGATGAGGAAACTCTGGAAGAAAAAAACGATTTTATGAATTATGTGAAAAACATTAGTCAGGTTTCCAAAAACATTATCGTTAATGCAAACATTACCATTGTAAAATCAGAATAAGAATAGGGCTAAGTACGCCAGTCTTCTTTGTGGTTTCATTTTCATAACACTTATGGAACATGAGCATAGAGAGTTATGGAATATAAACCTTATTATGTTAATATATATTAAAATTGGGATTAAATAGGCAAGTTTTAAGTTAAAGTCACCTATTGGGTGAGCATAAAAAATGAACCTACGTAAACCCCTATATTCATAATACTCAAGAGATAGGTTCTGGTTTCCCCGGCTCCACAAAATTAAAAAACCACCTAAAAGGGTGGTTTTTTTAACTTTATCTCAGGCGTAACATCTAACTTTGAAGCAAAGGCTGCAAAGTCTCCCATACCGTGTTGGCCACAATTTTATGACCTTCAATGGTAGGATGGATTCCATCGGGCTGATTTAACGCAGCAACACCACCTACATCTTTCAAAATAAAGGGAATAAAACCTATATCATTTTTATCTGCTATATCTATAAAAAGCTGCCTGAATTCCGTGGTGTATTTATCTCCCATATTTGGGGGCAACTGCATACCGGCCAAAATGATTTTGGTATCCGGACTTTTCTCTCGCACTACATCTATTATGCCTTGTAGGTTGGCTCGTGATTCGGATAAGTCTACGCCGCGTAGGCCGTCATTGGCGCCCAGTTCCAAAACAAAAATATCTATATCCTGCTTTATGACCCAATCAATTCGGCTTCTGCCTCCAGCGGTAGTTTCTCCACTCACCCCTGAATTGATTACGGTATAATCCAAGTTTAAGGAATCAATCTTTTGCTGCACCACTCCAGGATAGGCATCATTGCTATCATCAAGCCCATAACCCGCTGTTATACTATCACCGAAAAACAGAATGCGCTTTGTTTCGGTATCTGTTGTTATGGTTTCTTCTACTGCTTCCGAAGTATTCCCTACCTCAGCCGTCTTTTCCTTTTTTGCATCACCACAAGAAAGTAGAAACAGGGCTATAAAAAAATAACTAAACTTTATGAGTTTCCGCTCCAATGACATTGGTAATTTAGAACGGAAATCTTTATTATGCGGCTTGAACATAAATGGTATTTAAATTAAGATCATGTCAAAGATATTAAAGATTACCGGTTTGGAGCGAACCTATACCAGCGGTAACAAGCAATTAACAGTTTTGCACGACATTACTTTTGATGTTGAGAAAGGACAGACTTTTTCAATCGTAGGAC
This sequence comes from Zobellia sp. 1_MG-2023, assembly GCF_030549125.1. NCBI lineage: Bacteria > Pseudomonadati > Bacteroidota > Flavobacteriia > Flavobacteriales > Flavobacteriaceae > Zobellia > Zobellia sp. 1_MG-2023. Next base: position 663,822 of record NZ_JAUOSY010000002.1, on the reverse strand, counting down.
CCTCGGGAAGTGGCAAAACAACCTTACTGGGTTTATGTGCCGGTTTGGATGCACCAAATGCAGGTTCTGTAGCGTTATGCGGACAGGATTTAAATACCTTAAATGAAGACGAACGCGCCCAGTTACGTAATAAGGAAGTCGGTTTTATATTTCAGAATTTTCAGTTGTTACCCACATTGACCGCTCTGGAAAATGTGAGCGTTCCACTAGAACTTCAAGGTGCCAAGGACGCAACAGAAAAAAGCAAGAACTTATTGAAAAAGGTGGGCTTAAAAGACCGCTTACACCATTACCCTTCCCAATTATCCGGGGGTGAGCAGCAACGGGTAGCATTGGCAAGAGCTTTTGCCAATTCGCCTTCCATCTTATTTGCTGATGAGCCTACGGGAAATCTAGATACGGAAACCGGTGAGAAGGTCATTCAATTGTTGTTGGACCTGAACAAGGAAAACGGAACCACTTTGGTCATCATTACCCACGATTTAGAATTAGCCAACCGTACGCAACAAATATTGCGCCTTAAAGGCGGAAAAATAGTAACCAATCAACCTACTGCTTCAATTTGATGAATTCTAAATCTAACGAAAGTTTACGAACACCTTGGCTTTTTAAAATGGCTTGGCGAGATGCCAAAGCCAGCAAAGTGCGACTGCTATTATTTATGGCTTCGATTATTCTGGGCATTGCAGCGGTCGTTTCCATACAATTGTTCAGCACCAATTTAAAGGATAATATACAGCGCCAATCAAAAGCGCTGATGGGTGCCGATTTTAAAATAGACTCGAAACAAATTCCTACGGAACGGGCTCAGGCCATTATAGATTCGTTACAACCCGGTGCTTATGAGGTCAACTTTGTATCCATGGTGGTTTTTCCAAAAAATGGTGGTACCAAATTGGTAAAGGTACAGGGCTTGGACGGCAATTTTCCCTTTTACGGAGACATTGACACCGAACCACTAACGGCTGCAGAAACTTACCAAAAGTCGGGCGGCGCATTAGTAGATGCTACATTAATGCTTCAGTTTGATGTACACCCCGGGGATTCCATAAAAATTGGCGAACTGACCATTCCTATTGCAGGGGCATTAAAAGCTATTCCCGGAAGCACGGCCATTTCAAGTTCTGTGGCACCACCGGTAATCATTCCCTATCGCTATATTAAAGCTACAAATCTGTTGCAATTTGGAAGCCGAAAGGAATATCAATATTACTACAAGGTACAAGATACGGTCAACTTAAAGCGACTTCAAGACCAACTGGAACCTGAACTGGAGCTAGAAAATGCGGACCTGGACACGCATACCAGTACTACCAACCGTTTAGGCCGGCGTTATGACAACGTGGGCAAATTCTTGAACCTAGCAGCCTTTATTGCCTTGCTTTTAGGGTGTATTGGTATTGCCAGTTCCGTTCACATCTATATCAAAGAGAAATTAAAGGCCATCGCCGTTTTAAAATGCATGGGGGCTTCAAGACTTCAAAGTTTTCTGATTTTCTTAATTCAGATAGGCGGAATAGGTATTGTTGGAGGTCTTATCGGCTCCTTGATAGGTATTGGTGTTCAAGAGCTATTTCCATACCTGCTTAAGGAATTTTTACCTTTTGACCTTGAAATTACCATTACCGCACAACCGCTGATTATTGGTGTGTTGCTCGGGCTATTTATGTCCGTTTTATTTGCGCTTTTGCCTTTATTGAGAACTTGGTACGTATCACCATTAGATGTACTGCGTGTAGATGAAAATTCATCGCAGGAACCGCAATCCATACGGATGCTGGTGTTCGGGACAATCTTGGTATTCTTGTTCTTATTTTCTTTTTGGTTGATAAAGGATGTGAAATTTGCCTTGGGCTTTGTGGGCGGTACCGTGGTTACATTTGCCGTCTTGGCAGTTGTAGCCCTAATTTTTACCAAAATGGTAAAACGCTTTTTCCCCAAGCATTGGAGCTTTACGGCTCGCCAAAGTTTACTTAACCTTTTTAGGCCGAACAACCAAACGGTTGTATTGGTAGTTGCCATTGGCCTAGGAACCTTTTTGATCAGCACTTTGTATTTTACAAAGGATATTTTGCTGGCAAAGGCAGAAATTGGCCAAACCTCCAAAAATGCGAACATTATTATCTTGGATATACAGCCAAAGCAGCGCGATTCCGTAGCAAGAAGTATTAAGAACAAAGGTTTTCCCGTTCTCAAAGACATTCCTTTGGTTACTATGCGCATGCATAACATTAACGGCACATCTGTAAACGAGCTCAGAAAAGATACTACACACCAAATTCGCCGTTGGATATTGAACCATGAATTTAGGACTACTTACCGTGACTCACTTGCGCCTTCCGAGGAATTACTAGAAGGCACGTGGACGCCTGGGGTAAAACAGGGTGAGCCCGTATTTATTTCCATTTCCGATAATCTTGCCAGAGACGCAAAACTAAGTATTGGAGATCCCGTTGTTTTTAATGTACAGGGTGTTTTAATGGAAACCACCGTAGGTAGCATACGTGAAGTAGATTGGGCGCAGATGCAGCTTAATTTTTCCGTGGTTTTTCCTAAAGGGGTTCTGGAGCAGGCGCCACAGTTTAATGTTTTTACCAGTAATATCCCGGACGAAAAAGGTTCAGCATTCCTGCAGCGGGATTTGGTCGCTCAATTTCCGAATCTGACCCTTATCGATTTACGCCAAGTTTCTACGCTAATTGAGGACATACTGGACCAAGTATCCTGGGTTATAAACTTAATGGCCTTCTTTAGTATTTTTACAGGTATTATCGTCCTTATCGGCTCGGTTAGAACTAGTAAATATCAACGTATAAAGGAAAGTGTATTGCTTCGTACATTAGGCGCCAAGAACAACCAGATTTTAAAGATAAGCGCCTTGGAATATGTATTCCTAGGTTTATTAGGTAGTTTGGTGGGAATTGTACTTGCCTTGGTAAGTAGCCTTTGCCTAGCCCTATTTGTCTTTAAGGAGCCTTTTGTACCCTCATTGATACCATTTGTGGTGTTTTTACCGGGAATTACGGTACTGGTATTGGCAATTGGCCTAAGCAATATTAGAACTGTATTAAGTAGTTCTCCTCTGGAAGTACTGCGAAGAGAATCCTAGTAATATATTTCAGCCGAAAATAGAAGCCAACAAAAATCCCCGTGAAGACTATGTTCACGGGGATTTTTATTTTGTTTTAAAGAATCTTTTATCGCTACTCTTCTTACTTATCGTTTATTTCAACCAACTTATCATCACTCCATTCTCCCCCCGCAACTAAATCGCCATGGGAGTCAAAGAATTTGCCTGTTCCGCTGCGCTTGTCCTCTTTCCATTGACCGGCATATTTTTCACCATTGGGCCAATAGTACGTTCCAAAACCACTACGTTTGTCATTCTTGTATGTACCAATATAGTATTCGCCGTCAGGCCAGTAAAAAGTACCTTCGCCCTCACGGTTATTATTTACCCACTGCCCTTCATACCTGCTTCCACTGTCTAAAAGAGCAATGCCGTAGCCATTGGCCTTTCCGTTTTTTACTTTTCCTACGTAGTGCATAAAATTGCCCTTGGCACTTTTAAATTTTAGATATTCCCCAAAAGACCTATCCTTCATTTGGCGCTTTAGACGGGCCAATTGTACCTTTGTTTTTTCCAACGTAAAATTTAGGGAATCGTATTTACGAACCTCATTTACCGAAGCTATCGCTGGTTTCGGCAGACTGTCAAATTCCGCTTTTAAAGAATCTTCTTTTGGTCGGGCTTCGGACTTCGCTTGCGCCAATTTCTGTGCCAATGCAATGCGTAACGGGATTCCCATTTTATTTTCTTCCTTCACTTTTAAAGAAGCGGTATAGGATTCTATTGCCGTATCGTAGTTACCCGCCAGAAGCATGGAATCTATCAACGCCAATTTTTCATACTCGCCAAGTTCCTCGGAAATCTGGCCTTGTTGCTCCTGCATTTCTTCCAGTTGCTTACTTAGAGAACTAGACTTGGTAAAATAGAACACGGAACTACCAATAGTTACCGCCAGAATCAAATAGAGAATGATATTCTTTTTCATGGTTTTCTTCATTTTACGTTTTAGATACGCATCAATCGTCCAAATGGATTTCTGGTAATTTTTTTTTAACCCTTCTAAAATCAGGCGAATAGTACATGTGAAAACGTAAGGTCCAAGCCTGCTTATAATATCCGGCATTGGTAAAATCCTGCCCTTGCGAGTACATTAATCCCGCTGCAAATGTTAACCTTGGTGTGGCAATGTACCCAAAGGTGGTGGTCAATCGCAGGTCTTCCATGGGGCTGCCCACAACTTCTTTTCCACTTTGCATAATCAATTCCGCTTCCGGGGAAACATAAAACGTTTTGGGTTTAAGTTTGTGACTGTTCAACGGAACTTTGGCCCGGAACATATAACGCCATCGGTTTCTAAAGATGTATTCGCTATTTTCTTCGAAACCCTGTGTCCAGCGATGCTCAATTCTGATACGGTGATAGATCATTGCCGAATATAACGGCATGGCAAATTGGTATTGGTGCCAAATACGCCACTCGGGAACTACGTTTCTATCTTCTGAATCCTCATCCGTATTAAAATTAATGCGCACTACCCCACCCAAACTAAAATTCACTTTTTTAGAATAGATATACCCAATGGCATGACGGTTATAAATCTGACCAATTTGGCCAATAAACGGTGTATCCTCGGTTTCTTGAAAACGAAAATGGGTCTGTGCATCCCAAAACAAACGTTTTCCTATTCGGATTTTACCATACGTATTCACCCAAACTTTGGTGGTTGGGTCCTTATATTTTGAATACGCAGGTAATTCTACTTTTTCCTCTTCCTGAGCGACTACACTATTGGTTACGACCAATAGAATAAGTACGAGCCAAATAAAATTGAATTTTCTACTTTCCATTTCTATTTTTCTTTGGCGATTGATTGCTCATGGAGCAGTTTCATAACTTCTTGCGGATTCTTCTCCTTACGCAACTTGCGTTCTAATTTTTTGGTATCTCCCTCCCTAAGCTTTACCATACGCTTATTGGTATGGGTTATTTGCTCCGTAAGTGGTTTTACCTTTTCACAATTTACTGCTGTAGCTTCTTCTAAAAAATGGGGTATCAATATTTCGTTATAGGCAGAGGTAATACGTTTTTTTACACCTTCTTGCATAACCGTGGCCATAAACGGATTCCAAATGGCATCCTGGTAGAGTTCTTCTATTTCTAAAGATGTATGGGGAAGGTCTCCCAAAACGCCTGTTAACTCGTGTAATTCGGCCAGGCATACCTTTAACTTGTTTCCAAAAGCCAATTTCTTTTCAGGGTTTTTCAACAAAGCATAATCCCCAAGTAACCCATCTGCTAGATTCTTCAAGTTTTTCAAAGGAGCTTTGTAATCCAGAGTAAGTTCCGGTTGCAATGAATCTATTTTTTGAACCAAACTGTCATTAGCCGCAATCAAATCCTTTTCTAGTCCGTTCAGTGCTTGTAGGCGCGCTTCGTTCGTTAATCTATCGGATAAGGACTCCATAAGCTCTTGCAGGCTGAGTTTCGCATATTTGGCTATTGCCGAGACCGTTTTAGTGGAGTTCCCGTTAAAATTGAATTCACCTGTATTGGCAAGCACAAAAGTTCTTAGATTTTGGGCCGTATCCATTACAACTTCAATTTTCGTATTGGGTTTTCCGGAGGGCCACAATTGCTGCATCAATTTAGGAAGCTCCATATATTCCAGAATATCTTCCTCCTTGTACTTTACAAAAGTGCTGAGCGGTTGCAGAAAATCGACATTTATTTTTTTGACCACTTCATATCTGTACTGTGCATCGGCATCGGAGCGACGTACAATATTCAAGTGACTGTTATTTAAAAGGGTATCACTTATTGCTTGAGCAGCTTTGTAGTCTCTTGCTATCTGATTTATGGTCTTCATCTGCAAAGAGTCCAACTCATAAAACGGAACCTTTACCTTAAAATTGGGAGTAACGCTGGCTGGCCCCATTTCATTGAGGATATCATTCAGCTTTTTGTAATAACCATTGTTCTTGGACAAAAGTTCGGAAACCCCACCCGAAAAGTCTACTGATCCATTTGAAGAAATTGTAGCTTTCAACAGCTCTAAATAACCAGGATTTAAGGCTACAACCTTATACGTTTTGTCCGTTCCAAAAACTGGAATCCGATTTGTTAAACCATCCGTTACGGTTACAATTTCTTTTAACACGCCTTCTTCAAAAATCCAGTTTTCCGTATCATCTATAGCATTGGCCCTGTAAGATGTCCACTCGTCATGTGCCAGTCCGTTACGCAAAAACCGACCTATAAGTACGGTACTATCATTTTCAATCTGAAAGCTTTGCTGGGGTATTCCGTTTTGAAAATTGATTACACTTTTAAAAAGAGTCTTTTCAACCTCCGAAGATTTTATTTGGTTTACCTCATACGTCCATTTATCGTTAGGTATCCCATTTACAAGCTTCCCTTTAGATTCTTCTTGACGGCCACTTATAAATACCCGGTACTCGTACCCTACCAGTTTGCTTTCACTCTCTGTTTGAAACTCCCCAAACTGAAAATGCCAAGGACCATTGGGCGTGCCCTTGTCAAAATTTCCATCAATAAGAAAAGAAGTATCTTCTTTTTCAACTAAAGCTCCAAGATTGCTACTTTGGAGTTGAAACGTACCATTGTAAAGGGTGTCTTGTTCCTGTACTACATAAGAGTAATTTGCTTTCCCCTCATAGCCTCCCACTTGCAGTGGGCCACTGTACTGCTGCTTCTCTTGTCCATAAGACTGGTACAGGAAACCTAGGGAAATAAAAAGAACAAGCCGTTTTTTTAAATAAGTCATCCGGCGTAATTAGGTATTTTATTGGTTAGTCTTCAGGGTAAAATACGGAGCTTACCGCCTTATGGATGTCTGGTCACGGCCTTTTTGACAAATACGGAAGGGAGCACGTCTATTTTTATGGATTCATCAGATATTCAACCACTTCCGTTAGAAAACAGAGTGAACTTGCTTAGTTTCAAACGGATGCAAAAAAACATCAATCACACTTAAACACTTAATAAGGACCTCTTTCTTAAGATTATTATCAAGCCCGAATAATTCTGTTAATTCCTTTTTTTACCTTTATCTTTCTAAACTGCCCTAGCCGGTATTTTTACTTTTTCAACAAAAGAACTATACCAATTGAAACATACAGGGCAGTGAGTTTACCAACAGTTTAAAAGAAAACATCATGCAGAAAATAGCTATTTTATATCAAGCCAAACTCCCCCCAGTTAAAGATGGCGTACAGAAACCCATGAAGCCTGGCGGCTATTCAGATAGTGGGGCAGATATTGCTTGTGAGCTATATAAAAATGGTGTGGAAATTGTAACGCCTGTACACCGACCCAACATAGAAACAGATTTGGATTGGGTTTTTCCGGACACTAAGGAGGGTATTCAAAAAGCTCTGGATAAGGGCGCCAACACATTTTGGCTGAATACCGTTTTATACAAAGACCATGATGTAACACACTTTTTTAGTCGCGATATCAAGTTTGTAGGACAGCTACCTGAGGAGGTAGATATGTATGATGATAAATTTTTTACGAACGAAATTTTAAGGAAAAACAACATCGCCATTCCAAAGACCCAATTGATTTCAAGTGAAAATTTAACGGATTATTCCCTTGAAATGGATTTTCCTCTGGTCGTTAAGCCCCTACGTGGCAGGGGCAGTCAAGGTGTCTCCCTAGTAAAAGACCCTAAAGAACTGGACCTTAAACTTAACGAGATTTTCTCAGACGAAGAGTATGGCAAGCTTGTGTATGTAGAAGAATTTTTAAATGGTCAGGAAATTACGGTAACGGTAATGCCTCAGGGCACTTATACCATCAATGACCAGGAAGTAAATTACAAGAACCCATGGTGTCTTCCGGCCGTTAAAAGATTTAACCATAAAGACGGTATTGCCCCCTATAACGGGACGGTTGCGGTAATGACAAACAGTAGCGTTCTGGAAGAGGATGAGTTGAATTCAAAAGAAATTCAAAGGGCATACGAGCAATGTGTAAAAGCAGGCGAACTATTAAATATTAAAGCACCCATACGAATAGATTGCCGTGCGGATATAAAGGGTAATTATTTTTTATTCGATTTGAATATGAAGCCCAATATGACCGGACCTTCAAGACCCAACAGACAAAATCAGGATAGTTTGACTTTACTGGCCGCACGAAAAATAGGTTGGAGTTATATAGATTTATTGAGAAATATGCTTAGACAAGCTTGGAAACCCCATAGCCGACTATAATTAACTATGCAGATCAAAGAATTAAAAATATACAGTTCGCATCTTAAAGAACAAATCCACTTTTACACCAATGTTTTAGGGTTGACTGTAGTACAGCATACTGAAAAGAATGTTGTCTTTCAAATGGGCAAATCAATGCTCAACATAGAATACAAACCAAAAACAACACCCTACCATTTTGCTATAAATATTCCTTCAAACAAGGAAATTGAAGCGTTACATTGGGTAAAATCAAAAGTGGATATATTGATGAATGGCAGCCAAGAAATACAGGATTTTGAATTTTGGAATGCCAAGGCCATTTACTTTTATGACAGCGATCAAAATATAGTTGAGCTTATTGCCCGAAAAAATTTGAACAATTCTTCAGAACAAAAATTTGACACTAATCAATTAATTGAAATTTCAGAGGTAGGTTTGCCAACCAAAGACATTGAAAAAGAATTCATTCAGCTAAACAATAGTACTGGCATTGAAATCTTCGATGGTGATTTTGACCGTTTCTGCGCTATTGGTGACGAAAACGGACTTTTTATATGCATCAACAAAACAATAAAAGATTGGTTCCCCACTAATGACAGGGCCTTTTCTTCCGATTTTGAAATTAAACTAACCGAGAAAGGTAAAACCTACCGAATTGCCTATAAGAATGAAAAAATACAGATGATTGAAGGGTAATTTATTAAATCCAGGGTATCTCAATGAAATTAAAAACAACCTTAATATTAGAGTTAAAATCCTTTGTTAAAACAAGTTAACCGATTTTGATTCTTCTAGTTTTTAATCAGTTCTTTAACAGGAAGAATATGATTTCATTTCCCGTTAGTACAGGTCAATAGCCACACATGATTATAAATGAAATAAAGTGCAAATAGTAACCCCGCTTCAAACAAGCCACGTTACTTACATAAATTTAATAATCAAATGTTTACACGGAATTTCAAAATGTATGAATGGTATGAATTTACGTACAAATGGCGAATTTCTCTTAACGAGCTCGTGCTAATTTTAGTGATATTAGAAGGCCTTATTCAAAAAAAAATAGAATATATAATTATGAGTTAATACGGACTCAACTCTCCGGTTCTTATGTTTACACTAAAATTTTCTGAGGGCTCTCCTACCATTTGCTTTTTAAATATTGATGCGAATTGCTTTAGTAAAAGTTGCTCATCATTTTTGTTTTCTTGGGACCATTGGTCCAATAAAAACTCATACGCTTTTAAATGTGTAGCATCAATGTCTCTTTTAGCAAGTTCGTCTCCGTTCCTAAACTTGTAAAAGTCAACAATAAGGTCCATTCCTTGCCAAGATGAGAAATCTTCTATGGTCAATTCTTCTTTTTGAAGCTCGGTTTTAATTTTCTCTTCGGAATTTGAAGCGGTCAAAAGCTCCCAACCATTTCGGTTGAGCAACTGCTGAACGAGTTCTTCCGGCCAATCGCTAGGTAAGAATCGTAAGCGTACCAATTCTTGCAAGTGCGTTTTGGTATAGTCTAAATACGAAGCCGTGGAAAGGATATCCTTTTCCCATACCTCATCGGCAAAATGAGAGGCTAGAAAATCATGTTCCCTTTCATACGCATCAAAGAAGATATCGTACCCTTTTACCTCATCCAGAACCACGGTTTCCACCTTCATATGTTTCGGGTTCTTGATCGTAATAATTTTATACGCGGGTACGTAGGCCGCCAAAGACGGACTCTGAATGTTCACCAACGTATTTCCCCTTTTTGTGGTGAACACCCCTGTATCGTTCAAATGCATATGACCGCCCACATGCACTTTTAGGCCAATATCGGCAAAGGTCTCCCCTACCAAATCCGACGGAATGCGGTGTGCTTGAAAGGCCTTTTCACCAAATAAGGCAGCGATGTCTTTGGAAGCACCATCGTTAAATTCCACCATGGGGTAATGACTATATGCGATAAGGGTTTTTCCCAGTCGGTTTGCTTCTTTGACAACTTTTTCCGTCCAGCGGATAAGATGTTTTTTGTGTGTTAAAACTTCGTTGTAACCAATTCCGGCATTACTAAAACCACCATTTTCTTTTGGAAGGTATACATTGGCATCTAAAGCCAATAACCAAAGCCCTTCTACGGGCTCCACCACATAACTAACATCTGGCAGAAGCACCTCAGACGTCTCTAAACGGTAATTTCTACGCGCCAAATCAGAAGCCGTTTTAGCTTTTTCAAAAGTATACTCTTCAACCGAATATTCAGAAAACGGAGTGGACCAAAAAAGATAGTTCTCTTTTGGAAAAAAGCCATGGTTACGCAGCTCTTGCACCATATCTGCATAGCCCCACTCTTGTAAATCGGCCACCACTTGGGTTGGGTTTTGATATTCCTCATTCGCCCTGTATTTTCCAATCTCACTCATGATTGGTTGGGCTTTCCCATTCGCACCTAAAAAATCGGACTTCCCTCCTTCATCACCAAAAGGAGTGGTTGGGTCGTGATTTCCGTTAATAAGAAAGAATTCTATATCATATTCGGCAGCGTAGTGGTCCAATATTTTTCTTAGACCTTTTATGTGTAATGGCTGACCATCATCACTAAAATCACCTGGCAAAGCAATGGTTTTGATTCCTTTGACCACCGCATCATCCAAAGCGGCAAAAAAGGCAAAATAGTTCTCGTTGAAAAGTCGGGTAGAATGTAATTGCGCATTCATAGTTCTTAGTAACGAACTTCGGTTTTGCACACTATCATAAATGCCTTTAAAGTCGCTCTCGTCTAAATTCGGATAGACATCGGCAAAATGTATATCCGCCATAAAAGCGACCTTAATTTCTTTCTGTGAATTCTCCTTTTGAGATGGCTCTGTTTTACATCCGTAAAAAGCGAAAACCAACAGGTAGGGCATTACTTTTCTAAACATTCTTTTTTTACTCTCGGATTCTTTCGTAACTGTCGTTTTCAAAACTAACTTTAAAATCGGACTTAAAAAGCGTGCTGGGCAAGTAATAATCAGTAGTGATTATTTGTGCACCCGATGCTTTTGCTTTTTCAAACCGATTGTAATCATTATCCCTAGCTTCTTGAGTATTGGCATCTGCACGCGTGCGCACCATGTACCCCAAACTCACCAATTTTTTAATTTGCTCAAAACTCTCAATTGGGTCGTTTAGAATCCGAAAAGCAGCAGTTGGGTTTCCTTCTTCTTGATTGACAAACAAAGCAGCTCCCTTTAAATTGGGGTAACTGGACAAATAGGTTTCCATTTTTTTTCCACCTTCATCCAAAACAAATAAAAATCGATTACGTACTTTGCTCAATAACGGCCAACCTTGTTCTAAAACTGCTTCTTCCAAGGTATCAAAATCACCCCGTACCAAATCTGGGGTCACCAACCGTTCTGAGGAAAAAACCGCTAAGATTTCCGCATTCAAATTTTTTAAAGCTTCCACATCAAACGGTAGTGGTTTTCTGGTGTTTGGTATTTCACCATCTTTTGTATTGATAGTTATGATAATAGGGTTGTGCCCTTCATTGGCATCGGACCACGATTTTAGCTCCTCTAAAGCTTCCTTAAACACCAATTGATGGCTTCTAAAGTCAATTTCCTGCACATGAAAAACTTTGAGACCAGGTGTTTGTAGCTTTATCTCCTCATCAAAAGGCTTTGGTTCGGCACCGGCAGCTTTCACGATTTCCAATCCCTTTGGGTTAGAATAATACCCACCTTCCGGATCATGAAAAACATCTAGTTCCAAACTGCGCAAACCTAATTCTAATTGTTCCGAAAGAGTAATATGCTCATACTCCAATCCGGACATAGCAGGATTCTTTTGCAACAAATACTCAAACAACGGTTTTTCAATGGCCACCTTATAGCTGTTGTGGCTACCAATGACCTGAATATCTGTCATCTTAAGGTTCCCTTTTTGTTCCGGCAATGTTTTTTTCACGAAAAATGTCGTCAATACCAATGAGATTAGAAGGTAAATAGTTTTCATATAGACTGGATTAAGATGTGTTCTCTTTAAATTAATTTTTAAATCTTGATTTAGTGTGAAAAAAAGCGGCAAGAAAGTTTATTTCTCGCCGCATCTCCTTTATTCTTATAAATGAAATTAATAGCCAGGATTCTGCACCAAAAAGCCCTGCTCACTTGAAGCTCCATCCATAGCTTTTTGAGGAATAGGAAACAATCTCTTGTTTACATCGGTATCGGTCTTACCTGTCCAACTATCTTCATATTTACCGAAACGTATTTGGTAATTTCTTCTGAAACCTTCCCAATACAATTCAAATCCGGTTTCACGGAACAAGATATCCAAATCAATGGCATCCAAAGGCTGTGGAATCTGCTCTGGGCGCGCAGTTCTTGATGTTCTTAAAGTATTGATATCCGCCAATGCACCAGCATTATCGCCATTTCTCAATTTCGCTTCGGCACGCATCAAATAAATCTCACCCAAACGAATCAAAACCAAGTCTACGCTACTGTTCGTACAACAGTTTGGTGCGGTATGACTGAACTGGTATTTTGAGAAACGGTAACCTGTGTTGTGCAAACTACCTTCATCAGAAAAATCAACTTCTAGATTATGATCTACATAACGAATGTCCGCACCACTACTTCTTTTGTTGATAACAGGATAAATTCTTACCGTACCGTCATCACAAGTTAAAACATTGCCGCCTTCATCTTTTCTAGGTCCCCAAATAATACCACGAATGATACCACGGTCTACTTCAAAATCTTGGGCTTCCACACAGTAATAGTGTTCTGAATCATTAGTAGGGTTCACTCCCGTTAAATCTTGAAGTTCCTCAGGAATGATAGTATTCGTTTGCGAGAAACGGGCATCGGCATCCGCTGGATCAACATCGCCGTAGGCATCTACCCATGTTTGATAAAAATCAGAAGTAGCCGCTACCGCATCTGTACCACGTGTACTTGGGAATTCAGGTCTTGGAATCTGATCCCCGGACATTGACCAATAAGCCCAACGGCTGTGCTCCGTTTGTAAAACCCCTCTTTGATCCAGCGCAAAAATAAGCTCAGGATTGGTGTTGTTATCGTCATTGAACAATTCAAAATACTCTGGAGACAATGCATACGGTCCGGAAATGATATCGCTGGTATACTGGATAACCTTATCCATATCCTCAGTGGTGAAATTTGGTGTTCCGTAAGGGTCGCGATAAACGGCAGCATTCAAATACAAACGGGCCAATAAAGCACTAACGGCATCTTTATTCAAACGGCCCGGGCCTTTTTCCGTACTGATAACATCAACAACGGATAAAAGTTCACCTTCTATATAATCTATAGCATCTTGCCCCCTTAAAATTGCAGAGATTTCCTCTGAACTGGTTTTCTTAAAAACAAGACCCCAATTATCTAAAGTAAGCATATTTAAATACGCTTTCATGGCAATCATTTCGTACAATGCCGCTTGCGCTTCGGCATCACCAGCTTCCGCTTCTGGACGCAACCTTTCTTCTGCCAAAACCGCTCTGGAAATGGTCAAAGTAATATTCGTCCAAGCATCGGATACCAAGCCATTACCGGGCGTCATAAGGTGTTGGTGAACCGCAATAAATTTACCACCGTCAAACCAATCCGTTCCACCACGATACGGAAGTATACCTTCATCCGAAGCTACTTCCTGCAGTCCAAAATTAACGGTGTGCAACCATACATTTCTAAGCATACCATATACTGGAGCAATAGACCCACTAACGACTTCGGCCTCACCGGTTCCGGTCAACGACTCGTCAAGAATCTCTTCTTCTAGATCCGTACAGCCAAGAAATGCGAGCACCATTATAGCTACCGGCCATATTCTATAAACTATTCTATTTTTCATTTTATTTTGTTTTTCTAAGTTATATAAAAGCTATCGTTTGTTTTCCTTTTAGAACGTTACGTTAAGACCTACCATGAACGTTCTTGCTCTTGGGTATGTAAAACGGTCGATTCCAAAAGTTTGAATTCCACCTTCTGTTGATCCTGTATTTACTTCTGGATCAAACCCTGAATAATCTGTGATTACAAAAAGGTTTTGACCGGTAACCGAAAAACGGATATTTTGTACGGCATCTCCAAATCCGATTTTATCCGGATTAAGATTGTAGCCCAAAGTGGCATTGTTCAACCTTAAGAAGGAACCATCCTCCAAGTAACGTGTAGATACAGTATTAGAGTTATTAGGAGACTCACTTGGAAACTCTGTAGCAAAATCAGTACTGTTATTGGATCTAGACAATTGTGCCTTGCTAAAAAGGGTCATAGTGGTATGGTTGTAAATCTCGTTACCGGAAACCCCGTTAAAATTCAAACCAAGGTCTAGCTCTTTGTACTTAAAGTTCATGTAAAAAGCATAGATTAAATCAGGAATAGCACTACCTACAACACTACGGTCATCATCTAAAACTTCTCCATCTCCATTAATATCTTTAAACTTGTTTAGACCATCTTCCCCAATACCATCAAATGTTAACATGTAGAAAGCACCAATAGACTCATTATTGATGTAGCCGTTAATGGTAGCATCCGTTTGACCCGAACCTTGGGCGGCGCCTGTTGTCAATACCGAATATGGCGAATCTTTTACCTCATTTTGAATGTAGGTAATGTTACCTCCAATGTTATACGAGAAATCTCGTGTAGCATCACTATTGTAATCCAAGCCAAATTCTATTCCTGAGTTGTGGATTTCCATATCCTTAATATTGCTCCAATAGGTAGATGTAGGTTCTACCGGGTCTGCAGGAACAACTTCCAACAAAATATTGGTAGACTTTTTATTGAAGTAATCCAAGGTACCGGTCAATCGATAATTGAAAAGTGCAAAATCTATACCCAAATCTATTTGAGTAGAAACCTCCCATTGTAAATCTGGATTAGCCAAACGTGTAAATACAATTCCGTATGGATACCCATCTATAGAAGTGGCATCGGTATCAATTGGATAAGTGCTTAAACTCTCGCCACCTGTTACCAATCTATCTTCTGCAAAACTAGCTTTTGTGATTTTTGAAGGAATTTCTTGGTTACCCGTTTTACCCCAGCTGGCACGAATTTTTAAATTATCGAACATTGAGTTAGCCATAAAAGCTTCATTGCTAATATTCCAACCCAGAGCAAATGATGGAAAATATCCGTACTTGTTGTTCTCTCCAAATTTTGAAGAACCATCCGCACGAAAAGTAGCCGTAGCTAAATACCTATCATCATAGGTGTAGTTCAACCTTCCAAAATATGACTGCAATTCATTTTTTTCAGCTGCAGAACTTACTGAGGTAGGGTATTCATCCGTACTTGTCTGATCTTGGTATTTAGGTTCTATATTGTTATTCGCAAAACCTCTATATGAAAATGTTCTAGTCTCATCTTCGAACTTCTGGTATGAATGCCCCGCTAAAACAATTAGGTTGTGCACATCATTTTCCCAAGTGTAAGTAAGTGTATTTTCAACCAGTTGATTGGTATTGGTACTGATTTCACTTTCCAGCGACCCGTCCGAAACATTAGACTCGTTCACAACAGATGGAAATGGCCTATATTGTCTATCTCTGTTAGTAGCGGAGTAATCAACACCAAGGTTTAGTTTGTACACAAAGCCATCTACTAGAGTTACAGATGGAGAAATACTTGCCAAAATACGGTTGTTGACAGAAGTATCGCTATAAAGTTCATAACGCGCAACTGGATTTAAAGCGTTGGTGTTCAACAAGGTTGGTTCACCGTTGGTGTATGGGGCAATTGTTGGGTTTAAGCTCAACATATCGCTAATGGTAGAATTGATGTCCGGCCTCAAATTTTCGGTGTGGGATGCCGTAATATTATAATCAACGTTTAACCGACCATCAAACGCTTTTTGGTTCATGTTCAGTTTTCCCGAGTATCTTTTTAAATCACTGTTTTTCAAAATACCTTCTTGATCTTGATACCCTGCGGATGCGAAATATGAAAACTTCTCACTTGTAGCTCCGCTCATTGAAAAGTTCACGTTTTGCGAAAGTCCGGTTTGGGTCAATTCATCTTGCCAATCGGTGTTCGCTCCAAAATTTTCAAGCGTTCCGCCAGCGGCAACCACCTCTCTCCTAAAATCATCGGCACCAAAAACATCTATCGTATTTGCCATAGAAGACATTGCCGAAGACACAGAAAAGTTCATTTCGGTTTTCCCTGATTTTCCTCTTTTGGTCGTAATAACCACAACCCCGTTTGAAGCTCTAGAACCATAGACCGCAGTGGCACTGGCATCCTTTAAAACATCGATACTTTCAATATCATTGGGATTCAAAAAATTCAATGGGTTGGTGGCAACACCTGTAGAGGAATTATCCAATAAAAACCCATCTACAACATACAATGGCTGCGTACCTGATCGTAAACTCCCAATACCTCTAATAATGACATTTTGAGATGCTCCAGGCTCACCACTTGTGGCAGCAATATTTACCCCAGCCATTTTACCTTGTAAAAGTTCGCCAGGATTGGCAACCACACCTTGGTTAAAATCTTCACTTTTTACAGAAGCGATAGCACCTGTGATATCAGAACGCTTTTGCGTACCGTAACCTACCACCACCACATCTTCTAATTGTGTAGCATCTGGATCAAGTTGTACGTTTAAATTGGATTGGCCGTTTACGGATACTTCTCTAGTTGAGTACCCTAAATAAGAAACAACAAGCACAGCATTTTGAGAAGCGTTGATAGTATAGTTACCATCAAAATCTGTGGTAGTTCCGTTGGTGGTTCCTTTTTCAAGTACGGTCGCACCCGGTAACGGCGTGCCAGTTTCATCTGTAATAACACCGGAAATAGCTTGTTGTAGAGGCTCTAAGCTACTGTTAGTTGACACTACCGTAGTTTCTTTACTATTAATAGCTAACGAATCGGATGGACTGGTACTGAACCCCGCCCACGTTACGAACCATACCGAAGCACAGACGATTTTTGAAAATCGAATTTTTGAATACATAAATTAAAGTGTTGAATTATTTAGATTGCTCTACATTTCAGAGCCTAGTTTAATAGGTTCTTTCTTGGCGCAAAACTATTTTATTTGAAGACTGGCATTGTTAAGACACCTTTAGGAATATATTAACTACCCTCTAACGTTTTGGCCTAATGTTAGCAGATTGTTACCTTTTTTGTAAGGCATCAAAAAGCAAACAAACAGCATAGTCTTTAATCAACTTATTACGATGAAATATCTTACAAAAACTAAATGTCTGTTTTTTTTGAAGCTTAAGGCGGTTGAAATTTTTCTATGGATAAAGTAGTTCAAGACGAGGCCTTCATATTTCTTTTATAAATTGTGGTCCTAGCTAAATACAGAATATTAACATAGGTATCACCTCCCCCCAAAACCAACAGAGCAACGTTAGAAAAATCAGTGCGAATAAAAGTTTGGTAACAAAAGAAGGGACAAACAAGGTCCTGCGCCCAAAAGGTTTACCTAAAATGTGATAAACGAGGGTAATTTTCGTAAATAGAAGAATTATGGCGCATTAAAGTGTCTCAGAGCTAGAAAAAATGAAGAAGCTGAAAAAATGACAATTCACCGTTGAAAAAAATCTTGCCTCTTACTTGAGCTTGAACCGATAGATTTTGCAAGGCATGCAAAAAAAACATCTGATACGGTCGCTAAAACTTCAGATGCTTAATAAGGTTATGAAAAGACATTTAAAATGGTATCTCGTGATTCAATACCCGGGTAATGAAAAAGACGGTCAAAGAAATGACCAAACAAACTATTCCTGCTAAAACATCCTCATTCTCTACCTGACGTATAAGTTTATTATACAGACCTTTCATACCACATAATTTTCTACAAAATTCCGTTTAAATGGAGATGAACAGGCAGAAAATCGATAAACGGAGCGTCTAACGGGTTAAGGTTTATACCCTATTTACATCATCTAAAATTATGTGCTTTGTATCGACTTTATTGTTTTTAAAAGTTAGAACCACAAAACAAGGTAGCTAACATCTATATATAGCCTTAGAAGAAACGAGGTGACTTTAATCGGTTCAATCGAGAAATCCATTGGTAACGCAGGAATATCTCATGTGTACCCGTGTTATAATTGCCCAAACCACTAGTGGAATAATCATAGGCGTAACCAATGTTGAACTGCGGCGAAATCTGTAAACCGAAAACACCGGCCAAAGAGTCGTCCCATCTGTAGTTGACCCCTAAAGTGAATTTTTCGTTGAACATAAAATTCGCAGATAGATCTACCGAAATTGGCGCTCCTATTACCTGTTTTACGAAGAAAGAAGGTTTGAATTTTATTTGATCGTTCAAATCCATCACATAGCCTCCAATGAAGTTAAAATGAACCTCTTCATCACTGGTCTGCTCAATTTCATTATCATAATGCTCCGAAGGAAATAGATTCGGTACCGAAAAACCAAAATAGGCCTTTTCGCTATAATAGAATGCACCGACACCAATAGACGGAAACAATTTACCTTTTATATTTTCATTAAATTGAACATCATCCGCATCTCTTCGTATACCACGGGAAAAGTCCAAATTAAATACCCGAACTCCCGCTTTCAGTCCTAATCCGAGTCGGTCACCCCTTTGGTTGATTACCAATTGGTGGGCATAGTTACCATCTACATACGTTTCTGTAGCCGGCCCCAATTCATCTTGAATCAAAGAAAGGCCCAATCCGTCAAACTTTCCCACAGGGGTATCCATACCAAAGGTTATGGTTTTAGGCGCACCTTCAATACCTGCCCATTGGGTTCTGTACAAAGTCAACAAGGTCAAATGCCCCCTTGAACCTGCATAGCCCGCATTTACACTCAGCGGATTGTATTGGTATTGCGTATACTGAGGATCTTGCTGACCCCAAACGCAACCCGTAACGAACCACAGGCAAATGCATATTTTAAATAAATGATTTACTTTCATTTTGTCTTTTTATCTACTGATATATAACCAACCTGATTTTGGCGATGTTGTGCCGTCACCAAGTTCTAAGGTGTAATAATACGTTCCTACAGGAAGCTGATCCGAATCTCCTAATTTTGCTCTGTCCAATGACCTTCCATCCCAGGTATTGTCATAACCTATTGTGGTGAAGACCATGGTTCCCCATCGGTTATAGACCGTTAGCACATTATCCGGATATTCTTCTATACATTCGATAAAGAAAATATCGTTGGCACCATCACCGTTGGGCGAAAATTCATTGTACACCGTTAAACAGCTGGATTGGGTTACATCCGGTGTAGCCTCTGCCCTATCGTTATCTATGTTTAAATCGATTTGATCTACGTAAATCAATTCGGCCACATTGGTATAATCATCAACATCCGTAACCGTTACCGTCATTTCTAAATTCGCTTCGGTATCCACAGGCAAGGAAGGAATTTCCCAAGTGGACGTGGTTTCATTATACGCACCGTAATCCGCCGTATGGCTCACTAAAACATATCCAGAAGGCAAGACATCTTCAATACCAATGTTCGTAGCCTCGTATGCGTCATTATTGCCTACAATAACTCTAAACACTACCGTATCACCATGGAACGTCTGCGACTTGTCTACCATTTTACTGATTTCCAAATCCACACTTGGTGCATTTATGATGTGTAAAACCTCATCGTCTTCACTTTGATTTCCATCATCATTATTCGGACTAGAATCAGGATCAAACTGGTCCATTGCCGTAATCTGTGCAATATTGTCGTATTCACCAATTGCATTTGTTGGTGCATTCAAGGTTACTTCATAACTCACTGTTTGGCTTCCGACACCTACTGTGGCCATAGACCAAGTGATGGTATTTCCGGAAACAACGCCACCATTATTTACCGTACCCAAGGTATAACCGATTGGCAGCACATCTTCTACCGATACGTTGGTTGCGATACCCGGACCGTCATTGGTAACCGTCACTTCAAAAGTTACCGTATCACCTGCATTTGGTGTTGGATTGGATGCCGCGCTCAAATTCTTAGATAGACTTAAGTCCGCTGGAATCAATACAATTTCAGCATTGTCCTCGTCATCTTCGCTTTGATCGCCATCGTCATTATTCGGACTAGAATCCGGGTCCAATTGGTCAACCGCCGTAACTTGAACCGTGTTGAAATACTCACCATCAGTATTTGTAGGCACGTTGATAGTTACCTCAAAAGTTATTGTTTGGCTCGTACCGCCAGGTACCGTAAGTCCGTTCCAGCTGATAGTATTTCCGGTTTGGATTCCGCCATCGTTAATAGTCGTTACCGTAAATCCTGTAGGCACATAATTTTCAAGTGCAATACCCGTGGCATCATCCGTACTGCTGTTGATAATCTCAATGGAGAATGTTAATATATCACCCGGGTTACCCGAATCCGGGTTCACCGTATTTACGATTTCCAAATCCGAAGACTGCAGTCGCATAGAAACGGCATCCTCATCATCTTCACTCTGATCACCATCCTCATTATTAGGCACAGAATCTGGATCATACTGATTAACGGTAGTTACCTGAACCGTGTTTAAATATTCATCTGCTACGTTCGTAGGATTATTTACAGTCACATCATAAGTCAATGTAGTCGTCGTACCATTTGGAATGGTCAACCCTGACCAAGTGATGGTATTTCCGCTTTGTGTACCCGCATCGTTTACCGTAGTTACTGTAAACCCGTCAGGAATGATATTTTCTAGGGATACGTTCGTAGCATCATCCGGACCGTTATTTTGAACGGTTACCGTCAGCACCACTATATCACCAGGATTTCCGCTAGGCTGAGAAATGGTATTCGTTACTTCTAGATCCGCCAATTGTGGAATTACCTCAGCAGAAGCTTCGTCATCTTCACTTTGGTCGCCATCATCGTTGTTCGGAGCGGAATCGGAATCGTAATTCGTAGCCGAAATCACCTGCGCAATATTCAAAAATTCGTTAGGTGTAGCTGTTGGAGCATTTACCGTTGCAGAAATATCGATTGCAACTGAATTTCCATTGGGCAATGCAGGCAACGTCCAATCTCCCGAAACCGCATCATAGGTTCCATTACCAGCACCACTGGTGTCACCCATGTAAGTATACCCCGAAGGAAGCAAATCAGTTATAACTGTTCCGCCAATATCATCACTAGGCCCGTCATTATAAGCCGTCAACGTAAATGTTACCGTATCGCCCACATTAGGTGCCGCATCATCTACAATTTTTTCAATTCGAATATCAGAAGTTGCATTCACGGTAATCGTAACGCTATCGGTATTTTCACAAGTATTTCCATCGGTACCGATTACGGTATAGGTGGTCGTCACTAGCGGATAGACCGTATCACCATCGGTTACACCATTATCCCACACATAGGAAGTCGCTCCGGAGCCCGTCAAAGTAACTGGTTCCCCTGCGTTTATAGTCGTGGTAGTCGCATTTGCCACTACATTTGGCAATGGATGAATCGTTAAGGAAACCGCTGTTCTATTGAAACTTGTACACGCCGAAGTATCGTCACTGCTTTCCGCATAATAGGTTACATTACCCACTGCATCAAGAATTGGGTTGGCAACTACGTTTCCACCAGTTGCGGCATCATACCAAACTATACTTGCTCCCGCAGGCGCCGTTGCCGTAGCGGTCAACGTTTGTGTTGGGTTGGCATCACATTCTACCTGATCACCACCGCTAATCGGGTCGGCCGGAGTTGCTTCTATCGTAAGTGTAACAGCCGTTCTGGTACTACTGATACAGTTCGTCACATTCTCTACACTTTCCGCATAGAAAATAGCTGTTCCCACAGTAGATAAAGATGGGTCGGCAACCACACTACCGCCTGTTGGCGCATCATACCAAACTACAGTTGCATCCGCAGGTGGCGTAGCCGTAGCAGTCAACGTTTGAATAGGATTTTGCTCACATTCCGTTTGGTCACCTCCATTTGTTGGCGCATCTACAACTGGACAACTACAATCCGGAGCCGTAATAGCCAAAGTCTGCGTACAGGCATTTGGTGCCGTAACCGTTAACGTAATATTGTTTCCGGCAGGAACTCCTGAAATCGTCCAGTTATTTCCACCATTGTCTACTACTGTACCCTCTGTAGAAGTTACCGTTCCTTCGCTTACATCTACAGAAACCGAATAGGTCAATAAGTCCGGTGCACAAGCAGCCGCCGTTGCAATAGAAATATCTGGTGTATCTTGAATCGTTAAGTTTACCGGAGTTCTGGTAAAACTAGTACAAGAAGTTGAATTGTTTTCACTCTCCGCAAAGTACGTAATAGAACCAACCGTATTTAATGTTGGGCTGGCCACAACGTTTCCGCCAGTCGCCGCATCATACCAAACCACGCTTGAACCTGCAGGTGCAGTTGCCGTAGCAGTCAATGTTTGAATTGGGTTTGCCTCACATTCCGTTTGGTCTCCTCCGCTAACGGGTGCACTTGGTGCAGCCTCAATAGTTAGGGAAACCGCAGTTCTCGCTAAACTCGTACATGAAGTCGTACTATTTTCGCTTTGTGCATAGTACGTTGAAGTTCCTACAGTGTTACGGGTTGGGCTAGCAACGATATTTCCACCTGAAGGGGCATCGTACCAAACCACCGTTGAACCTGATGGCACAGTTGCCGTAGCGGTCAAAGTTTGAATCGGGTTTTGCTCACATTCCGTTTGGTCACCTCCGCTTGTTGGTGCAGTTGGTGCCGCATCAATAGTTAAAACAATTGCCGTTCTGGTGCTACTCACACAGTTGGTCACGTTATCACGGCTCTCCGCATAATACGTTACCGACCCTGTTGTATTTATAGAAGGGTCCGCAATTACACTGCCACCAGTTGGCGCATCATACCAAACTACAGTAGCATCTGCAGGTGGTGTTGCGGTAGCAGTCAACGTTTGAATAGGATTTTGCTCACATTCCGTTTGGTCACCTCCACTTGTTGGAGCTGCCACCACTGGACAGCTACAGTCCGGAGCCGTAATATCCAAAGTTCGTGTACATGCATTTGGTGCCGTAACCGTCAACGTAATATCAGTTCCGGAAGTGATACCCGAAATGGTCCAGTTATTCCCTCCATTATCTACTACCGTACCTTCGGTAGAAGTCACTGTGCCCTCGCTCACATCAACAGAAACCGAATAGGTCAATAAATCGGCAGTACAGGTTGCCGCAGTTGAAACCGTAATATCCGGTGTGTCTTGAATGGTCAAACTCACTGGTGTTCTGGTGAAACTTGCACAAGAACTTGAGCTATTGCTACTTTCCGCAAAATAGGTTACCGTACCAACCGCATTCAAAGTTGGACTAGCAACTACGTTTCCACCAGTTGCAGCGTCATACCAAACCACACTTGAACCTGCAGGTGCAGTTGCCGTAGCGGTCAAAGTTTGAATAGGTGTAGCCTCACATTCCGTTTGGTCACCACCACTTGTTGGGGCATTTGGTGTTTCATTTATTGTCAAAACCACAGCGGTACGTGTAGCACTCACACAATTGGTTACGTTTTGTACGCTTTCCGCATAATAGGTTATTGTACCTACTGTATTTCTTGTTGGGCTTCCTACCACGTTTCCACCCGTTGGCGCATCGTACCAAACTACAGTTGCATCAGCAGGTGGTGTTGCGGTAGCCATTAATGTTTGAATCGGATTTTGCTCACATTCCGTTTGGTCGCCTCCACTTGTTGGGGCAGCTACTATCGGGCAGCTACAATTTGGAGCTGTAATGGTTATAGATTCCGAACAAGAATTTGCCGCTGTTGTGGTTACCGTGATATTGTTTCCTGCAGGGATATTGGAGATTGTCCAGTTGTTACCTCCGTTATCCGTTACCGTTCCTTCTGTGGATGTTACGGTTCCGTTACTCACATCTACGGATACCGAATAAGTTGAAAGGTCTGCGGAACAAGTAGCACCTCCAGTGCTTTCTGTAATGGTAGGCGTATCTTGAATAGTAAGTACCACAGCTGTTCTGTTGTCACTCACACAAGATGTTGTATTATTTTCACTCTCCGCATAATACGTTACCGTTCCTACGGAATTTAGAGTTGGACTAGCAACTACAGTTCCACCCGTAGCAGCAGTATACCAAACTACACTAGACCCAGCTGGTGCCGTGGCTGTTGCCGTTAAAGTTTGAATAGGTGATGCTTCACATTCCGTTTGGTTGCCTCCACTTGTTGGTGCAACTGGATTCGGTTCAATTGTTAAGCTGACCGCTGTTCGCGCATGGCTAACACAACTGGTGCTAATATTTTCACTTTCCGCATAATATGTTACCGTACCCACAGCATTTAAAGTTGGGCTTGCAACTATGTTTCCACCAGTTGCAGCATCGTACCAAGTAATGGAAGTTCCTGGTGCACTTGAAGCAGTTGCAGTAAGTGTTTGGGTTGGTGTTACCTCACATTCCGTTTGATCACCTCCACTTGTTGGTGCCGCAGGAGCCGCTTGAATCGTTAGGTTTATAGCCGTTCTTGTTGTACTTGTACATCCATTTACATCATCAACACTTTCAGCATAATAGGTAGTTGAACCAACCGTACTCCATGTGGGGCTTGCTACTACGTTTCCGTTAGAAGCAGCATCATACCACACTACACTTGCACCTGTAGGAGCTGTTGCCGTAGCCGTTAATGTCTGAATTGGATTTTGCTCACATTCCGTTTGGTCTCCCCCACTTGTTGGAGCGTTTACCGTTGGGCAAGCACAATTAGGTGCATTGATGTTGATAACATCCGTACACGAATTTGCATCTGTTACGGTCACCGTTATATTATTTCCGGAAGGTATAACTGAAATCGTCCAGTTATTTCCTCCGTTATCGGTTACCGTTCCTTCACTTGAAGTTACCGTACCTCTATCCACATCTACAGAAACCGAATACGTAGATAGGTCTGCAGAACAGGTTTGCGAACTAGGCGTAACCGAAATGGTTGGATTGGGATGCATTGTTAACGTTACCGCTGTTCTTGTTACGCTCACACAACTACTACTTGTAGTTCTACTTTCCGCGTAATAAGTTATAGTTCCAACAGCATTTAAAGTTGGACTTACCTCACTACCACCTGTAGCGGCTGTATACCACATGACCGTGGCACCTGCGGGTGCAGTTGCTGTAGCTGTCATGGTTTGCGTAGGATTCGCTTCACATTCTACCTGGTCACCACCACTTGTTGGAGCAGCCGGAATAGCATCAATTGTCAACGTTACCGCTGTTCTTGAAAGTGAAATACAATTTGTAGTATTGTTTTGACTTTCGGCATAATAGGTAACCGAACCGACCGAACTCCATTCTGGACTAGCCACAACATTACCCGCCGTAGGAGCATCATACCAAGTCAATGTAAAACCTGAAGGTACCGTTGCCGTTGCGGTTAAAGTTTGAATAGGATTTTGCTCACATTCCGTTTGGTCACCTCCACTTGTTGGTGGAGCTGGCGCAGGTTGAATAGTAAGAGAAACAGCTGTTCGTGTTAAACTAGGACAACCTGTACTATTATCTTGACTTTCAGCATAAAAAATTTCAGTCCCGACAGAACTCCAATCCGGATTGGCGACTACGTTACCACCGGAAGCCGCATCGTACCACACTAAAGTTGAACCAGCCGGTGCAGTTGCAGTAGCCGTTAACGTTTGAATCGGGTTTTCTTCACATTCCGTTTGGTCACCACCACTTGTTGGTGCTACGGGTGCAGGTTGAATAGTTAAGGTTACTGAAGTTCTACCCACACTTGGGCATCCGTTTACAGTATCATTACTTTCCGCATAATAGGTTATCGTTCCTACTGTATTTAAAGTCGGGCTTGCTACAACATTTCCGCCAGTTAAAGCATCGTACCATATGATGCTTGCCCCTGATGGAGGTATTGCCGTAGCGGTCAAAGTTTGTATCGGGTCTTCTTCACATTCCGTTTGGTCGCCTCCACTTGTCGGAACTGGCGGAGCTGTATTTACCGTTAAAACCGCCTCGTCTGAAGTGGCATCCGAACAGCTTGCTGCTGGACTTGTGGCTATTGCACGATATCTATTTCCGCTCATGGCGAGGGTTACATTCGTTACAGTAAGTGTGTTTGTAGTTACTCCACTATGTGGTGCTGTATTGGTTAAATCATTCCAATTAGTGCCATCAAAAAGCTGCCATTGAATAACACCTGACCCAGAAGCCGCTACGTTAAAAGTAACTGTACCGCCTTCACAAACAGCTTCATTTGTAGGCTGCGTGGTTATGGTAGGTGCATCATACACATTGACATTTAATCTTGTTCTTCCTCCTTCACAAGTAGCACTTCCGTTTACACTTGATTGTGTTACCCAAAAAGATTGTTGCCCTGCTGTTGACGTATCAGGAGTAGTCGTTCCCGGAATTTCATTTCCACCCGTTGCCGCATCGTACCATCTTAAATTCGTTCCGGTTGCATGCGAATCTAATTGTGCTGAAGCATCACCGATACAATAATCAACTGGTGAATTCACAGTGGGTGCCGTTGGTATAGCGTAAACTATCACGTCTATTTGCGTTCGTTCACTCTCACATGTGGTAGAATCATCTATTTGACTTACATAATAAGAAGTAGTTCCTGCAACGGCCGTATTTGGTGTTGGCGCTGTTGCACTAGCTGTTCCCCCTGTTGCTACCGTGTACCATTGTAAGGTATGATTTGAAGGCGCCGTTGCCACCAATGGTGTTGCGGTTTCCCCTACACAATATTCTATAGGGCTATCCGCTGCTGGTGGAGCAGGTCTTGGTATTTGGTAAAGATCTATTGATAAGAAATTTTCACTGGTACACCCATTAGAATTTTGGGAATACACCGTATAGTTTCTAAAAAAATCAGCAGAAGCTGGTGCTGTGTAGGTCGTAACACCACTCGCTACCAAATTTCCGTTCCCGTCATACCAATTAGCTGTTTCACCACCCGCAACATCTACAGTTACAGACATCTCAGGAGGGGTATCTCCTTCGCAATATATGTATTCCGTTGAACCTGATGGTGGGTCTACATCATTCTCTACAGTGATATTAAAAGACCTTTCTGAAAAATTACCAGAAGCATCTCTTACAGTATATCTAATAGTAGTAGTACCAATATCAAATTGATCACCGCTATTAAGTCCGGTTCCATCCGTTCTGAAAATTACATAATCTGCTAATTCACAACTCGTATCATTAATATTTGTAACAACGGTTCCAGGAATCAACAAATCATCTAAATAAGCTTCCATACCAGAGTTGAACAAAGAGGAAGATGAATATCTAATCCTTATTTGATAATTCCCGATTAAGTTAAAAGGAATAATTTCTTGTTGAACCCCTGTTGTCGTGTAAGTCTTACTAAAAAAATCAGTAGTAACCGTATTTCCATCCTCATCCAATATATCCAAATGAATAGAAGGAGAGTTCGTGACTGCAGATATACTATGAGAAAAAGTAATTTCTCCAAAGCCATTGAAGTAAAAAACCGGCGTTGTCATTGAACTTGCAAAAAAGGCATTACTAGAAATTCCAGTGGAAACTAGATTACGGGAACCATTTATTTGGCCGCCATTAGTAATGGATGAACGCACAAACGTATAACATTGGTTAATAGCCGCTTCAAAATCCTGAAGCACGGGAGCTTCTCCTTCTCCAGGAGGACAGTTATCCGAAGCCGTTGGTTCTGCCCATGTATGTGGGGCAGTACATGTGTTAGGGTCTGCGGTTAAAGTTACATCAGTAGGGAAAGTATCAAAAACGGGATCTTGGTTATCATCTACCGTTATATTAAAAGAACAAGTAGAAACATTCCCTCCCGCATCTTCGGCCCTATAAATAACAGCAGTAGTTCCCGGCAGAAAAGAATCTCCCGGACTATAATTGCTGGTAACGCTCACTGCATCTGCAGAAGCCGTGGGGGGTGTCCATGTTACTACAGCGCTACACTCATCGGTTGTATAGGTTACTACAACATCAGAAGGCGGACAATTAGAAAACGTTGGAGGTGCATCGACTGAAACTTCATTAGAAAAAAAAGCTTCGGTATCGAAAACGGGAATTTTCTCTACAAATTCAATATTCGTAGAAAAACTTGATAAGCTTGCCAGAAGCAAGATAGCAAAGAACACTTTTGGTAGGTTTCGCATAATTTATGTAAAACTTCATGACATGCCCTAGATTTTATTCAATCTTAAGCATATGTAGTTATACATAACGCAAATTCCGCATCCTAATATTTGTAAATGCCAAAATTGTTGTGAATAATTAACAATTTGTTGTGTGCATGACTTTTAACAAGGTTATATTATTTAATAAAATGATAAAAACTTAAAAAACAGTGATTTAAAAAGTAGGTATTCAGCCACAAATATACCCTAGGGTATATAGAACCGAAGGCAGTACCAGTTATGCAATTATCGATAATCTGCACATCAAATTTTACTTAAAATATTGCCGAGGTCGACTACTGTTTTTTTTACCATTTCTGGTACCCGTTGTTATGTGTTTTATCCGTTAAAGGATACAATCCAACTATAGGCGTACCACCTTATACCTCATTCATAACTTATTCTTCAAAAACATCCATTGTTTAAATTGTGCGCTATATGCTTTATCCGTTAGCGGGTATAGACCTATAATAGACCTCCCTTTTTGAACTTCACTCATTACATAACTTTCAAACTGTGTCATTTGTAAACATTCATCAGCTACTATATCTGCAATTTCCGAGGGAATGACCATAACGCCATCATCATCTCCTACAATAAAATCACCGGGAAAAACAGCAACATCACCACAACCAATGGGCTCATTAACGGCAATAGCTTGGTGCAAAGTCAAATTGGTTGGGGCGGTAGGTCTGTTGTGGTAAGATGCAAAGTTAAGGTCGGCAATTTCGCCCGCGTCTCTGAACCCACCATCCGTAACCATACCCTCAACCCCACGTACCATTAAGCGTGTAGCCAATATAGAACCTGCAGATGCCGCTCGGGCATCCTTTCTACTATCAATGACCAGAACATATCCTTTAGGGCATTCTTCTACGGCAACACGTTGCAAATGTCTAGGATTTTGAAATACCGTAATAGGATTTAAGTCTTCCCTAGCAGGAATATAACGTAGTGTATAGGCTTTACCCACCATAGTAGGTTTTCCGCTCTTCACCGGCTTCACATCCTGTATAAACTGGTTCTTTAATCCTTTTTTGAACAAACAGGTAGCAATAGTAGCTGTGCTTACCTTTCTAAGTTTGTCCGTTGTAGTTTCACTTTTTTCTGCCATGTTCAGGTTGTTTAGGTTTTATTATTCTGCTTTTGCCCATGTCTCTTTTAGAAAGGTAAGGTCGTTTTTCATTTTGGCATATACTTGGTCCTTATCCATGGTAATTTGTTTTGCACCGTGTTCAGCACCTCCAAGATCATATTCTAGGTGTAGCGATACAGGTACGTTTATCTTATATTTTTTTAATAAAGAAAAGTAGCGATCAAAATCTACCATGCCTTCCCCTAAAGGTGTATTTACCGGCTTCCATTGGCCATTGACCTTTCCCCATTTAAAATCTTTTATAACGATTGACCTTATATACGGAGCAATACGCCGCAAATCCAATTCCCAACTCATACCTCCCTCTACAACTGCATGGCGTATATCATATTGGCAACCCAAATACCTACTCTCAGCAGATGGAAATAAAGGAGGCATGTCCCAAATAGGAGCGCCAACATGGTTTCCTGCGTGATTCTGATAACACCCTATCAAATCTAGATTACCGTTTACCATCTCTAGTTCCTTAAAAAGTTTCTGGTAAGTTCGTTGACAATCCTCTATACTTTGGTCATCAGGATAACTGAGCCACCCGGTCCTATAATGTGTTATACCCAACTTACTAGCTGTTTTTAGTACTTTTTTGTCAACATCTGTTTTAAATTCGAGAACATTGGTTGTCATCATTTTTGGGCTAAGACCATACTTTTTCATAGCTTCAATGGCCTTAGGCAAGTCGCGCTCCACATTTTCTGGAAGTATATGTCCCTTAGGCCTCACGGTTAAATCCAAACCATTAAACCCTATTTTGGAAGCTACCTCAGACATTTCTTCATACCCTAGAAATTGCAAGTGTTTTGAAAATAAATAAACCTGAAGGTCATTCTCCGACTCATAGGGTCCTGATGAAAACGAACTTACCAGCGGCAAAACAGGTATTGCCAAGAGTCCAGAACCAGACTTTTTTAAGAAGTTTCTACGGTCCTGCATACGCTCAGAATTACTCATAATTAACTATTTAAGATATATTTTTTTACTTAACATTTTGTTAATAGCCAAATATAGTTATATTTGGTAAACCAAATTGGTTAACCAATTTTTTAACAGATGAAGAAAAAAGAAAATTTTATTGTTATTCTAGTAGGCCTTTGTGGTACCGGAAAGAGCATTGCCGGTCAGAAGGTTGCACAAAAACTAGAAATCCCCTTTTTTGATGCCGATGTTGTTCTTCACCCTGAATTACAGGAAGATAAGAAAAATAATAATACTAACTCCAAATGGTTATCTGCCATTACAAACCTTATTGAAGAAGAGTTCTCAAAAAAGGGCTGTGTAGTTTCTTGCTCCATATTAAAGAAAGAACAACGACTACAACTTTCTGAGAATCTAGGTCATGAAATTGATTGGATTTTTATGAGCGGTACCTACGAAGCTATAAACCAACGTCTAGAAACAAGTGGTACTCAACGACAAACTGAATCTTCACTAGAGTCAGACTTTCAACTTTTAGAGATTCCAAAGCGGGCTTTGACCGTAGATATTTCTTTTTCGGAACAGGAAATTG
This sequence comes from Zobellia sp. 1_MG-2023, assembly GCF_030549125.1. Taxonomy (NCBI): domain Bacteria; kingdom Pseudomonadati; phylum Bacteroidota; class Flavobacteriia; order Flavobacteriales; family Flavobacteriaceae; genus Zobellia; species Zobellia sp. 1_MG-2023. The sequence goes on along the minus strand of NZ_JAUOSY010000002.1, from coordinate 632,773 downwards.
TAGATACCATCCTAAAATATCTAGCACGTAAATACGGTTGAAAAGTTGTTAAAAACAGTAAACCGTTAAAATTCAAGATATAATACCCCAATAATTTGCTCAACAAAAAAATATTTCTATTTTTGGTAAACCAAACTGGTTAACCAATTTAATTATCTGATTTTGGTCTAATACACGAACATGATAAAGAGCCAATTTAAAATTACTTTACAAATTCTAACCTTATTATGGTTTGTATCCTTTAATGGATACACCCAAGAGCACCCTAGTCTTATATTAACAAAAGACGGAGTTCAGAAAATAAGGAAAGAATTAGGTAATGTGCCTCTTTTTGATGCTTCTTTAGAACACGTAAAAGCTGAAGTAGATGCGGAAATCGCCTTGGGAATTGATACGCCAATTCCAAAAGATTATTCCGGTGGGTACACGCACGAACGTCACAAACGCAATTTTTTAATCCTCCAAAAAGCTGGTGTACTTTATCAAATTTTAGACGATGAAAAGTACGCTGAATACGTAAAAGCAATGTTGTTTCAGTACGAGGCTATGTATAAAGATTTGCCCGTACATCCGCAAACGCGCTCCTATGCCCGTGGCAAACTATTCTGGCAATGCCTGAACGACTCCAACTGGTTAGTGTATGTTAGCCAAGCGTACGATTGTGTTTACAATTACCTTACTCAAAAAGAGCGCAAGCGGCTGGAGAAAAACCTTTTTAGACCTTTCGCCAATTTTATATCCATAGATAATCCCCAATTCTATAACCGTGTTCATAATCACAGTACCTGGGGCAACGCCGCCGTAGGCATGATCGGTTTAGTAATGGGTGATGATGAATTGGTACACCGTGCCCTATATGGTATTGAAGATGACGGACTACCTATAGATGCAAAAGATAATGACGGTGGATATATAAAAACGGAAGGCCAAGAGGTAGGTTTTCTTGCCAATGTAAACGAACCTTTTTCTCCGGACGGTTATTATACTGAAGGTCCCTATTACCAGAGATACGCCATGTACCCATTTTTAATTTTTGCTCAAGCACTGCACAACGTAAGACCCGAAGTAAAGATTTTTGAACATAAGGACAGCGTACTCCTAAAATCAGTAAATGTGCTTCTCAACCTTTCTGATGCGGATGGAGAGTTTTTTCCGTTGAACGATGCGCAAAAAGGAATGTCCTATAAATCACGTGAAGTGGTTACCGCTGTAGATATAGCCTACCAATACGGAGGGCACAACCCACAACTACTGAGTATTGCCAATGAACAAGGCCAAGTTTTATTGGATGATTCCGGGCTAGCCGTGGCACTGGGTATTAGAGATGGTGAATCCACAAAATTCCAAAAAAAGTCCATCAATCTTACAGATGGTGCCAATGGAAACGAAGGAGGTGTAGCTATCCTTAGATATGGTAATGAAGACATGGCGCTAGTCTATAAATATGCCGCACAAGGTTTAAGTCATGGCCACTATGACAAACTATCCTTTTCGCTCTATGAAAAAGGAAAAGAAATAGTTCAGGATTACGGTTTGGCACGTTTTGTAAATATAGAACAAAAAGGAGGTGGCAATTATTTAAAAGAAAATAAAACTTGGGCCAAACAAACCATTGCCCACAATACCTTGGTACAAAACCAGACCTCGCACTTTAATGGAACATATGAAATTGGCAGCAAGCACCACTCAGAACTTTACTTTTTTGATGCTTCGGACACCAATCTAAAAATCGTTAGTGCCAAAGAAAGTAACGCCTATCCCGGAACGGAAATGCAAAGAACCATGGCACTTATTAAAATTGATGATTTTGAAAGGCCTTTTGTTCTGGACATTTTAAAAGTTGCGTCGCAAACAAAAAATAAATATGACCTCCCCTTCTATTTCATGGGACAAGTTATACAGACCAATTTTAACTTTAGTTTCCCTAAGATAGCAGAACCTTTAGGAAGTGAAAACGGCTATCAACATATTTGGTCGGAAGGTTTGGGCAATCCCAATGCAGACAACAGCAAACTAAGTTGGCTTGAAAATGGGAAGTTCTACACATTGACCACTGCCAGCCAAAAAGAAGATGAACTACAATTTGTTCGTATTGGAGCCAACGATCCTGAATTTAATTTAAGGAGGGATGCAGGCCTTATCATTAGAAGAAAAAATACACAGAATACCACATTTGTTTCGGTAATAGAATCGCACGGAAACTATAGTCCGGTTTCTGAGTTTTCGGTTAACTCAAATAGTGCAATATCTAAAATAGAACTTGTGTCAGATACAAAAGAATACACGTCCGTAATAATACAAATCAAGGCTAATGGAGAAAAACTAATGCTCGTAATGGCCAACAATGATAAAGATCCGGACAAAGAACATACTATAAAAATTAAGAACAAGGAGTACCGCTGGACGGGTCCTTATATATTTATCAAAATCAAATAAATTATAGATTATGGAAACTTTTGGAGCAAGTAAAGAATTTTTAATAGGAGAAGATATCCCGTGGGAGACTGTAGGCGAAGGTGTTCAGCGTCAGATTATGGGGTATGATGATAAAATCATGCTTGTAAACGTAAAATTTGACAAAGGCGGAATTGGGCCAATGCATGAACACTATCATTCACAAGTAACCTATGTAGTTAGCGGAAAGTTTGAAATGACCATAGGAGAAGAAACAAAAATCCTTAAAGGAGGCGACTCTTTCTATATTCCACCTCATGTTATGCACGGGACAACATGCCAAGAAGCAGGGGTATTAATAGACGTCTTCAGTCCAATAAGAGAAGATTTTATGGCTAAAAAGTAAGCCAGAGATTAAACAAGGGAGTCAGTTGTGCAAGTAGTAGCACCACAACTACTGCCGTACTCCCTTTCCACAAAGACGGTTTAGATGGTATTTAATTATCATTTTAACAAAATGTAGTTCTTTAAAATAGTAGATAGCCAATTTTAACACCAACTTTTCTTGATATTAATTTTTATTTAACAAACTATTAAGTTATATTTGGTAAACCAAATTGGTTAACCAAAATGGAAAACCAATTAATCTATAAAATTTAGGCTAATATTAATTAAAGAAACAATTCATGAAAGTATAAGGTACCCAATAAAAAAAGGATGGGTGCACGCCCATCCTTTTAAACTGAAATTACTTCATTCTGAAGGGAAGTAATACTAAGAACATGTACATTTTACTATACACGCTCATTACAAAAATACAAAAATTCAGGGATCTTAATGAGTTTCGTGCATTAGTAAGTTGAAGATTGAATGAGATGATGCTGATCATCCTCATTTGGGGCTCTAGCCTTAAACCGATGAACATTACTAACTTAACATTATTCAAATGAATTTAAAAACTCAACTAACACTTATAGCTTTATTGTGTCTCAACATATCGCTATTTGCCCAAGATGGATCTACCATAACCGGTACGATCGTAGACGAGGCCAACGTACCTATTCCCGGTGTAAACGTAATTATAACGGGAACTACAACAGGTACTTCCACAGACTTTGATGGAATTTATTCTATTAACGCTTCCAGCGGAGATATTCTTCAATTTTCCTACATTGGTTATGTAACTCAAAACGTAACCGTAGGCAGTCAGTCAACCATAAACATAACCATGGTTGAAGATGCCGCCCTATTGGAAGAAGTTGTAGTAGTGGGTTATGGTACGCGAAAAAAATCGCACCTAACCGGAGCTGTTTCAAAAGTAGGCGGTGACGAAGTAGCCGCTATTCAAGCGGCACGTGTAGATGATGCATTGGCCGGTAAATTACCAGGTGTATTAATCCAAAATCAAGATGGTGCGCCAGGTGCAGATCCAAAGATTCAGGTAAGGGCTGCTTCATCTATATCAGGAGATTCAAGCCCATTGATCGTTGTAGACGGCTACCCAATCTCAGGAAGTCTGGCCACAGTTAACCCTAACGATATTCAAAGCTTAGAGGTTTTAAAAGATGCTGCTTCTGCTGCAATTTATGGTTCTAGGGGAGCTAACGGTGTAATCCTGATTACCACTAAAAAAGGTAGGTCGGGCAAAGCTACTTTTAGCTATAATGCTTACACCAGTTTTTCCAGCAAATACAGAGACAACATACTTGCTTCAGGACCTGAATGGGCGGAGCATTCACGAGCCGAAATTGCTGCGGGTAACTGGGCCGGTACGGTAGAGACTAATGACCCTGCTTTCTTGGAATATAGATTAAATGCTTATGAAAATTCTCCAGGAGCAATAAGCCCAGAAGATTGGCTTTTTCAAAACGGGAGTACCGTTAGTCATGATTTTAGTATGAGCGGAGGAACAGATGATGTAAATTATTTTGCTTCTATAGGCTATCAAAATGCCGAAGGTGTTGTTAGAACACAAGGCTATGAAAGACTCAACGCACGTTTAAATATTGACGCCAAATTAGGAGAGAAATTTAAAACCGGATTAAATTTCAATGGTTTTACTTCTCATAGAGACATTTTAGGTCACGATATGAGAGATTTATTAAGATCCTATGGTGTACATCCAGTTTATCATACTAATGAATCCATTGCTTTTGTTCAACAATTAGACGCTCAAGCTCAAGCCTTAGGACTGGCACCATTTGACAATGGTTATAGAGGTTCTGGTTACGAAGCGAATAGCATCTACACTCTAGAACCAGGAATGGCCGCACAAGATTGGCATTATGGTAGAGCTAACAATGGTATTGGTGGTTCCGGTGATGCAGGTCCTGCCGCTAAGCTTGACAATACAGATAGTTGGGAAAAAACATTTTTCGGAAATGTTAGTGGTTACTTACAGTACAGTATTATAGACGGATTGAATATTAAAACCGTACTAGGTGGAGACCTTAGAGATACCCAAGCTTATCAACACAGATTACTTGGATTTGACTCCAGGGCAAGAGATTCTCAAACTTTCAGAGATCAAACAGATTTAAAAGTATCTTCTGTATTAAGTGAAACTACGCTTAACTATGCCAAGGTAATAGGTAAACACGATATTTCTGGAGTTGCTGGTCTTGAATTTCAAACCACAACTTTTAAAGGAACTGCTTTAGACGGTGCAAATGTACCAGAAGGCGATATTCTTAATTACAACCTATTTACCCCTGCGGACATAACCGTGACCGAAAGAGACGAAACTAGAGTAAGAGAAAGTGTCTTTGGAAGAGTTAACTATGCCTATGACGATCGTTTCCTAATCTCTGCTTCAGTTAGAAGAGATGGTGATTCTCGTTTTGGAGCCAATAAGAGATATGAAACTTTCCCAGCCCTATCTTTAGGATGGAACATTCATAATGAAGCCTTCTTAGAAAACAGTGAAACTTTAAGTCAGTTCAAACTAAGGTTCAGCACAGGTTCCCTAGGTACAACTTCTTTCTTAGGTTCTTATGATGCCTTAAGCCTTTTAGACCCTCAAGCAACAGTTTATGGAACTGGTTTTCTAATTCCTGACAACGTAGCAAATGCAGATTTAACGTGGCAGACCAACACGGAGACCAACTATGGTGTTGATTTAGGTTTGTTTAACAACAGAATTAGATTGGGTGTGGATTATTACACTTCCGATATTGAGGATATCTTAATTAACCAAAGTGTTTCCGAAGTATTGGGAACCACTTCAATTGTTCTCAATTCCGGAGATGTTAGAAGTTCCGGTTTAGAATTTGAATTGAATGCGAGCGTTATACAATCAGATAATTTCTCTTGGAGTTTTGGAGCTAACCTATCTACAGTTGAAACCGAAATTACAGATTTGGGAGGTTTGGACGAACTACCTCAAGCCATCTACGGACAAAGTGGTAGAGGCCCTGTATTTAGAAACTATATAGGTGGAGAAATTGGTGAAATGTGGGGATTAGAAACCACTAGAGATGTTGAAATGAGATATTTAGCAGATGGAACAAGACACCCAAACAATCAATCCGGGGAATCCTATATTGTAGATCAAAACGGTGATGGCGTTATAGACAACACAAAGAGTGTTGAAGATGGTGGAGATTTAGTGAAAATAGGACAGAATACACCTGATTTTTACTGGGGTATGTCTCATAATCTTAATTACAAATCTTTTGATATGTCCTTTCAACTTCAAGGATCTCATGGAGCGGAAGTTTACAATATAGACCCTTTATACTACGAATCGCAATGGGGCGGAAGATTAGTAAGCACTTTTGATGCCGTTGGAGCTTTTGAAGATGACGGCGTAACACCAAAAGGTGATGGTATTGCCGATCACAACGGTGAGTTCTATACAGCTAACAGAAACCAAACAGATGCCGTAATACAAGATGCTTCTTATGTAGCCTTGAGAAACTTAACTATTGGTTACACATTAGATTCTGATGTAACGAGTCAAATAGGTATAAACTCCGTTAGATTATATGCCGCCGCAACTAACTTATTGTACTTATGGGCAGATAATTATACTTCATATAACCCAGAAGGTGTACAGACTGCAGGTAGTGATTACTTAGGACCAACAACTTACGGTGCTCAAGTAGGTGCAAGTCCAATTGTAAGAAGCTTTACTATCGGTTTAAATGTTAACTTTTAAATAAAAGAAATGAAAAACATATATAAATTATTGGGATTGTTGCTAATCATAACCGCATGTGATAGTGATCTAGATCAAGTTCCGCCAAATATTGCCAGTTCAGACTCTTTAACAGATTTTGATGGTGTTTTAAATGCGGCATATTATTATCAACTTGGCACCAATACGCCAATGGCAGTAATGGGTGAATTTAGAGCGGACAACGCTTTTATGGATGAACCTCCTTATACCGAGTTCGATACCTATAACGGAGGAATAACCGCTATGGAAGACCAATTCTTTGGCCCTTTCTATACCGCTTTGTACAAATCCATATTGAGTGCAAACAATGTAATAGAAAACTCAACGAATGTTACAGATATAGCCGAAGCTAAATTTCTTAGAGCCTTATCTTACTTTAAGTTGGTTCAAGTTTTTGGCGATGTTCCTGTAAACTTGTCCGCAGCACCTAGCCTAACGGATTCATCTATTTTAGAAAGACAACCCGCTACTAATGTTTATAATAACGTAATCATTCCTGATTTGAAGGATGCAATTGCCGCTTTGGACATTGAAATTGTAAACGGAAGAGCCTCTAAATTTGCCGCTCAAGGATTGTTGGGAAAAGTATATGCCACTATGGGTGATTATTCTAGTGCCGAACCTCATTTGGCCGCCGTTGTAAACGGAGCTGCAGCTGCCGGAATAAGCCTCAAAGATAATTTTAACGAAGTTTTTGGTGCCGCCAATGAGGTAGAGAATTCTGAAATAATATTTTCTTCGCGAATAGAAAGCTCCATTACAGACGAATATTCATTTGCTTCTCGCTTCTGGAACTGGTTTGTGGGAGACGATTCAAAAGCTGATTTCCCGGTTGACCCGGACCTAGTTGCCGCATTTGATGAAAGTGGTGCTAACGGTGGTGGTACAGACTTAAGAAAAGCAGTAACGCTTGACTCCTTGGGTACTACTGCCATAAAATTCCCAAAAGAAGGAGGTTTAGGTGGTGATCATGACTGGATTGAACTAAGGTTAGCTGATGTTATTTTATTATATGCTGAAACATTAAACGAAAATGGTGCTCCCGCTACAACCGTACTACCCCTATTGGACGATATAAGATCACGAGCCGGTTTAACCAGCTTAACCGGAACCATAACCACACAAGCAGATGTGAGGCAAGCCATTCTTGATGAAAGAAGATTAGAGTTGGCCTTTGAAGGACAAAGATGGTTTGATTTGGTAAGAACAGGTTCTGTAGATGCCGAAATGGGAGAAACAATTAATAGCAATTACCATTTATTCCCAATTCCAATCTCAGAAGTATTGGCAAGTGGTGGTGTTATTACCCAAAACCCTGGTTACTAATTACAGTACCAAAGGTTAATGAACTGATAACGAACGTCTAAAAACAGTCGTAACAAATACAAATAAAGAATAGTAGAATTGTTGTTTTGAGTTAGATTGAGAGTAATTTTGCCGACTCGCTCACCACGGGTCGGTAAAATTCAAAAAACGCTTAGAACACCCCTAAAATCGTAACTTTTTTAATTCAAGAAATACTTTTTTTGTAGTTTAGAATTTTATAATTTTAACAAACCAATCTGGTTAACCAATTTATAATATACATCAAATATGAAGTTAGAAATACTTACAAAACATGAGAACAAAGAAGTTCAAAATGCAATCATTTCTAATATTCGTGATTTAATCAATTACAAAAATCTAGAACCAGGTGATAAGTTGCCTGCAGAACGTGTACTTTCCGAAAAGTTTGGTGTAAGTAGAAGTAACGTTCGCGAGGCCATTCAAAAGCTTGAGTTCTACGGTATTTTAAACTCAAAACCGCAGAGCGGAACGTTCATTGCCGAGATTGGTCAAATTGCCATGAACGGTATGATAGATGATATTTTGAGTTTGGAAGATCAAGATTTCAAATCATTGGTTGAAACCAGGATTTTACTGGAACTAAAAACGGTTAAATTGGCTGCTTTAAGAAGAACCGACGAAGACCTAGAACGCCTAAAATCTGCTTTTGATGCTTACAAGACCAAGATGATAGCTGGCGAAGATTGTTTGGAAGAGGATTTGCTCTTTCACCTTGCCATAGCTTCGGCAAGTAAAAATAGTACAATGAATACCCTTATGCTATTGATAACCCCAGAGATTATCGTTGCATATGACAAAGACCGTGTCTGTGATGGAGATGTTGCATTGGCAGAAGTAAAAAAGCACGAAGACATCTATTTGTCCATATTGGAACAAAACCCGCAAAGAGCCAAAGAAACAATGAAATTACACTTTGCCAAATTGTACGATTACATTTATGGCGAAGACAGAAAAGTAAAAATACTAGAAGGATAAAAGTGCACGATTTATCTTTTTACAATTCATATACTGAAGGGAAACTAATACTAAAAAAGCTTATCCAATGAAGGTAAACGGCTAAAGTCGAACATACCAATCCTATTACACAACACGTATTTAAACATCTTAAATACAGGCTTTTAGAACTAATAATTCTCCTATCCCATAGAACTAGGACAGCCATTCGTGTATCCAATTATAAAGAATAATTTAAAAGAACGAAGATGAAAGTCAAAGGTTTAAGATGGTGGGTTATAGCCCTAATTTGTTTGGCAACGGTCATTAATTATATAGACCGTACCGCTTTTGGTGTTATGTGGCCAGAGATGGGCAAAGATTTGGGAATGGATGAGTCGGATTATGCCATTATGCTCAATGTTTTCATGATTACCTATGCTGCCGGAAAGTTTCTGTCCGGTAAGCTTTACGATATGATAGGTACCCGTATGGGGTTTGTCGTTTCCATAGTAGTGTGGTCCGTAGCGTCAATATTACACGCTTTTGCCAGAGGCCTAATTTCCCTAACACTTTTTAGGGCTATGCTAGGTTTAGGCGAAGCAGGTAACTGGCCAGGTGCGGTTAAAAGCAATGGCGAATGGTTTCCCGTTAAGCAAAGGGCCATTGCACAAGGTATTTTTAATGCAGGTGCATCATTGGGAAGTGTAATAGCACCCGTACTGATCGCTTATTTATATGGTCATTTCGGATGGCGTTCCACCTTTATCATCATTGGAGCCATTGGGTTGTTGTGGGTCATTCCGTGGTTGTTCATCAACAAGGCCAAACCGGAGAAACACCCATGGATAACAGAAGAAGAACAAAAATTGATTCTTGCCGATAAAATTGCTTTAGGCCCTTCAACGGAGGAAAAGGAAAAAGGCCTTTCCGTGGCAAAAATCCTAAGCTACAAAGAATCATGGGGAGTACTTTTGTCCCGCTTTTTTATAGAGCCTATTTGGTGGTTGTTCGTTGGTTGGATGCCACTTTACCTCAACTCTAAATTTGGTTTTAGCATTGAGGAAATAGGGTCTACTATTTGGATTTCCTATCTAGGCGGTATGGCGGGCAGCATCATAGGAGGCTGGTATTGCGGTAAACTCATGGAGACCAAAACTGTAGATGCGGCAAGAAAGATTACGATAACCATTGGCGGCGCATTGATTTTCATGGGTCTACTCGGAATAATTTTCTTAGTAACGGAAAAGAACCCTATGACGTTTATTTATATCGTGGCAGTGGTACTCTTTGGCTTTCAATTTGCCATCGGTAATATTCAAACTATTTCAAGTGATCTTTTCCGCGGACCATCTGTGGGTACTTTGGCCGGTTTGGCAGGTACCGTTGCGGCAGTATCGGTTATCATAATGAACTCATTGATTCCTATGATTGCATCCGTATCATATACCCCCGCATTTATTGTCATCGCGGTACTAGCTCCTCTTGCAGTACTATCAATATTTGGATTAATAAAGAGAATACGACCCGTAGAATTGGAGTCAGTTTAATACATATAAAAATTCACTAACAGTAACTAACATAGAAATGAAAGGAAAAGTAGCAGTAATAACAGGAGCAACAGGTGGAATAGGTTTCGCCGTGGCAAAAAGATTAGGGCAAGATGGGTATACCGTTATCCTTAACGGCATAGACAATGAAGCGGGTGCGCAGAGAGTAAAAGAACTATCTGCAGAGGGCATTGATGCGGAATATTACGGTTTTGATGTCACCAATGAAGAAGCCGTAACCAAAAACATAAAGGCAATTGGCGAAAAGTACGGAAAAATAGATACCCTTGTAAACAACGCAGGTGGTCTAGGTGGCCGATCTAGATTTGAAGAAATGACCACGGAATTTTATAGATCTGTTATGGCGCTGAATCTAGATTCTACATTTTTCGCATCAAGAGCAGCTATACCTTTCCTTAAAAAAGGAGAAGATGCATCCATCATCAACTATACCTCAAACGCAGCTTGGACCGCTGGCGGACCAGGAGCTGGTATCTACGGAACTTCTAAAGCAGGTGTTCATACCATTACCAAAGCTTTGGCAAAAGATTTGGCCGAATACGGTATTAGGGTAAACGCGGTATCTCCAGGTACTATTGACACCCCTTTTCATGCACAGATCAAAGCTACAAAACCAGAAGTTTTTGCTTCATGGGCCAACAGCATTATGTTGGGTAGATTAGGTCAGCCCGAAGATGTAGCCGGTGTGGTATCTTTCCTAGCGAGCAGCGATGCCAAATTCATTACCGCAGAAACCATCCAAATTGGTGGTGGGCAAGCTTTAGGAATCTAACGGCACCTATCTAAAACTAGCACTTAAAAACAGTAATACAGTAACACAATTTGAAATGAAAAAAGTAGTAACCTTTGGAGAAATAATGTTGCGTTTAGCTCCTCCGGGATTTTTAAGATTTTCACAAGCCAATACTTTTGATGTTGTTTATGGCGGAGGCGAGTCTAACGTAGCCGTATCGCTCGCCAATTATGGCGTTCCCGTAGATTTTGTGACGCGTTTACCAAAGAACGATATTGGGGAATGTGCACTTATGGAAATGCGAAAAAGAGGCGTAGGAACGGATAAGATTGTCTATGGTGGCGACCGTCTAGGAATTTATTTTCTAGAAACGGGTGCCGTTTCCCGTGGGTCTAAAGTGGTTTATGACCGCGCTCATTCCGCTATTTCTGAGATACAATCCGGTATGATAGACTGGGATTCTGTTTTTGAGGGTGTGGAGTGGTTTCACTGGACAGGTATTACACCAGCTATCTCACAAGGTGCTGCAGATGTTTGTTTGGAAGCTGTGAAAGCGGCCAGTGCAAAAGGCATAACTATTTCAACCGATTTAAATTACAGAGCCAAGCTTTGGAACTATGGAGGTGATAGAGAAGCTATCATGACCGAACTTACTTCTTACTGTGATATTATTCTAGGGAACGAAGAAGATGCGGAAAAACACTTTGGCATTCACCCTGAAGGTCTTGATGTTCATAAGGATGGCGCCGATGTTAAGGCAGAAGCGTTCTTATCAGTCTGCAAGCAAATGATGAAGAAATTCCCAAAGGCAAAAAAGGTAATTACAACGTTAAGAGGTTCTATTTCTGCTTCTCACAATACGTGGGCAGGTGTATTATGGGACGGTTCCAAAATGTACGAAACACGTCAGTACCAAATTACGGATATTGTAGATCGTGTTGGTGGTGGTGATTCTTTTATGGGCGGTTTGATCTACGGATTATTGAAATACCCGGAAGATGACCAGAATGCTCTAGACTTTGCCGTAGCGGCATCCTGTTTAAAGCATACTATAAAAGGTGATGCCAACTTGGTTACCGTAAGTGAAGTAGAAAAGCTAATGGGCGGTGACGCTTCGGGAAGAGTTGCCCGCTAATATTTAAAACTTGAAACATGGCTTCTAAAAAATCGATATTGATTATTTGTGGTGGAGGCCCTGCTCCGGGCATTAATGCTGTAATAAGCACAGTAGCCAAAATTTTTCTGAAGGATGGCTATCGCGTACTGGGACTTCACGAAGGTTTTAAGGGAATTTTTTCCGAGGAACCCCAAATAAAGGAATTCGATTTTCCCCATGCAGACCGTATTTTTAGTCGAGGTGGTTCTACTCTTATTATGAGTAGATTCAAACCCAGCGATGAAAAAATAAACACGAAGCTTTTTTCCGATAATAATGTAAAACTATTGGTCAGTATTGGCGGTGATGACACTGCCTCTACGGCCAATAGAATTACAGGGTACCTGTCCAAAGAAAACATCTTCATTTCAAACATTCACGTACCCAAAACAATAGATAATGATTTGCCCCTACCCGACCGGAATCCAACTTTTGGATTTCATTCAGCCAAGGACGAAGGTGTTCGTATAGGCAATACCACTTATGAGGACGCCCGTACCAGTCAAAACTGGTTCGTTATGTCTACCATGGGTCGTTCTGCCGGGCATTTGGCATTTGGTATAGCCACCAGCTGTCATTTTCCCATGATGGTCATTCCCGAAATGTTCAACAAGACTTCCATCACTTTTGACAAGGTGGTTCGCTTGATTATTTCATCCATCATAAAGCGAAAAATACTGAACATTAATTATGGTGTAGCACTGGTTAGCGAAGGTGTTTTTCACATTATGCCGGATAGCGAACTGGACCATTGCGGCATTAACTTTACCTATGATGATCACGGCCATCCGGAATTGGGCAATGTAAGCAAGTCTCACATCTTTAACATGCTTGTCCAATCAAAATTGAAAGAACTGGGCGTAAACATAAAAAGTAGACCTGTAGAACTTGGCTATGAGCTTAGATGTTGCAGACCTATAGGGTTTGACCTAACTCTTTGTACACTCCTGGGGCTTGGCGTAAAAAAACTATTTGACCAAGGCGTTAGTGGTTGTATTGTTACCGCAAATTCCAAAGGTGAAGTAACGCCGTTATTTTTAGAAGATTTGCAAGGCAAAGATGGTAAAATTGCTCCTCGTCTAGTGGACATAGATTCGGAATTTGCTCGACTTTGTTTTCAGAACATGCACTTTATTGAGGAGGCCGATTATGAAGCTGCAAAAGCTTATTTACCAGACCCTGAACGTTATGATTTCAATAAAATCCTAGCTTAATTAGAGTATTTATCAAGTTGAATACAACTTATATTTTACCTCTTCCCCTAAAAGTACTATTTCACCAAAAAGTATCCCAACATGGCAGAACAAAAGACTAGTTTTTGGAAAAAAATAATCGCCTTAGCACTTGCTTTTGGTCCGGGTATTTTTGCTATTGGGTATACTATTGGAACCGGAAGTGTAACCTCTATGATCGTAGCGGGCAGCACCTATGGTATGCAGTTGTTATGGGTTTTGGTATTGAGTTGTATTTTCTCTGGAATGCTGATGTACGCCTATGGAAATTATGCATTGGTAACTGGAGAAACGGCCCTATACGCGTTTAAAAAACATCTAAAATGGGGAAAACCCATTGCCATTTTAATCATTCTGGGCGTTTCGTTCGGGCAGTGGAACTCACTTATGGGAATACTTGGTATTTCGGCAAATATCATCTTTGAGATATTTTTGATTTACTTCCCTTCATTGGCCGATCATCAATATGAGTTGGTTTTGACCATTGCTATCTTGGTTATTGCTATTATGTATCGTTTTCTGTTAATAGGAAAGTATGTTTTCTTCGAGAAAATATTGGTGATTTTCGTTACGATTATGGGACTCTCGTTCTTTGTTTCTCTTTTTATGGTCTACCCCTTACCTGTAGAGGTTGCCAAAGGGCTTATCCCCACTGTTCCAAAAGTAGAAGGAGGAGGAATGATGGTTGCCGCTTTTGTAGGCACCACTATGGCAGCAGCAACTTTCTTGTCCCGTCCTTTATTCGTTAAGGGAAAAAAATGGACCATTGCACACCTTAAGCAACAAAAAAAGGATGCCATAATTGCGGCCTCACTTGTATTCGTAATCAGTGCGGCCGTAATGGCCGTAGCCTGTGGAGCACTATTTCACCAAGGCCAGCCCGTTACCAAAGTTTTGGATATGGTAAACACCTTGGAACCCGTTGCCGGAAAGTTTGCACTTACCCTTTTCTTTTTTGGTACGTTAAGCGCCGGTCTTTCCTCTATTTTCCCCTGTTTACTTATCGCTCCTATTCTCCTTGCGGATTATCAATCCGGCGAATTGGACACAAGCTCTAAACAATTTAAGACCATTACTGCCATTGCCTGTCTATTTGCTCTAATAGTGCCCGTATTTGGCGCTAACCCTATTGAAATGCAGATTGTTTCTCAGGTTTTTAATGTTTTTGTGCTACCGCTGGTAATCTTGGGAATCATACTGCTGTGTAACAACTCCAAATTGATGCACACACATAAAGCCGGACTTCTTCTTAACATTGGGCTTTTTGCCGCGCTATTCTTCTCTGTTGTAATCTCTTATAACGGAGCTATAGCCCTTTTGGACTATTTCTAAAATGGTATTGAATGCTGTTCCAGTGTCCCATTTTATTATCAATGTTGCTGAGTCCCTACGGAAATACAGTTAGTTTTAAATTGCATACAGTCAAGGTCATCCACTTCATTTTAAGACCTTTACCTTAAATGATACAAACTACAAATTGTATCAAAAAAACAATTTATTACTAATCATAAAAACCACAAGATATGTTACGTTGGACAGTTATATTTATAATATTAGCCATTATTGCAGGAGTATTCGGATTTGGAGGAATCGCTGCAGGTGCCGCTAGTATTGCCAAGATTTTATTTTTCATCTTTATCGTACTTTTTATAATCAGCTTGATTATGGGGCGTAAAAAGATTTAGAGACTAATAACTCATACACTAAGGATTAAAGGATGGCTTTTGGCCATCCTCTTTTTTGCAAAAACGCTGAACAACTTCCTGTTCATTCAATTAAAATATCTCCAAAAATAACATACAAAAAGACCCTTGCTTAAATGCCCGGGCCTTCTTACTTGTTAAACTACAACTGTATTACCAGCTTGCAATTTCTGCTTTCAATTCTTCTTTTCCTTTTCCAACTTTTTCCTGTACCCTTCCGAGCATTTCATCAAATTTGCCTTCGGAATAGGTTACGTCGTCATCGGTAAGGTCTCCGTATTTCTGTTTTAGTTTTCCCTTTACTTGGTTCCACTTTCCTTCTAATTGTTCTTGATTCATCTTTATTATTTTATGTGATTAAACTTCAACTTAACTGTACTTAAAATTAGCCATGTAACTTTCTAATGTGTAATGCAAAAGAATAGATTCTTAATCGTATAAATTAATTATAAGGCTTGTCTAGCGCAGCACTGTCATCATCCATAAACTTTACAAAATCCGAAGGATTGTGAATAGGAATAAAACGTTCTCCTTTTATAACTACCGGAAAAGCCAAAGTTGATGGCGATTTCTCCAAAATACGCAACCAATCATGCTCATCTAAATCTACCTTCTCGTTTCCATATTTCTTCTTAAACTCCGGATGATCTTGATTAACCAGACTTCCCACAGGTACGTTCATATTATGAGCTATTTCCGCCCATTGTGTACCTGTTACTTTCGTTTTTGAAATATCTATGGCCAGAATATCCTCATCTGCAGATTCTACGTAAGCATACGTTTGTTTACCGATTGAATTTTCTGAATTATAATATAGCGTTATCTTCTTTTTATCTTTTGAAATGACTCCCATATCCTTGAATTTTAGTTTCTAAATTACCTCCTTCAAAGTACTTCTTCCCTACCGTATGGATTACCTCTAAAAAATTAATTTTTTCTCCTTTTATTTTTTCCGTTACCGATAATCGTAGAAGTCAAGCCGTTATTAACATTTAACCACAGATAATTAAAAAAGGACTTTGTGGGGTCTCTTTCTGCTTCAATACCGCCATATCTGTATCCGTTTTCATCGGTATTGGAGCCGTCGTTTACAAATATTCTTCCTATTGCCGTCAATACTTTATTTATGCGCAGACGGTCTTTTTTTAAGACTGAAAATTCAAAATCTTCATACTTCATTTTCATATCGCCTGCGGACGAAACCGCATCTCCGCTTATGGTAAAATAGAGTTCTTGAATTTCGCCTTTAGCACGTACCCGTAAATTGGATTCTAAAAAAGGATTGATGTTCTTTGAACTAAAACTTTTTACGGTACCGGAAGCCAAAAATGCATCTGTATTATTTTTGGCGTCAAACGACCAGTTTAAGGTTATTGGGGCTTCGCCCATGAGCAAAGCTTTGGCGGCTACACTAGTTTTTTCCTTTCGTTCCGGTACATTTTGAATATGAACGATTTTAGCGTTTACATCACCAAAAATAATCTTGCCGGGAGTCGTTTCCGTATTCACTCGCTCACTATAAGTAATTGCGCCATCCTGTATCTGTATTTCGGGAACGTCTAGCTGTATGGGCAGTTTACGAATGGCTTCGCTGTACATTTTCTTTCTCTCCAAATCATCGGCCACTAGCTTATCTCTGTACATTTCTAAATTGGGTCCCTGCAAAGTCCCTTTTCCCGTACGCACCCAATATTTAGCATCGGCATAACCAAAAGCAATCTCATCAAAATCTACTTGGGGAATTTTTAAATCTATATAGTCATGTTCTTTTCGCAAGTGCGCAGACAGCTTGGCCTTACTATATTTTGATTTTAGTTTTAAGTCCGTTACCCGGAGATGGCCTTGATCCAAATGAATTTCATTTACATTTAGCGCTTCGTAGGGACCTAAATCTGCGAAAAGCGAATTCCCATTAAACTTCACATCGGAATAGGCAACGGGAATCTTGGAATTAATACGATTCCCATCTGTAACAACCTCATCTATTTCAAAAAAAACCGAGTCTAATTTCATAGCCACACTATCTTCTGGGTTCTTAAACAGGGTTAAAGAACCATTCTTGATGTTGATGTGGTCTATATGAATGGACTTTTTAAGCCCTATAGTATCATTTTTTGATTTTGTGGCCTCATCTTCTTTTCCTTTTAAATAGTATTTTAAAACCGGCTGATCTACATTGATATTAATGAGCGTTATTTTCTTGTTGAAAAGAAACTGCCAATAGCCCAACCCCACAACCTCCAATGCTTCTATTTTTGCGGATGCCCTAGGCCTGATGGAATCCGGAATTCCAATATTCAAATCAACAGTATTCAGTTTTGCCGTTCCAGTCAAAACGTTTACATCTATGTCTTCATATGCCAATTGAATATGCGGTGGCAACTTGGTCTTTAAAAAATTGGCGATGGCATCCTTTGCCAGAAGTTGGGCCCCAAGTAAGATTAGGGCCACGAGTACCAGTAATACCAAAATGATACGGGAAATAATTTTTATGGTTCGCTTCTTATGCATTGTTCAAGTTTAATTTGGCAACGAAACCCTTAGGCATCCTCCCCAATTTTAAAATTCCCTCTTTAAACCTTAAAATGAGTGTGCTTTCCAATTTATAATTAACCGGTTAGGTAAAAGGGTTTTAAACTACAGCAGGGTTTTATATATTATGTCTCATTAATGTAAACACGTATAATTTAAGTTTTGTATCACTTTAAACTATTCATATTCTTCATGGCTTTTGTTCAATTAAATGCACAACATACAGTTCCCGATGTCATAAAAAATGAGGCACGGATTGCGCTATCGCACTATCCGGAATTGGAACAAACACCCATAACTTTTAAAATCGTAAAGAAGATTAAGCAATCTACCATGCAGGCGCAGCCCAAATTCAACAGTCTTTTTAAAGGACGAAAGAAGCGTGCCTATGTTATTCTAATAAGTGAAAAAATAAAAATTTCCGATACCGTCTTTTTCACCAAAGATGTACCAAGTGACATTATGATCGGTTGGTTGGGGCATGAACTGGGGCATGTAATGGATTACAGGAACCGCAGTACCCTAAATCTTATTTGGTTTGGCCTTAAATATTCATTTTCCGGCTCATATATTAAAGAAGCCGAACGTGCAGCGGATACTTTTGCCGTTGCCCACGGAATGCACGATTATATTCTAAAAACGAAACATTTTATTCTGGATCATGCCGAAATTGAAGAAAAGTACAAAGAACGTATAAAACGTTACTACTTGTCTCCCGAAGAGATTATGGCCATTGTAAAAGAAAGGGAGACTACTGAAAAGAAACCCTAATCTCCTTACCGCTAAAACTCATCCTCTACGGATTCACAAAAGCTTCCCATTCCTTAAATTTCTCCTCGCCCATAACACGCTCCATTTTTACTTGTCCGCCTTTCTTTTTATTCTTTCCGTTCCAGTCATGAAAAACGGATGGCGGCACGGTTACGACCTTTACCCCCTTTAAAGCTTTAGAACGTGCCACTTTATAGTTCTTATTGGCAGTTTTAAGAGATTCGTCCAACGCATTGGCCAATTCAATAGCATCTGTTTTGTCTTCCGTGCCCAGATACCAGCAGTGGTAAAACTCACCATCTATTCGTTTGGCGCATAAGGTATATTCCGGAATTCGGATACTGAATTTTTCTTCTAGCTCCTGCACTCCGGCATCCATTTTATTTACTGATAATTGGGAACCCACTGTATTCAAGAAGAACTTGGTTCTACCCGTTATTTTTATTTCTGCGCGTTCTACATTCGTAAATTCAATGGTGTCCCCAATAAGATAGCGCCACGCTCCGGATACGGTGCTTATGATTAATACGTAATCCTGACCTTCTTTAACTTCCGAAAGTTTTAAGGAGGGCGCATCATCACTTAGCGAACCATCTGGCTGAATGTATTCCGGCTCAAAAGGAACAAATTCAAAATAGATACCGGAATCCGTAGAGAGTTGCATGGCATCAGTTTCGGGCCGGGCTTGAAATGCTATAAATCCTTCCGAAGCCAAATAGGTATCTATTACGGTTACGGGTTTGCCCAGCAACGCGTTAAAACTCTTTTTATACGGCCCAAAAGCCACCCCGCCCGAGGTATAGACCTGCAGATTGGGCCAAATCTCGTGAATATGTTGCAAACCATGGTAGTCTATAACTTTCTGTAACATCAACTCTATCCAAGAGGGAATACCGCTTAATGCGCCAATATCCCAATTGGGAGCTTCTTCCGCTATTTTTTGCACCCGCTCGTCCCAATCATCGATCTCCGCAATTTCTTCGCCCGGCTTATAATAACCCCTGAACCAAGTTGGTATATTACTCGCACTTATGCCACTGATCTCCCCTTCTTCGTGACCTTCTACCTTGTTCAAATCCGTAGAACTGCCCAACATTAGAATTCCGAGCTCAAAAAAATCAGGAGGTAAGTCAAAATTACTCAAGGCAAACACCTGCTCTACCCCTGTACTCCGGATCGCATCTATCATATCATTGGTAACCGGAATTCTTTTACTCGTTTTTCCTGTAGTACCGGAACTCAACGCAAAATAATCCGGTGTTCCCGGCCAAGTTACATCCTCTTCTCCTTCGTGCAGTTTCTGCCACCATTCCTTATTTATTCGGTTATAATCAAAATAGGGAACAGATGCAGCAAAAGCATCCGCAGGACTACTGGATTCCCGGATAGCCTTAAAATTGTAGTGTTTTCCAAAAGCAGTGTTTTCGGCCTTTTTTAAAAGCGCTTCAAGTACGGCTTCCTGTTCCTCAACCGGGTTTTTAGTTCCTGTGAGCTTATCCCTTACATCAATAAATCCTTTTATAATATGTCCTATGATCGGCATGTGAATCGTTTTGGGTAAAAATAATCCTAAACGGATTGGAGACTGTTCTTTATGCAATGTTTGATTAACCCAAACGACTGCTTTTTACCCCTATTTTTTCCGCTGAATTCCTGTCCCACTTTTGGCCATAACGTTAAACTTTTTAAAGCCGAAAGAAGTTTGCGTAATTTTACGGTCCAATTCCACCACACATACATTTGTACAGCATAGTAGACATAGAGACTACCGGCAACGGTATTAAGGGTAACAAGATTACCGAAATTTCCATATTTATATTTGACGGTCATGAGATTGTAGATGAGTTTACCTCCTTGGTAAATCCGCAATCTGAAATTCCCTATTTCATAACACGATTAACGGGAATTGATAATGATATGGTCCGTGATGCCCCTACGCTTGACGAAATTGCGGAAGACATTCTAAAAATTACCGAGAATACCATTTTTGTGGCCCACAGCGTTAATTTTGATTACAATGTAATTAAAAACGAGCTGAAACTCTTAGGGTTGGATTTTATACGAAAAAAACTCTGTACGGTTCGTCTATCCCGTAAACTCTTGCCCGGCTACCATTCCTATAGCCTGGGCAAATTATGTTCTTCGTTAAACATACCTCTAACGGATAGGCACCGTGCCCGTGGAGATGCCCATGCCACCACCCTACTTTTTAAAAAACTCTTGCGGGCAGATGGTGCCGCACAAGTTTTTAAGACCTTTCTAAACGCCCGCTCCCAAGAAGCTACTTTACCTTCGGCATTGCCCAAGGAAGCTTTTGAAAAGTTGCCCACGGCACCTGGTGTGTACTACTTTAAGAACGGAAAAGGAAAAATCATTTACGTGGGCAAGGCCATTAACATCAAAAAACGTGTACTCAGTCATTTTTACGATAAGTCTTCCAAAGAAATAGCCCTTTGCCAAGCAACAGCGGATATTGATTTTGAACTTTCCGGAAGCGAGCTTTTAGCACTCTTAATGGAATCGGAAGCCATAAAACACCATTATCCGGAATTTAACCGCGCCCAGAAAAGGAAGATTCAGCCGTATGGTATATTCAGTTATGAAGACCGGAACGGCATTATGCACCTAGCGTTCAATAAACTGAAAATGGCACCCAATTCTGTGTTGACGCTCTACGGCCCAACAGACTGCCGTTTGTTTATAGAGGAAATCTGTAAAAGTTTTAGGTTATGCCCTAAGTACTGCCACTTACAGGAGAACGTTAAAAGCTGTAACCATTACCGGTTAGAAAGCTGTGATGGCATTTGTAGAGAGGAAGAAGATATTGCCCTATACAACGAAAAGGTACAATTGGCCTTGCACCATATAAAAGCGCAAAAAGAAGATTTTGTCATTAAGGAAAAAGGGCGAAATCCGGAAGAACAAGCTTTTGTTCTGGTTAAGAACAGTACATACATGGGGTACGGTTTTATAGGTGGCGAAGAAACAATTACTGCGGACCATGAACTGGAAACTTTTCTAGTACAACAGAACAACACCCTAGAAACGGAGAGTATAATCAAATCCTATATCAGTAAAAATCCGGGTAAGATTATGGTGTTAAAAAGTGAACATCAGGGCAGTTAGCGCTTAGGCTATTTATTCAGTTTCCTGTACATAAGAATTACGAACAACAACCATACACTAAATATGACGATTACAACAGTGGTATATATCCATATAGCATCCATAAGTTTGGTTTCAGTTGGTACAACAGTTTGGCGGCTTTAGCTGAACTAAAAAAATAACTCAATAAAAAGTTAATTAATTTGTAATCCAATTCTTACTAAAGGTACATAATAAGATGTAAAAACACCTCATTAGCTTTATGATTGTCTTAACATTTGCAAAAATTGCAAGAAAAAAGCGCCAAGCCTGTCTTATTCGCAACAAAAAGTAACTTAAATGCACAAAATCAAGAAGATACGGTTACTTTTTTCCGCCACTATTTATAAAAAGAATAATCATAACCACCAGAGCAATACATACCAAAGCAAAAATGGCGATCATAACAATACCGTTGCTATAGTTAACGAGAGGTAAATTTTGTGAAATCATAGGTCAATTATTTATAACTCCACAAATCTATAGTAGACCTACTACCCAAACTATGATAATTGTCAGGGTAGCCGGTTTTTAGAAAATAGAACACAATTCCCTAATTGAATTTGTCAGAAATTTCTAGTATTTTTCGTTTAGCAAATCATGTAATGTATCTATTAACCTGATCTGCAGTCGTATAAATTTAGTTGTATTAAGTATTCAAAGATGGAAAAATCAGAATCAGGTTCCCCCATATACCGTTATAAAGAAACCGATAAAAAAAAGTTTGAAGGTGCATCTGGGGAACCATCAATAGAGGAGATATCAAATCATATAGAAAAAAACATTGGTGAAATTCACATGGTGTTCCATGAACTAGTTTCTGATCAGGTACATATTGATGTACACTGGGTGAAGCCAACAAAGGAAAGACCTTTTCATACTTTGGTCACATCGGGGATGAGTGATAAACCCATGAACACTCCTGATGGAGTTGAAGGCTGTGATTATGCCGAACTAAGTATCTGCCTCCCCGAAGAATGGAAAATATCCGATGAAGACTTTAAGGATGAAAAAAATTACTGGCCTATCCGATGGTTAAAATATCTTGCCAGGTTTCCTCATGAGTATAACACCTGGTTAAGTTATGGGCACACTATACCCAACGGAAATCCTGCAGAACCCTTTGCAGAGAACACGGGCTTAAATACAATGATGTTGTTACCGACCATTGTATTGGGAGAAAATTTCCATACGCTAAAGCTTCAGAATAAATCAATTAATTTTTATTCGTTGATTCCCATATATACTGATGAAGTAAATCTAAAAATGAAAAAAGGGGTTGAAGCCCTTTTTGATGGGTTTGACAAGTTTCAAGTAACGGATATTCTTCATATTGATAGACCTAATACTGTCAAAAAGAAAAAACTGTTTGGGTTGTTTTAAAAACACAATCCCTAATCAACGTATTTAATTGAGCTTATTTTTTTGGTATTTATGAATGAGTTTCCTTGCTCCTTTCAGCATAATCATATGTGAACTTGGATTTATTGAAGGTATGTTTTTATCATCTGGGAAAATGGGCTCTTGGTTGGGGAGTGTTTTTCCGTACACTTGAGAAGAAGAAATAAGTTCTCCCGAATTCAAATCATAAATTGATATGGAAACCGAAGCCCTGTTGCTTGAGGTCTCCCCTTCAAAACTGATGGAGCCAGCACCATCACTAATTACATTACCCCCTACATTAATAATATAATCACAATCGGTAGCTGTTTTTAGGTCTTCTAGCGCTACGTCCGATAAGTTGAACTTAATTTCAGGAGCTATTAATTTTGACGCTCTTAACGTATGTATCTCAATTAATGAATCGCCCAGTATTTTTTTGAAATCCTCAACCGAGTTGTAATAAAGTTTGTTATCAAACTTTTTTGAGTTGGATACGGTTCTATTCATAATCCATTTTCCTGTACTGAAATCCAACTCCTTTCCGGTATCAAAAAAATAATCGTATTTGGCACTACCACAAGAATAAAAGGCACAAACAATAACAAAGAGAGCTAGTTTCTTCATGTAAGATTTTACGTTAAAAATTGAGTAAATGTAATTATTTATTCCATTCAAAATCATAAATAAAAACCGTAAAAAATACAGGTTGGCTATAACCCTAAAACATTGAAGTAATCCCAACGCAGTAAAGAAAACAGAGCCTAAAATATAGTTGACTTTTGTCTGTTCGTAGATAAATTTATTGCCGTAGCGAAGTTGTCAGAAATTTCTAGTATTTTTCGGTAGATATCGATATTCAAATTCACAACCATACATAAACCAATCCCGGCAATCAGCGAAAAAATCGCAATTATGAAAAATAATATCAAAGCATTTATTAAAGAAATAGTTCCAATTATAGCAGGTATTTTAATAGCGTTGTTTATAAATAATTGGAATGAGAATAGAAAGGATAAAAAATATATTGATCAAATATTTACTTCAATTGATAAGGAATTATCCGAAACCAAAGAAGATATTATAAGCAAACTAGCCCAACAAAAATCGCTGCTAGATACCTTAGATTTTTATTCTAAGAATGATACAATTTCACTAATGGATGCTATTACAAAGGTTAAAGGAATACACATGCCTAGCATTAAGCTAAGTGCTTGGAAAGCAATTTCCAATTCCAAAATAGAACTAATAGAATACGACAAAATATCAACTCTAGCGAACATTGAAAATCAACATGAGCTTTTTATAATGAAAAATGAAAATTTTTTGAGCTTTATTTACCCAAACTTGAATGAAACAACAAACGATAAAAAGCAAACTATGAAAATTATGATATTGGACATTATTAGCACCGAAAAAACAATTCAAGAAGAAATTGAAAAGATTCTAAACGATTAATTTTATTAAAATGAAAAACCACATCCTAATCGTCTTTTTAATTCTGGCCAGCTGCAAAGGCGAAACTAAAACGGAGCAAGAGGTTGGTGTAGATAGCTCCGTTCCGGAAATGTGGAGGGAGTTTATAACATCCCACCCGGAGTTTAAGGGTGAGGAACCACCAGAATCTTGGTTTTTTCATAACAATAAAGCAGATGCCGATCGGCTCGCAAAATTGGTCTTGACAGGCAAAAAGCAAGCAGGTTCCGGGCTGTATGCTTGGTACGAAGAAGCCAACGCAGATTTACCCTCCGTAGGAACCAAACACATCATCACCAATTTTGACGGAAAAGCGCAAGCTATAATTAAAGTAACAAAAGTAGATACCATACCCTTTAATGAAATATCAGAAGCATATGCTGCTCTGGATATGGGAACAACAGATGACCCTCTCAATAAATGGAAGAGGGCCCATTGGGATTTCTTTTCTAGCGCAATGAAAGAAAGTGGAGAAAAACCAACAGAAGATATGCTCATTGTTTGCGAGTGGTTTGAAACCGTATGGCCCAAATAAGTCTATAAAAAAGAGAAGCTAAATGCATATCAGTTTTAATATTCTTATAGCTATATTTTCTTGCCTTATTCTCTTTTTGTAAAAAACACTCCTTGTTATATGTCTTAAAGCCAATTGATTTGTATTTTTGATACTATCATATGATAGTATCAAAATGAAGCCTCCTTACGACATCACGCCCAATATTATTAAACTGATCGCTTCCATTTCTGAAAGAATTGGAGAAGTAAACGCCAATTTTCTAAATAGGCCCTCGCCAACCTTAAGAAAACAGAATAAAATCAAGACCATTCATTCTTCATTAAAAATAGAGGGCAACACACTATCCGAAGACCAGATTACCGCACTTTTGGAAAACAAAAGAGTCATTGGTCCTAAAAAAGATATTGTTGAGGTATTAAATGCCATTAAGATTTATGAAAATTTAGAACACTATGACCCACATAGCGAAGATTCTTTTTTAAGAGCGCATCAAAATTTAATGGAAGGGCTCATTGAACCTGCCGGAAAATATAGGACCCAAAGTGTAGGCATTGTAAAAGGATCCAAAGTAGAACATTTAGCTCCACCCTTTGAAAATGTAGCGTTTTTAATGAAAGACCTATTCCAATATCTTAAAAATGAAGATGAAATTCAACTCATAAAAAGTTGTGTCTTTCATTATGAAATGGAGTTTATTCACCCTTTTTTAGACGGAAATGGTAGAATGGGCCGATTATGGCAAACCTTGATTCTAATTGAAAAATATCCAGTTTTTGAATTTTTGCCTTTTGAAACCATAATTAGCAACGACCAAGAAAAGTATTACAAAGCCCTAGCAGAAAGTGATAAATCCGGACAATCAACCCGCTTTATTGAATATATGCTTGAAGTAATTCATAGTTCACTTGGCTCACTATTAAATTATACTAATAGGACATTAAGCGCCCAAGATAGACTTGACTATTTTATGTCTTTACATAAAACCAAATTTAGCAGAAAAGATTATATGACCATATTCAAGGACATTTCCTCTGCCACTGCCAGTAGAGATTTAAAGAAAGGACTTGAATTAAATCTGTTTGAGAAAACAGGAGAAAAAAACAAAACTATGTACCAATTAATCACTCACAACAATTGACATGCTGCTAATTATATAAAACAAAAACCCCCATTGCTCCTCTAAAACAATGGGGGTTTTGTCTGTTTGTACGTACTTACAAGGTAGTAGGACAAACATAGTCCGTTGCAGGAACTTCGGCCTTTTTAAGAGCTCCAAAACCACCTGCTATATCAATAAAGTTGTGAATACCGCGGCTCTTTAAAATAGATTCCGCTATCACGGAACGGTAGCCACCGGCACAGTGTACCAAAAAGGTCCTGTCCTTAGGAAATTCGTTCAGGTAATCGTTCAAGCTATCCAAAGGCGTGTTCTCCGCATCTATTACATGCTCGGAAAGAAATTCACTTTCCTTGCGCACATCAAACACCTCAGCCTCTTTGCCTTCGATTTTTGTTTTTGCCTCTTCCGCAGAAATTGAGGTGATGGTATCGTAATCCTTACCCGATGCTTTCCAAGCGTTGAATCCGCCTTTTAAGAATCCTATGGTAGCATCAAACCCTACACGGGACAAACGGGTTACCGCTTCCTCTTCCATATCTTCCGGCGTTACCAACAAAAGGGGTTGTTTGGTATCTGCGATAAGAGCTCCTACCCAAGGGGCAAAATCCCCATTAAGGCCAATAAATATAGACCGTGGAATGTGACCTTCTATATAATCTTTTTGATGCCTTACATCCAGAACCACCGCTCCGGATTCGTTAGCAATCAGTTCAAAAGCATCTGGATCTAGAGCCGTGGTACCACGGTCAAGAACATCTGCAATATCTTCATATCCTTCTTTGTTCATCTGTACGTTCAAAGGAAAATATTTGGGTGGCGGCATCAGACCGTCCGTAACTTCCTTAATAAACTCGTCCTTGGTCATATCTGCTCGCAAGGCATAGTTTACCTTTTTCTGGTTGCCCAAGGTGTCTACCGTTTCCTTCATCATATTCTTGCCACATGCAGAACCTGCACCGTGTGCGGGGTACACAATAATATCATCGGACAAAGGCATGATTTTGTTCCTTAAACTATCGAACAAGACACCCGCTAAATCTTCTTGGGTCATATTTGCCGCTTTTTGAGCAAGGTCAGGTCGGCCTACATCGCCCAAAAACAAAGTGTCGCCGGAGAAAATAGCATGGTCCTTACCGTTTTCGTCTTTTAACAAATAGGTAGTACTTTCCATGGTATGCCCAGGGGTATGCAATGTTTTTATGGTAATATCGCCCAGCTTAAATTCTTGACCGTCCGTTGCGATCAATGCTTCAAAAGAAGGATTGGCATTAGGGCCGTACACAATTGTGGCGCCCGTTTCTTTGGCAAGGGTAACATGACCACTAACGAAATCCGCATGAAAATGGGTCTCAAAAATATACTTGATTTTTGCCCCTGCTTTTTCCGCTCTTTCCATATAAGGATGAACCTCTCGCAATGGGTCTATTATAGCCACCTCTCCTTTACTTTCAATATAGTAGGCACCCTGTGCCAGGCATCCGGTATAAATTTGCTCTATTTTCATGATGACTTATTTTTAAATTTCCTAAACTGGAAAAATTATACATTTTTAAATGGCTCTCCTAAAAATGGCTCTCCTAAAAAAGATAACCTTTACTTCCTCTCTACAAAAATACGGCTATCCCCTAAATTAGTAAGTAACATTAGTTACGGTTACGACGATTCTGGTAGGCAACTTTTTCGCTCAATACCGATAAGGGCGTCATATTATCAAAATAATCTACCGCTTCTTTAGTCTGCACGAATAAATATTGCTTGTGCAAGGCTTCTATAATTCCACTACTAAAAATGGTGTCCCTAGTGGGTCCCGTAGCTCCCGAAATATAAAACTGAAGTCCTCTGTCATGTAGTTCGTCTATTACACGAATAAGCATTTGAGCTGCACTGGAATCTATATAACTAATGGCCTCCGCATTAAGAATGACCCCTTTTAGACTATCGCCTTTGGCATCTACATTCTTGAACAGTTCCTTTTTAAAGAAATTCTTATTGCCAAAATACAATTGGGAATCAAACCGAACGATAAGCAAGTCTTCCCGTACCAGAACATTCTGTCCAAACCGATCTATATTTTTATAATAATCAGAACCGTCTATTCTACCCAACACGGCAAAATGTGGTTTTGAGCTCTTGTATACCATTAACAGCAAGGACAACAATACGCCTATTAAAATCCCCTCGGAAATACCGGCAAAAAGGGTAATCAAAAAAGTGGCCAACAGCACAAAAAGTTCATCTTTACGGTATTCCCAAAGGCTTTTAGGGTACGCAATATCAATAAGTCCGTAGACGGAAACCATAATAATACTTGCCAGTACCGCCTTGGGCAAATAATAGAAAAGTGGTGTTAGGAACAAAAGGGTTACGGCCACTACAATTGCACTGAACAATAAGGCCATAGGTGTTTTTGCACCTGCCTGACTATTTATGGCCGAGCGAGAAAAACTTCCTGTTACCACGTATGATTGGAACAGAGACCCCAACATATTAGAACTGCCCAAAGCTATAAGTTCCTTATTGGCATCTATGGTCTCCTCCCCTGTTTGTTCCTCCATAGATTTACCAATGGAAATAGCTTCTAGATATCCAATAAGGGCCATTGTTACCGCAATGGGCGCCAATTCCAGTATAGTATCTACCTTTAATTGTGGCATGGTAAAAGAAGGGAGCCCCGTGGGAATCTCCCCAACAATATTGACACCCACAGCCGGAAGTTGTAAAAAATAAACGACCAGAATACCAATGATAACCACAAAGAGTACACCCGGTATACGCTTATCCCATTTCTTTAAACCTACGATTATTAGGATTCCTATAAACCCGATTGCAAAATCATACAGATTGGTTTCGGATAATTTTTCAAAGGCGTTCATTAGCAACAGGTCAAACCGGTTGCTACGCGCAATATCCACTCCTAAAAGGTGCTTTAACTGACTGAACATGATTATAAGTGCCGCCGCCGAAGTGAAACCGCTTATAACCGGCTTAGACAAGAAATTCACCAAAAAACCCATCCGCAGAACCCCTAAAATCAATTGCACCGTACCAACGGAAAAAGCCAAGAGCAATGCCATGGCAATATAATTGTCCGTAGAAGTAATGGCCAAGGTTCCTAAACCTGCCGCCACCAAAAGGGAATCCATTGCCACAGGCCCTACGGCCAACTGTCTAGAAGTACCAAAAAACGTATAGGCAATCATGGGCACCAAAGAAGCGTAAAGCCCATAAACCGGTGGTAAACCGGCAATCATGGCATAAGCCATACCTTGGGGAATAAGAATAATGCCAACGGTAAGTCCGGCTATGAGATCTTTGGAAAACCAACTCTTATTATAGTCCGTAATCCACTCCAAAAAAGGAAGAATTCTTCGCATGGGACAAATGTACCATTAAATCTAAAATGGCTGTGTTACCTGTGTTACACCAACGTAAAGAAACCAAAATAAAATCTTATTGAATATTACCGCCTACTGGTAGACCACTGGGCACACTTTCCGGTAAACTCGTATCAAAATTGGTATCGTTAAGCGTATTTAAAAACGAAATGATCTGGGACATTTCTTTAACGGACAATTTCAGTTCCCTAACGAACGGATCGTACTTTTTAACCGGCACATGTTTGTTCCGTTCCTTACCATTGGCAATATCCTCATAAAATTCCAGCACCTTTTTAAGGGTAGTTAAACTGCCGTTGTGCATGTAAGGCGGCGTAAAACGTAAGTTTCGTAGCGTAGGCGTCCGAAAAGCAAAGGTGTCTTTAAAACCTGCATCCGGTTGTACTAACTTTTCGTTCTCCGGCGTGCCCAGAACATGCATTTTATAATCCGAAAACATAGGGCCGTTATGACAGTTGACACAGCCAACCGATTTAAAAAGCTCAAAACCCTCCTTTTCCGAAATCAAGATAGCATCCTGATCGCCCCGCATATATTGATCAAACCGGGAGTTATTAGTTACTAGCGACCTTTCAAAAGCTGCTATAGCCTTAGCTAGATTTTCTACGGATACCGCATTAGGTTCCCCAAAAGCATCCGCAAATAACTTTTGGTACTCAGGAATATTTTTCACACGGTCTACTACGGTCTGGAGAATACTTTCTTCGGCAATACCGTGCCCCCGCATTTCCTCAAAAGCCTTTATAGGTTCCAAAGCCTGTTTTTCAAGACTTTTTACACGGTCGTCCCAAAACATGGTTGCCTCAGAAGGTTCATAATTACCAAAAGCATCCATTCCATTATATGCCGAATTAATAATAGTAGGTGCATTTCTTTTTACAAAGGGAATATCATTGGACGCATTAAACTTACGCTTACTGCCCAAACCACTGGCGTTAGGACCGATACTAATATCCAAAAATTCTGCATACCCATTATCCGGATGATGGCAGGTGGCGCAAGCCACATCTTTATTTCCGGAAAGAATAGGGTCGTAAAAAAGTAATTTGCCCAGCGCTTCCTTTTCCGGTGTAGAGGGATTGTCTGCTGGAGATTTTACCGTTTTGGGCAACGCCGTATACGTAGTTACGACCCGTGTTGTATTCTGGGTCTTTTCTTGCTTTTTACCATTATCACCACAACCAATGAAAAACATTGGCAACGCAATAAACAACAGCTTTTTTCCTATTCCAGACATAAAAATAACTACGCAATAGAACAGTAAAAATAAGCAATAAAAGACAAAAGAAATATGATTTTTGTCAGCTAGCCCATTGAAAACCAGCCTAGCTGACAGCCCCGTTTTTTCTTATAGGAACCTAGTCTTAATCTCATTCACCAATTTAGTTCCGTCCTGGTCAGCTTTTGTCTTCAACTCACATAACTCTTCTGCCCATTTAGAGGTACGAATGCGCATTGGTGGGTGCTCGTTTTCTGCAATGTTCATGATTACGGCAGCCACTTCCTGACCTGTTTGGTAAATTTGCGCGGCACCCTCGCTCGCTCTCTCTTGGTTCTTTTTTAAATATTGCTGAAAAATTGGCAAATATTCTCCCGTAGCCAATTGACCATCAACCGCAGTTTTCTCAACAGCAGAAGTCATGAATTCCGTAGAGATCCCGCCAGGCTCAACACAGCTAAATTTAATATTAAAAGCATCGCCAAGATAACTGGCCAAACCTTCCATATACCCTTCTACCCCAAATTTTGCCCCACAATACAGCTCGTTAAAAGGTTGGCCCACCAAGCCACCAACAGAGGTAATACTAATTATCTGCCCGGACCTTTGCTTACGCATATACGGTAAAACGGCCTGTGTACAGAATACCACCCCGTGGTAATTTACATCCGTAACCCATCTAATTTCCTCTTCGCTGGCCTGTTCTGTAGTTTTGGCAAAACCCGCTCCGGCATTATTGACCAAAACATCTATCTGCCCGTCTTTCTCTATAATAGTTTCCACAGCCTTTTTAATGGAATCAACTTTGGTAACGTCCAGTTCCAAAATTTCAATATCCAAATGGGCTTCCTCAATTTTTTCCTTTAATGCAGTTGCCTTTGCCAAGTTTCGCATTGAAGCGTACACTTTATACCCTTTTTGTGCAAAAAGTAATGAGGCCTCTAGCCCTACTCCTGATGATGTTCCTGTTATTAATACGTTTCTTTTCATTTTATCTTAGTTTTAAAATATGTATTTTGGAATGAACATTCACTCCAATTTATGATTAAATTTTTTTAGCCCTTTATTCCATCCCAAACCATGTTCACTTGATTTTGAATAGAATTTGACGGTACATTTTCCTGTGAATGGTACCATCTTAAATAAGAAACCACTGCCCCACCCATAAACTGGATAAGCTCATCTGTTTCTATATTCTTTATAATCAGCAATTCTTTTCCCTTGTTGAGCAAATCATAGACCGGGAGTACCGTTGCCAACCCTTTTTTCTTACTTTCCTCAGTAATAATGGGTGAAGCCCTAATCTGCTCCATGAACATAAAATACTGCGCATTATCAATAAAAAACAGGATTATGTCTTTAAAATATCCTTCAAACTGGGATTTAATAGGTTGGGTTTCATCAAAATCAGGAAAAGCGGTATTCTCCTGCTCCTTAATGCTTACGTAAAGTTCATTAATCAATTCATCCTTAGTAGGGAAATAATTGTATATCGTTCCCATACCCGTTCCGGCATTTTTTGCAATAGCCGACATGGGCGTATTGTGCACACCCTTTGTTACCAAAAGTTCCAAAGCGGACCGTAAGATGTTTTCTTTCTTATTCACAGGGCAAATGTATTCTTTTTGGAATAAACATTCCAATTTTTTAACTAAACTTTAAATTTGAGGCTTTTACGCTTCTAAAAAAGTTGAAGAAAAACTATAAATCTACCACCTTAATCCGGTTGCGTTGCATCTCTATCCTTCCTTCTTTTTCCAGTTTTTTCAACAACCTTGAAATCACTACACGAGAAGTATTTAAATCGTAAGCTATATCTTGATGTGTGGTCTGCACAAATTCATCATGGTTTACCATAGCCTTGTCTTGAAGGTGCTTTAGTAATCTTTCATCCATCCGTAGAAAAGCCAAGGTGTCTACCGTTTCCAATAGTTCGGTCATTCGGGTATGGTAGCTGTCCAAGATAAATTGGCGCCATGTAGCGTATTTCGCCATCCAAACTTCCATCTTTTCCACGGGAATCATAATGAGTTCCGTGTCACTTTCGGCTACCGCACGTATCTCACTTTTATGGGTACCCACACAACATGAAAAGGTCATGGCACACGTATCCCCCCTTTCCAAAAAATACAATAAAAGCTCGTCTCCGTTCTCATCTTCGCGCAGGATTTTAATGGCGCCACTCAGTAACAAGGGCATATGGGATATGGTTTCGCCAATATCCATAATTACGGTACCCTGCTTAAATTTTTTCAACATTCCTACGGTTTGCATTTCTTCTAGGAGAGCATCCTCAAAGAGATAGCCATAGTTTTGTAAAAGACCTTCTTTCATGAATCTGGAGATTATATGGCGCTAATGGAAACCTTATATTCCCGATCGGTATTCTGAAGGTATTCAAACCCTTCGTGAAGTTTTGTTTGCTCTACTGCATACGTATAAAATGTAATAGGCTCTATGCAAACCATATTTGGAACTTCTGTCCACAACATAAAATTACCAAAGCCTTCCGTACGAATACGAAGTTCTTTCTGGTCTTTTAACATGATTTCAGAACAATTAGGCACTTGTAGCGCCCTACTGCCCACATCCATAATTTCCTTAAGGGTGATTTCTTTTTCACCGGCCAATACTGTTGGACTGTCCGCATAGAGTTTAAAAGCTGGATGATACCCCAACATAAACGGCATATCCCGTTCCCCTGAAACCGTAAAAACAACTTCAAGTCCCGTCTGGGTTAAACGGAAGGTTTTTTTAAAGCTGAAATCATACGTCCAAAACAACCACTCCTTATTGGATTTATTCGGGAATTTTGAGTTTTTTATTCGTGTACCCGCCGTATACTTTTTTTCTAAAACAGCTTCTGTGTCCGTAGTGGAAACTATCTCGTATGCCATCTCGCGAAGAAGACCATGCTGATCTTGAATAGCTATATCCCTTGGGGTCTGCACTTGAAACTTGGCATCGGCCGTAGGCCCGATAATAGGAAACATTTCGGTATCCGAACTACGCCACCCCGGACTCCCTTTTTGGTGAATATATTCATACCCATCTACCGTATACCCCACCAATTCTCCGGCATCTATATTTACTTTTTGATTTTCAAGCTTTAATTCTATCATCTCACTAAATTTTATAGCTGTTTAACAAGAAGTCGTTTTTCTTATCCTGTCTTACAAAGCTAATCTAAAAACCCTTTTTCACGCATCCAATCATCATTGAACATTTTTCCAACATACCGGCTCCCATGGTCATGAAAAAGTACTACAACAAGGTCATCCTTTTTAAAATGTTCCTTTAATTGCAACACCCCTTTTATGGCCGCTCCGGCAGAATTGCCCAAAAACATAGCCTCTTCTTTAGCCAAACATTGGGTGTAAACCGCTGCATCCTTATCCGTAACTTTTGTAAATCCGTCAATGACATCAAAATCTACATTTTCCGGTAGAATGTCCTCCCCAATACCTTCGGTGGTATATGGATAAATTTCTTTAGGGTCGAATACTCCGGTTTCATGATATTTTTTAAACACCGAACCATAGGTATCTACACCCCAAATTTTAATATTAGGGTTCTTTGATTTTAAAAACCTGCCCACACCGGAGATTGTTCCGCCCGTACCCACACCCACTACAAAATGGGTAACCTTGCCATTGGTCTGCTCCCATATTTCAGGCCCGGTAGTCAAAAAATGGGCCTTGGAGTTACTAGGGTTATCATACTGGTTAACGTACCAAGAATTAGGTACTTCTTTTGCCAATCTTTTTGCGGTGGAGTAATAACTACGTGGATCACTAGGTTTTACATCTGTAGGGCAAACGTGCACCTCGCTCCCCATAGCCCTTAGAATATCTATTTTTTCCTTGGACTGTTTATCACTTATAACACAAATAAGCTTGTACCCCTTTACCGTTGCCGCCAATGCCAGACCCATACCTGTATTTCCTGAAGTAGCCTCAATAATTGTTCCTCCAGGTTTCAATACACCTGAGGTCTCGGCGTCCTTAATCATCTGCAAGGCCATGCGGTCCTTGACGGAATTTCCGGGGTTAAAAGTTTCGTACTTGGCCAAAACCATGCAGGGCAACTCAGAAGTTAGTCGGTTTAATTTCACTAAGGGCGTATTACCAATGGTGTCCAGAATATTTTCCGCGTATTTCATGAGCTAACTGTTCGGTTTATATATAGGGAAAATACGAAGAACGTCCCACATATAAAAAGAGGCCATATCTATGTGCCCCTATTCGAACTTAATTGCCTTAACGGGAGTAATTTTAGTGATGATATAGGACGGCACCAAAAGCATAATAACACAAAGTACCAGCACGCCAATATTTAAGGCCACTACGGTAATAAAATCTATATGTACCGGCACATAATCTATGTAATACTCTTTGGGGTTTGGGAATTTCAATACCTGAAATTTATCCTGAATAAAGATGGTCCCCAGACCAATGACATTACCCCAAACAAGGCCTATACCAATGAGGTAGCTGGCGTTGTACAAAAACACTTTACGTATGCTCCAGTTGGCGGACCCTAAAGCCTTTAATATTCCGATCATCTGGGTTCGCTCTAAAATCAACACTAATAAAGCGGTAATCATATTAAATCCGCTTACGATAATTACGATGCCTATGATCAAAATAATATTAAAATCGAACAGGCTTATCCATTCAAAAATCTTGTAATACTTATCTATAATAGTCTGCGTATCTAACGTAGACAGGGTTTTACCATAAATCTCCCTGCTCTTCTCATCTATATCATCAAAACTATTCAAGAAAATTTCAAAGTTCCCCACTTGATCATTGCCCCATTTGTTCATACGCTGAATATGGCGTATGTCCGTAAAGAGATAGAGTCCGTCAAACTCCTCAAAACCGCTATCGTAAAGTCCGGTAATCTTAAATTTCCGTTGGTTGGGCAATTTTGAAACATCGCCATCCTTTAAGAAAAAAGCATAAAATGTATCTCCGGTTTTTAAGTGCAAACGGTTGGCCATGAGCGTAGACATGAGAACTTCCTCATTTAGCTCGCCCGTATATTCGGGCAATTTACCGTCTACCAAATACTCTTGAAAAGCAGACCAATTATAATCACTACCTACCCCCTTGGCAATGATGCCTTCAAAAGTAGTTTCGGTTCTAATGATACCCGCTTTGCTAGCTACTGCCTGTACATGGGCAATACCATCAACGGCCTTAAATTCCGGATAAAAATCCTGTTCTAACGATACCGGCATTACGGAAACGTCCGAAGCATTATTATCGTAACTAGAGATTTGGATATGACCATTAAAAGCGGCCACTTTCTCGCGAATTTTATGCTTAAGCCCCACTCCGGTAGCGATAGCAATGAGCATCATTACAACCCCCAAGGCAATAGCTGCAATTGCTATTTTTATTATTGGAGCGGAAATACTAATTTTATGCGCCTCACCTTTGATGAGCCGCTTGGCCAAAAAATATTCAAAATTCAATCTATGGCGTTTTTAAACTGTTTCAAAAGTACATTTTTCATTTGGTTTTTGCTTATTATAGCCTGCGGAAACACGCCTAAAGCCGAGAAACCTAGTTCAGAACCAATTTTGGTGCCCAACGATACTATTGATGAAAAGCCCGTTATAGTGGCAGCAAATAGGACCGATGCCTATTTACCCTTATTAAAAGGAAAGAAAGTGGCCGTTGTAGGAAACCAGACTACCATTATTTTTAAAACGACCAAAGCGGACACGGAGTCTTCCGCCCCCTACGTTCACCTAGTGGATTCTTTACTGGCCCTGAATGTTGATATCAAAAAAGTTTTTGCTCCCGAACACGGGTTTAGAGGCAGTGTTGATGCCGGCGAAAAGGTGAAAGACGGAGTTGACAGTAAAACCGGACTTCCGCTCATTTCGCTATACGGAAAAAACAGAAAACCTTCTGCCGCACAGTTAAATGATATTGATGTTGTGCTTTTTGACATTCAAGATGTGGGCGTTAGGTTCTATACCTATATTGCCACGTTGCAATTGGTAATGGAAGCTTGCGCGGCAGAAAACATACCTCTGATCGTTCTTGATCGTCCTAACCCCAATGCGCATTATATTGATGGGCCTACTATGGAAAAAGCCCACACCGGCTTCTTGGGAATGACGGAAATACCATTGGTCTATGGAATGACCATTGGCGAATATGCTCAAATGATCAATGAAGAACAATGGATAGAAGGTGAGAAAAAAGCAAACCTTACCGTAATATCCTTGGAAAATTGGACACACGAAACGGAGTATAGTTTGGCCGTTAGACCTTCTCCCAATTTACCCAACGATATTGCCATTAATCTCTACCCCAGTTTAGGTTTTTTTGAAGGCACCAATGTTAATGCCGGAAGAGGAACGGAACTACAGTTCCAATGTTATGGAGCTTCATTTTTAGATAGCACCCAATATAGCTTCAGATATACGCCAATGCCTAATTTTGGTTCCAAAAACCCAAAAGAGAAAGGAAAAATTTGCTTTGGAAAGGATTTATCCGAGTTTCCTAAAATGAGTGGGGTATCCGTTCAATGGCTTATAGATGCCTACACCAACTCTAAGGACAAATCCAAAGTGTTCATCACAAGTGGATTCACAAAACATGCAGGTACACAAAAACTACAAAAACAAATAGAAAACGGAGAAACCGAGGAAACCATAAAAGAGAGCTGGCAACCTGATTTGATTAAATTCAAAAAAGTAAGAAAGAAATATTTACTTTACCCATAACCATAGAATCGTTATTACAAGCTACTTTCCGTTTCGGACCAAGTGGTGGGCTTTCTAGATTTGTGAAAGGGCTGTTTTAGCAATCCTTTTATGCTTGCGTTTTCAACCTCATCAGGAAACGTATCTACCCCGTAAACGATACTTTCTCTATCAAACTTCATAAAAGTTCCAAACAGACGATCCCAGATAGAAAATATGTTTCCATAATTACTATCTGTATATGGTAATTTATAATGATGATGTACTTTATGCATATCCGGTGAAACAATGACCCAGCTTAAAACCTCATCTAGCTTTCTGGGCATTTTAATATTGGCATGATTAAACTGGGTAGCCACTAGAGAAAGTGATTGGTACAACATAACAATACCAATAGGAGTACCCACAATTAATACCCCGAACAATGTAAAGACAAAACGTATCATGCTTTCTAATGGGTGATGGCGGTTGGCCGTGGTGGTATCTACATTGTGATCGGTATGGTGCACCAAATGAACTCGCCACAAAAGCTTTACTTTATGCTCAACAAGATGTGCCAAGTACGCCCCGATCAAATCCAAAAGCAAAAGACCCACAATTACATACAACCATAAGGGCATTTCCGGCAACCAGTTGATGATTCCAAAATTCTTGGTCACGGTTAAATCTGCGGTTTTTAGCAATAGAAAGGCCAGTACAAAATTTACGATTACCGTTGTAAACGTGAAAAAGAGATTGGGCAAAGCATGCTCCCATTTCTTATAAGTAAAACCAAAGAGGGGCACAATGCCTTCTAACACCCAAAAAAAAGTAATCCCTCCCACCAAGATAAGCGAACGGTGTAAAGAAGGGATAGTTTCAAAATAATCGATTATGAATTCCATACTTTAAATATAGAAAATTTAAAGTATTACAAAACAAAGGGCACTATAACTGCTATTTTAATTTTATCGGTATCCAAACCTCTTCTTCGGAATCAGGTTGGTTGTTCTTATATTTCTCACCCAAAATTTCAAAATGGGGCCTGCGGTCCAATTCATACTTGGAACTTGGTATCCATTCCTTAAAAATAAAATTCATGGTTTTAGCAAATTCACTAGAGGGCCCCTTGTGAATGAACACTGCGTATAATCCCCCATGTAAATCCAAGGTTTTGAAATCTTTGGCATACGCGCCGTATGCACTCACTTCTGTGACCGCCCACTTTGTAAACTCCGTAGTTGGATTAAACCCCACCTCGCCCGGGAAGGTATCATACACCTGTAAAGAATATAAATCTAAACCTATACTATTTGTAATATGCCTTTTAAGCGGCATGAAACCGCTCCATAGCTCAAACGTGCGATTATTGGCCAGGCTCATTTTTAAAGCATGTCCTACCAGTTTCTTTTCTTCAAGCTCAACTATTCTGGGCTCCATACAGCGTGTTCAATTAAGGTTCCAAAAAATCAGTTACCAATGGCTTTCTTCATTTTCTCTACGATATTGAATGCCGCAGGACAAATGGCCACATTTTTTAAAGTTAGGTTAGAGATCTGCTGAAACTTTTTACGGTCCGTATGCGGAAACTCCCGGCAGGCCTTTGGCCGTACGTCATAAATTGAGCAATAGTTATCCGCCCCTAAAAAAGTGCAGGGAACTTGCTGTAACACATAATCGTTCTCCTCATCAACACGTAAATATTGCTCTATGAATTTTTGGGGCTTTAGCCTAAAATATTTGGCAATACGCTCTACATCGGCTTTCGTAAATAACGGGCCTGTTGTTTTACAGCAATTGGCACATTCCAAACAATCGGTTCGCTCAAATTCATCATCATGTAATTCTTGCATTACATAATCCAAATTCTTGGGTGGCCGCTTTTTAAGCTTGGCAAAAAACTTGCGGTTTTCATTATGCTTATCCTCCGCTTTCTTGGGAAGTTCCTTTAAAATTTGCTCCATCCTCTTAAAAATCTGACCAAAACTAAACAAGAAATACTTAAAAAGTCCAATTTTGCCAAACAAACCACTTCTCCTATGATAGACGTATTTGGCCGTGCCATATTAGATTTTCAAAAAGACAACTACACGGAAGACATTATTACCTTCTCCTCTTTGGATGAAGAAGATGTTATTCCTGTCCCCTATTTGTTCAGAAACTTCAAAGAAACGCCAAAGTTGGAGCAAGAGGCACTACAGCTTTGTAAGGGATTGGTTTTGGATGTTGGCTGCGGCGCCGGAAGCCACAGTCTGTATTTACAGGAAAAAGGCTTGGACGTGACCGCCCTTGATTATTCCGAAGGAGCCACCAAAACATGTAAATTACGCGGTTTACAAAACGTAGTGTATTCGGATATCTACAGTTTTAAAGACCAAAAGTTCGATACGTTGTTATTATTAATGAACGGTATTGGCATTGTGGGCAAATTAAACCATATGTCCAAATTCTTGGAACACTTAAAAACCCTAATGAACCCAGGTGCACAAATTTTATTGGATTCCAGCGATATCATTTACATGTTTGAAGAGGACGAAGATGGTGGTGTTTGGGTACCGGATACCGGTTCTTACTATGGTGAAATTGAATTCCAAATGAAATACAAAGACCAAAAAAGCGATTCTTTTTTCTGGTTATACCTGGATTACAACACCTTAGAAAAAGCCGCTGAGGCCAACGGTTTTAACTGCAAACTTGTAAGAAACGGCGAACATTACGACTATTTGGCTAAATTATGGCTTAAATAACAGTATTTTTCGCCATTTTTGTTCTTAATGAAGGCCCCTAAAATACAAGGATGAATAAATTACGAATACTTCCAGCAGTTTTAACTCTTATCTTTTTTATAGGATGTTCCAAAGATGATTCCGTACAAACTCAGGAAAGAGAAACTGCCCAGGCCAAAGAAGCTAGCCTTAAAAGTGCCGGGGCTTCGGCAACAGACCTTTTATCTAACGACAACTTTACCAAGCTTTTAATAGAGATTGCCTACGTAGACGGGTTTAAGCCAACCGAAGAGGCCATGGAAGGTTTTGTATCCTATTTAAAACAAAGAACATTCAAAGAAGATATTGAATTAAAATACACCAAACTGGAATCTCCGGACGAAGAAAATCTGACTTTGGAAGAAATAGCCAAACTAGAATCCGAAAACAGAACGGTTTACAATGAAGGTTCTACCCTTGGCCTATACATTTACTTTGCAGATGCTCCTGCCGAAGGCGATGATGACGAAGAAGGATTGGTTACCCTTGGTGCGGTATACCGTAATACTTCTATGATCCTACACGAAGTAACCATTCGTAAACTGGCAGACCGAAGTTTTTTCATTACGGATGCCGATGTTGAAAATTCTACATTGAACCATGAATTTGGCCATCTGTTCGGGCTTGTAAACCTAGGGACACAACCCGTTAACGACCATGAGGATATTGAACGTGATGAAGACGGAAAACCTGTTTTGGACGAAGAAGGCAATACAAAAGGCAACAACCACTGTTCAGTTGAAGGTTGCTTGATGCGAGCCGAACTTCAATTTGGTGGTTTTAGCGGCAAATCTGCCAAAAGTGCAACGGATAACGGTACCATTACGGCTGCGTGCCGCCTTAGCGGAAAAGATGTGCTTAGAATGCTGGAAGCAAAAACTTCCAAAGGTATTCTACCGGAACCTCCTAGTTTAGACGCAGAGTGCCTTCTAGACCTACGCTCTATAGGAGGGCGCTAAAGAAGAATTACGGAATATTCAAATACTTATGCGTCTGCAAGCTTACCTTCCATTTTGGGTTTTGCATAACATAGTCTACGATCATAGGAACCACTTTGTCCCGAACGCTCCATTCTGGTTGTAGGTACAAAATGCAATCTTTATTGGTTTTTGCCGCTTCCTGTTCCGCAAAAATTAAGTCGTGCTTATTATATACTATAACCTTTAACTCATGGGCTTCGTCATATACCTTACCCATGGGCAATTTGTTCTTTTTTGGCGAGAGACAAATCCAGTCCCACGTACCGGTCAAAGGATAAGCACCGGAAGTTTCAATATGGGTCTTTAAGTTCTTGGCCTTTAGGGCATCGGTTAAAGGTTGCATATTCCAAGTTAGGGGTTCCCCACCTGTAATAACAATAGTATCGGAGTACTTAGCGGCGTTCTCGGTAATCTGCTCAATAGCCGTTGGCGGATGGGTTTCCGCATTCCAGCTTTCCTTAACATCGCACCAATGGCATCCTACATCGCAACCACCTACACGAATAAAATATGCTGCTGTACCTTTATGGAAGCCTTCTCCCTGTATGGTATAAAATTCTTCCATTAAGGGCAACATGTTCCCTTTATCAACTTCCTGTAAAACTTCCTTTTTAACCATCGTGCAAAGATACGCGTTGAAAATACCAAAACCCAAATTCTCAAACTTAAATTATGTGCGTGCATAATAATCCGCTAAGTCTGTAATTTTCATTGCCTACGGCCTCTATTCAGCTTTGTTCAAACCCAAACTTCTCTAAAAGTCTCGGCTAAACAGTAAAAATTCCCTTATTTTTACTTCAAAATACGCCGTATGCCAACTAAAGACAAATTTGTAGAACATATAGAAACCGGTTATACCACCAAAGGTGATTATATAGTTATGGGTGCCGCCATGCTCAATGGTGAAGCGGTTACCAATGCCCATGTAAAAGTGCCCCTAAAGACGTTGAACCGTCACGGACTTATTGCAGGAGCAACGGGAACAGGTAAAACAAAAACACTTCAGGTACTGGCCGAAAATTTGTCGGACAAAGGCATTCCGGTTCTGCTAATGGACCTTAAAGGTGATTTAAGTGGACTTGCACAGCCAAGTCCCGGTCATCCAAAAATAGACGAGCGTCATGCCATGATAGGCAATCTTCCGTTTGAAGCAAAGTCGTTTCCGGTAGAGATTCTATCCCTTTCCGAGCAAGACGGGGTAAAACTTAGGGCCACAGTTTCAGAATTTGGACCAGTGCTCCTATCACGTATCCTTGACCTTACCGAAACACAAGAAGGTATTGTGGCCGTGGTCTTCAAATACTGTGATGACAACAAACTACCACTGTTGGACTTGAAAGATTTTAAGAAAGTACTACAATACGCAACCGGTTCGGGCAAAGCGGAATTCACCAAAGATTACGGTAGAATTTCCTCTAGTTCAACTGGCGCCATTCTTAGAAAAATTATAGAACTAGAGCAGCAAGGTGCCGATTTGTTTTTTGGCGAAAAATCATTTGATGTAGATGATTTAACCCGAGTTGATGAAAATGGAAGGGGCTACATTAATATTTTACGCTTGACGGATATTCAAGACCGCCCAAAACTGTTCTCTACTTTTATGCTGAGCCTACTGGCGGAAATCTACAGTACATTTCCTGAGCAAGGCGATAGTGACAGACCAGAATTAATCCTGTTTATAGACGAAGCCCACCTAATTTTCAACGAAGCTTCAAAAGCACTATTGGACCAAATTGAAAGTATTGTAAAGTTGATACGCTCAAAAGGAATAGGGCTTTACTTTGTTACCCAAAACCCTGCCGATGTTCCCAATGAGGTTCTTTCGCAGCTGGGGCTAAAAGTTCAGCATGCGCTGCGTGCCTTTACCGCCAGAGACCGAAAAGCGATTAAACTTACGGCTGAAAACTACCCTATTTCCGAATATTACGACACTAAAGAAGTCTTAACTTCCCTGGGTATTGGAGAAGCCTTGATTTCTGCTTTGGATGAAAAAGGAAGGCCTACTCCACTTGCCGCCACATTGCTTCGCGCCCCCATGAGCCGTATGGATGTATTAACTGAAAGCGAGCTGAAAACTGTGATAAAAAATTCTAAGTTGGTCACAAAATATGGTGAAGTTATAGACCGTGAAAGCGCTTATGAGATCTTGAACGAAAAGATAGAAAAGGCAGAAACAGAAGCAGCAAAGGAAAAGGCTAAACCAAAAACCACATCTAGAAGACGAAGCACAAGCACACGCCAGAATCCGGTTATAAAGGTATTGACCAGTGCCACTTTTATTCGTGGTGTTTTAGGGGTTTTGAAAAAAGTAATTCGATAAA
Source organism: Zobellia sp. 1_MG-2023 (assembly GCF_030549125.1). Lineage (NCBI taxonomy): Bacteria > Pseudomonadati > Bacteroidota > Flavobacteriia > Flavobacteriales > Flavobacteriaceae > Zobellia > Zobellia sp. 1_MG-2023. The sequence goes on along the minus strand of NZ_JAUOSY010000002.1, from coordinate 589,198 downwards.
GTAAAACGCAATTTTTCAGATAGCAACGAACAATCTACACAAATACATGAAAAGTATACTAATTAGCATCTGCCTAATCCTATGTCTCACAAGTTGTAATGAAGAAAAGGACACGTCCTTCTCTATTATAAAAGACCGTGTAGGCAAATTGGATCGTATTAGTCTGGTACGCGACTTAAAAATTATATACGAAAACGATTCTATCGTAAAGGATAGCACCAGCATTAATAGCGCTAACAACAGTAAAAAAGTTAAGGTGTTCGAAAAAGGGGGAAAACCCTTATTGACCCTTACTCCAAACTCGGATAGCATACCCACTATTGAGAATATTCGCATAGAGGACTCACGTTTTACTACGGATAAAGGTGTTGGCCTAGGTAGTACTTTTAAGGATATTAAGGACAACTATACTATTCGCAAGGTCATTACATCTATGAACAACGTGGTTATTCTTCTAAAAGATAGCGATGTCTATTTTACTATAAGTAAAGAGGAGCTGCCTTCTAGTTTGCGGTATGCCTCAAGTGTAAATATAGAAGCTGTCCAAATTCCGGATGATGCCAAAATCAAATATATGATGGTTGCTTGGGACTAGGTTTTCCTCGTAGTTACATATTATAATTTAAAACCGTACCATGAATTCAATTTTACAATATCTCTTGGTACAACGCGCCAAAGCCAAATTAAAGGGCGAAAAGGCAATTGCCAAAAGACAACTTGTTAAAGAAGTCAGGTTGAGCCAAGTAGAGTTTGTCCATGCCATAAAAGAAATACTTTTTATTGCAATTGGTGTAGGCGCTGCAGGTTTTGGTCTTAAAGGTTTTTTATTGCCCAATCATTTTATTGATGGTGGGGCCACTGGGGTTTCTCTATTGATCCAGGTAAAATCAAATATCTCATTGGGCATTTTATTGGTATTGGTGAATATGCCGTTTATTCTTCTTGGCGCCAAGACCATCAATAGAAAATTTGCCATACGAAGCATTTTTGCCATTATAGCACTCGCCATTGTGGTTCATTTTATACCCTACCCTATTATCACTAGTGATAAGTTGTTGATCGCCGTTTTTGGGGGATTTTTCTTAGGTCTAGGTATTGGTATGGCCATGCGAGGTGGTAGCGTCATTGATGGTACCGAGGTACTGGCCATCTATCTTAGTAGAAAATGGCACTTGACCATTGGTGATGTTCTTCTCCTTATTAATATTGTCATTTTTTCCGCAGGTGCTTATCTTTTAAGTATTGAAACGGCGCTATATGCTATTCTCACCTACTTAGTAGCCGCAAAGACCGTAAACTACGTGGTTGATGGTGTAGAAGAATATATTGGCGTTACGGTAATTTCTCCTAAAAATGAAGAGATACGAATAATGCTCACCGAAAAAATGGGCCGGGCATGCACGGTTTATAATGGAAAAGGAGGATATACCAAAGATGGCAATTCCCGGGTTTCAACAGAAATTATCTATACGGTAATGACCCGTTTGGAACTGGCCCGGTTAAGTACAGAAATAGATAAAATAGACAAAAACGCCTTTATAGTAATGGGGGTAGTAAAAGATATTAAAGGAGGGATGATTAAAAAGAAGCCCCTAAAATAGTTCTCAAAACCTATGCAAAAAACCCTGAACAAAATGCTCCCCAAAGTCTATGGGCGCTATTTTAATATGCTCGCAAGAGTGTCCAAGAAAAAAGCCGCTAAGAAAGCTTTTTATGTTTTCTGTACCGTACGAAAAGGCAGGGTACTCCCTAATCAAAAGGAATATCTAGACCAAGCAAAAGGTGACACTATTGAAGTTAAAAAGCATACGTTACAGACTTATCACTGGCCAGGAAATAAAGAGACGGTTCTTTTGGTTCATGGGTGGGAGAGCAACACGTTTAGATGGCGTAATCTCATAGCCAAGCTTCGTGAGGCAGATTACAATATTGTGGCGTTTGATGCTCCTGCACACGGGTATTCTTCCGGGAAATATTTAAACGTACCCCTATATTCCGATGGGGTGCAGGCCATGATTCAAAAGCACGATCCAAAATACCTAATAGGACATTCGGTTGGAGGTATGACCTTGATGTACAATGAATTTTATCACCAAAATCCAAATGTTCAAAAAATGGTTACAATTGGCTCACCTTCGGAGTTCTATGAAATCATGGACCACTATCAGCGGCTGTTAAATTTTAACAATACGGTCCGCAAAGCGTTAGAAGCACTTGTCTTAAAACGTTTTGGTTTTACCGTAGCTGAATTTTCGTCTTCACGCTTTGCCGAAAAGAATACCAAAAAAGGACTTTTGTTTCATGATGAAGAAGATAAACTAGCTCCTTTTCATGCTTCCGAAGCTGTTCATGCCCACTGGAAAAATAGTACTTTTGTTCGTACAAAGGGCCTTGGACACTCTATGCACCAAGAACATATAAATGACCAAATCATAGATTTTTTAAATCATTAATTCCCAGAAAATATGCAAACCGTAACCCCTTTTCATATTGCTATACCTGTTCATAATCTAGATGAATGCCGAACATTCTATAGAGAAACGTTAAACTGTGAAGAAGGCCGTAGTAGTGACCATTGGGTAGATTTCAACCTATTTGGACATCAATTGGTAATCCACTACAAGCCAAAAACAGAGACCGAAGGTATTCATAGCAACCCAGTAGATGGCAAGAATGTACCCGTACCGCATTATGGTGTTGTTTTACCTTGGGACGTTTTTGAGTCCTTCTCGCATGAACTTAAAGAAAAAGGAGTCACTTTCGTAATTGAACCTTACGTACGTTTTAAGGGCCAGATAGGTGAACAGGCTACCATGTTCTTTTTAGACCCTGCGGGAAACGCTTTAGAGTTCAAAGCATTTAAGGATATGGGACAGTTATTTGCCAAGTAAAAACCGTACCACTCTTTACTACACTCAGAGTGGTACAGTAGTATTCTATTGTGACCACTCGGTGGGCTTTCTTACCCAACGGTGTTTTTTCAATTCTTCTATAAGTTCCTTTGGTAATCCGTTTCCATCACTGGTTGCGGTATTGGCCAAAACGTTACGTTCTTTTCGCATACCCGGTATGGTCGTACCAATAGTCTTGTTCTCCAATATAAATCGCAGTGCCATTTCGGCCATGGTCATTCCTTCTGGAATTAATGGTCTTAATACTTCTGCATGTTCTACACTAGAATTTAAGTTTTCCGGAACAAAATAGGTACCTCGCCAATCACCCTCTGGAAAGGTGGTTTCCTTGGTAAGGTTACCGGTCAAAGTGCCTTCATCAAAAGGAACACGTGCAATTACGGCAATATCCATCTCCTCACACAAAGGAAAAAGTACGTCTTCGGGATTTTGGTCAAAAATATTATAAATGACCTGTACGGCATCTATCAAACCTGTTTTTAAGGCCTTGATACCGTTTTCGGGCTCCCACCTGTTTACACTTATGCCCATGGCGCCAATCTTGCCGGACTTTTTCAAGTCTTCAATAGCCCGTTGCCATTCCTCACGGTGAGACCACCCATCGTCCCAAGTATGAAACTGCATTAAATCTATACGTTCCATGCCCAGATTGGTCAAGGTTTTCTCTGTATACTCAATAATGTGATTTGTAGGATAGGAATCCTCAAATGTATATTCCGGTCTTGCCGGCCAGTTAAAATTTTTAGGCGGAATCTTACTTGCGGAATACAATTTGGTTTTGGGATGCCTACGGATAAGTTCCCCTAGCAACTCCTCACTATGCCCCTCACCATAACCCCATGCGGTATCAAAAAAATTAACCCCGTTTTCAACCGCTAAATCCAACGATTTGGCAGACTGTTCATCATCTGATTGTGTCCAACCGGCCATTCCCCACATACCGTACCCTACTTCACTAACTTGCCAACCGGTTCTCCCGAATCTTCTGTAAATCATTCTATATTTTTAATTTTATTTTATTCCCTCAAAACGGATATTTACCACTAATGCTGATGAAAAGCATCGGACACAAAACCAAGAACCGTCGGTAGTGATTCCCGCCAATACGTCCAAGTATGGCCGCCATCGCGCACACGGTATTCATGTGGAATTTTCTTTTTTGTCATGGCAATATGCACTAAACTATTGCCCTCGAACAAGAAATCATCATCACCACAATCTATATACCACCTAACGGATTTAACATCTTCTTCCGGTACGGTCTTTAACAACTCCAACGCATTATGCTTTTTGAAATATTCTTTTATTTCAGCTTCACTATACTTTACATCGCTTTTCTTTAACCGCTCTTTAAAATCGGCAATAGTTAACGGTCCAACATAAGCACTTAATGGACAAGCCGAAGAAAAGAGTTCAGGCCGGTGCATTGCATACATAAAGGTTCCTCCTCCCCCCATGGAAAGTCCGGAAATAGCCCTGTAACGTTTTTCGGCCTTAATGCGGTACTTCTTCTCTATATGGGGCATAAATTCCTCAAAAAAGAAATCTTCATAACGCCAATCCTTTCCTTGATTAAAATAACCACGTTTACCCGTATTGGCATCGGGCATAACAATTATCATTGGTGTGGCCGTACCCGCTTTTATCGCGTTGTCAGTAATGCGTAGAACCTCTCCAAACTGTACCCAACCTGTTTGGTCATCACCCGCGCCGTGCAACAAATAAAGAACGGGATAGGAACGTTGTGAGGTTTCGTAATCCGGAGGCAGGTATACCGCATACTTGCGTTCCCCTTTTAAGATTTCGCTTTTTAGGGTCAATTCGTCAAATACCTTTCCTGTTTGACCGAAAAGGGAAACATTTAGAAAAAGACCGATGAAAATTGTAGTAATTAATCTATTCATAATCCGTCTTGTTAAAACTCTCGGTAATCACCACCTAAGAATTGATTGGCTTCATCCTCGGAAAATTTAGCACTCTGCGCATCCCAATGCAAGGTCTGATTAGGAAAACGGCCTGCAATTACACCAAGCAAAATAGTCTCCGTTAAACGTCCCGCGTACGAAAAAGGAGCCGTAGTCTGCCCTTTACCCAAGCATGCATCAACAAACTGATGATAATGCTTTGGACCTTCTGTATCATAATTGCGAATAGGCTCTCCTAAATTATTGGCTTTGGAAACCTCAGCAATTTCTTTAGAGATATCCACATATTTACCCTTTACGATTTTCTTTGGCAATTGCATAAAATGAGGTAGTAACAAACGTCCCTTTTTACCAATGAACATAGCACCTTGGTCAGGTAATTGACCCGCTCCGGCTACACCTGCATCTAACGATATGTCATTTTTTTGACCTGCGCCATTTTTTTGTTGTTTGCCCGCACCTTTACTGTCCGGCAATATTAAATCTTCATGCTCCGGTGGCATTCCAGGGCCGTCATACCAAATCCATTTAAGGTTTTTTGTAGTGTATTCGGTTCCAGGGAATTCATAGGTTACGGTATTGTTCTCAGGAAAACCATACCCGTTAGGCTCACGACATTCATTTTTAATAGTTAAAGGCACATCTAAATTAAGGGCATTATAAGGTGTATCAAAAATATGTACCCCCATATCACCCAATGTACCGCAACCATAATCTAACAGCCTTCTCCATTTGCCGGGATGGTAGTACCCCTCTTTATAAGGGCGTTCTTTGGACGTACCTAACCAAAGGTTCCAATCCAATTGGTCCGGCACCGGGTCTTCCCCTTGAGGCTCATCTCCGTTGTAACCCCATGATTTGGGAGACCAGGCATGTACAGTATGTACCTTGCCTATAATACCACTTTGAATTAAAAGGGTAGCCAGGCGGTAATCATAAAACGAATGCACCTGAATGCCCATCTGGGTCACCAAATTCTTTTCTTTGGCCAACTGCATCATTTTTCTTGATTCATCTACATAATGAGTCAATGGCTTCTGACAGTACACGGGCTTGTTCATTTCCATAGCCATTAAGGAAGCAGGCGCATGGGTATGGTCCGGTGTAGAAACGACTACGGCATCAATCTCATCTCCCATTTCATTTAGCATAGCCCTATAATCAAAAAACACACGTGCCCCTGGGTGCAGTTTATGTGCTTTTGCCAAGTTGACGGAATCTACATCGCATAACGCAACAACATCTACAGAACCATGAGAAGCGATTGCGTTCAAATCTTCAGCTCCCATATTACCCACGCCAATATGGGCCGTTCTAAGTCTTTTACCATTTTGGAAAGCCCACGCCGCATTGGGCAACAAAGCGAACGAAGATACGGCCGCCGCGCTTTTTAAGAATTCTCTTTTATTCATTTTCAAGTAATTTGGATTGTTTGAGTATGTAGTTTAGTATTCTAAAGTTGTTTGATTTTTACATTTTTAAGCCAAAGTGGACTATCATGGTCCTGAAAACCGATATAACCCTTTTTAAAAGATCCGTATTTAGGAGCATCTTTCCATTTTCCTTTGGCCTTACGTTCTTTCCAGTCTTCTGACCAGGGCACGAAAGACAATAGTTTTTTTCCGTTAAGCCAATGCTCTACATTTTCTGGGGTAAAAATGATGCGTGACGTATTCCACTCTCCCGCAGGCTTGACTATTTTTTGACTTACATCCGGTAAGTGCATGGCGTAATCCGCACCTGTTTTTTGCCATTCCTCTAACTTGGCATTATTAATTTCTTCCCATTTAAGGTCATCCAGCATCTGATATTCGGGAGAAACTTCGGGTATGCTCCAATCCCCTTCTTGAATATGATACAACAGTCCGCTATTACCTCCTTCCGGTATTTTCCATTCCCAATACAGTTCAAAATTATCGAACTCTTGGGCCGCATAGATAATATCCTTACCGCCTTTTCTATTTGCTTCAGTTCGTTTTTCGGTATCAAAAGTTAGGGCTCCGTCCTTAACTACCCATTGCGGCGGCAAATCATCTCCGTTATAAGCACGCCAGCCTTCCGTAGTAGTCCCGTCAAAAAGGTAAATCCATTCATCTGCTTCCGGGGCGGTTTCGGCTGTGGAAGCCGCTTTTGTCACTTCGTCTTTTTTTGTCTCGGTTTTACATGAGACAAGGGCTACCACAAGAGATAGCGCCAGGGCCATTTTTTTCATTTTAATAGGTTGTTTAGGTTCTCGTTAATTCCATAATCATAGCAAAATTGAGGCACATTGCTACAACACCTAAATCTAGGAACAATAGCGCAAGAATCAAAATGCAACTTTACCAGCTGCCTATCAAAGAACAAACTATGCCTCTTCTAGGGTTTAGAAAAGGGATTTAGAACCGAGAGAAGTCTGAAAAAAACAAAATAGAAAGCTATCTAATTGTAATAATAAATCAAATTATGATTACTGCGGATTATTTGCCTTAACCGAACCTATGGCCAAAAAAAGTAGAAAAACAAGTCCTAGATACCCAAGTAATCTATACGACCCAAACGTACTGAAACAAAGACTGAAAATGGGTGGTGCAAGAGCGCTTCCCAAAATTAAAAACGACATCACCTTGCCCGTTATGGCCCCTAAATGCGTACGGCCAAAGAAACGAGGCCATACAATAGCGTTAAGTACGGCAAAGAAGCCTCCTAAAACTCCGAAGCCACCAATTAGCATGGGAATACCAAAAGAAGAGGACAGGAACAAAAAACCCACGGAAGCCATAACCCCTCCTAAAATCATCAAATACAAATAAAGTTTAAGATGTAGGTAATCGCTTAAAAAATTAAAAATTAGAGAAATGGTTACTGCTACGACGGATGCCGGCAAAAATATGGATATGGCATCATCTTTCGGAAATCCTTCACTGGCAAAAACGGATACTACGTGAAAAGTTAACCCGGTAATAAAAAAACTATTAAAAGATAAGATCAACGCATACATCCAAAATGCTCGGGTCTGTTGTGCTTCTTTTACCGTATACTGTTTTGCCAAGGGTATGTTCTTGGACTCTTCTCGGTTCACCAAAACTTCGCCATCCGGTAATAGACCGTGCTCTTCCGGTTTATTCTTATAAAACTGTAAGATACAAATTGAGAAAACCACTAGTGCCGCAGCCAATATTTGCCATGTAACCTGCCAACTATAACTTTCAATGAGTGCATTTACCCAGAGCGGTGAAGATGAAAAACCAAACGATATGGCCACACTGCTAATTGCATTGACCTTACCCCTATTCTTATCGAACCAAATCATGATAACATTACGGGAAGCCATAGTAAGTACTCCTTGGCCAGAAAACCTTAGAACAAAAAAGAGGGAAGCCATTATAACAAAGGGAACAAGCCACGTATCAACGTTTAACAAGCTTTTTACGAACGTACTCATTTGTACGGACCAAGAACAGAGCATAAGAGCCACTGCCAATGTAATCGCAGCAAAAAATGCCACGTAGCGAGCCCCATACTTATCAAACCAAACCCCGGCACGACCAATAACCAAAGAACTACATATAGTACCTATCATATACGCATTACTAAACTGGTTCCTGCTCAAACCTAAAGCATCCTTTACGGGATCCGTAAATACAGATACACCAATGGTTTGGCCAGGAATACTACAGTAAATACCAATGGTACCGATTACCAAAATAATATAACCGTAAAAAATTGGACTTTTAGCAGGGTCTACGAAAGAAAAACGGTTTGTATTGGCCATGGAATATGCAAAAGCCGCAAAAGTAAAGGTTTTGCCTTAGCACCTGCATTTCAACGTGTAAAGATTATGCAAAATTTATACATAAAACGCTGTTTTAAACGTTATGTACATTCAAATCTATTTTTACTTGACCTATGAAAAAGTTCGCGTTTGTATTGTTCCTTCTTACGGTAATCATCGTAATAAGTAGTTGCAGTATTGATGACAGCAATGATATTGAAGTTATAAAACCCGGAGATACCGTAATTACAGGAAAGGTTTTAAAGGAAAAGAAATTTCTAAACTAGGCGTTTGGAACCCGTTATTACTTCTTACGACCATTCTTCAAATACAATGGTAAAGGTGGTTCCCTGATTTATTTTGCTATCCACCTGTATACTTCCGCCTAAACTGGTTATATGCTTTTTTACCAAGTATAGGCCAAGTCCCTTGCTACCGTTGGCATCATGAAACTTTTGACTGAGTTTAAAAATAAGGTGTCCATATTTTTCCATATCAAACCCCAAGCCGTTATCACTATAAATTAACTTTTTCCGGCCCCTATCCATTTGAGTCTTGATAGAAATAATAGGTGCGACGCCAGGCCTTGCATATTTGGTTGAATTGGAAATCAGGTTTAGAAAAATACTCTTCATATATTCTCTATTGAACGGAACATATTCCGCCTCGGAAAAATCCGTAATAAAATCTACATTGTAACCGCTCAGCAACGTACCAATGGATTGTGTAACCTCTTGAAATACCTCATTGAAATAAACGTCATCCAGTGCCTCTGCAACGCTTTCGCTTTCCGTTACGGCGTCAACATAAGCGTTTAATGATTCCTTCAATCCATCTGCAGAGCGTTTTACGTGCTCTAAAATCTGTAAGGTGGTGTCATCATTGATTTTGTTGGTATCCAGCATTTCTACGAGATAGACCAAATTATTTACGGGCGACCTTAAATCATGGGAAGTAATATGGTTTAACTGTTTGAGCTTTTCATTTGTTTTCACTAAGTCACTTACAAGAGAAATGCGCTCATTCTCCAATTCTTTTTTATGTGTTATATCCTTGGCTATGGCATAGACCAAGCCTTCATCTACGGACGGGGTAGCCGTCCAGTACAGCCATACCAACTCCCCAGTTTTAGAAACGTATCTATTTTCAAAATTGCACAAAGGAATGTTATTGATCAAGTTCTGACCATGCCGGGCCGTTAACTCGCGGTCTTCCTCATAAATAAACTCCGTTATGGGCTTTGAATACAGTTCCTTATCCGTATACCCCAAAAGTTTTGTAAAGGCAGGATTTACTTTCTTAAAGAAACCTTCAAAATCTGTGATACAAAGATTATCTGTTGATAAGTTAAAGAACGGATCTAGCTTAAAGTTTTCGGTTTCTATTAACTGTCTCATTGGTTTTGGCAAGGTATAACGAATTTAAAACGCTAAGTATAAGACAATTGTTGCTTAATCTCCAATTATTTTCATCGAATGAACAATTTTTTCTTCAGCAAAACGTTTGTTTGGATTTCTATAAAAAACCCTAAACAAATTACAAACTACCAACCGGATGTCTTAAAATACGAGCCATACGAGAAGCGGATAATCAATGTACGGAAGGATTAAAATTAGAATCCCGTTAAAAATTGGCACCAATCAAGATTTAAATTTAATGGTAAAAGTACTACCCTCGTTTACTTTACTTTCTACACTTACACTACCTCCTAGACTGGTTATATGGTTATGCACTAAATATAATCCCACTCCTTTACTGTCTTTAGTATTGTGAAATCTTTGATTTAGGTTAAAGATTAGGTGCCCCACTTTTTCCATGTCAAAACCAAGTCCGTTATCAGAAAAAGTAAATGTCTTTTCACCGTTATTTCCGGTTGTGATAATCTTAATTTCAGGAAAGCTGTCCGGCCTAGCGTATTTGATTGAGTTGGTAATAAGATTAAGAAAAATACTCTCCATGTAAGACGTATTGAACTCTACACTTTCCATTCCGGAAAAGTCCGCATAAAATTTTGCTTTTGAGTCCTTGATCAAGGAACTGATAGAGTTTTGTACTTTTTGAAAAATAGTTTCAAAATACACTTCCTCTACCCTAACATTAGATTCTTCATTTTCCTTTAACGCATCTACATAGGAGTTTAATGAAGTTTTAAGGCCTTGTGCAGATTGCTTTATATATTCAAGTATTTTTTCATTATCCTCATAACTATTATCGTTAGACCCTAGAATATCCGCCAGATAAAGTAAGTTGTTGACCGGAGACCTTAAATCATGTGAAGTAGTGTAATTTAGCTGTTTAAGTTGTTGGTTTATTTTTGATAAATGAGCCACATGAGAGATACGTTCCGACTCCAAGTTCTTTTTGTGGGTTATGTTTTTGGCTATGGCATAGACCAATTGCTTGTCCGGCATGGGGATAGATGTCCAATGCAGCCATACCAATTCTCCGGATTTACAGATATACCGATTCTCAAAATTGACTAAAGGCTTATTATTTATCAGACTTTTTCTGTGGGAGGCGGTCAGTTCACGGTCTTCCTCATAAATAAATTCACAAATAAGGGAAGAAAACAGCTCCTCTTTAGAATACCCCAACAATTCAATAAACGCAGGATTTATTTTTCTAAAATATCCATCGTATCCAGCAACACAAAGATAATCCATGGATAAATCAAAGAAAGAATCCAATTGAATATCGGCAGAGGCAAGTGCTTCTAACATAAGATGGTTGGTTTATAGAGCGCTAACGCTCAAACCTTAATAATTGTTGCACTTAAACGAGAAAACAGAAAAGAATTAAAAGTATAAAAAACCCATAGCCGCAAAACCCAATTTTATCGACTCAAAAAATCAATGAAAATTCTAACCCGCCTCTAGTTATTTCTATGTCTTTCTCTGGCTAAAAGGGTATTTTTGAGAAGCATAGCAATGGTCATTGGCCCAACACCACCAGGAACAGGAGTTATAAATGAAGCTTTAGGGCTAACCTCTTCAAAATCAACATCACCGGTAATATAATATCCTTTTTCCTTGGTTTCATCGGAAACCCTGGTAATACCAACATCTATGATAACCGCACCCTCTTTGACCATATCGCCTTTTAAAAAGTGTGGAACACCCAACGCAGATACAATTATATCTGCCTGCAAGGTCAATTCCTTAATATTCTGAGTTCTACTATGAGCTAAGGTAACCGTACAGTTTGCAGCTTCTCCTTTCTGGCTCATTAAAATACTAATGGGTCTACCTACAATATGACTACGGCCAATAACAACGGCATGTTTACCTTGAGTATCTACCTTATAACGCTTAAGAAGTTCCATAATACCAAAAGGAGTAGCAGAAATGAAGGTTTCCATATCCAATGCCATTTTTCCGAAGTTTGCAGGGTGGAATCCGTCTACATCTTTATCCGGATCAACAGCCATTAAAACCTTTTCCTCGTCTATATGCTTTGGCAAAGGTAGTTGTACAATATACCCGTCAATATCCGCATTGGCGTTAAGCTCATGAACTTTATTTAACAGCTCTTCTTCTGTAGTTTCACTAGGCAAGTGAATTAAAGTAGATTCAAAACCAATTTTTTTGCACGAGCGTACTTTGCTACCTACATACGTTAGACTTGCTCCGTCATTACCTACCAGAACAGCTGCCAAATGAGGTACTTTCTCACCGCGTTCTTTCATCTTCGCTACCTCTAAGGTAATCTCGTCCTTTATCTCGTTGGAAACTTTTTTTCCGTCTAGTAATGTCATAATATTCGGTTAGGTCTTAACTGATCCTGTATCTTTTTTGAACTTGGTTTTATTTCATGCCACGCATGTTCCCCATCATCTGCATCATCTTTTTACCGCCACCGCCTTGCATCATTTTCATCATTTTGCTCATCTGGTCAAACTGCTTCAAAAGTTGGTTTACTTCTTGCACTTCTCTTCCACTTCCTTTGGCGATACGTTTTTTACGGCTCATGTTCAATTTGGAAGGATTTGAACGCTCATCTGGCGTCATACTATGTATAATGGCTTCAATGTGCTTAAAGGCATCATCATCTATATCCAATCCTTTAAGTGCTTTTCCTGCACCAGGAATCATCCCCATTAAATCCTTGATGTTACCCATCTTTTTGATTTGCTGTATCTGGGAAAGGAAATCATCAAGACCAAACTTGTTTTTGGCAATTTTCTTCTGGATCTTACGGGCCTCTTCTTCATCAAACTGCTCTTGGGCACGTTCCACTAAAGAAATAACATCACCCATGCCCAGAATACGCTCGGCCATACGTGAAGGATGGAAAACATCAATAGCTTCCATTTTTTCACCTGTACCGATGAATTTTATAGGCTTATCTACTACCGATTTAATTGAAATGGCAGCTCCACCACGGGTATCACCATCTAACTTGGTAAGTACTACCCCGTCAAAATTTAAAATATCATTAAAAGCCTTTGCTGTGTTTACAGCATCTTGACCTGTCATAGAATCTACTACAAAAAGCGTTTCTTGAGGTTGTATGGCTTTGTGGATTTCAGAGATTTCGTTCATCATCTCCTCATCTACCGCCAAACGACCCGCGGTATCTATAATAACTACGTTGTAGCCTTCTGACTTTGCTTTGGCAATACCGGCCTGTGCAATCTTTACCGGGTTCTTCTCATCACGATCGGAATATACCTCAACCCCAATTTGCTCCCCAACTACATGCAACTGATCTATTGCCGCAGGACGGTACACATCACACGCTACTAATAAAGGCTTCTTTGTTTTTTTGGTTTTTAGAAAGTTGGCCAATTTACCTGAAAAGGTAGTTTTACCCGAACCTTGTAAACCGGACATTAAAATTATGGAAGGAGTTCCGGAAAGGTTAATCCCTTCTGTTTCCCCGCCCATAAGCTCCGTAAGCTCATCCTTAACAATTTTTACCATTAATTGGCCAGGTTGCAAAGTGGTCAATACATCTTGACCCAAAGCTTTTTCTTTGACCTTATTGGTAAATTCTTTGGCTATCCTGAAGTTAACATCCGCATCCAATAAAGCCCTACGGACTTCTTTAGTGGTCTCGGCAACGTTAATTTCCGTAATCTGCCCATGGCCCCGTAGGGTGTGGAGGGCTTTATCTAGCTTATCACTTAAATTGTCAAACATCGTCTTACTTGCTTTTGAAGAAAGGCAAATTTAATAATAACTACGCTAAAGAACGGGGCGTAAAGAAAAAAATATGATATCATAAAAAAAGCACCTCTCTCACGAAGGGTGCTCTTTAAAAATCTGTGGGGCAAAAATAGGTATCCGGTTACTCTAATCCTTAATTATTAAAAGTTAGTTGCAAACTTTGCTCAATGCAACAATTTCTTCTTTTCTCTTTATTTTCATGTACTCCTGGCCGCATTCAAGCACCTGCCATTCGCCAATGTAGCTTTCTAAATTCTCGGTAAGACCTTTTAAAATCAATACATTTTCCGTAACGTCCCAACTTCCTTCATCTACCACTTCACCATTGGGGTCATAAACCAGAAGACCTTGTTCTGCGAATTTTACGTTCTGTTCCTCAAAAAACTCACCTTTTTCATCCGCCAGTCTCCAATTACATACTCCCAATCGTTCAACAATGGTTTCCTTATTACATATTTCCGGTTGATAGTCGCAATTCTTTTCTAACACCATAGAGTCATCCTCTACGAACATTTTTATCTTACCTTCTTTAATTTCGTATACTTTCCAAGTATTGGTAAAATAATCGTTTGCTTCAAAATTAATTTTCACAACAACTCTATACTCCTCAACGAACGTACTCCAATCACCGTCTATTCCGTAGCCATACTTATCATAGGCCGTGACCTTTCCGTCTTCCATAAAGGACAACGCATAACTATTGTATTGTTCGGATTGGTTTTCAGCTTTTGTTTGTACTTGAATTAGATTCCAAGGGCAATCAATTAACACATTGTCTAATTGGGACTTCGTAAAATCATCATCATTGTAATCGTTATCATCATCTTCATCACATGCCTTTTTGGCCTGTTCCAAAATAATGGATATCTCTGTATTTGAGTTAACCACAACCTCGGTACCATCTAAATATATCAAGGTGACCGGATAATCAAAACTCACCAAATCCGTATCTTCAAGACCAGCAAAAAATCTTCTTAACTCTGCATCATGGGCAACGGTTACAGAAGCCGTTTGTTGAAAATCAGGATTATAGGTAAATACGGTGGCAGGATAGACCAAGTCTACGCACTCAATATCCGCATCCGCACCTCCTTCAACACATTGAGTCACAAGTTTTTCCAAATCTGCTCTAGAACCTACGGTAACTTCAGTGTAATCTGCCATAGTAACGGTTACTGGAAAAACAATATCCATAGTACTATTAAAACCTTCTAAAGCATCTAAAAATTCTTCCAGAACCTGTAGGCCCTCCATAGAATCAATTGTTAGCCTTTCATCGTTCACTACAACCGTATAGGGAAATTGAATATCAAAACAACTGGCACCATCTACAATATTGTCATACGAACCATCATTGGAAACCGCTTCTTTTAGAAGTTCTAAAGTGGCGGAATCAACAGTTAAAGTTTTTTCAGCATCTATAGACTCCTCAAAGGGCTCTTCATCTTGACATGCGGTCAAGGCCATTAGCAGAGCCAGTAGGAAAGCTACTAATGAAAATTTAAAACACTTCTTCATACTGATTTGGAATTTAGGGGTACTTTGAAATTGAAACAACCCATTTTTAAAATACCCTACCTGAGCAAATTCATTTTTTTCAAATACCTTTGAAAAAAAATACCCTAATTGGAAACCAAAAATACAGGCAATGTTTGCGAAGAGCAAGTCTTTGATACAATTTTCAAAGCTAATTCTAAAACGGTTTTCAACTATATATATTATAAGTTTGGCAATGAGGAGAAAGCCCATGATGCCGTTCAAGAAGCATTTGTAAAACTTTGGGAGAACTGTGCCAAGGTTTCTCCGGAAAAAGCCAAATCTTTTGTTTACACCGTTGCCAACAATTTGTACCTTAATGTGATAAAAGCCGAAAAGGTACGTTTAAAGTATGCGGACAAGACCTTAAAGGTTACCCATGAGTCGCCCGAATTCTTGATGGAGGAAGACGAATTCAAGCAGAGATTGAACCATGCCCTGGACAGCCTTCCGGAAAACCAACGGACCACTTTTCTATTAAATCGAATTGATGGAAAGAAATATGCAGAGATAGCCGAAATGGAAGGAGTAAGCGTAAAAGCTATTGAAAAAAGAATGCATTTGGCATTGAAATCGCTTCGAGAAAAGATTGATGGGATATAGTGGTTAGTGGTTAGTGGTTAGTGGTTAGTGGTTAGTGGTTAGTGGTTAGTGGTTAAAATAGTTTTTAATACATAGCTACCATATATCAAAAATAAAAAGTAGGGTATTTACGTAATGAATTGTTACTAAGGCATAAAGCTAGAATTGATGCAAGAAAATCACTTAGCAAAATGGTTGAACAATGACCTCACCGAGGCCGAGCTCGCAGAGTTTAAAAAGTCTGCGGAATATGCTTCCTATGAGCGCATTATTGCCGCTTCGGGCCAGCTAGAAGCTCCCGCCTTTGACGCTAACGAAGCCCTCATGGCCTTAAAGAACCAACGTACTTTAATGGACACCAAGGTTGTACAGCTGCATCCTTTCAAGAAATTTTTACGTATTGCGGCAGCGGCGGCCGTTATTATGTTCGGTTCGTATTTTTATCTCAACTCTTTAGATGAAAACATTGTTACCGAATATGCCGAAAACAAAGAAATTACCCTTCCCGATAATTCCAAAGTACAACTAAATGCAGATTCCGAACTCTCTTTTAGTGAACGTAAATGGAGCAAAGAACGAAATGTTGAACTTAAAGGCGAGGCGTTTTTTAAAGTGGCCAAGGGCGAGCGTTTTACCGTTGAAACAAAAGATGGCGTAGTTGCTGTTTTAGGAACTCAATTTAATGTAGAAAACAGACCGGGCTTTTTTGAAGTTACCTGTTTTGAAGGATTGGTAAGTGTTACTTTTAACGATAAAGAAACCAAGTTGCCCGCCGGAAATTCCTTTTTGGTCATAGATGGTAAAATTACCCAGGTACCGGTATCTAAAACGGAACATCCGTCTTGGATCAATAATGAAAGTACTTTCAAAAGTGTTCCGCTTAAATATGTCCTTAGTGAATTTGAAAGACAGCATAATATTACGGTTGAAACAAAGGATATAGACACAGAACAATTGTTCACCGGAACTTTTAACAATACGGATGTGGATGTTGCGTTAAAGAGCATAAGCGCACCCTCGCAAATAAAGTTTAAATTTGAGGGCAGCAAAGTGCTCTTCTATGGCGATAAAAATCCGTAAACTTCTTCTTTTTATTTTAGGTCTTACGTGTTTTATAACCTCACACGATACTATAGCACAAACTGGTGAAAAAATAGCGCTCTCTACTTTTTTGCAACAGCTAGAGCAAGAATTTGATATTAAATTCTCTTATGCGGATAGTGAAGTACTTGGCCTTGAAATTTATGTCCCGCAAGAAACTTCATTGCCCAACATTTTAGATGATATTGAGACCCAGACCCAAGTTGAGCTAGAAAAAATTAACGAGCGGTATTACACCCTTACCAAAAGTAATTTTATTTCTATCTGCGCCACGGTTCTGGATAATTTTAAGATGAACACCCTCTACGGAGCCAGTGTAAAGGTCTTGGGAACCAACATTACCACTTTTATTGATGAGACCGGCACATTTGCATTGCACAACGTTCCCAGAAGTGCCTCTGTCCAAATTAAGCACTTAGGCTATAAAACCCTTTTTGTTAACGCTGATGAGCTCATTAAAAAAGAACCTTGTAAAACCCTTTTGCTCGCCCAGTTTTACCAACAACTAGAAGAAGTGGTTGTTTATGAATTCCTTACCAAAGGCCTTGTAAAACAAACCGATGGAAGCTTTCAAATGAACAGTGAGGAATTTGGCATCCTACCGGGACTTATAGAACCTGATGTTTTACAGACTGTTCAAGCATTGCCCGGCATAGAGAGTACGGACGAAACCGTGTCCAACATTAACATACGCGGGGGAAGCAATGACCAAAACCTTATTCTTTGGGATGGTATAAAAATGTACCAATCCGGACACTTTTTCGGGTTGATATCGGCGTTTAATCCTTATTTGACGGACAAAGTAACCTTAATAAAAAATGGCACAGGAAGTCAATATGGCGATGGCGTAAGTGGCATTATAGATATGCGTACCAAAGATGCCATTGCAGACACTTTTTTTGCAGGTGCAGGTTTCAATCTTATTGGCGGTGACGTTTACGGGCACCTACCCATTACCGATAAGGTTGCTGTTCAATTTTCGGCCAGACGCTCCCTTACAGACCTTATTGACACCCCTACCTATGATAAATTCTTTACTCGCGTTTTTGATGACAGTCAAGTAACTCAAGAGGGGAATTTCTATTTCTATGATTTTACGGGTAAGGTTTTGTATGATATTAATGACCGGCACAAGTTTCGTTTTAGCTTTATAAACATTAATAATTTATTGGATTACACAGAACGTGACATGTCCGATACCAATGAAATACACAGCGCCTTAAACCAAACCAACTTATCTCTTGGAGCAAGCCTAAGTAGTGACTGGACCGAAAAATTCGCTACGTATATCAACCTCTACAGTACACAGTACCAATTAGACGCCCGGAATATTTCCGCTAATGCGGAGCAGATACTTTTTCAGAATAATGAAGTTGAAGAAACGGCCTTAAAGCTCAGTACCAATTTTATGCCCAATGATAATTTCAACTGGCTTAACGGCTATCAATTTACAGATACGGGTATTGCCAATGAAACATCGGTAACACAACCACCTTTTGAGAGTAACGCCCGAAACGTTATTAAGAGTCACGCTCTTTTTTCTGAACTCACCTTTACATCAACCGATAAAAAAATCTATTCAAGAGGCGGACTTAGATTGAACTATTTAGAAAACCCGGACACTTTTAAGGAGTATATTCTAGAACCAAGATTAAGTTTTAACTATGCTTTTACAAGGCACTTAAAAGTTCAGGTGCTGGGCGAATTCAAGAGTCAAGCTATCAACCAGATTATTGATTTGGAGCAAAATTTTCTAGGTATAGAAAAACGTCGGTGGATAGTATCGGACGGAGAAAACCTACCTATTACCAAGAGTAAACAAGGCTCTATAGGTATCAACTATGACCATGAAAATTTTTATGTGGGACTTGAGGCCTTTTATAAAGAAGTGGATGGCATTAGCACCTCAACGCAAGGCTTTCAGAACCAGAATCAGTTTAATGGGGAAATAGGAAAGTACGATGTAAAAGGTGTTGAATTTCTAATCAACAAAAAGACCGATAATTATAGTGTTTGGGCCAGCTACACCTACAATTTCAACAATTTCAATTTTTCCGAAGTTCTACCCCCCAATTTCCCGAACAACCTAGATATAAGACATGCCGCTACCTTTGCCGGGACCTATACGTTGGAGAACTTTAAGTTGGGTATTGGACTAAACTATCGTACGGGAAAACCCTATACGGAGCCAGATCCGGATGAACCATTGGACACTTCTTTTTTTCCTAACAGAATTAATTACCAAGACCCCAATAGTAGCCGGCTACCCGAATATTTACGCGCCGATGCTTCCGCCATTTACAATTTCAACCTTACAGAAAAATTGAAAGCATCCGCAGGTATTTCCGTTTTAAATTTTACTAGCAAAAAGAATATTTTAAACAGTTACTATCGCCTGAATGAAGACTATGAGATAGAAAAAGTAGAAAACGTTTCCTTAGGTCTTACGCCCAATGTTAGTTTTAGAGTCCGATTTTAATAGGAATTCAAGAGCTCTTCCCCATTTATTATAATTAATTTTAAAGGATTAATTATTTCTTTCACTTCTTAGAAACCATCCATTTATGCCTACAATAGAAGATATTAAAAATGCCAGAAAACGCATTGACAATTATGTGCTCCAAACTCCCATTTTCACCTCCTCTTTATTAAATGATTGGCTCGGGCATGAAATTTATTTTAAAGCGGAATGTCTTCAAAAAATAGGTGCATTCAAAGCCAGAGGGGCCTGCAATACAATTGCCTGGCTCGTAGAAAACAATAAAAGACCAAAACACATCATTGCCAATAGTTCCGGTAACCATTCGCAAGCGGTTGCTTGGGCCGCACGCCAATTCAACATTCCCGCTACTATTTATATGCCCGTATACGCATCAAAAATTAAGATACAGGCTACCCAATCCTACGGTGCCAAGGTAGCACTTTGCGAAAATAGAAACATTGCCGATGAAAGTGTACTCTCCGCTTCCAAAGAAGAAGGAACGTATTGGATACCACCATATAACCATAACCAAGTCATAGCCGGGCAAGGAACGGCCGTATGTGAGGCACTTGAGCAGGTTTCAGGTATAGATGCCGTTTTTGCCCCATGTGGGGGAGGCGGACTTTTATCCGGTACCGTAATCGCAACCAATGCCTTATCTCCAAAGACCAAAGTTTTTGGTGTTGAACCTTTAAACGCCAATGATGCAGCAGAATCATTGCGAGCCAACCAAATTCAGAGATTACAGGCCACACCGGACACACTCGCAGATGGTGCAATGACCATGGCAGTAGGAGACATTACATTTGAGTACCTAAAACGTTTGGATGGCATGTACGAGGTTGCAGAAGCCAAGTTAATTTACTGGACCCAATGGCTGACCCATTTATTAAAATTACACGTTGAGCCTACAAGTGCCATGGCAATGGAAGGCGTAGTGCAATGGATAAAAAACAGCCCTAACAAAAAAAGGGTGATGGTAATTTTATCCGGAGGGAACATAGACCATACCAATCAGCTTAAAATATGGCACACCAACCATTTGGACACTAGACCTAGCTTGGCTATGTAAGACATTATTACGTTTCCATGGCTACCCCACCTAACGGTTCATTAGGAAGCACCTGAAAATCAAAACCTAACATTTTTTGAATAATACCGTACAACTCCGGAAAATCAGCTAAAAATAGGTGCGGTGTCTCAGCATAATTTTCAACGGCAACAGAGAAGAATTCCTGTAGGTTGGTCATACCGTAATCCCTAAAATAATTGGAATCCACTAACTTCTGGGCATAGCCCTCCCTAAGAAAAAGTTCTTTTATTTTCTTAAGTCCCACTCTAAACTTCCGAGCTTCCCATGAGCTCTGCTTAATCATTTCAAAACTTAGCGCATGTGCAAATTCATGCAAGGCCAAGTTTACATTATCATCGGCAATACGGAATCCTTCCCAAATGGTATCCGCAGAAAAAATTACCGTTTTAAAACGAGGATTGTACTCCCCTAGATGGTGCCTTCTATTAATACGGGAATAATATTTTGAGGGATAAATAACAATGCGCAACAGTGATCTACGCATTTTATAGCTCTTAAGACCCAAAGTCATTAGAACCACGGACGCACTTAAAAGTAACGTCAACTCCTTCTTTTTATCCACTTTTCCATAGAAAATGAACTTTTTTCTACTCCTGAACCATATAATCCGTTTATCACATTTTGCCTTTAGGGAAGGGCTAAGCTTAGAATACACCGCAAAATTATCAGCAAGAAACCTTTTTTCTTTATCCGTAAGAGGTTTGGTCCTCACAAACGGATTTAACGCATAAATCCCCAACGTATAGTACACTATATAAAGGGCCTGAATGCAAAGAAATGCTACCGCCAAAATCTTGAAATTGTACTCTGTTAGCATATCCTCTACAACTCCAAAAACGGATTTAAATTGCGTAAAGCCGCTTGGGCTTACATACGATCAGGAACATTAATCCCCAAAAGTTTAAAGGCAGATGCAATTACCTCACTCACTTTTTGGGATAGCTGCACACGAAGTACTTTTTTGTTTTCGTCCGTTTCCCCAAGAATTGAAACCTGCTGATAGAAGGAGTTAAATTCCTTCACCAAGTCGTAAGTGTAATTGGCAATAAGTGCCGGGCTATAGTTCTCCGCTGCCAATTGTACGGTCTCAGGATATAACTGTAACTGTTTAATAAGTTCTTTTTCTTTGGGGTGTAAACCACCAAGAGCTGTAATTTCTATATCTGCAGCGGTATCAAAATTGGCCTTTCTTAAAATAGATTGAATACGTGCGTAGGTATATTGGATGAACGGCCCCGTATTTCCTTGAAAATCTACTGACTCTTCCGGATTAAACAGAATTGTCTTTTTAGGATCTACTTTTAGAATGTAATATTTTAAGGCGCCTAAGCCTATCAATTTATAGAGGGAGTTTTTCTCTTCTTCAGAATACCCCTCCAGTTTTCCAAGCTCTTCGGATATTTGAGCGGCCGTACTGGTCATATCGTTCATTAGATCATCTGCATCCACAACGGTACCTTCCCTACTCTTCATTTTTCCACTAGGTAAATCTACCATTCCGTAACTTAAATGGTGTAGGTTTTCAGACCATGAAAAGCCTAGCTTTTTCAGAATCAGAAACAGCACTTTAAAATGGTAATCCTGTTCATTACCAACCGTGTATACCATACCACCCACATCCGGATAATCCTTAACCCTTTGTATAGCAGTACCTATATCTTGGGTCATATAAACCGCAGTACCATCGGAACGAAGCACTATTTTTTCATCAAGACCTTCATCAGTTAAATCTATCCAAACACTACCATCTTCCTTTTTATAGAAAATACCTTTTTCCAATCCGCCGGCCACAACGTCCTTACCTAGTAAATAGGTATTGCTTTCATAGTACAGCGTATCAAAATCTACCCCAATATTTTTGTAAGTAACATCAAAACCTTTGTAGACCCAGCCGTTCATTTCTTTCCAAAGCGCTACAACTTCTTCATCACCAGCCTCCCATTTTTGGAGCATTTCTTGGGCTTCTAATAGAATTGGAGCTTCCTTTTCCGCTACTTTCTTGTCTGTTCCATCAGCAACCATTTCGGCAATTTCGGCCTTATAGGCCTTATCAAAAGCTACGTAATAGTTACCTACAAGCTTATCACCCTTTAACCCAGTACTTTCCGGGGTTTCGCCATTTCCAAAACGCTTCCATGCCAACATACTTTTACAAATATGTATTCCACGGTCATTGATAATTTGGGTTTTATAAACTTTTTTCCCGGAGGCCTTTAAAATCTCGGCTACAGAATATCCTAAGAGATTATTTCTAATATGCCCCAAGTGCAACGGCTTATTGGTATTTGGCGAGGAATACTCTACCATTATGGCGTTATTGTCCTCTTGGGGTACATGACCGTATGTGGCATCATTTTTTACTCCATTAAAGAAATTAAGATAAAAACCATCTCCGATCACCAGGTTCAAAAAACCTTTTATGACGTTAAAACCGGTAACTTCAGCAACCTCTTTTTCCAGGTAAGCCCCAATTTGCTCACCTATCTGAACTGGATTTCCTTTAACTACACGAAGCATGGGGAACACCACCACCGTAACATCACCTTCAAAATCCTTGCGTGTTGGCTGAAATTCTACCGACGGCAGTTCTTTTTCAAAAATAGCTGCGACCGCTTCCTTAACCTTGGTTTCTAAAATTGCTTGAATACCCATATCATGTTTCGTTTCAGGCTGCAAAACTAATCATTTTTTGCGCTTTTACCCTAAGACAGGCGGTATTGGCCTCGCTTTTCTTTAACTTTATAGAAATGCAGCCCCTGAGCGCAACAATCCAATTTGTAAATAGGACCATATATGCTTTTGAACGTATCATATACCGATAAACAGGTTACAAAAAAAATAGATGAAGCGGTAGGCAAGCCCTTTCCATTAAGGGAACGTTGGAACATGGGCGGTATTGGTTCGCCTAGATTGTTCATTACCGAAACGAGCATTGAAATCAGAAACTTACTCATTTTGGATAACAATCGCGATCAATGTAACATTGAGCTAAGGCCCAAAGGTGTTATTGTTCGTTTCAGGTCTTTATTAGAGACCTTTGCTTTGGTCATTCCGTTTTACAAACTCACTTTATACAAAGGTGACATTGGTATTTACTCCATATATCGAGACCATTATTTTATTAAGGTAAAAGCCGATACCAAAGCGATTCAGAAGTTTTTTATCAAAATTCAGAACTTTAAAGCCGATAATGCCCCTACTTCCATCGGAGACCTCTAAACACCCTAAAAGCTTATGAAAATTCTCTTAACGGGTGCCAACGGCTATATAGGAATGCGATTGCTGCCCCAACTATTGGAATTGGGCCATGAGGTGGTATGTACAGTACGAGATGAAACCCGATTTTCTATTGAAAAAGAAATGCGGGCTCAGATACAGGTCCTAGAAATAGATTTTTTAAAGGACATGCAAAAAGGAGTGGTCCCAAAAGACATAGATGTAGCCTATTTTTTGATTCATTCCATGAGTTCGTCTACACAGGATTTTGACACCCTAGAGGCCAAGACCGCAGAAAATTTTAATGCTTATCTAAGTGAAACCCAAGTAAAGCAAGTCATTTATTTGAGTGGTATCGTGAACGAAGAGAATCTATCCAAGCACCTCTGGTCACGGAAAAATGTGGAACGCATTCTCTATGAAGGTTCTTTTGAACTTACCGTTTTAAGAGCTGGAATTATTGTAGGCTCCGGAAGTTCTTCGTTTGAAATTATTCGTGATTTATGCGAAAAATTACCCGTAATGATTACTCCAAAATGGGTATTGACCAAAACACAGCCTATTGCCATCCGGGATATCCTGGCTTTTTTGACCGGTGTTATGGGTAATGAAAAAACCTATAACGATTCTTTTGATATTGCCGGTCCGGACGTACTCACCTATAAACAAATGCTGGAGCAGTATGCGGAAGTACGCGGTTTTAAGAATTATATTTTTACCGTGCCCGTAATGACGCCAAAGCTATCTAGCTACTGGCTCTATTTTGTTACCTCAACATCGTACAAATTGGCATTGAATCTTGTTGATAGTATGAAAATTGAAGTTATTGCCAAAGATCAAAGGTTACAAAAGCTTTTAGGTTTAAAACCTCATTCCTATAAAGAAGCGATTGATTTAGCCTTTAAGAAAATAGAACAAAACCTGGTGGTCAGCAGCTGGAAGGATAGTATGGTAAGCGGCCGCTTTAAAAAGAACTTAGAAAAGTATATTCAAGTTCCTAAGTATGGCGTTCTGAAAGACGAGAAAAAAATAAACGTAGATAATCCGGAACAGGTCTTGCGCAACATTTGGAGAATTGGTGGAGAAACCGGTTGGTACTATGGAAACTGGCTTTGGAAAATAAGGGGAATCATCGATAAATTTTCAGGCGGGGTGGGATTAAGACGTGGACGAACGCACCCCGATAAAATTTATGCCGGCGACTCATTGGATTTTTGGCGGGTTCTTCTAGCCGATAAAAAAGCAAAACGCCTATTACTTTTTGCCGAAATGAAACTACCCGGAGAAGCTTGGCTAGAATTTAAAATTGACGAAAACAATGTACTGCATCAAACGGCAACGTTCAGACCTAGGGGTCTCAAAGGACGATTATACTGGTACAGTATTGTACCTTTTCATTATTTCATCTTTGGTGGTATGATCCGCAATATTGCCAGAGCAAAATGAACCAACTGCACATATTCATTTTACTATTGGGTCTTGCAACGTTAAACTTTGTTCACGGTCAGGCTTCTGCTTCAAGTGAATTGGAGATGCCTCAAAGGGCTCCCTTGGGCTATGAATCTATTGTAACCGTAAAGCTCAAAGATCCTTTGCAGTTAGGTAAAGCATATGAAATTGGGTTTTGGATTTTTGGAAGACAATTGCCAGACCAAAGTTATTCGTATCCTATAGTCGTATTTCCATCGGACCATGGCACAATCAATGCGAATGTTTTGGATAGTGTAGATGCTGTTCAATCCGAACCTGAATTAACTGTTCATTCGCCTCCATCCTATACTTCCCGGGGTTATTTCACTTTTATTATTCGTCCTGACAAAGCTTATGACCATGTAACCATAGCCCTTAAAATTGAGAGCAAACAATCTTCATTAATCGATTTTAACAAAGACATTACCGTTACGGGCATTGCCATAAAAGCCCTCCCTTCCCGACCAAAGGACAAAACCGGACTTCTAAAAAAAGAAGGGGTAACCCATACGAATCCACCTGATAAAATTGCGGACCGCATCTTAATAGACAGTAAAAAGACTTATACAGTTCTTGAAAAAAGAGTGCGCTTGGCACTTTACGACCACCGCAGAATAGATGATGATATCGTTACCATTTACTTGAATGGGACAGTTGCTATTCAACATGTAAAATTGAAGCGTAAAAAGCAATTTTTCAATCTCACATTACAGCCCGGGAAAAATACGATTACCCTACATGCCGAAAATTTAGGTGAAGTAGCTCCGAACACCGCGGCCATTCTTATACAGACAAAAAAAGAAGAGTTTATAGCAGTATTGGAGTCGGATTTGGGTCAAAGTTCTTATTTTACGCTTGTTTACCAAAAACCCGAACCCTAATTACCGAGCATGCGGCACCTTAAAAACCCTTTACTTTCCGTTTCTATCGGTATAATTTTCCTGTTTACCCTTGTCGTTTTCTTTGCCACGGAAACCAGCTATGAAGCTATTGAAACGGCTTCGGTCTGGGTCAGAAATTATTTTGGGTTCTTCTACCTTTATCTAGGGTTGGGATGCGTGCTTTTTTTATTGGCAATCGCCTTGTCGCCTTTCGGAAAAATTAAATTGGGCAAGAAAAATTCAAAACCCGAACACTCCCTTTGGGCTTGGACGGCTATGCTCTACAGTGCAGGAATGGGCTCAGGAATTTTGCTCCGTGCCGTACAGGAACCTGTTTTTATGCAACAGCACCCGCCCTACACTTCTGATTTGCAACCCGAAATTTTAGCATTGGAATTCACTTTCTATCAATGGGGGTTTACAGCTTGGGCCTTTTACGGACTGTTTGCCATGGTTGTAGGCTATGCACTCTTCGTAAAGAAAAAGAAAGTAAGGGTAAGCTCTACCATAGCGGATACTATTTCCAATCCTTTGGCCAAAAGTGGAATTGATATCATGACCATCATTACCACTGTTTTTGGACTCATAGCTGCAATAGGTTTGGGTACAACACAAATAAACGGTGGTCTCAATCATGTTTTCACCACCAATTTTGGTGTAACCACTACGTTACTTTTGGCCGTTCTCATCTCGGCAATCGCATTCTATTCCGCTTGGCAAGGGGTCAATAAAGGCATAAAGATTATTTCAAAAGTGAATATTCTGATTACAACCGTTCTACTTCTGTTCATTTTTTTGATGAGTGATGTCTTAGGAATAGTGAAGTCCTTTGCCATGGCTACCTTTAACTACCTTATTGATTTTGTCCCTATGAGCCTCGCATACGGGAACTATAACCCCGGAATGACCTTTCTAACCGATTGGACTTTCTATTATTGGGCCTTTTGGTTGGCTTGGGCACCGTTTACAGGCATCTTCATTGCACGTATATCAAAAGGGCGCACCCTACGCCAATTACTTTTGGGCGTTCTGATCATTCCGTCTTTGGGGACATTTTTTTGGTTTTCGGTTTTTGGCACTTCGGCTTTTGAACTTATAACGTCTTGGGGTACGTACAACAATGAATTTGGAGATGTCTTTTCCTCCATTTT
Source organism: Zobellia sp. 1_MG-2023 (assembly GCF_030549125.1). Classification (NCBI taxonomy): domain Bacteria; kingdom Pseudomonadati; phylum Bacteroidota; class Flavobacteriia; order Flavobacteriales; family Flavobacteriaceae; genus Zobellia; species Zobellia sp. 1_MG-2023. Next base: position 561,927 of record NZ_JAUOSY010000002.1, on the reverse strand, counting down.
TGTATTCTTTGAAAACTATCCCATGGCAACGCTCCTAAATTTTACTACCATTTTTTTACTTATTAGTTTTTTGGTGACCTCTGTAGATTCTGCAGTTTTCGTTCTTAGCATGTTTACGGATCATGGGAAAAAGAACCCCAGCAAAAAACACAGACTTATCTGGGCCGTTTTTATTTTACTGGCCACCATGTCCCTACTTCTTTTAGGAAACGCCAAACCGGATATAGATGTACTTACGGCAGTTCAAAAGTTATTGATCGTAACCTCGTTACCTTTTGCCCTTTTCATGGTCTATATGGCCGGAGCTTTTGTTTGGGAAGTTGGGTTTAAGAAGCAAAAACACGACTAACATACTACTCTTTATCATTGTACCTGTCTAATAAGACCTGATTAAACTTCAAAACCAAATTTAACAGGCTTCCTAAAACAGCTGTAAAAACAGTACTTCCGATGAAGTGACAAAAAACATCGTTAAGCAAAAATGGTATTCAACATTATACTTTAGTTTGACATCAGAAAAAGCTCATTTGGCAACAATCGGGTTTTTTGAGTCTATAGTCGCCGTAAATTAGCTTCAGAAATCAAAACCCCCACGTTATGAACAAGAAATTAAAAAGCCTACTTTATTTTGCAAGCTTTGTAACTGCAATTATCATTTATGACAATGACAATAAGAACCATGAGGCGGATAATGCTGTTGCAGAAGTAACAATAGAACAAAATTCAACCCAAGAGGGATTGAACTAAAAATATTTTGAAAACTATTTAGGTTTCCCAAAAGCCTATCTGTTTTCACCTAGAACATACCTACTTAAAATGCAAAAAGGACCTAGAAATATCTAGGTCCTTTTTTTTTACTCGTACAGCAGACCAATTAAAGCTGCTTAGAACAATTCCTCCTTTACTGCATCAAAATATTGGGCACTCACGGGAATCTCTTTATTCCCTATATAAATATCACGCCCTTTTAAAGAGGTTACTTTTTTACGATTTACAATAAAAGAACGGTGTACCCGCATAAATTGGTCTGTAGGCAATAGTTCAATCAATTTCTTTAGCGACTGCAAGCTCATGAACTTTTTATCGCCCAAATAAAAATTAACGTACTCGCTATCACTTTCAATATAGAGAATGTCATCATACTTAAGCTTGTGAAGGTCATAACCCGACTTAATGGTAATACTATCCGCAGAGTCCTTGTCTTTAGCATGTACTTCTTTATTAGGTTTTGCTTTATTTACTGCCGATAAAAAACGTTCAAAACTAATGGGTTTCAACAAGTAATCCAGTGCACTAAGCTCAAACCCCTCCAAAGCGTATTCGGAATAGGCCGTGGTAAATATGACCTGTGTATAATCCGGGACCAGCTTAGCCAAATCCGTACCTTTTATTTCTGGCATCTGAATATCTAGAAAAAGTAAGTCTACCCGCTCACTTTTCATAATGTTCAGGGCTTCCAAAGGGTTGGCAACTTCGGCCACGAGCTTTAAAAAATCCAACCGTTCTATATAGGCTTTTAATAGGCCTCGCGCCAGTTCTTCATCGTCTACTACAATACATTTAATGGGTTCCATCTAAATTGATGCTAAGATTTACGGTATAACTTTTAGGAGTCTGTTCAATATTTAATTTGTGTTTATGCGGATAAAGAATTTCCAATCGTTTTTTAACATTCTCCAATCCTATACCACCAACGGCGTCTTTTTGAGCGGGCGTTTCCGAAATACTATTGGACACATAAAAATCTATCTTTTGGTTATCCGAACGTACTTTTATTTTCAAATATCCATCTGCTGCATGGTCTACATTTCCGTGCTTCAGGGCATTTTCAACAAAGGGTATAAATAGCATTGGCGCTATAATCGCGTTGGAATTGGACAATTGAAAATCGGTTTTTATCGGAAAGGGTTTACTGCTCTTTAAACGGAATAAATCCAGATAATTACTAATATAAGCAATCTCCTTTTTAACGGAAACCATAGGCTGTTCGCACTCATACAATACGTACCTAAGCATATTGGACAAAGTTCCTATACTCTCTTGTGTACGGCCAGAATCAATTACCGAAAGGGCATAAATATTATTAAGCGAATTGAACAAAAAATGGGGGTTAATCTGAGACTTTAAAAACTTCAATTCCATCTGAAGGTTTTCATTTTTGTTTCTAATGGTCTCCTCTTCTTTCTTTTGGGCGAACAAAAAAGTTTCCACAAATGTGGCCAACACGTAGGCAATGGAAAGTATTAAGAACTGAATTAAAATTTGAGGAGGAGCCATTGGCGGGCCACCTCTACGCGCTCCCGGCGGGGGCCTCATACTATTCTCAGGAGACATTAAATTTTCAGAAATCAGAAACGAACAACTAATCAATAAAACAAAGGAAACTACTCCAAAAAGAACATACTTTTTCTTGAAAAGTAAGGCTGGGGCAGTTAGATAAATGAGTGCGGCTATAACCACGATCTGCATGATAAAGGAAGATACGTTTTTGTTTAAAAACCGCGCATTTTCATTAAGTAACAACCAAGCCATAAACCAAATGGCCATCCATAAAAATACATGAAAAAGAAAACGATGTGTTTGTTTCATGCTACAAATTAAAGTAATTATTTCTCGTCAGAACCCTAAAAATACCATTCTAAACGGCTAAAAACATACAGTTTACAGAGTGTAAACCGGCATTCACTGAAAACCTTCTATCACCTACAGATTGCCGTCATTCCGTATCTAACCTTTGCCCACCTTTGTCATCACAAATAGAAATAATTAAAAAATAAATACAATGAACAAAAAATCATTTTACACAGTAATCGCTACTACAGCTTTTACCCTTATCGCAGTTCAAACCTCATCTGCCCAAGAAAAACGAGGTCAAGAGCCACCATCGGCCACCGAATTGATAAAACAGATGGATGCAGATGAGGACGGTAAACTTTCCGAAAAAGAGGTAAAAGGCCCTCTAAAAAACGACTTTGTAAAAATAGATACGGACGAAGACGGATACCTTTCTCTAGATGAACTCAAAAAAGCGCCAAAACCCAAAAGAGGAAAAAAGCAATAGAAAGGCCAAAAATCAATTTAATTAAACAAATATTATGAAAAAAAAAGCCCTAAAAAAAATCATCCCATTTGGTTTTGCCGCTGTATTAATATCTATTGGATTTATTGCCTGTAGCTCCGATAGCGTAACGGATTCTGACCTAAACGAAGATTCCGAAGAAGAAATCGTAACAGAACTGCATGCTGCCTTTGCTGCTTTCAATCCCGATGCTACCACTATCTATTTAGATGGTTCCCAAGTGGTTATTGAAACTACCGGCCTACCTAATCACGAAACCGTATACTGGGGCGAAGGTAGCACCCTCTACAAAGAAGAACCGGATGTGGCATTGACGCCCAGCATCATGTCAAGCAACAACAATGCAACCACTATACGCGTAGAGGCTACGCCAAACCTGACCGGTAATACCGTAGAGACTGATTTTAACACCATTGGCATTGCCGTGAGCGGCTCCTCTATATTTAATGATCAAGAAGGTGGCGGACCATTGGACCAAGCTGCCGCCAGTTTGGATTGGACCGGCGCTCACATCGGGCCGGGAGTGTACCACTATCACCTAGAGCCTAAAGCATTTTCAGATGATGATGATAAGTTAGTGGGCATACTTTTAGACGGTGTCTTTCTATACGGAAGAAAGTGTAATGCCACGGGGACATACCCTACAGACCTTGACGCTTCGGGAGGGCATGTGTCAACTACGCAGTATACCGATGGTGAAGAAGAGTACCACTACCATATTATTAATGAGGTATATTCTACAACAGGTTCTTATTTAGCCTTTGCAGGACCTTACCAAGGATACTAGACATTATGGCGAAATCACTTTTTTGTTGTATGCTATTGTCAATGCTCTTTATTTCTAGTTGTAAGGAGGTCTCGGCAGTAGAACCCGTTGCCGAAAAAACCATTGTCATCAATAATTTTGAACTACAAAAAAAGCATTTAACGCTCAACCCAAATGAAGGCAAGTGGTACTATAAAGACAAACCCTTTAATGGGTATTCCATAGCATATCACCCAAATGGTAACCTAAGTGAGAAACTGGGGTATCTAAATGGCAAAAGAGAAGGCATTGCTAAAAGATGGGAAGCCAATGGTACGTTGCGCATACAATCTTACTATAAACAGAACCGTCTTGTAGGTAATTATAAAGTTTGGTGGCCAAATGGCAAACTGGCCGAAGAATCTACCTATGTAGACGGAGCATTGGAAGGAACCCAAAAAATGTGGTACGCCAATGGCGTTCTCGCCAAAGAAAGAAAACTCTCAAATGGCAAGGAAAAAGGGGTACAAAAAGCTTGGCTGCAAAATGGAAAGCTATACGTTAATTATGAAGCTAAAAATGGACGGATTTTTGGCATGCGAAGAGCTAACTCTTGTTATCAATTAGAAGATGAAGTTGTTGTTAGAAACTAAAAATATCACCCTTACACTCCTTTTGGCTCTTACACTTTTTACAGGTTGCAAAGAGGAAAAGAACCAAGCGGGAACCAGTAGAGTAGAATATCTTCCCTACTATGAAGACAAATCGTTTACGCCCCATTGGCTAGAACCTGGCTCACCAGAAGAAAAGGCATTTCACAAAATTGGCAGCTACGCCCTTGTGGACCAAATGGGGGACACCATTACCCCTCGCACATTTGAAGATAAAATTTATGTAACGGACTTTTTCTTTACGACCTGCCCTGGTATTTGTTTAAAAATGACAGGAAATATGCAAAAAGTACAGGCTGCTTTTAAAAATGACCCAGAGGTACTATTGTTATCACATTCGGTGACCCCCACAATAGATTCTATTCCTCAACTTAAATCATATGCGCAAAAAAATGGCATCCTTAACAACAAGTGGCATTTGGTTACCGGTGATAAAATGGAAATATATGATTTGGGAAGAAATCAATATTTTGTTGAAAACGACTTAGGTATTCCTAAAGACATAAATGACTTTTTACACACAGAGAACTTCTTGCTCATTGATAAAAACAAACACATTAGAGGCATTTATAATGGGTTGAACCGAGCCTCAATCGCACAATTGATTACAGATATCAAAGCCTTAAAAAAAGAATAGTCACCTATGACAGTCTTTAGAAAAATACGAAAAAAGCTCTTGGGTTCGGGCAAACTCAAAAGCTATTTGGTCTATGCCTTTGGGGAAATTTTTCTTATTGTCATAGGTATTTTAATTGCTTGGAAAATTAACGATCTAAATGAGATCCGAAAAAACAGAATTGTAGAGCTCAAAATCTACGAAAGCCTGTACGACGAGCTAAACACCAACCTAAAAAACCTGAACAGTTCTATTGACCGCTATTCCAACACCACAAAAACACTGGAAGACACAATGAACTATATAGGTCTTTCTTCCGATGAAATTAGCCAGGGCGCAAAGGACACCATTGTGCATATAAACTACTCGCAGATAAACCTACTGGACGGTGCCGTAAACTCGGTTATAAGCACTACTAAATTTGAGTTTATTGAAAGTGATTCCTTAAAGAGTTTGATTACCAATTATCCCGGTGAAATCCAGAAATTAAAATCGATAGATTTAAAAATTAGGGACATTATTTTGGGCAGGTTACAACCTACCCTTGAGAAACACTTGGCCCTAAAGGATATGCTTTCTAAGGACAACCCAAAATACACACGTATAAAATCTTTTGGCGAGACTTCTGATTACCAGACATTGTTACGTAGTAAAGAATACCAAAATAGTTTAGTAGACCGCCTTTTACAAACCCAGAACTTACTTACCAGTGCCAAAAAACTTAGGAACAGAACCCAGGTAATGTCCATTAAATTAAAAGAAGAATTGGGGTATACCCTCTAGGTTACATGGCTTCCGTCCCGAAAAGAATTTTCATAGACCCAAAGAGCCCAAAAACCCCATTTTGCCCGAAACTCGTCGTATTTATTACAATCCCAACATTGAGAAAAACTGGGATTTATGGCTCTCCCCTATAGGTATACGAATATCGTCAATAACAATTCTATTGCGTTGTATGGTCTTGATAAAGTTTACATTTACCACAAAGGATTTATGTACTCTTATAAACTGGTTTTGAGGTAATTTCTCTAAAATATCCTTAAAACTGAGCAAGGTTAAAATAGCTCTATTACTTCCTACTACATGAATCTTCAGATAATCTTTTAGGCCTTGCACGTACTGTATATCATCTAAATTAATCTTGACACTTTCATGTTCAGATTTTACAAAAATGAACTTTTGACTTTCATTTCCATCTCCATTGGACGGGAACACATTGGCAGAGACTAAAGCAGCAGGTGCTTCTTTTCTTGACAACAGCTCTTTAGCCCTTAAAACCGCTTTAATAAACCTTTGATACGGAATGGGTTTTACCAGATAATCTACCGCATTAAGCTCAAAACCTTCTACTGCGTACTGAGAATATGCAGTGGTAAATATAAAAAGTGGACGATTTTCCAGTGCACTAATAAAATCAAGACCGTTTATCTGTGGCATTTCAATATCACAGAAAATAACATCTACTTTCTTTTCATTTATGGCGGGAATAGCTTCAAGTGGATTCGTGAATGTACCCACTACCTCAACAAAACCTACTTTCATACAATAGTCTACCAATATCTCTATGGCCAACGGTTCATCGTCAATTAATATACAGTTCATAATCTATAGGTTTAAAATTAAATTAACTTCATAATTAACACCGTCATCTTCTATTTCCAGGAAATGGGAATTTGGATATAGAAAATTCAACCTGTTTTTAACGTTTTGCAGGCCAACTCCACTGTTTTCAGTTTTTACCCTATGCTTGCCAATTTTGTTCAGCACGTACAACTGTATAGACCTCTCTTTTATCAAAAGGTTTATTTTAACCATGGTTTTACCTTGGTAATCGGTGCCGTATTTAAAGGCATTTTCAATAAAGGAGATGAACAATAAAGACGGTATTATCTTTCCTGAATCGTCACCCGAAATTTTTAAGAATACATTTTCGCTATTGGCCAATCTTAACCTTTGTAATGCCACATAACTCTTAATGTATTCAATCTCCTTGTTTAAAGGCACAAGATCTTTATCCGCTTCATATATCATGTAGCGCATTAATTCCGATAAGTTTATAATAGCTTCAGAGGTGTCGGGTGATTTTTTAACCGACAGTGAATAGATGGTATTGAGCGAGTTAAATAGAAAATGCGGATTTAATTGTGTCTTTAAAAATTGAAGTTCAGATTGAACCTTTTCTTTTTCTACCGTTTTACGAAGGTTCTCGTTTTTTTGCAACTCATTATAAACCCTAAGCATTATAGCAAAACAATACGGCACCGCAAACGTAACCAAGGGCATAAAGGATCCCCGAAACGGGATTCTATTCCCTCTGTTTTCTTTCATATATTCCGCTAAGGGGCCAAAATTCTTTGGTATTTCAGGCGGAAACAATAGATGAACCCCGTAAGCGATTACCAACAATAACAGGATGGAAATAATTATATATGCCTTCTTCTGATTCTTTAAAAGAAACCTAGGAACCAAATAATAATAGTTGAAGTAAAACAAGGCTGCGGCCATTACCAATTTTATTAGGATATGGGGTGGCACGGACCTTGTTTCCAATAAAAAAGGATAGACTATTAACCCATAAAGGGCACACCATAAGAAGACATGCACCAACCATTGTGGGAAGTATTTTCTTTTAGTTGCCTTCATTTGGTCAATCTATATTGGATATGTTCAAATCTCTGAGCTGGGAAATAGTTACGAACGGAGCTTCCCCTTTTATGATTCTCCTTAAAACCTCATCTCCTACCCTTTTAGCTTCTTTTTTTGAAACAAAGATCCTATCTCCTTGAACGGCGGGAATAAATTCTTGTTTGACCAAAACTTTCTCTTTGTATAAGATTTGATAGCCATAACCTTTACCAACCGCTATTGTTTCTAAGCGTGGCCCCGCTCCCTTTGTTTCTACTGTTCTATAATTGAGCGTAATATACACAACGACAACAGTCAAGATTGCCAATAAAAAGTGAATTTTTGTTATTTTCATAGGTAGGTAATTAGAAAAAAGGGACAGCGCCAAAAGTGGTACTGCCCCATAGCTCACTCAAATAATTCTACTAATCTTCCTCTTCATACTCATCAAAAGGAAAAAACTCATACAAATCGTCTAGATAAAGGCTTCCCGTCCTACCCAGCCCTACGACCGCTTTGGTTCCGTTGGAGAAAACAACGCCATCTTGCCTAGTGGTTCCTTCAAAACTGGTTTTTACTTCCCAGTCATCCGTACTTGGATCATATTCCCAAACGGAACCTAAAGTGCCGCTAGATAGACCACATGCAATATATCCATATCCATTAAGGGTAAAGCCTACGGCATTGCTTCTTGTAATGGCATAGTCATCTTCTTCATCCAAATCCAGTTTTTTGTCCCAAGTTTCCGTAGTGGCATCAAATACCCAAAAATCATCAAGATAAATACCATTGGAAACCCCAGTACCCAAGTATACTTTATCGCCAATAGTAAAAGTGGTAGCCGCTCTTCTTTTATCGCCTCCAAACCCAACTAATTCGGACCATGAATCTGTACTAGGGTCGTATTTCCAAAAATCCTTACGATCGTTTTCTCCGTCATAGCCCGTTCCGAAATAACCAAACCCGTTCACACCAAAAGCAACGGCACTACGCCTTCCTGATGTAGGCAAAGTTGCAATAGCCTGCCATGAGTTAGAATTTGGATCGTACGCATAAAAGTCAGCCAATTCATCTAGACCGTCATACCCAGAGCCTATGTATCCCGTTCCGTTAACTTCAAAGCCTACGGCGGCATTTCTTGCCGTACCAATAAAATCCGCTTTTTGAGACCAAAAATCTCCCTCCATATCATATGACCAGAAAGAAGTTAGGTAATCATCGCCATCATATCCTACTCCCGTATACCCTATATTACCTATGGTAAAACTAGCAGTTCCACTACGTGGGCTTCCATCAAAAACCGACCTATCTACCCAATTCCCCAGATATTCATCATCGTCATCATTAGAACAACTCGCCAGTGTACAGGTTATGATGCTAAAAATTGTTACGGTACCTATATAGTGCTTGAATCCTTTCATTTGCTTTCTGTTTTGTTAGCCAGTTAATTTTCGTCAAAACTAGAGCACGGTCCCCATCCATGAAACCCAAATAGATGAAGCCCTTTATTTAACACATGAACAGGTGATTTTAATCTACCAAATCGATTTTCTTTTTAATAGTAGAAATACAGGCATTGGTCTTATAACTATTGGGGTTGGTCTATTGCTGTTTTTAAGCGCTAAAGGGCACGATACATTTACCCTAAAATAGATGTGTATGAAAAATGCCTTGGTCGTTTTTGTTTTCCTTATCCTTTTAACCTCCTGTAGTTCGGACACCCTTAACGGTTCCGATTTTGAGGCGGGAGACACTTTTACCGATAGCGATATACGGGTGATTCAACTAGACACCATGACGGTAGACTTTTCAACCATGAAATTTGATAGTATAGATACGTCACAATCAGCACGCATGCTAGTCGGGAAATATAACGACCCTGTTTTTGGAACTGTCAAAACGGCCAGCTTTATGGAATTAGTTCCTAGCAGTTATTCTATTGATACCGATGCGGAATATGACAGTATTACGTTTTTACTAAGACCAGATGGTTATTTCTATAATGACACGCTACAAACTAGCACCCTTCTTATAAAACAAGTAAACGAAAGTCTTGAACCAGCAGACGGTATCAATTTTTACAATACGAGTGTCATAAACTATGACCAAGAAAACTTGGGCAGCCTAACTTATACCCCCAGACCCTTATCTACCGATTCTCTGGAAATAAAAATCAATAACACTTTTGGCCAAGCACTTTTTGACAATCTACAGCAACAAAACATTAGTACTTATGATGAATTTAAAAATTACTTTCATGGTATTACCGTTCAACCGGATGAGAACAACAATGCTTCCATCCAAGGTTTTTCATTGGCCTCTAACATGCGGCTTTACTATAGTATAGCTGGAGAAAATGAACGTATCCAATATTACACTGACTTTAGCCTTAACATCGCCAGCTCTCCTATTCCATTTTTTAACCAAATTTGCGCTGAAGATCCCAACTCATATCTAACCGCACTAACGGATCAAGAAACCAACCTGTACAGTTCTGAAACTGAATACCAAAGTTTTATACAATCTGGTATAGGCATAGCTACCCGTATAGAATTTCCACATATAAAATCAGTTTTTAATATACAAGGGCAGGGTACACTGCTGGATGCTTCCCTTAAAATTGCTCCAATAATTGGTTCCTATAATGACTTATTGATGCTGAGAGATACCCTATCCGTATTTATCGTAGATCAAAACAATGAACTCTCCGGCCAATTATACGCTACGGATGGTTCGGCCGCACTAGCCATTTTAAACCGAAATGATCAAGAGTTTAATGATATCTATTATGAATTGCCCTTAAGTGGATATTTGGAAGGTTTACTCTCTGTAGACCTAGAATCATCGGACGCCCTTATTCTACTCCCCAGCAACTACAATTCTACAGTAGACCGATTTGTACTCAACACAGATATAAACACCACAGGTACCACACTTGAACTTACTTATGCGATTTATGATGAAGATGAATAAACATTCTCACTTTTTTACCACCCTATTTTTGTTCGCCCTTTATGCGGCACAGGCACAATCCGAAGGTTTAACCAGTTCCCCCTACTCCCTATACGGTTTGGGCGCAATAAACCAGAGCAGTATTGGACGAACCAACGGCATGGGATATACTGGAATAGGCCTTAAGACCTCCAATCAAATAAACAACCTGAACCCAGCAAATTTTGCTTTAATTCCCCAAGGCTCATTTTTTTATGATATAGGAATAAAAGGTGAATATAACCAGTACAGTAATAAAGCGGATAGTGAAACAAAGACTACTATTAACTTTTCTAACCTTGCACTTGCCTTTAGAATAGCAGAGGGACTAGGCGCAGGAATTTCTCTTGTACCATATAGCGAAATGGGATATTCATTGATAGGTATAAATACCAATATTGAAGGAACCGATGAAACTTTTATCAGTAATGTAAACGGAATTGGAGGCTTAAGTGAACTTAAATTTAATTTAGGATATACTGTTCTGCCCAATCTTAGGTTTGGAGCCAATGCATCCGTTCTCTTTGGAAACATAGAGGAGAATGAAAGTTTCATCATCAACCAAAGTACATTTAGCGCTACGGAAACCACCAACTATTCCGGTATTCAGTTTGGTTTAGGAATGCAGTTTGACGTTACCGAGAATTTCACATTGGGTAGTACGATACAATTTCCCACCAGCCTAAAAGGCGCTATTAAACGCTCCGTAACCAAGAGTCTGGATGGCACGGAAATTACCGTTGAAGATGGAGAAAGTGATTCTTCTTCTGATTTTAATATGCCTTTAGAACTCGGCATAGGGTTAAGCACAAACATCATGGATTCCTTTACCCTAAGTGCCGACTACAAGAAAAATTACTGGAATGCCACAGGACAGACAGAAAGCTTGGGCAGCTATTCCGATCAGGACATTTACGGCATTGGCCTTGAGTATGTAAAAAACCCCACAGGTTACAAATACACAGACCGTATTCGTTACCGGACCGGATTTAACTATGACAACGGGTACCTTTCCATTAATGGTAAAAAGGTAGAGGGCTATAACATAACTGCCGGAATAGGGATACCAATTGGCCAAGGACAAAGATCTATGATGAATCTTTCTTATAGCTATGGTTCTAAAGGTCAGATCCAGAACATCCTAATAAAAGAAAACTTTCATCTACTTACCTTAAACTTAAGTTTAGAAGACCTCTGGTTCCAAAAACGAAAAATCAACTAAAAAAATCCTTATTTCGAACGGGGCAGAAAAACTTCGGCCATCATACAGCGTGCACTCCCTCCACCACAGGTCTCTATGGTTTCCAAAGAACTATGGATAATCTCGCAATGCTTTTCAATAGCTTCAACTTGTGCTGGAGTTAAACTATGGTATGCCGAGGAACTCATTACCAAATATCTCTTGTCATCACTACCTGAAACTTGAAGCATATTTCCTGCAAAATGGTGCATTTGCTGCTCCGTAATGGCAATAACTTCCTTTCCATCTTCTTTTAGATGACCAATAACATTTTTACGTTCCTTCTTATCATCTATAGTATCCAAACAGATAACCGAAAAATCTTCGGCCAAACACATCATTACATTGGTATGATATATAGGCATTCTCTTACCGTCTACAGATTGGTTTGCTGTAAAGATGACCGGTGAATATTCAAAATCTTCACAGAACTCGATAAACAAATCCTCATCCGCCCTACTGGATAGAGCGCAGTACGCCTTTTTATTTACACGGTCCAAAGCCATACTTCCTGTGGCCTCAAGAAAAACACCTTCGGCTTCAGCAGATGTATAATCTACAATATTTTCTATCTGAAACCCGTTTTCCTCAAGAGTTTCCAGAATATCCTCTCGTCTTTCATTACGTCTATTTTCCGCAAACATAGGGTACAGACCTACGGTACCATTCGCATGAAAGGATATCCAATTATTTGGGAAAATAGAATCCGGAGTATCGGGTTCTTTCGTGTCCTCAACTACAACTACCTTTACACCCTTACTTCGTAAAACAGTTACAAAAGCATCAAATTCCTGTTGGGCTTTTTCGTTAATAGTAGTATTTTGAATATCAATATCTTCTTGAAAGTAATTGTTGACCGCAGTCTGCTCGTTCATCCTAAAATTAACCGGACGAATCATGAGTATAGTGTTCGTAATCTGCATAATAAATTCAATTAAGTTGAAGCAAAATTAGTGCTTTTAAATCTGTGTAGCCTAGTGTAGAATAGAAAAATAAGAGGACAATATTGTTAAAACAAAACACCTAACAATGCCCCTAAAATATCCTGAAAGTGGCATTAGTCCCTAATTAACGGTAGGGTACTGCAACGTAAAAGGCCTTCCTGTTTTGCAATTTGGGCATACGGGATTTCCTCCACCGTAAAACCTTGCTCGCGCAACCAAGTGTTGAGTCGCGTAAAATTCTTTTCCGAAACTATTACTTCCGGTGAAATAGAGAATACGTTGCTAAACATTTGGTACATTTCATCTGCCGAAATTTCAAATATGTTTTCTTTTCCAAAGAAGTCTACCAACCATTGGTACTCCTCTTCTATCAAAAATCCATTTTTATGCAAAATTGCCTTTCCATTTCCCAAGGGCTGAAAACAGCAATCTAAATGAAGTGCATTCTGCTTTGCATCAGTATTGGACTTACGCAACTGAAACGATTTTACCTTTTTATTCGGAAATTGTTCCGTAATATAATCTACGGCCGCTTGATTTGTTCTGGCCGTAATATAACTGGGATAATCATCTGCGGTATAAGTGCCAATAAAAATATAATCTTGCCAAGGCATGACATCACCACCTTCTACATGGACTTCAACAGGTGGATGTAAAATATTCTGGTCTTCAATTTTATCCAAAACGTGAAGAATGGCTTCTACCTCTTTTTCCCTATCCGGCAAAATATTGGCTATGATAAGTTTATCCTCTATAACAAATGCTATATCCCTAGAAAAAATCTGATTACAGTCCTGTAGGACCTCAGGTCTAAAAACCCGTACATCATATTTTTGGAATACCTTGACAAAGGCTTCCATCTCCAAAACCATATCCTCTTCCTTTGGATAGGTTCCCGCCAAAATATGTTCCAATGATTTAGGGTCATACGCCTCTTCTGGCTTTGGAACGGGACCATTACTCTTGGCAGTACCCAAAACTACGGCCCTTAACCTAGAAATCTCGTCGTTAACATGAAGCTTTAGCATATACTATTTTTTTTGCCAAAGATAAGAGAACGAAATGACGGGCAATACACATTCCCGAAATAAAAAAAGTGTCCACTCTTGAGATTCTCAAAAATGGACACTTCCATAAATAGTTATTATAATCTATCTTAAATCTACATCTACAAAAGGACGTAAAGTAGCCCCAATATAAACTTGTCTTGGTCTTCCTATCGGCTCTCCTCTTAAACGCATTTCTCTCCATTGAGCAATCCACCCCGGCAAACGGCCTAAAGCGAACATAACCGTAAACATTTCAGTAGGTATGCCTAAAGCACGATAGATTATACCTGAATAAAAATCTACGTTAGGATATAATTTTCTATCTACGAAATACTGGTCCTCCAAAGCTTCTTTTTCAAGACCTTTGGCGATTTCTAAAATAGGATCTTCAATACCTAAATTACTTAACACATCATCCGCTGCTTTTTTAATAATTTTTGCGCGTGGATCAAAGTTTTTATAAACCCTATGTCCAAAGCCCATTAATCTAAACGGATCTGACTTATCCTTGGCCTTCGCCATATATTTCTTTGTATCTCCCCCATCTTTCTCAATGGCCTCAAGCATTTCTAAAACCGCTTGATTGGCACCACCGTGCAACGGTCCCCAAAGAGCAGAGATTCCTGCCGAAAGCGAAGCGAACAAACCTGCATGCGAAGAACCTACTATTCTCACGGTTGATGTAGAACAGTTCTGCTCATGATCTGCGTGTAAAATCAATAATTTATCCAAAGCATCTATAACCAAATCGTTCTTTTGGTACACTTGATTTGGTTTTTTGAACATCATTTTATGAATGTTCTCCACGTAACCTAAAGTATCATCGCCATAATCCAAAGGCAAACCTTTTTTCTTTCTAAGTGTCCAAGCCACAAGAACCGGGAACTTAGCTAAAATACGTACAATGGCATGGTACATGTCCTTATCAGAAGAAACATCTACGGTAGATGGATTAAATGCTATAAGCGCACTGGTCAAAGACGATAATACGCCCATGGGATGTGCAGATTTTGGAAATCCATCCAAAATCTTTTTCATTTCTTCATCTACATGAGATTCATCTCTTATATCTGCATGAAATTTTTCTAATTCTACTTTATTCGGTAATTCTCCAAAAATCAAAAGGTAGGCAACCTCTAAAAAATCCGCTTTTTCGGCAAGCTCTTCTATAGAATACCCTCTGTATCTTAAAATTCCCTTCTCACCATCTAAGAAAGTTATGGCACTTTCACAAGAACCTGTGTTCTTATAGCCTGGATCTATAGTTATTATACCGTTTGTGGACGCTCGTAAACTCTTGATATCTATGGCGAGCTCATCTTCGGTGCCCTTTATTACTGGAAAATCGTATTTCTTACCGTTATACTCTAAAGTAGCTTTATCTGACATTTTTGAATTTTACTTAAAATTGAAGTGGATGTAAATTTACGGAAAATGTAACATCTTAACAATGATGTTTTTTTCTTTAGTTAATAATTAACAATGATTTAATTGGTTGTTGTAGAATAATAGATTTTTACTAGAGAACATACAGTTTATCATAGTATTCATCCAAAGATTTTTCCCAGGTAAAACGAACCTTTTCTGCATTACCCTTAATTTTTTTCCACTTGGCCTTATCGTTCTCCCAGACATCTATGGCCTCGCTAAAGTTCTTGACCATATTTTTTATTTTTTCATCATAGGTCTTTCCGTCAAAGGCAAAACCCGTAACATGATGTTCAACCGTATCTTTTAACCCTCCTGTATGATGAACAAAACAAGGGTTACCATTACGCATAGCCAACATTTGGCTAATACCACAAGGTTCAAAGAGACTAGGCATACAATACAAATCCGATTCCAAGTAGATGGAATCTATTAAATCTTCTGATTGACCATTGGTAAAAACAAAGTTATGGTGTTTGTAACTCATGCTACGGAAAAACTCCTCGTAATCCGGATCTCCAGTCCCTAAAAGCATAAAGATTCCGTCTACTTTTTGTAGTCTTTCCAGCATTTGCTCAAAGGCTTCCGGCGATCGTTTAAAAAAATAAAACTTTTGCTCCGTTAGCCTAGCTACACTAGAGACAATGAACTTAGGCTTTTCATCTACATGTTGCATGATTTTTTCGCCGGTATGGGCCAAGAAATCCGCTTTGTATTTTTTTGATTCATCCTGTAACCACCCAAAAAGTGCTTTAATCGTATTGCGGTATAGCAACCCTTTCTCGGCCTTTCTAATGTTATTATAGTTTGAAGCGTTTAGAATTCCTATCAAACGCCCTTCATTATTTGCTTGCTGCAAATCTTTCTCCAAACTCTCCCCACCTACAAATTCGGGCCTAGCACTAGGCAACATTACATCTTCCTTATACGATGGCGATACGGTATGCACAGAATCCGCAAGGCGAATACCCACCGCCATAAGGTTAATACAATCTTCATATCTTGGATCCTTTAGGGCCTCATGATCTAACTGCAGTTCCGGAAACCAGTTATGTACAGATGCATAATTATCATAAAATGGTCGTATACCCTGTATAGCCAAGTTGTGAATGCTGTAGACATATCTCATTTTCTTCAACTCCTTATACCTAGGGTGATAAGTTTTTAGAAATAACAATGCGCTTGCATGCCAATCATGCATATGAACAACATCTAGCTCTCCAAAAGCTCCCATTTTTATTGCTTCCGCGACGGCGGTGCAGAAAATAATGTATTTTATAAAGTCAGTAAAGAAAGGTTCTGTGGGATCATCGTGGTAAATATGGGCTATACCACCTTCTTGAATCTCCGGGTGGTGAATGACATAATGAACTATATTGGGGCATTCTTTTTTCCCAACTACCTCATAGAGCTCGGCACTGTATGTAGTTCCCCTTAACTGAAAATTAAGGTTTGTTCTAAATGTTCCGTTTAGGTGAAGCCTGGAGTACGATGGTACAACAACCTGTACCTTATCTCCACGTTTGGAAATGTGCCTTGGTACATCTCGCACAACATCGCCCATGCCCCCTGCTTTACAATTAGGTATAGCATCGTTTTCAGCAGCAACAAAGAGAAAGTTATTCATGCGAAGTTCTGGTTAGAAGTTTGTTAAAAAGGTAGGCAAACTTTGTCATTAGTCCAAAAAAAAAGCCTTTCTAGTTCGAAATATATCGAAAAGAAAGGCTTTTTTTAAATTACATTTAGCTGTCTTAAATCACTACTTAATCTTAAACGCTTTATCCTGAGGATAATAGGCCGTATCTCCTAATTCTTCCTCAATACGAAGCAATTGGTTATACTTGGCCATACGATCCGACCTAGAAGCTGAACCAGTTTTAATCTGACCCGTATTTAACGCTACAGCCAAATCTGCTATGGTATTATCCTCTGTTTCACCAGATCTGTGGCTCATAACAGAAGTATATCCAGCATTTTTAGCCATATTAACCGCTGCAATAGTTTCAGTTAATGTACCTATCTGGTTTACTTTAATCAAAATTGAGTTAGCAATGCCATTTTCGATACCTTTAGATAAACGCTCAACATTGGTTACGAAAAGGTCATCTCCTACCAACTGTACTTTATCACCTATTTTTTCGGTCAAAGATTTCCAACCGTCCCAATCATTTTCATCCATACCATCTTCAATTGAAATGATAGGATATTTAGCACTTAAATCTGCCAAGTACTGAGCTTGCTCTTCAGAAGTTCTTACCACTCCTTTATCGCCCTCAAATTTAGTGTAGTCATATTTACCGTCTACATAGAATTCAGCAGAAGCACAATCCAAAGCGATCATGATTTCATCACCTAATTTATAACCTGCATTCTCAACCGCTTTTGCAATGGTATCCAATGCATCTTCAGTACCTCCCGCCAAGTTAGGAGCAAAACCACCTTCATCACCTACAGCCGTACTTAGACCTCTATCATGAAGTACTTTTTTAAGATTGTGGAAGATTTCAGTACCCATTTGCATGGCATGAGAAAAGCTCTTTGCCTTTACCGGCATAACCATAAATTCCTGAAAAGCGATAGGTGCATCTGAATGCGAACCGCCATTGATGATATTCATCATTGGCACTGGTAATGTGTTTGCACTTACACCACCCACATAACGGAACAAAGACATACCCAACTCATTGGCCGCTGCCTTAGCTGCCGCTAAAGAAACACCTAAAATAGCGTTGGCCCCTAATTTTGATTTATTTGGAGTACCATCTAAGTCGATCATTACTTGATCAAGAAGATTTTGCTCAAAAACGGACATTCCCAAAATTTCTTCGGCAATAACTGTATTTACATTCTCTACCGCTTTAAGAACACCTTTACCCATAAAGGTTTTTCCTCCATCACGAAGCTCTACAGCCTCATGTTCTCCTGTTGATGCTCCAGATGGTACTGCAGCCCTACCCATTACACCGTTCTCGGTAATTACATCTACCTCTACGGTCGGGTTTCCTCTTGAATCTAAAATCTGACGTGCATGTACACTTAATATGATACTCATAAATATAATTTTATGTTTCGAATTCTATTAAATTTAGCTAGCTGCAAATATACAAAACCGCGTAAGTAATGTATTGTACGGCGCAACTATATTACCGATATTATAACAATTACTTAACCTTATGCCAGGGCTACTGAATTTTTCTCGATCATTTCAAAGAATTGATCAAATAAATATTCTGCATCATGTGGACCAGCACTAGCTTCCGGGTGATATTGCACCGAAAACACGTCTTTGTCCTTCATACGAATACCGGCAACAGTTTGGTCATTTAGATGTACATGTGTAATCTCTAAATTGGTATTAGCCTCGGTTTCTTCTCTATTCACGGCAAAACCATGGTTCTGCGAGGTAATTTCCCCTTTTCCACTGAGCAGGTTCAAGATAGGATGATTAATTCCCCTGTGGCCATTATGCATCTTATAAGTAGAAACCCCGTTTGCCAAAGCAATAACTTGGTGTCCTAGACATATTCCAAAAACGGGTTTACCGCTAGAAATCATACCTTTTGCTGTCTCTATAGCATCAGACAAAGGTTCCGGATCGCCAGGACCGTTTGAAATAAAATATCCATCCGCTCCCCATGCTTCCATTTCCTTAAAAGAAGTGTTGTAAGGGAAAACCTTTATGTAACCTCCTCTTTTGGCTAGGTTTCTTAGAATATTCTTTTTAATTCCTATATCCAATGCCGCAATTTTAAGAGGTACATTGTCATCTCCATAAAAATAAGGCTCAGAGATTGACACACTAGATGCTAGTTCCAGCCCTTCCATACTTGGCACTTTGGCCAATTTCTCCTTTAATTCTTCAATATTATCTACATCTGTAGATATTACGGCGTTCATAGCTCCATTATCTCTAATATAGCTCACCAATGCACG
Organism: Zobellia sp. 1_MG-2023; assembly: GCF_030549125.1. Lineage (NCBI taxonomy): Bacteria > Pseudomonadati > Bacteroidota > Flavobacteriia > Flavobacteriales > Flavobacteriaceae > Zobellia > Zobellia sp. 1_MG-2023. The sequence continues at coordinate 542,606 of NZ_JAUOSY010000002.1, read as the reverse complement.
GGTGTCTACATCTGATATAGCAAAAAGTTCATTTTCATCTAAGAAACTCTCTAAACTCTTGTCCGCTCTTGGTCTTGAATAGTTGTAACTGAAATTTCTACAAACCAAACCAGATATCTTAACTGAATCTGACTCTACTTCTTCGGCAACGGTACCATAATTACCAATGTGGGCATTCGTGGTTACCATTATTTGACCGAAATATGATGGATCGGTAAATATCTCTTGATACCCCGTCATTCCAGTATTAAAACAAACCTCTCCAAATGCAGTCCCCTCTTTATCGCCTACTGATTTTCCATAAAAAATGGTTCCATCGGCCAACAATAACAATGCTTTCTTTCGGGATTGATACTTCATACGTCTGTATTTTTTTTAATTTCACAAATAAACATAAAAAAAGGATAAACTATTAAGTTTATCCTTTTCCAAATATTATTAAATATCAACATCTTATTCTTCTGAATCGTCTGCTTTAGCTTCAATATCTTTCTGAGACCCCTTTTCAGAATCTTCAGCAACTACTGGTGGAGTTTTAGTTTCCTTAGCCTCTACCTTAGCAGCTTCTTCTTCGCCTTTACCACCACTTCTTCTACTTCTTCTAGTAGTTTTCTTCTTGGCTTTACCAGCATTGTAAAGTTCGTTAAAATCAACCAACTCTATCATAGCCATATCAGCGTTATCTCCTAAACGATTACCAAGTTTAATAATTCTTGTGTAACCACCTGGTCTATCAGCAACCTTCTCTGCAACAGTACTGAACAATTCTGTAACTGCATACTTATCTCTAAGGTTTTTGAAAACGATACGTCTGTTATGAGTTCCCTTTTCTGCAGTTAGATTGTTTTCTGCTTTTGATTTTGTAATCAAAGGCTCAACAAATTGCTTTAACGCCTTAGCCTTAGCTACGGTTGTATTAATTCTTTTGTGCTCGATCAAGGAACATGCCATGTTGGCCAACATCGCTTTTCTGTGCGCTGTCTTACGTCCTAAATGATTGACTTTTTTACCGTGTCTCATTCTTTTGTTCTAATGTATTTCTCCAACCCCAGGGAATTTCCCTTCGTGTAAGAAATATCGATTAATCTTTATCTAATTTATATTTTGAAAGGTCCATCCCGAAGCTAAGCCCCTTATTGATAACCAATTCTTCTAACTCTGTTAATGACTTCTTACCGAAATTTCTAAATTTCATCAAGTCATTTTTATTGAAAGAAACTAAATCTCCTAAAGTATCTACTTCAGCAGCCTTTAAACAATTTAAGGCACGAACGGAAAGATCCATATCTACCAATTTAGTTTTCAACAACTGACGCATGTGAAGTGATTCCTCATCATAAGTCTCTGTTTGGGCAATCTCATCTGCTTCCAAAGTGATACGCTCATCAGAAAACAACATAAAGTGATGAATCAAAACCTTAGCTCCTTCTGTTAAAGCATCTTTAGGATGAATAGAACCATCTGTAACAATTTCGAAAACCAATTTTTCGTAATCTGTCTTTTGCTCTACACGAAAATTCTCAATACTATATTTTACATTTTTTATAGGAGTAAATATAGAGTCAATAGCAATCGTACCTAAAGCAGCATTTGATTTTTTGTTCTCATCTGCAGGAACATAGCCACGACCTTTGTCTATAACTATTTCCATGTTGATGTTCACTTTAGAATCCATATTACAGATAACCAAATCCGGATTCAACACTTGGTAACCCGAAATAAATTTCTGGAAATCACCAGCAGTCAATTGCTCTTTTCCACTTACGGAAATTGAAACTACTTCTGCTTCAGAATCTTCTATCTGCTTCTTAAAACGAACTTGTTTAAGATTCAATATTATTTCCGTAACATCTTCTACTATGCCAGAAACAACCGAAAATTCATGTTCCACACCATCCATTCTCACAGAGGTAATCGCATGGCCTTCTAATGATGAAAGCAACACTCTTCTTAGTGCGTTCCCTACAGTTAACCCATAACCGGGCTCCAAAGGACGAAATTCGAACTTCCCTTCGAAATCCGAAGAATCGATCATTATTACTTTATCGGGTTTCTGAAAATTAAATAATGCCATATGACTTAGTGTTCTTTATTATTTAGAGTAAAGCTCAACTATTAATTGTTCTTTGATATTCTCTGGAATTTGAAGTCTTTCAGGAACGGTTACAAAAGCACCTTCTTTCTTTTCTGAATTCCAAGTTATCCATTCGTACACTTTACTGTTAGCAGCAAGTGAATCTTGTATGGCCTGTAAAGATTTAGATTTTTCACGTACACCAACAACATCACCTGGCTTTAAAGAATAAGATGGTATGTTTACCAACTCACCATTTACGGTAATATGCCTGTGCGAAACCAATTGTCTTGCTCCTCTTCTTGATGGAGAGATTCCCATACGGAAAACTACATTGTCCAAACGTGACTCACATAATTGAAGTAATACCTCACCGGTAACACCTTCTTTTCTTTTAGCAGTAGCAAAAATGTTTCTAAACTGCTTTTCTAAGATACCGTAGGTATACTTAGCTTTTTGCTTCTCCATTAACTGTACCGCGTACTCAGACTTCTTACCTCTACGTCTTGCGTTACCATGTTGTCCTGGAGGATAATTCTTTTTTTCGAAAGATTTGTCATCTCCGAAAATTGCTTCGCCAAACTTACGGGCGATTTTACTCTTAGGTCCTGTATATCTTGCCATTTTCTTAAATTAAGAAGTGTGATTATGAATTAAGGCTTATCCTTCGATAATCGTAAAAAACACTTCTGTGAAATATTAGTAATTAATTAAACTCTTCTTCTTTTTGGAGGACGACAACCGTTATGCGGCATCGGTGTTACATCAATAATTTCGGTAACTTCTATACCAGAATTATGAACGGCACGAATTGCAGATTCTCTTCCGTTACCAGGTCCTTTAACATAGACCTTTACTTTTCTTAAACCAGCCTCATGAGCAGTTTTAGAACACTCTTCTGCAGCTACTTGCGCAGCATAAGGAGTGTTTTTCTTAGACCCTCTAAAACCCATTTTTCCAGCAGATGACCAAGAAATGACATCTCCTTTTTTATTGGTAAGGGAAATTATAATATTATTAAAAGATGCAGTTACGTGAGCTTCTCCAACCGAGTCAACGATTACTTTACGCTTCTTTGCCGCTTTTGCACCTGATTTTGTAGTTGCCTTTGCCATAATAACCTACTTATTATTTAGTTGCCTTCTTCTTGTTGGCTACCGTTTTTCTTTTTCCTTTTCTCGTCCTAGAGTTATTTTTTGTACGTTGTCCTCTAAGGGGAAGACCTGATCTGTGACGAATACCACGGTAACAACCTATATCCATCAAACGCTTAATATTAAGCTGCGTTTCAGAACGTAACTCACCTTCTATAGTAAAAGAAGAAACCGCATCCCTGATACGACCAATCTCATCATCGTTCCAATCAGACACTTTCGTATCCTCACTTACTTGGGCTATTTCCAAAATCTCTTTAGCCCTACTTCTACCGACACCAAAAATATAGGTCAATGCAATTACGCCCCTCTTCTGTTTTGGTATGTCTACACCTGCAATTCTTGCCATAACTATCCTTGTCTTTGTTTAAATCTAGGATTCTTTTTGTTGATTACGTACAACCTGCCCTTTCTGCGTACAATCTTGCAGTCGGCACTTCTTTTTTTAACTGATGCTCTTACTTTCATCGTTCTTATTCTTCTATCGTATTACTAATATCTATATGTAATTCTGGCCTTGGATAAATCATAAGGACTCATCTCCAATTTCACTTTATCTCCAGGAAGTAACTTAATATAATGCATACGCATCTTTCCTGAAATGTGAGCCGTTACTACATGACCGTTCTCTAACTCTACTCTAAACATTGCGTTTGACAATGCTTCAATTATAGACCCGTCTTGTTCTATTGCTGCTTGTTTAGCCATACTTATGCGACTTTTCTATTTTTCCCAGTTTTCATCAACCCGTCATAATGTCTATTCAGCAAATACGCATTTACTTGTTGTACCGTATCAATTGCCACACCCACCATAATTAAAAGTGATGTACCACCATAGAATAAAGCCCAACCCGCTTGAATATCCATTAATTTAACCACTATAGCAGGTAATACTGCTAAAAGCGCCAAAAATACGGAACCTGGCAATGTAATCAAAGACATTATTTTATCTAAGAAGTCTCCTGTCTCTTTTCCTGGTCTAATTCCAGGTATAAAACCACCACTTCTCTTCAAATCATCTGCCATTTTATTGGTCGGAACTGTAATAGCTGTATAGAAATACGTGAAAATAATTATCAATAAACCGAACAACACGTTGTAAGCTAGACCAAATATATCCTGAAACTGAACTTCCATCCACTGACCCACAGCGGTGTTGTTGAACGTTTTTCCTATTAAACTAGGAGCGAACATTATAGCCTGAGCAAAGATAATAGGCATAACCCCAGAAGCATTCAACTTCAAAGGAATATACTGCCTAGAACCCATTATATTCTTCTCATAACCACCAGAAGCAGTCCTTCTTGCATATTGCACCGGTATCTGACGCGTAGCGATTACCAAAAGTATACTGGCCAAAATCACCAAGAACCAAAGTATAATTTCAATAAGGATAAACATAAGACCACCATTGTTATCTACAGTTCTAGAAATGAATTCTTGAACAAAAGATTGAGGCATAGTGGCAATAATACCGATCATAATCAAAAGCGATATACCATTACCAATACCCTTATCAGTAATCTTCTCTCCCAACCACATTGCAAAAACACAACCGGTTACCAAGATAATAACTGCAGGAACCATGAAATCCAATCCTTTACCTAAAACAAAGGCACTATCTTGAACTCCAAAAGCTTCCAGACCGTATAAATAAGCTGGAGCCTGAACTACACAGATACCAATAGTTAACCAACGAGTAATTTGATTCTTCGTTTTTCTACCACTTTCACCTTCTTTATCCAACTTCTGTAAATAAGGTATAGCAATACTCATAAGCTGAACAACAATAGATGCCGATATATAAGGCATAATACCTAAGGCAAAAATTGATGCATTTGCAAAAGCACCACCAGTAAAAGCATTCAAAAGCCCAAATATACCAGAATCGGTACCTGAGGCTAATTCCGCTAATTGTGTAGAATCAATACCCGGAAGAACAATTTGACAACCAAAACGGTATACCAACAACAAACCAAGGGTTAGCATAATCCTATTCCTTAGCTCGTCTATCTTCCAAATATTGGATATGGTCTCGAAAAATTTCTTCATGGTCAGTTATGCTTATAAATTTATTGCTTCTCCACCTGCAGCTTCAATGGCCGCTTTGGCACTTGCCGTAAATTTATGCGCTGAAACCTTAAGTGAAGCTTTTAACTCTCCACCACCTAATATTTTCACAAGGTCCTTACTTTTGGCCAAACCATTTTCTACCAACATTTCAAAAGTTACAGCGTCTTTAACTTTTTTGTTATCGACCAACTCTTGTAATTTCTCAATATTGATTCCTTGGTACTCCACTCGGTTTATGTTAGTAAAACCAAATTTAGGCACACGTCTTTGTAATGGCATCTGACCACCTTCAAAACCTATTTTCTTAGAGTAACCAGATCTAGACTTAGCACCTTTGTGTCCTCTTGCAGCAGTCCCACCTTTACCAGATCCCTGACCTCTACCTATTCTCTTGCCAGCTCTATTGGTAGAACCATCTGCCGGCTTTAGATTACTTAAATTCATTATAATATGCTATTTAAGCTTCCTCAGTGGAAACCAAATGTTCAACTTTTGCTATCATACCGAGTATATTCGGCGTGGCATCATGCTCTACTACTTGACCAATTTTCTTAAGACCTAAAGCGGACAATGTACGCTTTTGGTTCTGGGGCCTTTTGATGCTGCTCTTTAACTGTTTTACCAGAATTTTCTTTGCCATAATATTTCTACTTATCCTTTAAAAACTTTTTCAAGAGAAACTCCTCTTTGACCAGCTACAGTTCTAGCATCCCTTAGTTGTAAAAGTGCATCAAAAGTAGCTTTAACCACATTATGAGGGTTAGAAGAACCTTGAGACTTAGACAATACATCTTGTACGCCAACTGCTTCCAATACCGCTCTTACTGCACCACCTGCAATAACTCCGGTACCATGAGATGCCGGTTGGATATATACACGAGCTCCACCAAATTTCCCTTTTTGTTCATGAGGCAATGTTGCCTTGTTCAAAGGAATACGGATCAAGTTCTTTTTTGCATCTTCAATAGCCTTGGCAATAGCAGTTGCTACTTCTTTAGATTTTCCTAAACCGTGACCAACAACTCCGTTTTCATCACCTACAACAACTATAGCTGAAAAACCAAAAGCTCTACCACCTTTAGTAACTTTGGTAACACGTTGTATGCCTACCAATCTATCTTTAAGTTCCAACCCACCGGGTTTTACGGTCTCTACGTTTTTATATTTCTGGTACATACTACTATTTAAAAATTAAGTCCTGCTTCCCTTGCGCCTTCAGCTAAAGATTTCACTCTTCCGTGGTAAAGGTTACCACCTCTATCAAAAGCAACTTTTTCAATACCTGCTTCTTTACACTTAGCAGCTATAGCCTTGCCAACAAGGTTTGCAATTTCAATTTTAGTACCTTTTTCTTTTGCCAAATCTTTATCTCTTGAAGATACGAAAGCTAATGTAGCTCCTTTTGTATCGTCTATAACTTGAGCATAAATTTCTTTATTACTTCTAAAAACGGATAATCTAGGTCTTTCCGCTGTTCCATTGGAAACCTTTCTGATTCTTCTCCGTATTCTCTGTTTTCTTTCGCTTGTTGATAATCCCATGATATACTATTAAGCTGATTTACCTGCTTTTCTTCTTAATTGCTCGCCAACAAACTTAACACCTTTTCCTTTGTAAGGCTCAGGCTTACGAAAGCCTCGTATTTTAGCGGCAATCTGACCCACCAATTGTTTGTCGAAAGATGTCAATTTTACAATTGGATTCTTTCCTTTCTCAGATACAGTTTCAACCTTAACTTCTGGAGCTATGTCTATTACTATATTGTGTGAAAATCCTAAGGCGATATCTAATTTCTGACCTTGATTACTGGCACGGTAACCCACACCTACAAGTTCTAATTCTTTTGTCCAACCTTTAGAAACACCTTCGATCATATTTCTAACTAGCGAACGGTAAAGACCATGCTTTGCCTTATGCTCTTTAGAATCTGACGGTCTAGTTACCCAAACCTGGTTCTCTTCAATTTTTATCTCGACGGCAGAAAACTCTTGAGTAAGCTCACCCAACTTGCCCTTTACGACAACCTCGTTTTCCTTTACCTCAACAGTAACCCCTTCAGGAATAGCTACCGGATTATTACCAATTCTTGACATTTCTTACTATTTATCCTATTAATATACGTAGCAAAGCACCTCGCCACCTACATTCTCATTTTTTGCCTGCTTGCTAGTCATAACCCCATGAGAGGTTGATACTATCGCTATCCCTAAGCCGTTCAAGACTCTTGGTAAGTTTTCAGCTCCTGCATACTTACGTAAACCTGGCTTACTAACTCTTTGTATTTTCTTAATAACAGGCTCCTTTGTTGCCTTGTCATATTTCAAGGCAATCTTAATAGTACCCTGAACTTTGTCTTCCTCAAACTTGTAACTCAAAATATAACCCTGATCGAACAATATTTTAGTCATCTCTTTCTTCACCTTGGAAGAAGGTATCTCTACCACTCTGTGACCAGCTCTGCTGGCATTTCTAACTCTCGTTAGGTAATCTGCTATAGTATCTGTAACCATCTGTATATAATTCGGTAACGGTTTTCGTCTTTATTAACGAACCTGAAACCAGTTATTCAATAATTCTACCAACTTGCCTTTTTAACACCTGGTATAAGACCTTGGTTGGCCATTTCTCTGAAGGTAACCCTAGAGATACCAAAAGTTCTCATGTAACCTTTTGGCCTACCTGTTAACTTGCAACGATTGTGCATACGAACAGGTGATGCATTCTTTGGCAACTTTTGCAATGCTTCGTAATCTCCAGCTTCTTTCAAAGCTTTTCTTTTCTCGGCATATTTAGCAACAGTCTTTGCCCTTTTGCGCTCACGGGCTTTCATTGATTCTTTAGCCATACTAGTTCTTTTTAAAAGGTAATCCTAATTCTGTTAATAATGATTTTGCTTCTTTGTCCGTTTCAGCAGAAGTAACAAAGGTAATATCCATTCCGTCAATTCTATTGATTTTATCAATATTGATTTCAGGAAAGATTATTTGCTCCGTTACACCTAGGCTATAATTTCCACGACCATCAAAACCTGTAGCTTTAATACCTTGAAAATCACGAACACGTGGCAATGCACTTGTAATTAAACGATCCAAAAATTCGTACATACGCTCACCACGTAAAGTTACTTTGGCGCCAATAGGCATACCCTTACGCAACTTAAACGCAGCAACATCCTTCTTAGATAGAGTAGCTACAGCTCTTTGACCTGTAATATTGGTCAACTCCTCTACTGCATGATCGATAAGTTTCTTATCTGCAACAGCGGCTCCTACACCTCTACTAACAACTATCTTCTCAAGTTTTGGCACCTGCATTACATTCTTGTAACCAAACTCTTCTTTAAGCGCATCTACTATACGCTCACCATATTCTTTTTTTAACCTCGAAACGTAAGCCATAACTTATATTACTTCATTGGATTTCTTAGAAAACCGGACTTTCTTTCCGTCTCTAACCTCGTACCCTACTCTTGTTGTCTCACCTGATTTTGCATCAATAAGGGCAAGATTGGAAATATGGATAGGAGCTTCTTTTTTAACGATACCACCCTGAGGGTTTTGCGCACTAGGCTTCTGATGCTTAGAAACCATATTAGCACCTTCTACGATGGCTTTGTTCTTTTCAAGATCTACGCTCATTACCTTGCCTTCGGTTCCTTTATGGTCCCCAGCAACGATACGAACCGTATCTCCTGTTTTAATTTTTAACTTTTTCATGCTTGCTATAATATTATAGTACCTCTGGGGCCAATGAAACAATTTTCATGAATTGCTTGTCGCGTAACTCGCGGGCAACCGGACCAAAAACACGGGTTCCTCTCATTTCTCCCGTTGGATTCAACAATACACAAGCATTGTCATCGAAACGAATATATGAACCATCAGGTCTTCTAACTTCTTTCTTTGTTCTAACAACTACCGCCGTAGAAACAGCACCTTTTTTGATACCTCCGTTTGGCGTAGCTTCCTTAACCGTAACAACGATTTTATCTCCGATGCTAGCGTATCTTCTCTTGGTACCACCAAGTACACGAATGGTCAAAACTTCTTTTGCCCCTGTGTTATCCGCTACCTTTAATCTTGATTCTTGCTGTAACATATTATTTAGCTCTTTCTAAGATTTCTACTAAACGCCAAGTTTTAGTCTTGCTTAACGGGCGTGTCTCCATTATCTTAACGGTATCACCTTCGTTACAATCATTCTTTTCATCATGAGCAACGTATTTTTTCGTCTTTAAAACGAACTTACCGTACATAGGGTGCTTTACTCGCTTTACCTCGGCCACAACAATGGATTTCTCCATTTTGTTACTGGTTACAACCCCTATCCTCTCTTTTCTTAAGTTTCTTTTTTCTTCCATAAAGCCGAACCAGTTATTGGTTTTCCCTATTAGTTAATTCCGTTGCTAATCTAGCTACCGTTCTTCTTGCCTTTCTGATTTGAAGCGGATTCTCAAGAGGCGTCACATAATGCGCAATTTTAAGATTCGCAGTCTCCTTTTTAAACTCAGCCAGCTTTTGCTTAAGCTCTTCTACAGACAATTCTTTAATTTCTTTGTTTTTCATGGTACAACTTAGATTAAATCTTGATCAACGTAGTCACGTGCCACAATAAATTTTGTCTTAACAGGTAACTTTTGTGCCGCCAACCTCAATGCTTCCTTAGCAACATCCATAGGTACACCAGCAACTTCAAATAAAACTCTTCCAGGCTTAACGACCGCTACAAAATACTCAGGAGCACCTTTACCTTTACCCATACGAACCTCAAGAGGTTTTTTGGTAATAGGCTTGTCTGGAAATATTTTTATCCATAACTGGCCTTGCCTTTTCATATATCTAGTAGCCGCGATACGAGCTGCCTCGATCTGACGTGACGTTATAAATTTTGAATCCAAAGTTTTGATGCCGAACATTCCATTAGACAATTGGAAACCTCTACCCGCATTGCCTTTCATGCGGCCCTTTTGCATCTTACGAAACTTGGTTCTTTTAGGTTGTAACATTGTTTACTTCTTTAAAAAATTACTTTCTACGACGTTGCTTTCTTCCGCCTTCACGTTTATCACCACCTTTTGAAGACTGACCTTTAGTCATACCCACTAACGGAGACAATTCACGCTTGCCGTACACTTCACCTTTCATGATCCAAACCTTGATACCCAACTTACCGTAAGTCGTTTGTGCTTCATGCAAAGCATAATCGATATCTGCACGGAAAGTAGATAATGGAATACGACCATCTTTATAAGACTCCGAACGCGCCATCTCAGCACCGTTCAAACGACCAGAAATCTGAATTTTGATTCCTTCAGCATTCATTCTCATTGCCGCAGCAATAGCCATTTTAATAGCTCTTCTAAAAGAAATTCTGCTTTCAATTTGACGAGCAACACTAGCTGCTACCAAATTTGCATCCAACTCAGGCCTCTTAATCTCATAAATATTGATCTGAACCTCTTTATTGGTGATTTTCTTAAGCTCTTCTTTAAGCTTATCCACCTCTTGACCACCTTTACCGATAATAATACCAGGTCTTGCAGTAGTCACAGTTATTGTAATCAACTTTAAAGTACGCTCTATAATTACTCTAGAAACGCTAGCCTTGGCCAAACGCGCATGAATATATTTACGTATTTTATCGTCTTCAGCTAGTTTATCTCCATAATCGTTTCCACCGTACCAGTTAGATTCCCATCCTCTGATAATTCCTAGACGATTCCCTATCGGATTTGTTTTCTGTCCCATTCTAGCTTTCTATATTATTATTAGACCCCAATACCAATGTAACATGGTTGGAACGTTTTCTAATTCTATGCGCTCTACCCTGTGGGGCCGGACGCAATCTTTTCAACATACTACCACCATCAACACGAATTTCCTTTACAAAAAGATCCGCATCCTCTACACTAGCATCCTCATTCTTAGATTGCCAGTTTGCCAAGGCAGAAAGCAACAATTTCTCTAATTTACGAGAAGCTTCCTTTGGATTAAAACGTAGTATTGCCAATGCTTGCTCTACTTTTACACCTCTAACCAAATCCGCAACCAAGCGCATTTTTCTAGGAGACGTAGGACAGTTGTTCAATTTAGCGAACGCTATCTGCTTTTTCTCAGCCTTAATTCTTTCGGCCATCTGTTTTTTTCGAACTCCCATAGCTTACTTTTTTCCTTTGTTCTTGGCTCCTGCATGACCTCTAAAAGATCTTGTTGGAGAAAATTCGCCTAATTTATGACCTACCATATTCTCTGTAACGAAAACAGGAACAAACTGCCTTCCGTTGTGCACAGCTATTGTCTGACCTACAAAATCAGGTGTTATCATCGATGCTCTTGACCACGTTTTTATAACGCTCTTCTTTCCAGAAGAAACGCTTTGCTGGATTTTTTTATCCAAACTATAATGAACGTAAGGTCCTTTTTTTAACGATCGTGCCATTGTTTCTTACTTTTTATTTCTTTCTACGTTCTAGAATATACTTATTCGTCTTCTTGGTTCTAGTACGCGTTCTATAACCTTTAGCCGGAATTCCGTTTCTTGATCTTGGATGACCACCAGAAGCCCTACCTTCACCACCACCCATTGGGTGATCAACAGGGTTCATAGCTACAGGTCTAGTCCTAGGTCTTCTACCCAACCATCTACTTCTACCTGCTTTACCAGACACCAATAACTGATGATCGGAGTTTGAAATAGCTCCAATCGTAGCCATACACGTAGACAAAATCAACCTAGTTTCACCTGAAGGCATTTTAACCGTAACGAACTTACCGTCTTTTGCCATTAACTGAGCAAAAGTACCTGCACTTCTAGCCATAACAGCTCCTTGACCAGGTCGTAATTCTATACAAGAAATAATAGTACCTAACGGTATCTCGCTTATTGGCAATGCATTTCCAATTTCAGGAGCAACATTACTACCAGAAGCAACCTCTTGACCTACTTGCAATCCGTTTTGAGCAATGATGTATCTTTTCTCACCATCAGCATACTTCAACAATGCAATAAAAGCCGTTCTGTTTGGATCGTACTGAATTGACTCAACAGTAGCAGCAACATCTTGCTTATCCCTCTTGAAATCAATTACACGATACCTTCTCTTATGCCCACCACCTCTATGGCGAATGGTCATTTTTCCTTGACTGTTTCTTCCTCCCGATTTTTTTAACGGAGCGAGCAAGCTCTTCTCCGGCTTATCAGCAGTAATGGCGTCAAAACCATTTACTACTCTAAAACGCTGTCCGGGGGTTATGGGTTTTAATTTTCTAACTGACATTTCTTGTCTTTATAGATTACTGTAAAAATCAATAGCATCACCTTCAACCACATCAACTATTGCTTTTTTAATTGCATTAGTCTTACCATGCTGTACTCCAGTCTTGGTGAAACGCGTTTTTCTAGACGGACCATAATTCATGGTACGTACACTCTTAACCGAAACACCGTAAGTTGCCTCTACCGCGTCTTTAATCTGAATCTTGTTGGCCCTTGGATCAACTATGAAACCATAACGATTGTACAACTCGCTCTCGGCGGTCATTTTTTCCGTTATTATTGGTTTTATCAACACACTCATGGCTTTCTATTTTGTTAAGTTTGACTCCAATCCTTCTAAAGCACCCTCAAGCAATACGATACTGTTTGCATTAAGAATTTTGTAAGTGCTTATTTCTGAGGAAGTTACAACTTCGGAACCTTTCAAATTTCGCGAAGACAAATATACGCTATTATTTGAATCACCCAAGACAAACAACGATTTTTTGTTTTCAAGCCCTAAAGACTTCAAAACACCTTTAAAATCCTTAGTCTTTGGTGTATCAAAATTAAAGTCTTCAACAACTAAAATTGCTTGCTCCTTAGACTTAATACTCAAAGCAGATTTACGAGCTAAACGCTTAACGTTTTTGTTCAACTTTTGTCCGTAATCCTTTGGTCTTGGTCCAAAAATTCTACCACCACCTCTAAAAATAGGAGATTTAATACTACCGGCACGCGCTGTACCAGTTCCTTTTTGCTTTTTGATCTTACGAGTACTACCCGCAATTTCCGCACGCTCCTTAGATTTGTGCGTACCTTGTCTCTGGTGTGCCAAGTATTGCTTAACATCCAGGTACACGGCGTGATCATTTGGCTCTATTGCAAAAACAGCATCAGAAAGGTCTGCCTTTCTACCTGTTTCTTTTCCTTTGATATCTAAAACTGCTACCTTCATTACTTCTCGATAGTTACGTAAGCATTCTTATGACCTGGAACCGCACCTTTTACAACTAAAAGATTCTTCTCCGGCACTACCTTTAACACTCTAAGGTTCTGAACGGTAACTCTATCACCACCCATTCTTCCGGCCATTTTCATTCCTTTAAAAACTCTAGCAGGATAAGATGCGGCACCAATGGAACCAGGAGCTCTCAAACGGTTATGTTGCCCGTGGGTCGCTTGACCTACACCACCAAATCCGTGGCGCTTTACAACACCTTGAAAACCTTTACCCTTAGACGTACCAATAACATCTACAAATTCTCCTTCTACAAATACGTCAACACCTACTGTGTCACCCAATTTGTAACCTTCATCAAAACCTTGAAATTCAACGACTTTCTTCTTAGGAGATGTACCTGCCTTTTTAAAATGACCCGCTTCGGCCTTATTAGCACGCTTATCTGCCTTGTCATCGAAACCAAGTTGAAGAGCACTATACCCATCAACCTCTTCGGTTCTGACTTGGGTAACTACACATGGTCCTGCTTCTATAACAGTACAAGGAATGTTCTTCCCGTTCTCGTCAAAGATGCTGGTCATGCCTACTTTTTTTCCAATTAACCCAGACATACTGATTTTAGATTATGGAATTCAGATTTTCACAAACCCGCCTTCCGTTTATATATACTTATTAAATACTCATTAACTATGGGACAAAAAAACAGGGTCAAAACAATTCAACCCTGATTGTTTTTCTCCGTTTTTCCCTCGCACGCAGCTCGGGACATGTCCCCCATCCTAACCGGACGGGTTAAAACTATACTTTTATCTCAACCTCAACACCACTAGGAAGCTCTAACTTCATAAGGGCATCAATAGTTTTTGATGAAGAACTATAGATATCCAACAATCTCTTATAAGAACTAAGTTGGAATTGCTCTCTAGACTTCTTATTTACGTGCGGCGAACGCAATACTGTAAATATTTTCTTATGCGTTGGCAAAGGAATAGGTCCAGTTACCACAGCTCCGGTAGTTTTTACCGTTTTTACGATTTTTTCAGCAGACTTATCCACCAAATTGTGATCGTAAGATTTTAATTTTATCCTTATTTTCTGGCTCATCTTTCTAAAAAATTAAGCGGTTGTAACACCTTTTGCTGCCTTAATAACCTGTTCTGAAATATTTGATGGAGTCTCAGCATAGTGAGAGAATTCCATTGTAGAGGTTGCTCTACCCGAAGAAAGTGTTCTTAGAGAAGTAACATAACCGAACATTTCCGATAATGGCACCTCACCTTTAATAACTTTAGCTCCAGCTCTATCACTCATACTAGAGATAGTTCCTCTTCTACGGTTCAAATCACCAACTATATCACCCATGTTCTCTTCTGGTGTTAACACCTCGATTTTCATGATTGGCTCCATAATTACGGCACCAGCAGCTTTACCTGCAGCTTTATATCCCATTTTTGCAGCAAGCTCAAAAGAAAGTGCATCAGAATCCACAGGGTGGAAAGAACCATCCTTTAAGACAACCTTCATTGAATCCATTTCAAATCCGGCTAATGGACCATTAAGCATTGCAGCTGCAAATCCTTTTTCAACAGAAGGAATAAATTCCTTAGGAATACGACCACCTTTTATCTCATCAACAAACTGCAACCCTTCTCCTTCGAAATCCTCATCTGCAGGACTCATTTCAAATACAATATCACCAAACTTACCACGACCACCAGATTGCTTCTTATAAGTTTCTCTGTGCGCAGCCATTTTAGTAAGCGCCTCTTTGTACTCAACCTGTGGCTCACCTTGGTTTACCTCTACTTTGAACTCACGTTTCAAACGGTCAACAATAATATCCAAGTGAAGCTCACCCATACCAGAAATAATTGTCTGACCTGAAGCCTCATCTGTTTTTACTTGGAATGTAGGATCTTCTTCAGCTAATTTAGCCAAAGCCATACCCAATTTATCTACATCAACCTTAGTTTTAGGCTCAACAGCAATACCAATTACAGGATCAGGAAAGTCCATGCTTTCCAATACAATAGGATGCTTTTCAGCAGACATTGTATCACCTGTTTTAATATCCTTAAACCCTACCGCAGCTCCAATATCCCCAGCTTCGATAAAATCGATAGCATTTTGTTTATTGGAATGCATTTGATAAATACGTGAAATACGCTCTTTTTTTCCTGAACGATTGTTCAATATATAAGAACCAGCATCCAAACGACCAGAATACGTTCTAAAAAACGCCAATCTACCAACAAATGGATCCGTAGCAATTTTAAAAGCTAAAGCCGCAAAAGGTTCCTTTACACTAGGTTTTCTAGACTCTTCTTGTCCAGTTTCAGGATTTACACCAACAATGGCATCCTTATCTACAGGAGAAGGCAAATATCTACAAACAGCATCCAACAAGAATTGAACACCTTTATTTTTAAACGAAGAACCACAGACCATAGGAATAATAGCCCTATCCATAACAGCAGCCCTTAATGCAGCATGAACTTCCTCTTCCGTGATAGAATCCTCATCTTCAAAGAATTTTTCCATCAACTCCTCATCATACTCCGCAACTGCTTCGATCAAGGCAGCTCTATACTCCTTAACCTCAGCTTTCATGTCCTCTGGAATATCAACAACATCAAAAGTTGACCCAAAACCTTCCTCGTGCCAAACTATTGCTCTGTTTTTAGCCAAATCGACAATACCTCTAAAGTCAGCTTCATCACCAATAGGCAATACAATTGGAACAGCATTTGACCCCAACATCTCCTTAACCTGCTTACACACGTTCAAGAAGTTAGAACCTTGACGATCCATTTTGTTAACAAAACCAATACGAGGCACTTTATAGTTATCGGCCAACCTCCAGTTAGTCTCAGACTGAGGCTCTACACCATCAACTGCACTGAAAAGGAAAACCAAACCATCCAAAACACGCAAAGAACGGTTAACTTCCACCGTAAAATCAACGTGCCCCGGAGTATCTATTATATTAAAGTGATAATCCTTGGTATCAGGCAACGGTTTTGCGTTTTCCATTGGAAATTTCCATGTACATGTTGTTGCAGCAGAAGTAATGGTAATACCACGCTCTTGCTCCTGCTCCATCCAGTCCATAGTAGCCGCACCATCATGCACCTCACCTATCTTATGACTAACACCTGTATAAAAAAGTATACGCTCTGTTGTTGTTGTTTTACCAGCATCAATATGAGCAGCAATACCTATGTTTCTTGTAAATTTTAAATCTCTTGCCATTTCTGATTAGAATCTAAAGTGTGAAAAAGCTTTATTAGCCTCTGCCATTTTATGTGTATCTACTCTCTTTTTAACCGCTGCACCTTCTTCTTTCGAAGCGGCAAGAACTTCAGCTGCTAATTTTTGCGCCATTCCTTTTTCATTACGCTTTCTAGCGAAGCTAATCAACCATTTCATCGCAGTGGAAATCTTACGATCAGGTCTAATTTGCATTGGAATTTGAAATGTAGCACCACCTACTCTTCTACTTCTAACCTCAACATGAGGCATAACATTTGAAAGGGCATCCTTCCAAAGCTCTAAAGCAGTTTTTTCGTCATCGGTCTTTTTTTCTTCTACGATATCCATCGCATCATAGAAAACACTAAAAGCGATTGACTTTTTACCGTCCCACATCATCATATTAACAAAACGTGTCACCAATTGATCGTTAAATCTTGGATCTGGTAAAAGTGGTCTTTTCTTTGCCTGTCTTTTTCTCATTACTTAATAATTTAGAGCTTGGAATCTATAATTGAAACTTACATCTCAACATTCACCCACAACTCTTTGTTCATTTACTTCTTAGGGCGTTTTGCACCATACTTAGATCTACGTTGAGTTCTTCCTGCAACACCTGCAGTATCCAAAGCACCTCTAACGATGTGATATCTAACACCTGGCAAATCCTTTACCCTTCCGCCCCTTACTAATACTATCGAGTGCTCTTGGAGGTTATGTCCTTCTCCAGGTATGTAAGCGTTTACTTCCTTACCATTGGTCAACCTAACCCTTGCTACTTTTCTCATAGCTGAGTTTGGCTTCTTAGGTGTAGTCGTATAAACACGAGTACAAACACCTCTTCTTTGAGGACACGAATCCAAAGCCGCCGATTTACTCTTCTTAGTAATCGTGGACCTTCCTTTTCGTACTAATTGTGAAATTGTTGGCATACTAATTATATATGTATAAATAACCCCTTGTTTAAGGGTCGGCAAATGTAAGACTATTTCGCAGAAATTCAAATAGTTTGGGATTAATTTTCAAGATTTTTATTTCCTCCAATTTTTCATAAAGTTTCAAGACAGCAACCGAAACCATATTCACCCCACAAAAGCACCATAAAATAAATAGTACACAATTACCAAATTTTGACAATTCAACTATAATCACCATCATACAAAACAAGATAACCATCCATCAATATCAAAGACAGCCACACCAATAACAAAATGTTCCCATGGATTTAAAACAAGCTAGAAACAGCAAATAAACCCATAAAATTCATATTTGTTAGGATTATTCCTATTAAATTAATCTTAAATCAAGCGTATTTTGCCAAAAATCGCTAAATATCGACATAATTGAATAATTCTAATTTTTTTAACACAAACCAACCGCCCTTTTCATCAAAGGAACTTAAAAATCGTTTTTTCTATAACTTTAACTTAACAAACTGTGTGATTTTACTAAATATATAGACTAAAACCTCATAATATCACACCCAAAAACCTATGCATGCATAATTTAGAGTTAAAAAAAATTGGATTATTAACGTGAAATTATGATTTTTGGCGCTAGCTAATTCAAATAATTATAAAATGAGAGCAAAACAAAAAGGATTGTTAACGCTGTTTTTGGCGTTAATTGTGCAGATTTCATTTGCACAAAACAAATCGATTACCGGTACGGTATCCGACCAAGACGGTCTACCACTGCCGGGAGTTAACATTGTTGTTCAAGGTACAACAAATGGTACCCAAACAGATTTTGACGGTAACTACGCCATTTCGGCTAGTGAAGGTCAATCATTAGTATTCTCGTATATTGGATACAAAAATGAGACCCGTACTGTTGGAACCTCAAACACTATCAACCTTCAAATGTCCGAGGATGCCCAGGCACTTGACGAGGTAGTGGTAACCGCCCTTGGTGTTGAACGTGACGCCAAATCACTTTCGTATTCCGCTCCAAAAGTTAATGCGGATGATTTAAGTTCAGCACAAAACAACAATGCCATTTCAGCATTATCAGGTAAGGTTGCAGGGCTTAAAGTTAACTCCCCTTCGGGTAATTTAGGAGGCTCACAACGAATTTTAATTCGTGGCGCTAACTCAGTTACAGGTGAGAACCAACCATTATTTGTTATTGATGGTATCCCAATGGACAATTCAAACTTTAACACTAACGATACGCAAAGAGGTGCTGGTGGTGTTGATTTTGGTAGTACCATAAACGATATTGACCCTAATAGTATTGAAAGTGTAACCGTATTGAAAGGAGCAGCAGCAGCTCTATATGGCTCTAGGGCCTCAAATGGTGTTGTTTTAATCAACACAAAGAAAGGAAAATCGTCTAAAAGATTAGGCGTCTCAATTAATACTTCTGTAACATTTTCTGAAGTTGCTATCCTACCAGATTTACAAAGAGAATACGGTGGTGGATCGATTATTTCCGATGCCGATGGCGGACGAAATGGTTTTGAAGTTGCTACTATAAATGGTACTGAATATTTAGTCCCTCAATATGCTACGGATGAAAGCTGGGGACCTAAATACGACCCAAACATCCAATACCTTGGGTGGGATGCCTTTGACCAAGAAAGCTTTCCTAATGACTACCTAAAAACTAGACCCTGGGTAGCCCCGGCGAATGATGTTGAAAGCTTTTTCAACACTGGAATCTCCACAAATAATAACATTTCAGTTTCTTCTGGAGGCGATAAGGGCAGTTACCTCATGTCTGTCGGTAATGAAAAAACCACAGGTATCGTTCCTGGAACAGAAATCAACAAACATTTCTTACGTTTAAACCTAACCCAAAGATTATCGGATAAAGTGACATTCGTAGGAACGATGAATTACGTTAACACTAATGGCATTAGGCCGATTATAGGATACGATGACAATAGTGTAACTCAAAAATTCTTTCAGTGGGGTCAGCGTCAACTAGATTATGACAGGCTTAGCAAATACAAAAATAATGATGGAAGCCAAAGAACATGGAATAGAATTTCATACGATGATCCTTCCCCAAACTATTCGGACAATCCATATTGGACTGCTTATGAAAATCATCCTACGGATAAACGAACTAGGATTTATGGCTCTGCTAGTGTAAATTATCAAGTAACCGAGTCGTTTGGCCTTAAATTAAGTACTTATGGTGACACCTATAACTTCAGAAACACAGAAAGAGCGTCTATCGGTTCCCAGGCTCAATCTAAATTTACGTCTAGAACTTATGATTTTGAAGAATTCAATTACGAATTTGTTGCAAATTATAAAAAGGACATTTCGGAGAATTTTAATCTTACAGCTTTAGCTGGTGTTAACCAAAGAGACTACCAACTCGATTACAGATTTAATGAAACGACTGGTGGACTAACCATCCCTGGAATTTTCAATATAAACAACGGAAAAGGACCTTTAGACCAAGATACTTACACGGATTTTAAGAAAGTTAACAGTGTTTTCGGTAGCTTAAACTTAGGATTCGCTAATCAATTGTTTGTTGATTTAACAGCTCGTAATGATTGGTCTTCTACTTTACCAAATGACAACAACTCTTATTTTTATCCTTCTGCTTCTTTGGCTTGGGTATTTAGCGAGTTAGTTCCTGATTCAAGTTGGTTCAATTATGGTAAACTTCGTGCCAACTGGGCAGAGGTGGGTAATGATGCGGATCCTTACACTGTTATAAGCACTTTAACTTTGGATACTCCTTTCAATGGCGAAGGTCGTGTAACCGTGCCTTCTACGTTGTTAAATGCCAATCTTAAAAATGAAACCACTAGAACTTGGGAATTGGGTGCTGAGTTAAGTTTCCTAAAAAATAGAGTAAACCTAGATGTTACGTATTATAACAACTCAACTACGGATCAAATTATCCCTGTAGATTTATCTTATGGAACGGGTTATGGTGCTCAATGGATCAACGCAGGTGAGATGACTAACAAAGGTATTGAAGTCCAATTAGGTCTTAAGCCAATTAAAACCGAAGATTTTTCTTGGGAAATTGATTTAAACTATGCGAAAAATGAAAACGAGTTGGTTGAACTAGCGGAAGGGCTAGAATCAATTAACCTAACAAATGCACCATTTAGAGCTCAGTTATTAGCAACTGTAGGCCAGCCTTACGGTGTAATAATGGGTACCGATTTTGTATATGACGATGCCGGTAACAAAGTTATTGCTGATGGAGGAATGTATGCTGCCACTCGTGACCTAGTTCCACTTGGATCTGTTCTTCCAGATTACACTGCCGGTATTCGAAACAGCCTTAGATATAAGAACCTAGATTTGACTTTCCTAGTTGAAACTAGTCAAGGAGGCTCGTACTTCTCTACATCCCACCAATGGGGTATGTACTCAGGTATGTTACAAGCTACTGTTGATAATAATATTAGAGAAGATGGTATTGTTCTAAATGGAGTTACAGGAACTATTACTTATGACGACAATGGAAATTATACAGTATCCAATACAGCAACTAACACTCAGAACATAGACGGCCAAACTTACGGTACTATGCACTATGGTGGTAATGGAACTCCTGACGCTCAAAACGTTTTTGACGCAGATTTCGTTAAATTACGTGAGATTGCGCTAGGATATACCTTTCAAAAAGATTTCTTAAAAATATTTGATTCCGCAAGAATCAGTGTTTTTGGAAGAAACCTTTTCACATGGGGCTTAGATTACGACGGTATCGATCCAGAAACTGTTTCTACAGGGTCAGGAAACGTACAAGGATTAGAAGGCGGCTTACAACCATCTCTTAGATCGTATGGTATGAACCTTAAATTATCATTCTAAAAAAATTGACAATGAAAAAATATAGTTTAGCAACATTAGTAGCTTCAGCGCTACTGTTTGTAGTCGGTTGTGATACCGATTATATAAATGACCCCGACAATCCGGCGTCAGCCCCATCTACTCAACTTTTCAGCAATGCTCAATTCGATTTAGCGTTCGAACTGAACGATGAGTGGGTTGCAGCTAGAGGAACTCTTCAAATTAGCCAATACTGGAATTCTACTTTTTACACAGATGAAAGTAGATATGCCCTTCGTACATCTATGGTGGATGATATGTGGGAATGGCCATACCGTATTTTAACAGATTTAAAAGAGGTTATTGAATTGAATACCGATCCAGATAATGCATCTTTAATGTTACAATATGGGTCTAACAGTGATCAAATTCAAATTTCCAGGATTATGATGGCCTACACATTCTCCAAATTGGTAGATACATTTGGCGATGTACCGTATTGGAGTTATGGGCAAATGGACAATCCGGACTTTCAGGCTTTGCGCTTAAAAGAAGGTGTTACTAGTCCAAGTTACACGGATGCAGCTACTATCTATGAGGATATGCTGAATGAATTAGCAGATGCGGCCAGTAAATTAGACCCTTCAGGTACAACAATGGCATCTGGTGATAATATTTATGGTGGTAGCAACGCTCAATGGATAAAATTTGCACATTCATTACGTTTAAGATTGGCATCTCACTTACTAGATGTTAATCCGACTTTGGCTAATTCAGTATTCGCCCAATCTGACGCTTCTGCTTTCACATCGAACGACGATAATGCACTATTCATGTTCGGAACTACTGACATAGTCGGGGGACCATGGCACGATGCATTTACAGTAAGTGCTCGTCGTGACTTTGCTCCTTCCTTATCTTTCACGGATTTACTTTACAACAGAACAGGTCCTTTTACAGGTATGGATACCGACCCTAGAGTTGATTCTTATTTCGATAAAAGATTAGACTCAGAAGAAGTTGTTGGTATTCCTTACGGTTTTGGGAACGCTGTTGCGCGTGCAGTAAATGACGAAGGTATTCCTGATGCCGAAATTATAAAACCAGATTTCTCACAGCCTATTTTGACTTATGCTGAAATCGAATTCATAAGATCAGAATTTAATGGATGGAATCAGGCGAACTATGAAAATGGCGTCGCTGCTTCCATGGAATACTGGGGAATTGATGCGGCAGATGTAACCACCTATACTGGAGCATTGCCTGCAGCTTCTGAAGAAACCGTCCTAACCCAAAAGTACATTGCTTTATATATGGATGGGCTTGAAGCATGGAGTTTGTATAGAAGAACTGGATTCCCAAACACTTTGACCGTTCCTGGTGATACCTTTGGAGATGCTACCTTTACAACTCTTGTTCCTGGTTTAGATGCAATACCAAGTAGAGTTACATACCCTCAGAACGAACAATTGCTAAACAAAACAAATTGGGATGCGGCTCGTAGTAGCTTATCCGATGGAGACGCAATGACTTCCAAAATATTCTGGGACGTAAATTAACTTCAAATTTGTTTTTGAACATTAAGAAAAACCACCTCTATAGAGGTGGTTTTTTATTTACATTTGCACCCATGGATAAAACAACTCAAATTTACGGTATACGCGCGGTCATTGAAGCTATAAATGCTAACGAACCTATAGACAAAGTATTTGTACAAAAAGGCCTCAAAGGTGATCTGTCCCGTGAATTGGAGGGTTTGATTCGAAAAAATGGTATCAACACTTCTTATGTTCCTATTGAAAAGCTCAACCGGTTAACACAAAACAACCACCAAGGTGTTGTCGCCAATATCTCCCCAATTACCTTCTATGAGCTAGAGGAACTTGTTGAGTCTGTCATTGCGGATAAAAAAGCCCCTTTATTTCTGCTACTTGACCAACTTTCTGATGTACGTAATTTTGGAGCAATAATCAGAACTGCGGAATGTACCGGTGTAGATGGCATCATTATTCAGAAAAAAGGAGCCGCTCCTGTAACTGCAGATACGATAAAGACTTCTGCCGGTGCCGCTTTTAACGTGCCTATAGCTAAAGTAGACCATATTAAGGATGCTGTTTATTATCTTCAAGCAAGTGGCATTAGTGTGGTAGGTGCTACCGAAAAAACAGATACCTCCATTTACGATATTAACTTTACCGGACCATCGGCTATAATTATGGGGTCTGAAGACAGAGGTATTTCTCCGTCCACTTTAAAAGCTGCTAATCATTTGGCCAAACTACCTTTGTTAGGAGAAATTGAGTCTCTAAATGTATCCGTTGCTTGTGCCGTATTTTTATACGAAACGGTTAGACAAAGAACTTCCTCCAAATCATAGGAGCCAAGTAAGACCTAGGTTCAATTTTTACAAATTTATTCCAAAAAGTCGGTTTCTTTATTTTCTTTATAGTGATAGGTAATTTGTACGGTTTCTTCCGGTTTGATTTCTTCAGGTGGACTCTCTATAAAATTACCGTTTTCATCAAATTGACGTAAAAATGCATCGGCTTCTTCATCATAATCATCCTCTTCCCAAGCATATTTTTTTATAGGTGGGGTTTCTGTCTTTATGACAAATGCCAGTAGTAATCCCCCAAGAAATCCACCCAAATGTCCTTCCCAAGATATTCCGTCTTCCACAGGAAAAATATACCAAAGCATACTCCCGTATATAAAAACTACGATTAGAGATAAGGCAACTAGACGATAATGTTTGGTAAATATCCCTTTAAAAAAAATAAAACTTGCCAAAAGATATATAACACCACTGGCCCCAATATGATATGATGGTCTTCCTATCCCCCACGTAAATAGTCCGGAAATTAAGATTCCGAAAAATAGTACCCGTAATGCAATACGTCTATAAAAATAAAATAGTGAAGCGCTTAAGACCACTAAGGGAATAGTATTATTATAAAGGTGCTCCAACGAGCCGTGAATAAAAGGGCTAAATAAGATGCCTTTTAAGCTCGAAACTCGTTGCGGGTATATACCATAATCATTTATGTTGATTTTAAAGCGTAATTCCACCCAAAACACCGTCCAAATAGAAATCACCGCCAATAATGGGGCAATTATTACACTGTTAGTGAATTTAAAATAAGTGTTATCAGACATATAGTATAAATTTAGCAATAAGTTGGCCAACGGCTTACAGACTGCTAAATCGTCATTTACGAATGACAGTCTTTCTGTGCTTAAAAAAGTTCGTTTGCCTTTTTATAGAAACCATCTTCTAACATCTTTATTATACTTTTGTATTATGAACGAACCTTTAGCGGAACGCATTCGCCCCAAAAGCTTAGAAGATTATATTAGCCAGAACCATTTGGTAGGTAAAGAAGGCTCTCTAACCAACCAAATCAAGAGAGGCATTATACCTTCCCTTATCCTGTGGGGACCTCCCGGTACAGGAAAAACAACCCTGGCCAATATCATAGCAACGGAAAGCGAGCGTCCTTTCTACGTCCTTAGTGCCATTAACAGTGGGGTTAAGGATATACGCGAGGTCATAGAAAAGGCAAAAAAAAGTGGAGGGCTGTTCACTGCAAAAAATCCTATTTTATTTATAGACGAGATTCATCGTTTCAGTAAATCGCAACAAGATTCGCTCTTGGCAGCGGTTGAAAAAGGTTGGGTCACCCTAATTGGCGCCACTACGGAAAACCCTAGTTTTGAGGTAATTCCCGCATTACTATCTCGTTGTCAGGTTTATATATTGAATGCTTTTGGAAAAGAAGACCTAAACAATCTTCTTAAAAGAGCCATTAAAGAGGACAAATACCTGAAGTCAAAAAAAATAGATTTAAAAGAGACCGAAGCCCTCATGCGATTGTCCGGTGGTGACGGAAGAAAATTACTGAATATTTTTGAGCTAGTTGTAAACTCCGAACCTGGGGATACTATAGAAGTTACAGATACGCTCGTTATGAGCAAAGTTCAAAAAAATACGGTGTTATATGATAAAACTGGAGAACAACACTATGATATTGTTTCTGCATTTATAAAATCCATCCGCGGAAGCGATCCCAACGGTGCGGTCTATTGGCTCGCAAGAATGATCGAGGGTGGTGAGGATATAAAATTCATTGCCAGGAGACTTCTTATTTCCGCTTCAGAAGATATTGGTCTTGCCAATCCTACCGCATTGGTCATAGCAAATAATGCTTTTCAGGCCGTTACTACAATAGGATATCCGGAAGCTAGTATTATCCTTAGCCAATGCGCAGTATACTTGGCTACTTCCCCAAAAAGCAATGCGAGCTACATGGCGATTAAAAAAGCTCAGCAAAAAGTCAGGGAAACCGGAGATCTGTCCGTTCCCCTACCCTTACGCAACGCTCCTACCAAGTTAATGAAAGATTTAGGATATGGTGCCGAATACCAATACGCGCATGATTATGAAAATAACTTTGTAAATGTAGAGTTCCTTCCCGAGGAGTTATCCGGTACCTCTTTCTATCAGCCAGGAAACAATTCCCGAGAAAACGCAATTAAAGATTTTTTAAAAAACAGGTGGAAGGGTAAGTATGACCATTAAAATTTAATGGTCAATTCTTCCGTTTTAAGCGCTCCATCTACATATTGCTCAAAATACCATTTTCCGTTTTGTTGAAAAACAACTCCATTTTTTCCTTCGCCTTCAGCTAAGAAATAATCGGGCAATGAACTTTTAAAGATTTTCAACTGAATTTTAGGAGTACTGTCTACCAACTGAAATCCGTTAGCAATTTCTTGGGCATATAACGTACCCATTGCGGACGCTTCGGCCTTTATAGCAACACTAGGCGCTTGAACCGATTTTTTTACATGGGATGGCTGCGGCCTATTATCTTTATAATTTTGGTTTTCACGAGTTGCCACCTGCTGAACCATTGGTTGCTTATTTTTTGGCTCATAGCTCGTTTTTTCCTCTATTTGCTTTACATCATTTTTCATGCTCACGGTTACAGGTTCGGTCTTATCCGCTTTACCGTTATACTTGTAGCTAATAGTGTTGAACGCCTTAAAAGCATTCCTTAAGGCCTCCCCATAAGCCAATTTATAGTCCTTCTCCTTACTTTTACCTACAGGTGTTGCAAAAACTTCTTGTCCGTTGCAATTTTCCAAGACCACACCGGCCTTGGTTGTAAACATAGATGAATCATCAATAAGGTTTGCGGTTAGCCCCAGACACCTATTGTTGTTCAGTTCATTGGGCAGCTCGTCTTCATAGACAGTTTGGAACCCTTCTTCAGTAAATAAAAATTTCACCAAAGTACTGGTTTGATACTGATTTACTTTTTTAAAACCATCAAACTTCTTTGGAACAATTATGTACTTGTAGTCATTAAGTTGTTCTTGGGCCATACCAATGAGACTTACCATGAAAAAACAGGTCAGGAATATATACTTCACAATCTTTATATTTAATATTTGTAAATAGGAAGATGAAAAAAGCGTGCCAAACCTTGAAGTTGATCATTATTGACACTACAATATCATTTCTTGCCCCAAGATATGATATTTAATCCTAACTGAAAAGAAGCATAATTACTATCTGCCAAATTGCGATACGATAACAAATTATCTGCCATGGCATAAATATTTACCGGCCCCGCTTGTACGGAAAGGCCTAGACCTATGTTGGAATATGAAAATTTATCTACGGTATAAGTGGTCTTGACACTCATAAAGTTACCAAACCTTCTTTGGTAAAATCCGGTTAGCGCCATCTGTGGGCCTCTAGGCCTACTTATAACATACAATTGTCCACCAACACTATTAACATATTTGGCCCGTGCACGGTTACTAGAGGCATTTACACCACAGGCACAATTTGCCCGGTTGTCTACATGCTCTCCAAAGTTATAGCGCAAAGAACCATATAGCTTTGTTGGCCTAAAAGCTATGTAACTGTCTGTATTGTCTTCAAAAGGGACAAAATCCTCTACATCATCAACAAGGTTTTGCCAAAAATCGGCATTTGGGTCTGCCGCTGCTTCCGGCAAAATTATCTCAATGCCCTCTATAGTTGCTCTTCCGTTTAACGTATAACTTCGGATATCTTTGGAATGATATATAAAACCTAGATCCAAAAGACTTCCCGTAAGGACGGTTTGGTCATTAAGTTGGTAAGTGAAGCCCAAATCTACACCAACCCCAAGATTACCTCCCAGAAATGCCCGTTTTGTAATGGTACTTCCAACAGTTCCATCATCTACAGCATCTTTTAACCCGTTAAGCCCTGAAGTACGTAATTGCATATCCGCCTCTACAGTACTACTGTAGATATTGTTTACGCCCTCTTTAGTTATAAAAGTACCTTTGTTTTTAGTAGAATTGAAATCGAAAATACTTGAGTAAAGTTTACCCCTGACCCCAATGGTAAGTTCATTATCTATTTTTTTGTTCAAGCCAATATGAAACACATTCATTAGCTCTCCTCTTGTCTTCAGATGCCCAAGATCAAAAGGTTGGTTGAGTCTGTCCGCATTTCCTTCAAAAGCCAGTATGGCATAATCTTGAAACCAATACCCTATGGCATCACCTTCAATATACATTCCTGCTGTATAGAAATTATCAGGATTTTTACCTCTAAAACCAAAGTTTAAAAATTCAATTTGAAAAGTACCACTTAGCTCATCTCGGGCATTCATTCCAAAAATGGCACGCTCCCTTATTTTGTCATTTATTCTTCGTCCGTCATCGGCAAAAATATCATTTACTGAAAGACCGCTAGAACCCGCCTGAAGTGATAAGCCTGACAATAACGGAACCCCTGCATACCACTGAAAATCCGTATCTACACCTGGGTTAACCATAGCAGATTGCGGAATCTCAACAAAATCGTACAACAGCTGTTTGTTCTGCCCGAACATAGTAAAGCATGCCCAAAAAAGGACTATAAAAAGTAGTTTAGGGGCTCTCATTCTATTTCTACTCTGAATTTTCCACTAGATTTAAGAATAACCTTGGGATCGGGTTCACTTGAAGTACTAGTAGTATCGCCCAAATTATTGGCCGTTACGCGAATGCTTGAGGTGTTCTTTATAATATCTATACTACGTCCTGCGGTTCCGTAAGCCACATCGCGCTGCAAAGAAGATGGTGTTGGGTCTACAGGAATTATTTCAATATCCAGAACGCTCCCATCCGCATCAAGCAATTCTATAGTAACCTCTAGCTCCTTACTCGTCGTATTTTCAACAATATAGGTTATGGTACCATCTAGTACTCGTTTTGAAAAAACGTCCGAGCTAAAGGCATCAAAATTAAAATTCCGAGAAAAAACATTCCCTCCACTTGCTGCATTAACCAAATCTTCAGGGGCTTCTACATAAAGAATGCTCGCCTCTAAGGTAGGTGTAACCCCTACCTCATCGTACTGGTTAAAATCTTGCTCCTCTATACACGAAAATAGTGTGAGGGAACAAACCGTACAAAGTAAAATGGATTTAAGTAATTTTATCATGGTAATACCTAATACAGGCCTTAGTTGGCGCAATTATGGCGTTACCTATATAACTCTATAAATAGATTTTTATTTCGTGTAAATCCTCAATGATTTCACAAAAATCGTGTTTTGGTTCTTGATGTACATTAAAGTGCAGGGCATGGTAGCCTGCAGCCTGTGCTCCCAAAATATCTGCTTCTAGATTATCTCCGATCATTAAGGAAGTCTCGGGCCTTGTTTTTGCCCTTTCCAAAGCCAGATTAAAAATAATAGGGTCCGGTTTCTTAACACCTGCCATTTCAGAATCAATAATCTGGTCAAAATATGCATGAATGTTAGAGTTTCTTAGTTTTCTTCCTTGAACTTCCTGAAACCCATTGGTGATGATATGAAGTTTATATTTGGGTTTTAAATAATCCAGAATGGAAATGGTATTGGGAAACAAGTGATTAAAGGACGATAAATGGGCAATATACTCTTCCGATAATCTATTGATGGTTTCATCGGAAACCCCATACTTTAAATCATCAAAAACCGATTTTAAACGTTGATACCTTAGCGCTTCCTTAGTTATTCTCCCTTCTCTATAAAGTTTCCAAAAAGCAAAATTAGCCGGAATGTATACTTCTAAAAAATCAGGCAGAGCAACTTCTATATGATTTTCCTTAAAAATTTTATCAAAGGTAAGAGCGGAGTTTTTTTCAAAATCCCAGAGGGTGTGGTCTAAATCAAAAAAAACATCTGTAATTATATCCTTAAACATGGCACTGTTGTAATACGGTTTCGTAAAATTTCTTCCAATCCATTTTTTCTTCACCTCCTAAAAGTTCGTTGGAAAAAACCGAGACAAACTCTCCGTTAACGGCCCTTACTTCATCACAAATAATACGTACTTGATCCAGAATACCGTCATCACTTGTATAATTAGAAAAGGCATAATCATGAAAGGCGAACGAATGAATTCTAATAGGCTGTTGCACCTCTAGATTAATATCATAAAAGTAAAAAGGGGTACACGTACTGGCACGAAAACCAATTTCATGTGTGTAGCCCATGGTGTAATCATCTACGAACTCTGCTTCCACCAAATTTCTATAGGTATGTGGAAGGTCTACCCTATTGTACCGCAAACGCGAAGCATTTATAGGCTTGTTGATTACACCCGTTAATTTTTTCTTCTCCTTTTTTAAAAGGTCTATCTCATTGAACGAGCTGTAAGACGCGGCCAGAGCTACCTTACTATAATCCGCGATGGATTTTATAAGAAATCGAAATTTATTATTATCCGGGGAAACGTTTTTATCAAAAGTAGAATAATCTGCAAACTGAAAAAAGAATATATCCTTTACCCCATATTTTTTATGAAGGCCTACCAAAAATGAAAAATTATCATAGGGATCCTCATGGGCATTGAACCACACTCTTACACGCTGTGCTACTCTTTTGAATTTTAAAGAACCTAGATCATAGAAAAACCCGGCAATACTCCGCACAACACCCCTATAAGCGAAACAATGTGACGTTGTAACATCTATGGCCGAAACGTAACGGTATTTCTTGGGCTTGTATTCTAAATCGGGAAACTTAAGCTTCAGTTCTTCCAGCAATCGGTAC
The DNA here is from genome assembly GCF_030549125.1 of Zobellia sp. 1_MG-2023. Taxonomy (NCBI): domain Bacteria; kingdom Pseudomonadati; phylum Bacteroidota; class Flavobacteriia; order Flavobacteriales; family Flavobacteriaceae; genus Zobellia; species Zobellia sp. 1_MG-2023. The sequence continues at coordinate 511,991 of NZ_JAUOSY010000002.1, read as the reverse complement.
GCCCAAATATCAACTACGGGAGACCTTAAAAATTTGTGTTTGTAGGCCAAGCTATCCTTAACAGGAAACCTCTCGTGTATATCCTTTACATGAGGTAAATACTCTTCATACCTACTCAACAAATAAAAACTGGCAGAAAATATATCAAAAGGCAGATTACTACGCTCCCCTGCTTTAAAAAAGCACGGAACACCATCCCAATCGCTAACGGATATCTGAAGATCGTTTATACCTTGCTCAAAAAGAAGGTCATTACTCCTAACAAAAAATTCGTTCTGCAAAGGCTGCTTGGTATACGTAATCTTTGCTCCCGAGTGTTTTATAAAATCCTCTACTTTAGTGGTAAATGAAACTTCAATACCCAATATGCGCGTAAAGACCTGTTTCATGGTGTACCTGAAACGCGACGTAATCTTATGGGTATAAATAAGTAACATAACCTGCTAATGATTCAATTTTTGTTCTCTAATGTGGCATGTACTTTTGAGTGTCCGCTATCATTAGACTACAAATTTACAGAATACCTTCATCAGCAAAACTATAATAATCCTTTTGGGTAATTATCAAATGATCCAAAACTTTTATATCCAATGCCGCAGCGGCCCTTTTTAGTTTCTGCGTTACTTTACGGTCCTCCTCACTTGGCCTTAGCGTTCCGGAAGGATGATTGTGTGACAAGATTAAACCAACGGCACCTTGCTCCAGTGCCTGACGCATTACAATCCGCACGTCAACTAAAGTTCCCGTTAACCCACCTTTACTCAATTGGGCACGGTGCAATACCTTATTGGCATTACTTAGGTAAAGAATCCAAAATTCTTCATGTTGTAGCTCTCCAATCTGTGGTTGCAACAAATCAAAAACATCCTTGCTGCTATTAATCTTACTGATTTTCTGCGCTTCCTCACCACGTCTTCTCCTCCCTACTTCCAAAGCAGCCGCTATGCTTACTGCTTTAGCCTCTCCAACGCCCTTAAAGGCCATGAGTTGTTTGATGGAAAGTTTACCTAATTCGTTAAGGTTATTGTTTACGGAAGCAAGAATCCTTTTTGCTAGTTCAACTGCACTTTCGTTTCTGCTTCCCGAGCCAATGAGAATTGCGATTAATTCGGCATCGGATAATACCGACCTTCCTTTATGGACTAATTTCTCTCGTGGTTTATCATCGTCCGACCAATTTTTAATCGAAAACGAGGTTGGTTTTTCATGCATGATATAAATATAGCAAACTCTTAATTTAAAGAGTTCCATCACCGATGAAATAAGCAAACCACTCGCCAAGAGCACTTTGCTTCCAAACCTTACCCATTGACCCCAAATACTATGCGGGGAACTTTTCTTTTAATTTAACAAGATCTAGTCCTCCGTAATTTCCCGAGCTCATTAATAGTAAAACAGAGTTGTCATAATTCTGGTTGAAAACAAAGTCCTTAAAACTTTCCGCATTGGTAAAAATATTAAGATCCTTACGTTCAAATGCTTCTGAAATTTGTTCGGGCGTAACCTCTTTTAATTTTTTGATTGCCACGGACTCCGGCAAGTAGAAAATGACCGCTTCATCTGCGGCATCCAATGCTCCTTTGTACTCTTTCAAAAATTCAGGATTAAAACTGCTGTACGTATGCAATTCCAAACAAGCAATTAATTTGCGGTTAGCGTACTGTTCTTTTACGGCTTTGGTAGTTGCAGCCACTTTACTGGGCGAATGCGCAAAATCTTTATAGGCTACGGAAGTTTTTCCTTCTGCAATTTTTTCCAAACGTTTGGATGCTCCGGAGAACGTTGCAATAGCTTCATAGAAATCGTCTTCATCTACTCCCATGTTTTGGCATATCCACTTAGCACCGGCCAAATTGCTCAGATTATGCTTCCCAAAAACTTCAATAGGCATGGGTCCTTCTGGGGTTTCCAAAAGAGTGGTACCATCTTCAATGCTATACTCCGGGGTGGTGTACGGTAATTTTCTAATGGCATTTTCCGATGCTTCAACCACCTTTTTAACTTCTATATCCTCTTCATTATAAGTAATACTACCTCCTTTAACTATGCTGTCCACAAAAATCTGGAACTGCTCCACATAATTATCAAACGTTGGAAAAACATTAATATGATCCCAAGCTATCCCACTCAATAAAGCAATATTAGGTTTATACAGGTGAAATTTTGGTCTTCTATCTATAGGCGAAGAAAGATATTCGTCTCCTTCCAAAATCATGAAATCGTTATCATCCGTTAAATGCACCATGCGCTCAAAACCTTCCAACTGTGCACCCACCATAAAATCCACCTCCCTATCGTGATAGTTCAGCACGTGAAGAATCATGGAAGTTATCGTAGTTTTTCCGTGGCTTCCACCAATTACTACTCGCGTTTTATCTTTGGCATGTTCATACAGAAACTCTGGGTACGAATATATTTTCAAACCCAACTCTTGAGCCTTTAACAATTCAGGATTATCTTCCTTTGCGTGCATTCCAAGAATTACAGCATCTAAGTTTTCAATTATTTTTTCAGGATACCAGCCAAAACTTTCAGGAAGGAGTCCTTGTGCCTCCAATCGAGATTTGGAAGGTTCAAAAATTACATCGTCACTTCCTGTTACGACATCTCCTTTGTGTGCTAAGGCCAAAGCTAAATTGTGCATGGCACTACCACCAATTGCAATAAAATGAATCTGCATAAACGCTGTATTTATGGCAAATATAGGCATTGATTTGCCGAAAAAAAACATCTAAACCTGCTACAATTAATAGATTAAAAAATCCGATGAAGATTCAAAAACACCGACAAAATGCACACTTTTCACTAATCCTTTCTACGTATTTAGTAAGATTCACCCTTCAAATAAGAGCTTTGACAACATTTATTCCCAAAGGGCTCATCGTCAAACTACATTTGTTTTGGAGCAATATGTATTCTGCCCCCTAACAATACAAAATGACCAACCAGACTTACATGAGAACCATTCTGCAATTGGCTCTGTCCTTTTGCTTGTTTCTCTTTTCCGTAAATGCTACGGCACAATGTGCAGGTACAGACAATACTGTAACCGTATGTACAAAAGATGCCGATGAGGCCAATAAGACGTTTGACCTATTTGCAAAACTAGGTGGAGCCCCAACTCTTGGAGGCGCGTGGTCTACCAATGACCCGGCCAACTATTACGCCCTTGATCGGAACACGGGCGTTGTTAATCTTTGGGAAGTAAAAAACTCAGGGTTTCATGAATTTACCTACACCAATGACTGTAGCGGCACTACCGAGACCGCAATAATAACCATAATTCTGGGAGGATATCCCGGTGAAGACAATATAGATGGTTCCGCAGATGCCTGTGGCGATGATCCAAGAGTTAACCTCCATAGTTTTATAGGAGACGAAACAGAAGGCAAATTTCAAGATTTTAATGGTACTTGGGATGCGGTTACACTGGCTGCCGCACCACATTTATCAACAAACTTTTTTGATGCGGAATCCGCTGGAACGGGAATTTATGAATTTACACACACCGTGCCTGCCGTAGGTTCTTGCCCCAGTAGAGAAGTAACCTTACTACTTGAAGTACAGAGACCTGCCAATTCCGGAATTGGCTCCAATTTAGTTGTATGTACTACAGATGACTTATCTACTTATACCAATTTTGATCTTAACAGTCTATTGGAAGACGAAGACATAAACGGTACTTGGTCCGAAGGTGCCAATACCGATCAACTAGAGGATCTTACCGATCGATTTATAGACATACAGGCCATCCGTGATCGGCATATGTATGGCTCATTTACATTTCGCTATACGGTTTATCCTTCTCATGCCGTTTGTGACATTCATACCACAGATGTAGAAATAATAATCCTGCCCGTTTTACAAGGCACTATGGAATCGCCAAATTACTGCTCGGGCGCTCTAAAATATAGAATAGACATCACAGATTACAACGATATATTAATCGCCGATGGCACTTATAACATTTCCTATTTACTGACTTCTGCCAGCGGAACAGAAACAGGTGGGGACCAACTGGTACTTAACCCCGATAGAACCGGTTTCTTTGAGATTGATGCGAACCTCATCACTTTAAATGAGAATACAACTTTAACCATTACCTCATTAGGAGAAAGTGTTTGCCCTACTATTGAAGCAGACCCTATTTCCTTAGTAATCAGCGACCCCAACGTATCTGTAACGGATACCTGTGAAAATGAAGACTTATCGGTTTCTTTGAGTTCAATTTTTGACCCTTCGTTCTCACCTGCCAACGGAACTTATGATGTTAGCTACACAATTACCGCTCCCGGTGGAACAGAAACCGTACACATCGCAAATGACGTGACTTTTAATTCAGGCAATGCCAACTTAGTGATACCTGCCGCTCAAATTACAGAAGCTGGCGAGCATAGTTTTAATTTTGAAGTAGACAATGGTTTTCCTTTAGATTGTGAAATTACGAGCACCTCCACAATTACAGCCACTCCAGAAGCCATAGATTTAAATCTTGCAGTAGACAATTCTTGCAACGCTACCAGTATTGATGTGCTTGTTAACGCACCTACTTTAGACGATGGGGCCTACATAGTTACTTACGAAGTAGTCTCCCAAGAAACCAATACTGTTTTAATTGATAACACCATCAATTTTACTGGAGGAACGGCAGATTATCAAATTGATGTAGCTACACTTTCTCAAGGAAACTATACGGTTACCGTAAAAAGCACTCAAAATGACACCACACCTTGTAGAACGATATTCGATTTTGAGGTGAATGAAAATTTTGCCATTGAAGGCATCCCCGCTTTACCGGAAGCCGAAGCCGTACAAACCATCTGTCTTGCCGCTTTCCCATCATCCGTACCTACATTGCAGGATATTGAGGTAACTGCGAACGGCCAGATTATGTTTTACGAAACGGCTACGGATATGGATATTCTTCCGTTGGAAACCGAACTTGTAGATGGCGAGGATTATTTTATCTCCAATATAGACCCCAACAATAATTGCGAAGGTTCGGACAGGGTTCAGGTTACGGTCATTCTTTCCGATCCCGAAATGCCCATGTTATTTGTTGGAAATCCCGCTTTTTGCGGATCAGAAAGCCCAACGGTAGATAATTTAAATATGAGCGTTGCCAGCAGCAATTCCATTGTTTGGTATGAAACTGAAACTGGTGGTACGGTCCTGGATAATACCACCGCCCTTGTTGACGCAAAAAGTTATTATGCTGCTACTGAAGTAGACGGTAAATGTCAAAGCTCTATCCGCACAGAAGTTATCCCTACCATTTATGAACTTGAGCCGGCCACATTGGCATTTTCCACCTTGGCCCTTTGCGGGTTGGACAATCCTACAATAGCAGACTTACGGGATGCTGAGAGCAGTTCTTCTTATGTTGTGCTTTGGTACGATACTCCGGAAAATGGAATTCCTCTGGAAGAAGATGTGCTATTGGTCTCCGAAACCACCTATTATGCGGAAAGCTTTAACCCGGACACCGGCTGTATGAACCCAGATCGGATGGCCATTACCGTAGACCTTACCAACTGTGAACCTGAAGCCTATGATTTTTTCATTCCTGACGGATTCTCACCCAACGGAGATGGTAGGAACGACTCCTTCTTTGTTCCTAATATAGAGGTCATCTTTCCAGATTTCACCTTGGAAATCCTAAATAGATACGGAACCAGCTTGTTTAAAGGAGACCGCAAAAACCCCGCTTGGTGCGGAAACAATGGAAGCAGCACCGCTCCCAATGGCGTGTACTTCTATATCATAAACTTTAACAAAGAAGGTCATAACCCAGTACAAGGCAGATTGTACCTCAACCGCTAGACCATGAAAGAAATAAAACGTTATTTTATTTTCCTGATGTTGGTATGTGCTGCGACCCATGGACAACAAGATCCCCAGTACACACAGTACATGTACAATATGAGCGTCGTTAATCCGGCCTACACGACCAATGAGCTGGGCATGCTCAATTTTGGGTCATTATACCGCTCCCAATGGAAAAATGCGGTTGGAAGCCCTACAACGCTCACTTTTTTTGCACATGCACCCATGAGCGATAAAATTGAAATGGGAATCTCTTTTATTACCGATAATATTGGTGATGGCGCTTTAAAGGAAAATAATATCTATGCGGACTTTGCCTATATTCTAAAGTTAGATGACAAGAGCAATATTTCATTAGGCCTTAAAGGAGGCTTTACCACTTTTGAGACCAACTTTAACGGTTTTAGACTTCCTGAATTTCAAGATGACCCTGCTTTCAACGAAAACTTGAACAGTACTTTTCCCAATATTGGTGTGGGTGCCTTTTACCATAGGCAGAATTTTTATGCCGGTGTTTCCGCACCAAACCTTTTAACCACAAAACATCTAGAAAATAAAGATGGCATTAACCGTATTGGTTCGGAGAAAATTCACCTTTTTCTCACATCGGGTTATGTGTATGAATTGAGTCCGGATATAAAATTGAAACCTTCGGCACTTGCCAAAATGGTACAGGGTGCCCCTTTAACCGTAGATCTCTCGCTTAATGCCCTTTTCTTAAATCGGTTTGAAGGCGGACTATCCTATCGTCTGGAAGATTCGGTTAGTGCCATGTTCAATATAGCGGCAACACCGGCGTTGCGCATAGGTTATGCTTATGATTATACATTATCCAACCTAAGTACCTACAGTTCCGGTTCACATGAAATTTTTGTTCTCTTTAATCTCGATTTACTGGGCCTCGGCAAAGGATACGACAAATCCCCTAGATTCTACTAAACATGAAAAAGATACTCTTCATATGGTTTATTGTAGGTCTAACCTTACCGACCTATGGCCAACAGGAACTAAAGCGTGCAGATACTTACTTTGAACGGGCGTATTACAGTGATGCTATTCCGTTATACGAGCAATTATTGCCTCGAAACAAGAGCTCAAAACTTATAAAAAACCTAGCCGACAGTTATTACCATACTTTTGATATGAAAGCTGCCGCCCGTTGGTACGGATATCTCATTTCCAACTACGGAACCAACATAGATGAAAGCTATCATTTTAAATTGAACCAGTCCTTAAAGTCGATTGGTGAGTACGAAAAAGCTAAAAAAGTCCTCATTGATTTTTATATCGAGCAAGGGCAAAACGATAAGACCATTCAAATTGAAAACAACTACACCTATATTGAAAACGTAGCTGCCATAGGGGAACGTTTTAATATTGAAAATCTCAATATCAATACCTCCACATCAGAATTTGGCGCGGCACGCATAGATTCTAATTTAGTGTACAGCGCTTCCAGAAAGCGGTCTTCCGGACTACCTAAATTGTACCGGTGGAACAATGAAAATTATCTGGACCTTTACACCCACCCGATTACAGAGATTAGCGCGGGAGATAGCTTAAGTACTCCACTAAGCACTGTTATCAACTCCAAGATGCACGAGGGTACTTTTGCCATTACCAAAGACCGAAAAACCATTTATTTTACCCGAAACAGTAAAAAGAAAACGGAAGAAGATAAAATCAGTAACCTAAAAATCTATCGTGCGGAATTTGTAAATGGCGAATGGAAAAACATCATCACGCTCCCTTTTAACAGTGATGATTTTTCTACGGAACACCCCGCGTTAAGTCCGGATGAAACCAAGCTTTATTTTTCATCTGACCGTGAAGGTGGTTTCGGGTCTTTTGACCTCTATTCGGTAACCATTCAAAAAGACGGATTCTTTGGTACTCCGGTAAACTTGGGAAAGACCATCAACACGGATAAAAAAGAACAATTCCCTTTTCTGGACAACCAAGGCAATCTTTATTTTGCCTCAAACGGCCATCCCGGTTTTGGACTTTTAGATATATTTATTTCAAAAGAAAACAACGGAGAATTTGAAAAACCGGACAACCTTGGTCTGCCGATAAACAGCGGTTATGATGATTTTTCATTATCACTGGACCACAACGGCAATACGGGATATTTTTCATCCAATCGTCCTGGCGGAAAAGGTAGTGATGACATCTATTCCTTTGCTGAAACCAAGCCCCTACTTATAGAAGATTGCAAGCAGTTTCTTGCCGGAATCCTAACGGACAAAACCACCCGAATTCCATTGCCCAACGCAACAATAGAACTTTTGGACGCTAACGGCAACCGCCTTGAAATGATAACCACCTCAACCGATGCTTCCTTTAAATTTCAAATTGAATGTAGCCAAGAATATCTTATAAAAGCTAGAAAAGAAGGCTACGAGGATAATTCCAAATCCATTATTTCAGATACGGAAAGAAATGCCATAAAAGACGGTTCCCTAACCTTGTTCTCGGTAGCGGAAAGAGAAGCCCAAAAGGCAAAAGAACTTTTAGCTAAAAAAGAAGAAGCCGAAAAATTGGCCTTAGTCCAAGAAGCCAAAAGAAAAGAGCGGGAAAAAGCAGCGGAAGTTGAGCGCATTCAAAAAGAAAAAGAAGTGGCCCTGCAAGAAAAGGCTACACAAGAGAAAGAAGAAAGAGAGCGTTTAAAAAAAATTGAAACTGCGATAGCTAAAGAGGATGCCATCGTTAAAGAAAATGAGCGCATCATTATCAAAACCGAAGAAATTCACTTTGATTATAGTCTTTGGTACGTAAGACGTGAAGCCAGGGAACGCTTGTCAAAAGTAGTTGCTATAATGAAAAACAACCCTGGAATGGTCATTGAAATCGGCACCCATACTGATATTAGAGGTAACTCCGAATATAACCGAAACCTATCGCAAAAACGTGCCGACTCCGCCAAAGAGTTCATGGTGAAAAACGGTATTGAAGAAAAACGCATCATCGCTAAAGGGTACGGAGAGTCTCAACCCATCGTAAAGTGCGAGACCGAAGAAAGCTGCTCCGAAGAGGACCATGAGTGGAACAGGAGATGCGAATTGGTAGTCGTAAAATGGGAATAGCTGTCATACACTGAACAGACAAAAAAAATAGAATTCACTTAAACGATAATTACCCATCCTAAACTTTGCCCCGAATACCTAAATAGGGTTCGGGGCTTTTCATTTCTGTTGCTATTCTTTTTATCTTCGTTAAAGAAATTTCAGTTTATGAACCTATCTACTATCCCATCAAAAGAAATTATGCCGGGTTACCACGGTAAACTGGTACATTCCGAAAATATGTCCATTGCTTTTTGGACTGTTGAAGAAGGTGCCGTAGTACCCGAACACTCGCACATGAACGAGCAAATTATGCACGTACAAGAAGGCCGTTTCGAGTTTACGCTTGATGGCAATACAAAAATCTATGAAGCCAATGACATTGTAATTATACCTCCCCATAGTCCGCATAGTGGCAAGGCACTTACACCGTGCAAACTTATTGATGTATTTAGTCCGGCAAGAGAAGAATACAAATAGAGAATCAAAGTACAAACACCCATAAATCGTATCATATGAACATCACTTTAAAAGGCAAAAAAGCATTGGTTGGCGGTAGCTCAGGCGGAATAGGAAAAGCAATAGCACAACAATTGGCCGAAAGTGGAGCAAGTGTAACGCTAATGTCCCGCAGTGAAGAAAAGTTACAGAAAATTGTGAGCAACCTACCTACAGATCAAGACCAAGCACATAATTATCTGGTCGTGGACTTTTCAGATTTCCATAGCTATCGTGAAACGATTTACAATTACTTTCAAACGAACAGTGTAGATATTCTAGTCAACAATACGCAAGGTCCTTCGGCCGGTAGTGCCCTAGAAAAACAGACTTCGGATTATCAAGAAGCTTTTGATTTGTTGTTTAAGACCGTTTCGTACACCACAGAATTGGCCCTGGAACACATGAAAACCAATAAGTGGGGAAGAATTATCAATGTAGCTTCGGTTTCCGTAAAAGAACCTTTGTCCTATTTGGCACTGTCAAATACAATCAGGGCAGCTGTTGTAACTTGGGCCAAATCTCTGGCTAATGACGTTGGGCAATATCATATTACCGTAAACAGCATTCTTACGGGTTATTTTGACACGGAGCGTATAGAACAATTAAACGCCAAGAAAGCAGAACAATTAGGTATTTCTGAAGGTGAAGTACTTGCTGACATGGAATCAAGAGTTCCCGTAAAACGCATTGGAGACCCAAAAGAATATGGGTATCTGTCAACCTTTTTGGCATCGGACCATGCGGCTTACATTACAGGCACTCAAATTCCAATAGACGGGGGACTTTTAAAAAGTCTGTAAGCGGATGGTTTATGAAGCTATTATCAATAAAACAATCAGAACAAAGAATAGTACAAATGTAGATTTGAGGGATGAAGCCCAACTATCAATAAAATTATTATCCATCATATAGGTTTTAGTTCATTCAAAAATAGCTTGATGACAAAGGCAGGGTGAGCCCTAAAAACATATTATTTATCTCATACGCACCTTAAAATCCCCTCTTGCAGGCTATTTCCCACAAACTTAAAAACCTATTCCCTAACCGGATGGTAGCGTTCACTCATTTATAGTTTTTATTGGCACCGATTTTGCACAGTTTTGTTCCGTAATTTTATACTATGAAAAGATTCTCCCTCATATTCACCGTAATCCTTTTTTCGCAAATGCTAACAGCTCAAAATAACGGAGATTCCTATACATCGCTTTGGGAACAAGTCCAAAAACTAGAGCGCGAAGCATTGACCAAATCTGCTTTAAAGTTGGTTGAAACCATTTCGGTAAAAGCTGAGAAAGAAAAAAATTCAGCGCAGATTGTAAAATCATTGTTATTCGTATCCAAATATGCAATGACCTTGGAAGAAGATGCGCAATTGCATATTATTAATCGATTTAAAGAAGAAATAGACAAAGCGGAGACCCCAACAAAAAACGTTCTGGAAAGCTATTTGGCCAACCTTTACTGGCAGTATTTTCAGCAAAACCGCTATCAATTTTATAACAGGACTGAAACCGAAACCAAGGTAGACAGTCTAGATTTCAGGACATGGGACCTTACCACTTTGTTTCACGAAATAGATATTCATTTTAAAGCATCTTTAGAAAATGAAAAAGAGCTGCAAAAAACCAACGTAAAGACAGTTGACGAATTATTAAACCAACAAAAAGACTCGGAGAAATTTCGCCCTACTCTTTACGACCTGCTCGCACATACGGCGCTTCAATTCTATAAAACCAATGAAAACTCCATTACGCGCCCTGCGGATAAATATGAGATAAACGACCCGGAAACCCTATGTGAGGCGTATCAATTTATTCATCATGACCTAACTACGGACGATGATACTTCGTTGCAGGCCAAAGCGCTAAACGTATATCAAGAACTGATTCAGTTTCATTTTGATGAACCAGAGCTAGAGCCCTTAGTCATGGCAGATATTGAGCGTTTAAACTTTGTTTACCAGAACGCCACTTTTAAAAATAAAGAAACCTATTACGAAGAAACTTTAAAGAATTCAGTAGAAAGCCTAAAGCATAGCGAGCTTTCTGCACTTTATAATTACGAGCTTGCCAAGCTCTATCAAAACTTGGGACAAACATTCAGTCCTGAAGCTTCCGGAGAAACCCGTTGGAAGCTCAAAGAGGCTTTGTCCCTATGTGATGTGGTTATTGCTCGGTTCCCGGACAGTATGGGAGCGGAAAAATGCAAGTCATTACGTTCGCAGATTGTTGCCCCAAGCATATCTATTATTACCGAACGACAAATTCCAGTAAACAAACCTTCAAAATTACTGGTAAATTATAAGAACTTGACCTCTTTGCAACTAACTGCCTACAGGGTCTACGAGGGACAAATAAAGGAACTGAACCGTCTTTATCCGCAGAAAAAACAACTTGCTTTTATAAAGAAATTAAAGGAAGTAAAAAGTTGGAACGCCCCTCTTAAAAATGAAAAAGACTACCAGCAACATGGTATTGAGGTGTTGCTTCCTTCTTTGGAAAACGGGCAGTACATTATTCTAGCTTCCCCAGAAACCAAAAACAATAATGATTTTGCTTTTAGTGAGATTCAGGTAACGAACATGGCCTTGGTAGAAACCAAGGGTAATCTGGAACAGCGTTACCAAATAATAGACAGAAACTCCGGAGAGCCCATAACAGGTGCCAATTTAACTTTTTCCTATACCAAGAATTACAACAAGCCATACCTAAAACGAAACGAAACAACGGATAGAACAGGGTTCGTTACTATTCCCCTAACCGATGAAAATTGGAACGATGTAACTATTGAAGTTGACCATAAAGGTGAGAAAGCCTTTTTTGGAAACTACTATGTAAACGAAAAGCGAAATCAAACAGACCGCAACACTGTTTCTAACCGTGTTTTTCTATTTACGGACCGAAGCATCTACAGGCCGGGGCAACCGGTTTACTTTAAAGGTATTCTTATGGAGACTGTAGAAGGAAAATCTGAGGTACAGCCAGAGAAAAGTGTATCCGTAACCCTGTATGACGTAAACGGCCAAGAAATAACCGAACTTGAGTTTACGACCAATGAATACGGTTCTTTTAACGGAGAATTTATATTGCCTAATTCCGGTTTAACAGGTGAGTTTTCTATTGAGGCAGATGCGCTATCCGTTAACGCAAATACCACTCAATATTTTTCCGTAGAGGAGTATAAACGCCCAAAATTTGAAACCTCCTTTAAACCTGTAACCGAAACGTATAAAGTAAATGATAGCATAAAGGTAACAGGTGTTGCTACGGCTTACGCCGGAAGTAATATTACTGATGCGAAGGTAAGTTACCGTGTAAAAAGGGCAGTTTATTTTCCCCGTTGGTACTATTGGCGCATGCCGTATTACAACAATTCTCCCCAAGAAATAGCACACGGTGAAACCACAACGGATGCTTCGGGCAATTACAACATTACCTTTAAAGCCATTCCGGACAGCAGTGTGTCAAAAGAAAATCTGCCCACCTTCAGTTATGAAATTACGGCAGATGTAACGGACATTAACGGAGAAACCCATAGCACTACTGCTTTTGTATCCGTAGGCTATCATTCCATTATAGCTAACTTATCCGTACCTGAGCAATGGGATAAAGATAAAAATGAGGATAAAATACATATTTCTACCTCTAACCTTAACGGACAGCCCATACCAGCTAAGGGAACATTAAAAATGTACAAATTACAGGCGCCTAAACACGTACTCAGAACCCGTGCATGGCCTGCGCCGGATTATAAATACTGGAGCCAAGAAGAATACAACAATCTGTTTCCGCATGAAGCTTATGACAAAGAGGACAAGACAATAAACTGGAAAAAAGGCAAACTGGTTTGGCAGGTAAATTTCGACACCGAAAAATCGAAAGAATTCAGCATTAAAAACCTTAAAAAATGGGCATCGGGCAAATATATAGTTGAACTGGAAACCAAGGATAAATTTGGTCAACTCGTCAAAGAAAAAGCTATAACCGAACTTACGAGTGAAAACGACAAGCAATTACCGGACAACCGTTTGTTCGATATTAAAACGGACAAAGCAGAATATAGCATTGGAGATAAAGTGGAAGTTACCGTTTACTCCAATTCAGAAGACCTTGTGGTGACCGTATTTGTTGAAAAAGAGCAAAAAATAATTGACATCCGTAAAGTTCACCTGAGTAGAAACTCAAAATCCTTTTCCGTTCCAATAACAGAAGAAGATTTAGGTGGTTTTGCCATCAATTACACGTTTTCAGCCTACAACTCATTTCAATCTGGCACCATGTCCATTTCTGTGCCCTACCCTAATACGAATCTTGAAATTGAAACTTCTACATTTAGGAACAAGCTGCAACCGGGCACGGACGAAACTTGGTCCTTCAAAATAAAAGGACCTGAAGGTAAAAAAACATCGGCAGAACTATTGGCCAGTATGTATGATGCCTCATTAGACACCTTTAGGCCGCATAACTGGAGTTTTAATCCCCTTGCAAAAGGCTATTATTATTCTACAATTTACGCTAACGCACATACCAGTTATGGAACAAATTCCTTTAGAACATATTTGGAGAATAAAGGCTACAACTATACACCACAAGGCTACGACTCTTTTAATTGGTTCGGGTTGCACTTTGGCTATGCAAACCACTACCGCAGTAGTTTAACGCGAAAAATGTCACGTAGCGAGGCCGCACCTTTAGGGATGATGGCCGATGACGGAGCTGCACTGGAAGAAGTTGTTATTACCTCCCCCGAAGCTCCTGAGGAAAGTGAAATGGGTATGAGTAACCCAAGTCCCGAACAAGCAAACCCCAACGAGAAGGATTCAGAAACGGTACAAATCCGGAAAAACCTGCAAGAAACTGCTTTTTTCTTTCCTGAATTGAAAACGGATAAAGACGGCACGGTTTCTTTTAGCTTTACTACACCTGAAGCCCTTACCAAATGGAAACTACAGCTGTTGGCACATACCAAATCTTTACAGAGTGCCGTAAAAACCCTTCAAACCGTTACCCAAAAAGAACTAATGGTCATACCCAATGCACCACGTTTTTTAAGAGAGGGCGATGAAATCAATATTAGCACCAAAATTGCCAATCTAACCGATAAAAAATTATCGGGCGAAGCTAAACTAGTTCTTGTGGATGCCCTATCCGGAAAGGATATTTCCGAACAGTTATTTATTGGCAAGGGGCAAAATACGTTCACCGTAGATGCTCTAGGGAACACCCAAGTTTCTTGGCGATTACAAATACCCGAAAATTTACAGGCCGTTCAATACACGGTATTGGCCAAAGCAGAAGGTTTCAGTGATGGGGAACAAAGTGTACTACCCGTATTGACCAACCGCAAGTTGGTTACCGAAACCCTACCGTTATGGGTACGGAGCAACCAGAACAAGACTTTTGTCTTGGATAAATTGAAGGACAACACCTCGACTACATTAAGAAACCACAAACTTACTTTAGAGATTACTTCTAACCCTGCGTGGTATGCCGTACAGGCACTCCCCTATCTTATGGAGTACCCTTACGATTGTAACGAACAAACCTTTTCCCGTTATTACGCGAACCGTTTGGCGAGCCATATAGCCAATTCCAACGAAAGAATACGAGCGGTGTTTGACCAATGGGCCAATTCTGATGCTTTATTGAGCAACCTTGAAAAGAACCAAGAACTAAAATCACTTTTAATTCAAGAAACGCCTTGGTTGCGTGATGCTAAATCCGAAACGGAACAGAAAAAACGAATTGCGTTGTTGTTCGACCTTAATAAAATGAAGAACGAGGAAATCCGTGCTCTTGATAAATTAAAGAACAATCAGAAATACTCTGGAGCCTGGGCTTGGTTCAATGGTGGACCGGAAAACCGATACATTACGCAACATATTGTAACGGGCATAGGTCATTTAAAACAGTTGAACGCGTTGCCAGCTTCGTCTGAAAATCAATCTTCCTTAAAAGAGCTAACAGAAAAGGCGATTGCCTATTTAGATACCGAGTTTATTGAAGAATACGAACAAATGAAAAAGTTCAGTTCTAACTTGAACAATGACCACCTGAGTCAAATGCAGATTCATTATCTATATATGAGAAGCTTCTTTGAGGATGTAAAAACTTCAAAGAAAATCGATAAAATTACCGAATACTACTTAGGCCAAGCAAAAAAATACTGGACCAAGAAAGGCTTGTATGCAAAAGGCATGTTGGCCTTAACCTTGCATAGAGCTAAAGAAGTAGCCACTTCAAAAAAGATTTTAAATTCCCTACGAGAGAATAGCATTGTTTCAGAAGAGTTGGGTATGTACTGGAAAGAAAATTCACCCTCATGGTATTGGTATCAAGCCCCAATCGAAACACAGGCGCTTTTAATAGAAGCTTTTGGTGAAATAGAAAATGACACAAAGACTATAGACAACCTAAAAGTTTGGCTTCTAAAACACAAACAAACCAACCAATGGTCCACTACCAAGTCTACAGCCGAAGCAGTTTATGCCCTATTATTACAAGGTAGCGATTGGCTTTCGGTTTCCGATGCTGTTAACGTTACCTTAGGAGGCCAAACCATTGCTCCGGAAAAATTAGAAAACACCCAAGTTGAAGCTGGAACTGGTTATTTCAAAACCTCATGGAACACTAATGAAATACAACCCAACATGGCAGAGGTACGTCTAGAGAAAAAAGGAAATGGCATTGCGTGGGGTGCTTTGTATTGGCAGTATTTTGAGGATTTGGATAAAATTACATCTGCAAAAACACCCTTACAACTTAAGAAAAAACTGTTCTTAAAAAAGAATACGGACACCGGTGAAAAAATTTCAGAAATTACTGAAACTACAAACTTAAAAGTGGGCGATTTAGTCCGTGTACGAATAGAACTGCGTTCTGATCGCGATATGGAATTCATTCACATGAAAGATATGCGAGCTGCCGGTTTTGAGCCAGTAAACGTAATTTCCAGCTACAAATGGCAAGATGGTCTAGGCTATTACGAAAGCACAAAAGATGCCAGCACTAATTTCTTTTTTGACCATTTGCCAAAAGGGGTATATGTTTTTGAATATGACGTTCGTGTGAATAATGCCGGTGACTTCAGTAATGGTATAACCACTATCCAAAGCATGTATGCCCCGGAGTTTTCCAGTCATTCAGAAGGTGTTCGTGTGGAGGTTGGGGATTAAAACCGCGTAGAATAACAACCTAGAAGCTTACGGTAGGCCAAAGAAGTTTATAGATAATAACTCCCAAAATAAAACCAGAGCCCAAACCACAGAGAATAACAACAGCGAACATCTGATTGGAAGATTTTTGAGATAATATATTTACCAAAGAAATGGGCGAACCGTTTTTACGAACCTCAAACTTGTTAATTTTTTCACCATGAGAGGAATCACGACGTGCAATCCAATATCTGTTTTCCCCGATATTAAAGGTGTGTTCCGCACGTAGTTTGGTTATTTTTTTGGAAACAGTTCTATCGTTCAAAAGCACTTTTTCTTTTCCAAAGAATGTATTGACCACTTCTATTTTATGATTATCAATATAATACAGTGCACTCTTGGGCATTAGAAAAGACTATTAAGTTTATTGAAGAGATAAATTGCCTTAAGCATTTTTCATCACCTTATTTAGACAATTTGGAATGATTAAATGAAAAAGGTTATTCGAAAATATGGAATAATAAATTACCTACACAGGAAAGTTTTTAACACTACAAACACAACCATTTAGGCGCTTCTTTTCATAAGAGATGAAGATAAATAGTCCTAATTGAACTATTTGGGCGGATACTTAGAGAAAACCTTTGCGGCTAAAGCATGTAATTTTTCTTCACGTACCTCCGGAGACACATTTTCCTTAAAGTTGCTCAAGCCTTGGCCTTGCCAAAAGAGTTCGTCCTTCTTGGCATCAACAAAGTCAAAACGAATTTCTCGTTCCATTTTGGGTTGCCCTACAGGAATACCCACGGAAACACCACCGCCAACGCTGCGGCCTGTACCCCCCAAACCAACACCAACCGTGTTGTTCCTAGGTGCTTGAAAAGAGTTACTTTCTATGTTAATAAAAAAATCAGGGTCTTCTGAAAAGCGGATTCCTTTTAACTGCATTTCTTTATTTACGGCATCCAACAAGCGTTTAGCATCAAGCGCACTTAAACCCGTATCCATATCAGGATAATAGTTGTACGTGCTGTAATTGGTAAAGTCCGTGCTTTTGTCATAATCGTAGTTCACACGAATGGTATTGCACGAGGCTAGAAACAAAATAACTAGTATAGTAAGGATACTTCTCATAGTCTCATTTTAAAGGAAACGACCTTTAGCGTATTCAAATCTGTACTCTAGTAAATATAAAGAATATAAATCGGATAAAAACCTGCTGCTCTTACGCTACTGCTTAACTATTCAACATAGTCCAAAGTTTATCTTTCAATTCCGTAATACCCTGCTGTGCAACGGAAGAAATAAACATATACGGCACCTGTTCCAAATCTTTGTCCAATTCCACACTCATTTCTGCCATAAGCTCTTGATCTAGCATATCGCTTTTAGAAATGGCCACCAAACGCTCCTTATCCAACAATTCCGGGTTATACCTTCGTAGTTCATCAAGAAGAATTCTGTATTCCTTTCCAATATCTTTACTATCGGCAGGAATCAAAAATAATAGTGTAGCGTTACGCTCAATATGTCTTAAAAAATAGTGCCCTAAACCTTTTCCTTCGGCAGCCCCTTCTATAATCCCGGGAATATCCGCCATAACAAAACTCTGAAAATCGCGATATTCAACTATACCTAAATTGGGTTTAAGAGTCGTAAATTCATAATCGGCAATCTTAGGCTTTGCTGATGTAATTACGGACAGCAACGTAGATTTACCGGCGTTAGGAAAGCCTACAAGACCAACATCTGCCAATACCTTTAATTCAAGAATTACTTCTACTTCTTGTCCGGGAACACCAGGTTGGGCATATCTAGGAGTCTGATTGGTACTGGTCTTAAAATGCCAATTACCTCTACCGCCCATTCCGCCTTCCGCTAATATTCTTTCCTCTCCATGCTCGGTTATCTCAAACAATACTTCAGCCGTTTCAGGGTCTTTCACCACTGTTCCAAGAGGTACATCTAAATACACGTCTTCTCCATCAGCACCGGTACTACGGGACTTACTACCGTGCGCCCCATGACCGGATTTAAAATGTTTTTTGAACTTGAAAGTAACAAGCGTCCATAAATTTTGATTGCCACGTAAGATTACATGCCCTCCACGGCCACCATCACCCCCATCAGGCCCCCCTTTGGTAATGTATTTCTCCCTGTGCAAATGCACGGAGCCTTTTCCTCCTTTACCAGATTCCGCATAAATCTTAACGTAGTCTACAAAATTGCCCTCGGTCATAAAAATATTCTGATTTACATATCGGACGATAGCCAATATTTCTGCAAAAATACGCATTTCGCATGAAGCATTGCCATGCTATGCATTTAGAAGTTAGCCTCATAAAGCCAAAAGAGAGTTGAAACGGACAAAAACCGAAGTTTATCTCCTTTTCAACTCTCCTAATTTAATGCTGGTTATTGAGCTGTTAAAGCTCTTCTATAACCTTACCCAAACGATGGGTTATCTCGTCTATAGCACCAATACCGTTTACGCTATGGAATTTATTCTGCTCCTCATAAAAATCTTTAAGAGGTGCGGTTTTCTCATTATACTCATCAAAACGGTTACGTATTTTGGACTCGTCTTGGTCATCACTACGGCCACTTACCTTACCGCGTTCCAACAAACGTTGAATCAATACTTCGTCATTAGCTTCTAGAGCAATGGTTGCATCTATTTTCATGTCTTTTGTTGCCAAAAAGGTATCCAAAGCTTCGGCTTGGGCCGTTGTTCGCGGAAAACCATCAAAAATGAAACCGCTTGCTTCTGGGTTTTTCTCTACTGCATCCTGTAACATTTTTATAGTTACCTCATCCGGTACCAAATCACCACGATCAATGTATGATTTTGCCAGTTTGCCCAACTCGGTATCATTTTTCATGTTATAACGGAAAAGGTCTCCTGTAGAAATATGTTTCAGGTTGTACTTTTCTTTTAAAAATTCCGCTTGGGTTCCTTTTCCGGCACCCGGTTTCCCGAACAGCACGAGATTGATCATATGTTTTTGGTTTAATTGGTAAACTTCCCTAAGGTTACGCCCAAGTTCATTGTAATCCAGACCGTAACCCACAATAAATTTATCGGGTATATCTATACCCACATAATCAATGGTGTACTCACCATTGTATACTTCAGATTTATAAAAAAGACTGGCAATCCTAAATTCCTTTACGTTTGCCTTTGAAAAAAGATGCACTAATTTTTTAAGGGTGCGTCCTGTATCTATAATATCTTCCAGAATAATAACGCTGCGCCCCTCAATATTTTCGGAGACATCCAAAAGTGTTTCTACAATACCTGTAGAGGTCAAGCCCTGATAAGAGCTAAGTTTTACAAAAGAAACTTCGCAAGGATGTTGGTATTCCTTTAAAAAATCCGAAATAAACATGAATGCTCCATTAAGTACCCCCACAAAAATGGGCGTCTCGTCCTTATAATCGGCTGCAACTTCATCGGCCACTTTTTTAACGGCAGCCTTTATTTGCGCTTCGCTCAAGAACGGTTTAAAATGTTTATCGTGTAGCTTTATCACATCGCATTTTTAAAGAACGGCTAATATAACACTTTGATTTTGCTTTTTTAAGTACACACCTTGCGTTTTAAGAATTCGATGTATTTTTGCATCAGTTATAAATCAATTGCATGTCTACAGAAAATTCATCGGAGTACTTTTCATCACCTTTTAAACTGGGAATCCTAGGCGGTGGCCAACTTGGAAAAATGCTACTTTACGAAACCCGAAAATTTGACATCCATACCGTAGTTATGGACGCTTCGGAGGAAGCACCCTCAAAAATAGCGTGCAACGAATTTATTCTGGGAGACCTTATGGATTTTGATGCCGTCTACAATCTTGGGAAACAGGTAGATGTACTCACCATTGAAATTGAAAACGTAAATGTTTCTGCACTTGAAAAATTGGAGAAAGAAGGGTTAAAGGTTTTTCCTCCAACCAAAGCCCTTAGGATTATTCAAAATAAAGCGAAACAGAAGCTTTTTTATGTGGATAACAACATACCCACAGCTGATTTTCAAAGATTCGCCTATAAAAGTGAGATTGAAGATAGTGTCATCAATGGCGGTCTAAACTTTCCTTTTATCTGGAAAGCGGCCCAATTTGGGTATGATGGGCAAGGTGTAAAGGTAGTTCGCAAGATTGAAGATTTAAAGGGGTTACCGACCGGCGAATGTATTGCCGAAAAGATGATCGACTTTAAAAACGAACTTGCAGTTATTGTAAGCCGAAGCGCAAGTGGCGAGGTAAAAACCTACCCAGTGGTAGAAATGGAATTTCATCCGGAAGCCAACCAGGTAGAATATGTTATCTGTCCCGCCCGAATTAGTGAAACGGTAGCTAACAAAGCGCAAGAAATTGCATTAAAGGTTTCTGAAAAAATACAGCATGTAGGTCTTTTGGCCGTTGAACTTTTTCAGACCAAAGATGATGAAGTCATAGTCAATGAAGTTGCTCCCAGACCCCATAATAGTGGTCATTACAGCATTGAAGCCAGCTACACCAACCAGTTTGAGCAGCATATACGGGCCATTTTGGATTTGCCCTTAGGTGATACCAAAAGTAAAGTGGCCGGTATAATGGTGAATTTAGTGGGCGCCGAAGGCTACACTGGTGAGGTGGTGTACAAAAATATGTCCGAAATTCTAGGAATGGAGGGAGTAACTCCTCATATTTACGGCAAGAAACAAACCCGCCCCTTTAGAAAAATGGGACATGTAACCATAGTAAACGAATCAATTTCCGAGGCGCGTAAAATTGCGCAGCAAGTAAAGGAAACCATTAAAGTTATAAGCAAATAGCCATATGAGTAAAGTAGCCGTAGTAATGGGCAGCACTAGTGACCTGCCCGTAATGCAAGACGCCATAGATATTTTAAAGGGATTTGACATTGAGGTAGACGTAGATATCGTTTCTGCCCACAGAACCCCGGAAAAACTTTTTGATTTTAGTAAAAACGCGCACACCAATGGCTACAACGTAATAATTGCGGGTGCCGGTGGTGCAGCTCATTTACCAGGAATGGTGGCATCTATGTCTCCTCTACCCGTAATTGGCGTTCCCGTAAAGAGCAGTAATTCTATAGATGGTTGGGATTCCGTACTTTCCATTCTTCAAATGCCGGGTGGTGTTCCCGTGGCAACCGTTGCTTTGAACGGAGCAAAAAATGCTGGAATTTTAGCAGCTCAGATTATAGGAAGTTCGGACAAATGCGTTCTGGACAAAATCATCGTTTACAAAGAAGGCTTAAAGCAAAAGGTTATAGATGGTGCAAAATCCGTTAGCACCAAGTAACAACCCCTAAAACATCAAAAAAAATACAATTCATGAATTACCCATCACTTGTTGGTTTTATTCTTGGTGTACTGGCTATTATTGTTCTGGCTTTCGTAGAGAAAAAAGTTAAAAACCCCTATATCAAAAGCCTTTGGAGATGCTCTTTGTTCTTCTTTTCTATGTATATTTTAATTTTGACACTTGTTTTCATAAGGTGGAAATATTATGAAATGCAACTGGACTCTTTTGACCTTAATGGAGATGGCAGTATAAGTCTTACGGAATATACAGATCATTATAGATTTGTTAGGGACAAGGTAATGACCGGAGCAGACCGTAATTTTGCATTTGTAACTGGAGCCGCACTATCCTTTTTATTGGCAGGTCTTGCACTGATATTGGATTTTGTAAATACCTGGATGCAACTAAAGAACAACCCCATAAAATCTTAAACTAACAAAAATCTTGCGCTATATGAACCCTTTATTGACCCCATTTGACACTGCGCCCTTTTCAAAAATTGAAAATTCGCACTTTAAACCTGCTTTTCTACAGGCCATGGAAGAGGCTAGAGCCGAAATAGACCAAATTACAGCTAATGAAGAAGTTCCTTCTTTTGAAAACACCATAGAGGCTTTGGAGTTTTCCGGGCAGCAATTAGACCGTATTTCCAGTGTGTTTTTCAATTTAAACTCCGCCGAAACCAATGAGGAAATTCAAAAAATAGCCCAGGAAGTTTCTCCGTTATTGTCGGAATTCAGTAATGATATTACATTAAACGAGGCCTTGTTCAAGCGTATAAAAAATGTTTATGACCAAAAAGATTCCCTAAATCTATCGGTAGAACAGCAAACATTACTTGATAAAAAATATAAAAGTTTCAGTAGAAATGGCGCTAATCTGGACGAAGATAAAAAGAAGCGTCTTCGTGAAATTGATGCCCAACTATCAAAACTAAAATTAAAGTTTGGTGAAAACGTACTGGCCGAAACCAACAAGTACGAAATGCACCTTACCAATGAAAACGATTTGGACGGTCTGCCCGAAGGCGAAAAAGAAGCTGCCGCCCAAATGGCAAAAGCCAAGGACAAGGAAGGTTGGTTAGTGACTTTAGACTACCCAAGCTATATTCCTTTTATGAAATATGCCAAAAACCGCGAACTTAGAAAAAAGTTGGCGCTCGCATTTGGTAGTAAGGCTTTTCATGGTGATGAGCTTGACAATCAGGAAAACGTACTTTCCATAGCCAATTTGCGTTACGAAAGGGCAAATCTTTTAAGCTATAAAACCCATGCTCATTTTGTTTTAGAAGAGCGAATGGCAGAAACTCCGGAAAAAGTATATGAGTTTCTAAATGAATTACTGGTAAAGGCAAAACCAGCTGCCCAAAAAGAATTTGACCAACTGGAAGATTTTGCAAAAGAACTTGATAGCATAGACCAATTGGAAAAATGGGACGGTAGTTACTATTCTGAAAAGCTAAAACAAAAGTTGTTCAATTTAGATGACGAGAAACTAAAACCATATTTTAAACTCGAGAATGTAATCTCCGGAGTTTTTAAGGTGGCCGAAAAGTTATTTGACCTTAAGTTTGAAGAAGTAACGGATATTGATAAATATCACGAAGAAGTAAAGACCTATAAGGTTTACGATACTTCCAATAACTTCATCTCCGTATTCTACGCAGATTTTCACCCTAGAAAAGGAAAGCGTGGTGGTGCTTGGATGACTTCCTACAAACCACAATACAGACGTAACGGAGACAATGTGCGTCCACACGTATCCAATGTTTGTAATTTTACACGTTCCACACCAAGCAAGCCATCTCTTTTAACGTTTAATGAGGTAACTACCCTATTTCATGAGTTTGGCCACGGATTGCATGGTATGTTGGCTAACACTACCTACCCTAGCCTTTCGGGAACATCCGTTTTTTGGGATTTTGTAGAGCTTCCCAGCCAAGTCATGGAGAACTGGTGTTATGAACAAGAGGCTCTTGAACTTTTTGCCACGCACTACGAAACAGGTGAAGTAATCCCCATGGAATTGGTCCAAAAAATTAAAGAATCCGCTACTTTTCAAGAAGGTATGCAGACCTTACGCCAACTTAGTTTTGGACTGTTGGATATGTCATGGCATGGAGTGGACCCAACGGGCATCACCAGTGTAAAACAGCACGAAAGCGAAGCTTTTAAGGGTACGAACCTATATCCAGAAACTGATGAAACTTGTATGAGTACAGCCTTTTCCCATATTTTTCAAGGAGGGTACTCTTCTGGGTACTACAGCTACAAATGGGCGGAAGTTTTAGATGCCGATGCTTTTGCTTATTTTAAAGAAAAGGGTATCTTTAACAAAGAAGTTGCTACTAAATTCAAGGATAATGTACTATCCAAAGGAGGTACGGAAAACCCAATGACGCTGTACAAACGCTTTAGGGGAGCAGAACCCAAAGTAGAGGCCCTATTGGAAAGAGCCGGGCTACTGAACTAAACAAAAAGTAAAAAAATATACCGAGATTATGTTTTGTAAGTTTTTTCTTATATATTTACTAAACATAAGTAGGTTGAAAAGGTTATATCTAAAGTAATTTTTTTAACGGTTTTAAAAGAGGGTGTGGGGACGCCCTCTTTTTTTATGCCCAAAAACCAAAACATCTTTTAGGTTAAATAATTACTATTTTTTTTCAATTCGGTCCATCATTTCCAACGGTTTTTAGAACTTCGCAAAAAAAATACACATGGTTATATTTGTTGATATGGACGAGGTGATAGCAGACACCTACGGAGCGCACATAGAAGTTTACAATAAAGATTTTAATGAAAATCTAACATTAGACTTGTTTCATGGCAGTGAAGCTTGGCATAAAGTTCCTGTAGACAGACAACAAAGCGTACGTGACCATGCCAGAAACCGCGGCTTTTTTCGTAATCTGAAGCCTATAGCCAATGGCCAGAGCGTTCTAAAAAAATTAAACGAGAAGCACGAAGTGTACATTGCATCTGCTGCAATGCAGTTTCCAAATTCGCTTGAAGAAAAATCAGAGTGGTTAGATGAGCATTTCTCGTTCATACCATGGCAGAACCGTATACTTTGCGGGCACAAACACATTTTACGTGGTGACGTTCTCATTGACGACCGCAGTTACAACCTAGAAACTTTTGAAGGTAGATCACTTTTATTTACATCACCGCATAACGTAAATACTACTGGTTTTGAACGTGTAAACAACTGGCTAGAAGTGGCGGAAAAACTGCTTTAATCTTTCTTATTGGCCATATAGGCATCATAGCCCCCTTCTAGGTCAATAACTTTCTTAAAGCCCAGTGAATCCAGAACATGGGCCGCTTTTGCACTACGACCTCCTTTTTTACAGTATACATATATAGGTTTGTTCCTCTGTATAGTATCTACTTTTTTTACAAAGTCGGTATCAAACCAATTAATGTTCACCGCATTATCCAAATGGCCGCTTGAATATTCCTCAGGAGTACGTACATCTACTAAAATACCGGAATCTATATCATTCTGTGAAAATTCTGTGATACGTTTTCCTTTACTTTGAGCACAACCCACACAGATAACGCTCAACATTAGAAGCAAATAGTGGAATTTCATGTTTTTTAAGTTTAATCAAAAATACGAATTATGGCGGCATTAAATTATATTGGAAGGAATGAAAAAAAATTGAAGGTCATTACATCTAATTCTATTACTTTTGATAATGACACGATACGTATGGCAGAACATCAACTAAACCCGGAGACATGGGTAGACTCATATGCTGATTATCTTTTTAACTACGCAATAGGCCGTATTAGCGATGCCGAGGTAGCAAAAGACCTTGTTCAAGAAACCTTTATGGCGGGTTTAAAATCCGCTAAAAATTACAAGGGAGATGCCGCCGAACGCACTTGGCTCATTGCTATTTTAAAACGAAAAGTAATTGATCATTACAGAAAAATCAATTCAAAAAAGGGAAAAGCGGAAGTAAGAATGAACTACAGTTCTCAAACCGATGCCGAGGGCGATTGGCTAGAAGAACAAGTTGCAGACCCGTTTAGTTCCTTTGAAAACAGTGACATAGAGAACGAGGAATTAGGACTTGCTATACAGTCATGCATTTCAAAATTACCAAAAAAACAAGCTTTGGTATTTACCATGAAGACCATTCAAGGAATTAGTACAGAAGATATTTGTAATGAGCTTGACATTAATCCGTCTAACCTGTGGGTAATGATCCATAGAGCTAGAACAGCTCTTATGGGTTGCCTTAATCAAAATTGGTTTTAACTTATGATTTCTTGCGAAAAAGCCGCCATAATTTGCAATAAAACCCAATACAGGGAAGCAACTTTTATGGAAAAATTAAAATTGCGTTACCACCTGTTAATGTGTAAAGCCTGTTCTAAAGCAACCAAGCAGAATACGCAATTAACAACCTTATGCCAAAAGGCCGATCTTCATAGCTTAACCGAGCAGGAAAAGCTAAAAATGAAGCAAATTTTAGAGAAGGGAGACTAAAAAATAGCTGAAATTGCCACTAACAGTCCCCACCACAAAATAGATATTCCTTCTACCCAAAAAGAGGAAAAATATTTATGTTGATTTCGTTTTGTAATGAACATCAAACTTCCTAACATTATAAATAGGACACCACCAGCTATTGCCTCCTCAAGGCTTGCGTTATTTTTTAAAAGAATCAAAAAGAAAAAAGGTAGCGTACCAAATGCCCCAAAAATCTTGGTGTTGGCCACTCCATAACGTTGTGGCAATGTTTTTAATTCAGGACTATCATACGCTAAATCACGGATTTCAAAGGGAATCAACAAAATAAGAACGAATAAAAAGCGCTGTACAACCTCTATCCACACATCCTTTTCAAAAGTCCCCCCTTCCGATAGTACAGGAAGAACAACCGTTGCTCCCGCCCAAACCAATGCCACAATAAAAATTTTAAGTCCGCCCCAACTCCTTAAATTCCTAGTATGCGGTAATAGAGGTAAGGCATATAGTCCCGTAAGTGCCACTAGGCCTCCTACTCCAATCCAAACTTCCAATTTAAGGAACCAACCATGATATAAAGCAATGGCCAACGCTATAAAACTGGCAAATTGGATGTTCTTGTGATACCTACTGGCCACCAAAATATATTTTTTGGCCTCTACCCCATATTTCACAAAATTGTAGCAAGCAACGGAACCAAAAAATAGAAACCACGCCAGATGCTGGTCTACCCCATAACCTAATGTAATATCCGTGACATGTACCAGCGCAAAAACACCAAGCGCCACATGAATACTAGCGTCTAGGTAAAAGTCGAATATACGGTTCAAGACCTTCATATTACAAAACTAACCAAACTGTTCATAACCCTCCTTTTTAGTTAAAAACTTTCACCTTGATAAACAATTATGTGATTTTTTTAAGGGATTAAATGCCTAATTTTACGCCACTTTTATTTTAAGCTATGAAAACAGATGTATTTGCTTTACGCCATATAGGCATTAAGGAAGAAAATCAAGAGCACATGCTCAAAACTGTAGGTACAGAAACCTTAGACCAGCTCATATACGAGACCATTCCTGATGATATCCGATTAAAAAAACCGTTAGAACTTAGTGCCGCCATGAGCGAGCATAAATTTCTGGCCCATATTCAAGAATTATCGGAGCAAAATGAAGTTTTTCGCACATACATTGGCTTAGGATATCACGAAAGTTTAACCCCTTCGGTGATTAAGAGAAATATTCTTGAAAACCCAGGTTGGTACACGGCCTATACTCCTTATCAGGCTGAAATCGCCCAAGGCAGATTGGAAGCCCTGTTAAATTTCCAAACGGTGGTAACGGACCTCACGGGAATGGAACTGGCAAATGCATCCCTATTGGACGAAAGTACTGCAGCTGCAGAGGCAATGACCATGTTATTCGATGTTCGTAGCCGTGACCAAAAGAAAAACGGCGTGTTAAAATTTTTCGTTTCAGAAGAAATACTACCACAAACCTTATCGCTTTTAAAAACCCGCTCTACCCCTTTGGGTATTGAACTAGTTATTGGCAATCATGAGGAATTTACTTTTGGCCAGGATTTTTACGGTGCTCTATTACAATATCCAGGCAAATACGGACAGGTAAATGACTATTCCGATTTTGTAACCAAAGCCAAGGAAAATGATATGAAAGTGGCTGTTGCCGCAGATATCCTTAGTTTAACCCTTCTTACCCCTCCTGGTGAATTTGGGGTAGACGTTGTTGTAGGAACCACGCAAAGATTTGGTATTCCGTTAGGCTACGGGGGGCCACATGCCGCATTCTTTGCCACAAAAGAGGCTTATAAAAGAAATATTCCCGGACGGATTATTGGAGTTACCAAAGATACTGACGGTAAAACGGCCCTTAGAATGGCCCTACAGACCAGAGAACAACATATTAAAAGGGACAAGGCTACTTCAAATATATGTACCGCCCAAGTTTTATTGGCTGTTATGGCAGGAATGTATGCTGTATACCATGGTCCGGAAGGCTTAAAATATATTGCGAACAAGGTACATCGCACGGCAGTAACCTTAGCGGATGCCCTAGAAAAATTAGGATTATACCAAACCAATTCGTCCTATTTTGACACAATTACCATTAAGGCCGATGCCAAGAAGGTGAGAAAAGTAGCTGAAGAAAATGCAGTTAACTTCCTTTATATTGATGATGAAACTATTTCCATAGCGGTAAACGAGGCTACATCATTACAAGATCTTAACCAAATTATTTCAATTTTCGCCCAAGCCCTTGGAAAAAATGGGCAGGAAACGAATACTCTTTTAGACAAATCCGCTATCAGTTCAAGCGTACAGCGCCAGTCTGCTTTTTTACAGATCGAAGTTTTCAATAGGTACCATTCCGAAACTGAACTCATGCGCTATATCAAAAAACTAGAGCGCAAAGACCTTTCATTAAACCATTCCATGATTTCTCTTGGTTCCTGCACCATGAAGTTAAACGCAGCTTCAGAAATGTTGCCGTTAAGCATGGCCCGTTGGGCAAATGTTCATCCGTTCGTACCAATTGAACAAGCTAAAGGTTATCAGTTTATATTAAAGGAACTGGCAAAAGATTTATCCACTATAACCGGTTTTGCCGCTACATCGCTTCAACCCAATTCCGGGGCTCAAGGCGAATACGCAGGCCTTATGGTCATTAGAGCATACCATGAGTCCAGAAACGAAGGACATAGGGATGTTTGTATCATACCTGCTTCGGCACACGGCACTAATCCTGCTTCTGCGGTAATGGCAGGCATGAAAGTAGTGGTTACAAAAACAGATGAAAAAGGAAACATAGACGTATCCGACCTAGAGGACAAAGTTTCTAAACATTCGGAAAACCTTGCAGCCTTAATGGTTACCTACCCTTCTACGCACGGTGTTTTTGAGTCTTCTATTAAGCACATTACCCAACTAATACATGATAATGGCGGGCAAGTATATATGGATGGCGCCAATATGAACGCTCAAGTCGGCCTTACTAATCCCGCAATTATTGGTGCGGATGTTTGCCATCTAAACCTTCACAAAACCTTTGCCATACCTCATGGAGGCGGAGGTCCGGGTGTTGGCCCAATTTGTGTTGCGGAACAATTGGTTCCTTTTCTTCCCGGTAACCCCGTGATAGAAACTGGTGGAGATAATGCCATAACTGCAATATCCGCGGCGCCTTGGGGTAGTTCTTTGGTGTGCTTAATTTCCTATGGTTATATTAAAATGCTTGGTGAACAAGGATTAAGGCATTCTACCGAAATTGCCATCTTGAACGCCAATTACATCAAACACAAATTAAGTGGAGCATACGATGTTCTCTATACCGGGGAAAAAGGACGTGCAGCCCATGAAATGATTATAGATTGTAGACCGTTTAAAAAGAATGGCATTGAGGTCACTGACATTGCAAAAAGACTAATGGACTATGGTTTTCACGCACCAACCGTCTCATTCCCTGTTGCGGGAACCATAATGATCGAGCCCACAGAAAGCGAAAGCTTGGCCGAACTAGACCGTCTTTGTGAAGCCATGCTGTCTATTAGAAATGAAATTAGAGAGGCATCGGCAGATGACCATAACAACGTTCTTAAAAATGCGCCGCATACACTTGAAATGTTGACCGGAGACGAATGGAACTTTCCGTACAGCAGACAAAAAGCGGCATTTCCACTTTCCTATATTCAAGAAAACAAATTTTGGCCTTCGGTTAGGCGTGTAGACGATGCCTATGGAGACCGTAATTTAATATGCACCTGCGCACCGATAGAAGCATACTCAGAAGCGGAATAAAATGGTATAAACCCAACAAATACAAGCCTTTTCAAATGATTGAAAAGGCTTTTCCTTTTCTACGTACATTCTTAAAAACGTCTTGAACATCGTAATAATTATTATGCATGCATAATAATGAAGCCGTTCTTCCGTACCTTGTTAGGTGATAAAATAATTTGCATTATGGCGATTGAGATTACAGGAACAGGAAGTTATATACCCTCATTGGTAGTACCTAACGATAACTTTGAAGGTCATAATTTTTTAAACTCGGACGGCTCCCCTTTTGCGCATGACAATGCCGTTATTATTCAAAAATTTAAAGGCATAACCGGAATAAAAGAAAGACGCTATGCCGAAAACAATCTAAATGCCTCAGACATTGGCTTTCTTGCTGCTGAAAAGGCAATTACCAATTCAGGCATAGACAAAGAAACATTAGACTATATCATCTTTGCCCATAATTTTGGAGACGTCTCACCCAACAACGTACAAAGTGATATGTTGCCCAGTTTAGCAACACGGGTAAAGCAGCATTTACGTATCAAAAACCCTTCTTGTGTTGCCTATGATCTTATTTTTGGTTGTCCAGGATGGATACAGGGTGTTATTCAGGCCAATGCATTCATTAAAAGTGGTATTGCCAAAAAATGTTTGGTTATTGGTGCTGAAACCCTATCTCGTATAATAGACCCACATGACAGGGACTCTATGATCTATTCCGATGGAGCGGGAGCTACTATTATAGAAAAAACAGAGGAATCTGGAGGAATACTGGCACATGCCAGTGCATCATACACCCAAGAAGAAGCTTATTTTTTATTCTTTGGAGAGTCGTACAACAAACTAAAAGACGATACCAAATACATAAAAATGTTTGGCCGTAAAATTTATGAATTTGCCGTTACCCATGTACCCCAAGCCATGAAAGACTGTTTGGACGAAAGTGGTGTTGCCATAGACGACCTTAATAAAATATTCATACATCAGGCCAATGAAAAAATGGACGAAGCTATTATAAAGCGGTTCTACGGACTTTACAACCGCGAGGTGCCCGAAAATATTATGCCCATGAGTATAGGAAAACTAGGTAACAGTTCCGTAGCAACAGTACCTACCCTGTACGATTTGGTACGCAACGGAAAAATAGAAAATCAAGAGGTTCAAAAGGGAGATGTTGTTATCTTTGCCAGTGTTGGCGCAGGCATGAATATCAATGCCGTAGTCTACCGGATATGATTGAACCGGTAGAAACGCAAACCATGAAACTTGCAACCTGTTCAAATGTACGAGAAGACCTATCCGAGTAAACGTTTTCAGCATACCCTAGATTTCCTAAAGAAACATATAACTCCAGAAGAAACTATTTTGGACCTTGGCGTGGCCAATCCGTTTTCAAAAATCATGAAAGAGGAAGGCTACTCTGTTGAAAACACCAAAGGTGAAGACTTGGATATTGATTACTCCTCCTTGGTCAGCTCAAATGCAGACGTGGTTACAGCCTTTGAAATTTTTGAGCATTTATTGGCACCTTTTAATCCCCTTAGGGAAATTAAGGCGAATAAATTGGTTGCCAGTATTCCCCTAAAACTATGGTTTTCTCCTGCTTACCGAAGTAAAACAGACCCTTGGGACAGACATTATCATGAATTTGAAGATTGGCAATTTGACTGGCTTTTAGAAAAAGCCGGCTGGGAAATAAAGGATAGGGCAAAATGGACCAACCCTGTTAAAAAAATAGGTCTACGCCCCTTACTACGCAGTTTTACACCGCGCTATTATATTGTTTACGCGGAAAAAAAACAGATAAATTAGGCTTCTAATCTCAATTCAAATTCATAGCTTCTGACCCATTAATGTTTTATGGCCATGCACTACTATGTAATTGTTCCCGCACATAATGAAGAAGGCTTCTTAGCGGACACCTTGAATTCCATCCTAAGACAGTCGCTGCAGCCCAAAAGAGTCGTTGTAGTGAACGATAATTCTACAGACAACACAGAGGTTATTATTGACCAGTTCTTAAGCCTGAGTCCTATTTTTACAAAATTAAACACCGTATCCTCTACGGAACATATGCCAGGCAGCAAAGTTGTAAATGCGTTCAATAAAGGTTTAGAAATACTTGATAACGATTATGACTTTATCGTAAAACTAGATGCCGATATCATCCTACCCGATAACTATTTTGAAAAAATAGTCTATATCTTTAGAGGACAACCTAAAGTGGGCATTGCCGGAGGTTTCATTTACGAACAGGCTGAAAATGGGCAGTGGAAGCTAAACCACCCCATGGATAAAAACCACGTAAGGGGAGCATTTAAAGCCTATACTAAAAAATGCTTCAAAGCCATTGGGGGTTTAAGGAACGCTATGGGATGGGATACCATTGATGAATTGCTTGCCCAATATCATGGACATGAAATCTACACGGATGACGGCTTAAAGGTAAAACATCTAAGACCTACCGGGAATGCCTATAACCCCAAGGCCAAACTTCTACAAGGAAAAGCCATGTACACCATGAGATATGGTTTGGTCATTACCATAATCGCCTCATTAAAAATGGCTGTAAAACAAAGAAAACCTAAAGCCTTTGCAGACAACATGTATGGATTTTTTGAAGCTCAAAAAGAAAAGAAACAGTTTCTAGTCTCTAAAACTGAGGGCGAATTCATTAGAAGATTACGCTGGCGAAATATCAAAAGAAAACTCTTCTAACACAAAAAGAACAAGTATTAAACAAAAAATGCCCGCTGTTACAGCGGGCATTTTTTGTTTGAGCGTTTGAATATATTATATACCCAACTCTTTCTTTACGTCTGCCAAAAGGTCTTTACCCTTAGCTACGATCAAACCTCCACCGGCTTGTGCATCAATTACGTAATCAAAACCTTGAGCGGCAGCTACTTTTTCAATTGCAGCTTTAGCCTTATCGGAGATAGGAGCAAAAAGTTCTCCTTGCTTCTTTTGAAGTTCTCTCTGTGCAGCTTGTTGCGCTTCACCAATATTCTTTTGAACTCCTTGAAGCTCTATTGCTCTTTTTTCGTTCTCTTCTTTTGATTTAGAAGGCGCCTCATTTTGGTACAAAGTAGCTTTGTTCTGAAACTCGGTCATTGAACTTTCTATATCCGCATTATAAGTCTCAGACAATTTTTTAAGCTCTGCTTCTGCACTTTTCATCTCCGGCATTGCACTTAATAATTGGGTAACATCAATATGTGCTACTTTGCTCTGTGCGTTAACAAAACTTGTAGTGGCTACAAACAATACTAAGGCTACTGCTATTTTCTTTAAGTGTTTCATGATAATTCTAGTTAAAATAATTGAGTGTTAATTTCTGGTTAATGTATATTTCTCGTTTCACATTTGCTAAGCAAATCGCCGCAATGTATTAAAATTATGTCTATTTAGCAGATGATTGCGAGACTTTGTTCAGTAAACCGTCTTACTCTTCAGTTTCTTCGTCATCTTGCCCGCCTCCTTGGCGTTCTTCTAACTTTTCTTTTCTCTTTGCTTCCCGTTCTTCTAACAACTTTTTTCTTCGTGCCTCATACGCTTTTTTACGCTCTTCTCTTAGCTTTAACTGCTCTGCACGTTTCTCTTCTGCTGTTTTCTCTCTTTCTTGTTGCGCCTTTTCGGCATTTTCTTTTCGCTCTTTAAGCGCATCGCTCATCTCCTCTTCGCCCTCTTCGTCATCAAACTTACTTCTACTATCCTTTTTAGGCTTACTTATCTTACGTGTTCTAGAAATGCCTCTTAGCACCAAATCACTAATATCATGCCTATTTTCTGAGTACAACATAACCACATCGGCAGATTTATCAAAAATAAAATCATACTTCTTGTTGGCGCCTATTTTCTGTACTTCATTAAAAACCTGATCTTGTATAGGCTGAATCAAGCGTCTTTTTTGCAAAACCAAGTCGCCCTGAGGGCCAAAACGGTCTTGCTGATACTCTACCATCTCTTTTTCAAGAATCTGGATATCTTCTTCACGTTCTGCAATTAACTCATCTGTTAAGAGCACCCTTTCCGCCATTAGGTCTTTTTTTACCGCCTCTAGCTGACTTTGCTTTTGCTCAATGTCTATCTTCCATTTCTGGACCTTATCCGCTAATTGCTTATTGGCATCTCTGTACTCCTCTACGTTCTCCAAGATATATTCCATATCTACGTAAGCAATACGTACACCACGCTGAGCAAAAGTATAGGCAGAACACAAGGTAAGTACCAATACAAAAAGAACGTTTGATTTTGTTTTCATTTCTTTATCGTTTTATCCAATAGAAAATATCGTGCCAAAATTACTAAAACTTTTAAAATGAATGATTTAGCATAGTGACCGATTCTTTAAATTAAAACTGCTGGCCGATAATGAAGTGTGTTTGAAGTCCACTAGGTCCGTTTCCGATAGATTGTGGTCTAAGGTCTTCGTCAAACCCGTAACCAAAATCAATACCTAACAACCCGAATGCCGGCATGAAAATGCGCAGCCCCACTCCGGCCGATCGTTTTATTTGAAACGGATTAAATTCCTGAAAATTGTTGAAGGCGTTACCTCCTTCCATAAATGCAAGCATATAAATGGAAGCTGAAGGTTTTAAAGTTAACGGATAACGTAGTTCTAGAGAGAATTTATTGTAAACCAAACCACCTTCTTGCTGGCCTGTAAGAGGGTCAATAGGCGTTAAGGATTGGTTCTCATACCCTCTTAACTGTACTACATCTCTTCCATCTAAAGTAAAGTTACCAAGGCCATCACCACCTACAAAGAAACGCTCAAAAGGAACATCTCCTACATCATTGTTATAGTTGCCCAAGAAACCGAACTCTGCATTGGTACGCATAACCAAATCACCTACCAAAGTTGTATACCAGTCTCCTTTAAACTTTACTTTATAGTACTCTAACCATCTAAAACGTTGTTGATCGATATCCTCTAACTCCGCATTTTCCGAAGCTGCTAAGGTTTGGCCCAGAAGTCTACGATCAGCTTCTAATTGGGACAACTCTTCACTACGATCACGTAAGGACTCAAAGTCTTTATTGCTAAAGAGGGAGTAAGGTGGCGTAAATTTGGCCGTAACTTCAAAATTAGAACCTCCTCTCGGGAAAATACGCCCACCAGCGGTGGCGTTTCTTGAAATTCCCAAAGTATAGGCAAAAGAATTAGATTTTCCATTTCCAAAATTGAACAATCCTATATCATAGTTATTGAATTCATACAATTGGTAACTTAACGAGTGCGATATTGTAAAATAATCATCAGGCCATTGCACACGCTTAGCCAAACCTGCCGATATACCCGTTATAGCAAAACCACGATCTTTATCAACCTCTATTCTACTCCTAGAGGAATTATTGTAATCCACCCCAAATTGCTGCGTTCTAGAAAGGTTTAAACTAAATTGAACGGGTTTTCTACCTCCTAACCAAGGCTCCGCAAAGTTTAGACTGTACACCCTAAAGGTTCTACTGGCCTGTACCCGCATGGCAAAAGTCTGTCCGTCTCCCATAGGCACCGGTTTATACTCCTCGCCCTTAAATATATTTTTTATAGAAAAGTTATTAAAGGAAAGCCCCAATGTACCGATAAAGCCGCCGCCGCCATAACCACCTTGTAATTCTATCTGACTGGAACCGGATTCTACCAAGTTGTACTTAATATCTACCGTACCCTCGTTTGGATTAGGGTTAAGAATGTCCGGCTTAATTTGTTCCGCATCAAAATATCCTAGCTGTTGAAGCTCGCGAATGGTACGGATAATATCACTTTTATTGTATTTCTGACCGGGACGCGTTCTTAATTCACGATAGATTACGTGATCGTTTGTACGATCGTTACCAACCACATCTATATGGTTAAGAAAGGTCTCTTTACCTTCTATAACACGTATTTCAAAATTAATGGTATCATTCTCCGCAGAAACCTCTACCGGATTAATACTTGAAAATAAATACCCGTTATTCTGGTACAAACTGGTAACATCATTAGGCTCCGGTTTAGAATCATCTGCAATACGTTCCCTTAACAAAACCCCATTGTAGGTATCTCCTTTTTTGATACCTAAAACCGCGGCCAATTGACGGTCTGTATACACACTGTTACCCACAAAATCAATATCTCCAAAGTAATATTTATTACCTTCTTCTATTTGATACTTTAAGATGATATTGTTTTCATCTACCTTGATTAAAGAATCGGAAATGATACGGGCATCACGATAACCGTTCTCTGCGTACTTATCGGACAACAGTTCCAAATCATTCTCATAATCCTCTTCTATAAACTTGGATTTCTTCCAGAAACGCCAGAAACGTTTTTCTTTTGTTTTCTTAAAAGCACCTTTAAGTTTTTTATCGGACAACTGCTCGTTACCCTCAAAAATCATCTTTTTGATTTTTACCTTATCTCCCTTATTGATATTAATGACCATTTTCTGGGCATTGGTCTCAGAAGTATCCTTTGCAACAATAATGGAAGTCTTGGCATTCAGAAAACCTTGTTTTTTATACTTATTGTCAAGGTAGTTCTTGGTATTGGCAATTAAACTCTCGGTAATTTTCTTACCTTTTTTTAGATCGGTATCCTTAAGAAGATCATCAACCTTTCTAGGTTTAACTCCATTTATAGTAACCCCTGAAAGAGTTGGTCTCTCAATAATGTTCAATTCAAGAAAAACCTTATCCCCTTCTATATTCGTTATATAGAAATCGATATTTTTAAAAAGCTCAAGGCCCCAGAGCTTATTGATGATTCCGCTAATTTCCTCTCCTGGGAGCGTAATAGGTTGCCCCACACGTAAGCCGGTGTACGTTTTTACGGTCTGCTCGTTATAACTTTGCAGCCCAGTAACCTCTAACCCACCTAAAATGTATTTTTTACCGTCCTCAAAAGAAAGCTCTTGTGCGGCGCAAAATGTGGTTGCAAAAATTAATAGGAGTGTAATAAAAGGTTCGAAGGATATGAACCTTTTCATATCGCTAATTGAGTTGTTCGCTGGTTTTTCCAAATCTTCGTTCTCTGTTCTGATAACTTTTTATGGCTTCTGCCAAATGTTGACTACTAAAATCGGGCCAAAATACATCTACGAAATATAATTCCGCATAGGCGATTTGCCACAACAAAAAATTGCTGATACGATGCTCACCACTAGTACGGATAAGCAAATCTACATCTGGCAAATCATGCGTGTAAAGATGGTTATTAATAATGGTTTCGTCAATGTTTTCAATTGAAATTATATTATTTTTAACTTTGGCACTTATTTGTTTTACTGCACTTTTCAGCTCTTCCCGTGCACCATAACTTAAAGCCAAAGTAAGGGTCATTCCTGTATTTCCCCTCGTTTTTTCCATGACCTCTTTTAGCTCCTTATTGGCTTTTTTAGGTAAAGACTCAATATCTCCAATAGCATTTAATCTAATGTTGTTCTCGGAAAAAGTCTTTAATTCTTTCTTTAGGGAAGACACTAAAAGTTTCATTAAAGTATCAATTTCAATCTTGGGTCTTTTCCAATTCTCCGTAGAAAAGGTATACAAGGTTAGGTACTTAAGCTTTAGTTTAACACAGTTTTCAACTGTGGCACGCACCGTCTTAACTCCATTTTCATGCCCAAACACACGAAGTTTACCTTGTTTTTTAGCCCATCTACCATTTCCGTCCATAATTATGGCGAGGTGGCTAGGCATTTTGTTTTCGTCTAATTCTTCTAGATTAACCATAAGGAATTGATCATACCACTCTAATACACATTCATTTATTTGGAGTAAATTTCATTTTCCAGTTCACAAAATGATGTTTTTTTTGAGCGCACGGCAAAAATAGCCTATAAATTTGAATTATACATAGTAAAGACCTAATGAAGAAAGGAAAAATGCCGTGTTACCTGAGTTTAAACTATTCAAAACACTCCATACATGGCTTTCTACCAAAGGTGTAGGTTAAGGTAAAACCAGAGAACACGTACCAGTCATCACTAAAAACGTTCCCGAACCTAAGGTCGTTCAATTGACGGCTAACATTAAGTTTTTCTGGATTACTACCATCTAGGTTGTCCGTAAAAGTATAACGGGCACCTATTTCCGCACCTAAAATAAGGAACTGGTTTAAACGAATCTTTGCCCCAACAGTCATTGGAATAGCAAAGGAACCATCTCTTTGAGAGACATCTAAAAACTGACCGGCATCAAAATAGTTATAGTCATATCTAAAATAGGTAAGACCCGTATATAAATATGGCGTAAACGCAGGCCCTAACCTATGTAAATTATACTCTACAAAATTAAATTCCAGACCGGCGGAAG
The DNA here is from genome assembly GCF_030549125.1 of Zobellia sp. 1_MG-2023. Lineage (NCBI taxonomy): Bacteria > Pseudomonadati > Bacteroidota > Flavobacteriia > Flavobacteriales > Flavobacteriaceae > Zobellia > Zobellia sp. 1_MG-2023. The sequence goes on along the minus strand of NZ_JAUOSY010000002.1, from coordinate 473,540 downwards.
CTTCTAATAAAGAATTATCCATAACGTATCCTCTCTGTTGCCTAGAAGAATCGCTAGACTTGGTATCATCTGCCGTAAATTTACCGTAGATTACACTGGCACGCCATGCATACCGCTTAGCTATATTCCATTTAAATATACCCCCAAGGGCAATATCCGAAGGTAAAATATAATTAGTCCGGCCTACATCTCCAATGGCATTGGCGCCTCCGGCAAAAATACCGGCTTCATAGGTTTGAGCCCCAACACTTCCAAAAGTGCACAGCAAGACTATGATAATGAATTGCTTCATAAATAGTATTAGTTTGCGAATATAACAATTGCACCCAACTATTATATTAATGTTCTCACATGATAAACAGGATTTGCGGTTTTTTATTGCCCGCTCAAGATTCAATTACGCCGATCTTCTCCCCATAATAGTTTATTCCGAAGTGTTTTTAAAAAGCTCTCCGATGTATATTCTATCATTTTAATTGTGAAGCCGGCTTTTTTTATACGAATTTCCTTTCCATTCTCCACAGATGCTATTCTAGAATCCAGAGAAATAAGATGGTTATCTTCCCTTCCCGAAACCTTTAACCTTATTTGTGTATCATCTGAAATAACCAACGGCCTAGCATTTAGGTTATGCGGTGCAATTGGGGTAAGTACCAAAGATTTTGCCGTGGGTTCAATGACCGGCCCACCACAACTTAAAGAATACCCTGTAGAACCCGTGGGCGTAGAAATAATAAGTCCATCTGCCCAATAAGACGTAAGGTATTCATTGTTCAAATAGGTTTCAACCGTAATCATAGAAGTAGTATCCTTTCTACTTACCGTAATCTCGTTTAAAGCAAAATACAGTTCGTTCAATTCCGAAATCTCATCCCCATTATCAACTTCAACCAAACTACGTTCTACAACAGTATAAGCCCCCCTGTTAAATTCTTGCACTACTTTACGCACTTCCTCCTTACTAAACGTAGAAAGAAAACCGAGACGGCCCGTGTTTACCCCAACAATGGGTATTCCCAAATCCCTTACAAAAGTAGTTGCTCTTAAAATAGTACCGTCACCACCAAAACTAACGAACATATCAAAAGAACCGTCTAACCCTTCAGTATCCGTGAATACCTGACACCCATCTGATGCATGTTTTTCGGAGAGAAAATCGTGAAATTCCTTTTCAATGGCTATTACGGCACGTGCTTTTTCAAGCTCATCAAGCAACTCCATTACATATTGCAAGGTGTCCTCTTGATACATTTGACTGTAAATAGCAACTTTCATCCCTTAATTTTTATCTTTATTACTAAGGCCTTTTTGACCTTATGCGACAAAAATAAGGATTGTACCCTTGACTAATTACCCTTTTCAAAGATAATCGCAAGAAATTCTATACGTTGAGATATTTATCCAGATAGTCGGACCGTTCCTTTAAATCTTCCAAGAACTGGTCATCTGTATTCCCGAACAACACATTGTAGTTATAACGGCGGAATGTCTGCAGAATGTCGTTTAAATTTGAAGAGGCAATTTTTATAGTTATCTGCACAACATCATTCTTAGAATCGGTAATAAAGCCGCCTATCAACTTGGTGTTATTACTTTCAACAATTTGTGCAATTTCACTAAACGAGTAATCCTTAATACCCTTGGCAACAACTATAATACCACCTGGTTCCGTAAAAAATGGGGTATCTATAAAAACGCTTACTATATCCGTAAGGTCATAATAACCATCAATTCTACCTTTTTCATCAATTATAGGCACAAGATTGGCCTCATTTCTAGCAAAAACCTCCAAAACATCTAACCAACTGGTTTCTTTCCGAACAAAAAAGGTCTCCAAATCATAACGATATTGCTCTACCTTTTTATTGGTATCAAAATTTTCTAGGTCATTTTCACTTAACACACCAAGGTAAGCCCCGTTCTCGGTAACTGCAACGTGCGAGTACGTGGTATCCTTAAAAAAGGTGATTATCTCTAATAGTGAATCCCCTATTTTATAGGACGGAATGTTCGTTACTATGTGGTCTTGAATATGCATAACTCTTTCTACTAAACGCAAAATACTAATTAAAAATATCAAAAGGTATGCCTAATTTGTATTTTTGTACCAAATGGTTAATTCTATCGGTAAATGACAAAACTAAGCGTAAACATAAACAAGATTGCAACTCTAAGAAACGCCAGGGGCGGCAATATGCCGGATTTATTAAAAACCTCAGCGGATATAGAGTCTTTTGGCGCCGAGGGTATTACCATACACCCTAGGCCTGACGAAAGACACATTCGTTACCAAGATGCCCGAGACCTAAAAAACTTGGTCACCACAGAATATAACATAGAAGGAAATCCTATTGGACAATTCGTAGACCTAGTTTTGGAAGTACGCCCTACACAAGTTACACTTGTACCGGACGCGGTAGACGCCATTACCTCTAATGCAGGATGGGACACTGTTAAACACCAAGCTTTTTTAATAGACGTTATCCAAACTTTTAAGGATGCAGGAATCAGAACCTCTATTTTTGTTGATGCCGATGCCAAAATGGTTGAAGGAGCTGCCAAAACCGGTACGGACCGTATTGAGCTGTATACAGAAAGTTATGCGGAACAGTACGCCAAAGGAAATCATAGCCAAGGGGTGAGTCCGTTTACCGAAGCTGCCAAAGTTGCACATCAATGTAACTTAGGCGTCAATGCCGGACACGACCTAAGCTTGGATAATATAAAGTACTTTAAGGACAATGTACCGCATTTATTGGAAGTCTCTATTGGGCATGCCCTAATCTGCGAGTCGCTTTACCTTGGCTTGGAGAACGTTGTAAATATGTACCTGAACAAATTAAAATGACCGAAACCCTACACTCCAAAATATTAGGAACCGGCACTCCCCTATTGATTCTGCATGGGTTCCTAGGAATGTCCGATAACTGGAAAACCCTAGGCAACCAGTACGCTAAAGAAGGCTTTGAGGTACACCTCATTGATCAGCGGAACCATGGCAAAAGTTTTTGGTCCAATGATTTTGACTACGACCTTCTTAGCGAAGACCTCAAAACCTATATGGAAACCAATCAATTGGAAAATGCCATGATCATTGGCCATTCCATGGGTGGTAAGACCGCTATGCAATTTGCTTGCAACTACCCTAATCTCGTAAGCAAAATGATTGTTGCAGATATTGGGCCTAAATTCTACCCACCGCACCATCAACCCATTATTGATGGATTGAACGCTATAGACCTAAGCACCATTTCATCAAGAAACGAGGCCGATTCCGAACTCGGGAAATACATTACGGATTTTGGAACAAGACAATTCTTGCTCAAGAACCTTTACTGGGTGGAAAAGGGGCAATTAGGTTTTAGATTCAACTTGAAAGTCCTAAGTGAGAAAATGAACGAAATTGGTGAGAACATAGGCACTACCGACTCTTATGACGGCCCAACCCTTTTTCTTCGCGGAGATCGATCGGAATATATAATGCAAAGCGATCTTGAAGTTATTGAAACGCATTTTCCAAATTCTGAATTACAAACAATAGATAACGCGGGCCATTGGTTACATGCGGAAAACCCAAAACAGTTTTTTGAAAAATCTATTCGGTTCTTAAAATCATAACCACGCCTTAAAACTATTTTTCTTAACAAAGACGTCTAGAGAGGACCGTACGCAATACTAAAAACAACAAAATCTTTTCTTTATCTTTAAGGGTGGCATAATTATTTGCTCCTAACTAAAAAATACCTTTCTATTATGAAACTCATTTTACGTGTTCTCCTAAGTGCTCTTGCTGTAGTTATACTTTCAAAAATATTACCACACGTCTCCGTAGACAGCTATATGACAGCGGTTATAGTGGCCATCGTACTCAGCCTTTTAAATTTTATAGTAAAACCTATTTTAGTGATACTTACACTGCCGGTTACCGTACTAACGCTAGGTCTGTTCCTACTCATAATCAACGCAATAATCATTTTCCTTGCAGACAATCTCATAGATGGCTTTAACGTAGACGGTATTTTCTGGGCCATAATTTTCAGCCTATTACTATCCTTTCTTCAATCTATATTGTTTTCTCTTTTGAAAGAGGATAAAAAATCGTAACGATTGTTTGAATCTCAACGATTTAAAAACTTGCTAGGGTACATTAATTGTAGTACTTTTGCATCCCATTTTATGGAAACAAAAAAGAAGATTTAGATGAATATTACAAAAGAGCAGATCGACGATCTAAATGCCGTCGTTAAAGTGGCCATCACCAAAGAAGATTACCAAGAAAAGGTAGACAGTATTCTAAGTGACTATAGAAAGCAGGCCAATGTACCTGGTTTCAGAAAAGGCCACGTACCAATGGGGCTAATAAAAAAGCAATACGGAAAGGCCGTTTTGGTAGACGAAGTAAACAAACTTCTTCAAGATAACCTTAACAAATACCTTACCGAAGAAAAATTAGATGTTCTTGGCAACCCACTTCCTAAGCAACAAGATAATTTTGACTGGGACAATGAAGAATTGGCTTTTGAATTTGAGTTAGGTCTAGCTCCTGAGTTTGAGGTTCCTTTAAAAACAAAGAAACCTATCACTCACTATAAAATCGTTGCCGATGATAAAATGGTAAACGAGCAAGTAGAACGTATTCAAAAACAATACGGAAAACTTATCAGCAAAGATGCCGTTGAAAAAAACAACGAAGTAACCGGTACTTTCAAAAACGAGGAAGCGGAAATAGATAACAAAGCCACTTTAGAACTTGACAAAATCAAGAGCAAAAAAGCTTTGGACGCTTTAAAAGGCAAAAAAGTAGGCGATGTGGTTACACTAAAATCTAAAGGTCTTTTTAAAGAAGACTACTTGCTTTCCAGTGTTTTTGGTGTTTCTCAAGATAAAGCTGCAGACTTAGATGTTGAAGCTACCTTTACCATTGAAGAAATTAACGAAAGAGAGCCTGCTGCTTTAGATCAAGAGCTTTTTGATAAGCTTTTTGGTGAAGGCGAAGTTAAATCTCAAAAAGACTTGAAACAACGTATCAAGGACGATTCAGAAAAACAATTTGAGCAACAGTCCGATCAGAAGTTATTGAATGACATTACTGAATATTTTATAGAAAACACCAAGTTTGAACTTCCAACAGAGTTCTTGACCAAGTGGATTCAGATGACCGGTGAAAACCCGTTAACGGAAGAAGAAGCCAATGAGGAGTATGAAAAATCCGAAAAAGGACTTCGTTACCAGCTAATTGAAGGCAAGGTCATTAAAGATAACAATATTGAACTTCAATTTGACGAGTTGAAAGAATTTGCCAAAGGTTTCATTAAATCTCAAATGGCACAATTTGGCCAATTAAACCCTCAAGAAGAAGAATTGGATAATATAGCTGCTCGTGTATTGGGCAACCAAGACGAAGTTAAGCGTCTGTCCGAACAACTAATGAGCCAAAAATTACTTACCCTTTACAAAGAGAAAGTAAACCTTAAGACCAAAGAGGTTACTTACGAAAACTTTGTGAAGGAAGTATACGGGTAATATTTCCAAAAAATTATAAGTATCTTTACGGTGCCGAAAATGTGATTTTCGGCACCTTTTTTTATTTCATGCCCCAGGGTACTTAAACATCGAACAGAAAAATATGGATTACGGAAAAGAATTCAAGAACTACGCTATAAATCACCAAGGTATTAGCAGTACCTATTACGATTCGATCTTAACGAGCATGTATCCCGTTGGTCTTACCCCCAACATTATTGAAGAACGTCAAATGAACGCCGTTGCCATGGACGTATTTTCAAGATTAATGATGGACCGTATCATCTTCTTGGGAACCGGTATTAATGATCAGGTAGCAAACATTGTACAGGCACAATTATTGTTTTTGGCCAGTACGGATGCACAAAAAGATATTCAGATTTATATCAACTCACCAGGTGGAAGCGTGTATGCCGGCCTAGGAATCTATGACACTATGCAGTTCATTGCTCCGGACGTTGCCACCATTTGTACCGGAATGGCCGCCTCAATGGGCGCCGTGCTTCTTTGTGCAGGCGAAAAAGGTAAACGAAGTGGTTTAACCCACTCTAGAGTAATGATTCACCAACCTATGGGCGGCGCTCAGGGCCAAGCAAGCGATATTGAAATTACCGCACGTGAAATCTTGAAGCTAAAATCAGAATTATACGAAATCATAGCCAAGCATTCAGGCCAGACTATAGACAAGGTTAACGAAGATAGTGACCGTGATTATTGGATGAAAGCCGAGGAAGCTAAGTCCTATGGTATGATTGATGAAATTTTGGTAAGGGGAAAAGAATAATTTCGACCAAATGCTCATAACTAATTGGTTTTTCGAGTAAAACGATGAACCAAAACGCATTTATTTGCGTTTATTTTTCAAAGAAAGTACACTTTAATATGGCTAAAGAAAATTTAGAATGTTCGTTTTGTGGCAGAAAAAAGCCTGAGACCAATCTTTTGATTGCAGGTCTTGATGCACACATATGCGATCGATGTATAGAGCAAGCCCATGGTATTGTTACCGAAGAATCAAGACAGACCAAAACTAATGACCTTTCTTCAGAACTTACCCTGAAGAAACCTATTGATATTAAATCATTTTTAGACACTTACGTTATTGGTCAAGAGCGTACCAAAAAAGTAATGTCCGTTGCCGTTTACAATCACTACAAAAGGCTTTTGCAGCCCAAGTCAAAGGAAGACGATATAGAGATTCAGAAAAGTAACATTATAATGGTGGGTCAAACAGGTACGGGAAAAACCCTTATCGCAAAGACCATTGCAAAGATGTTAAATGTTCCTTTGGCCATTGTAGATGCTACCGTTTTGACGGAGGCTGGTTATGTTGGAGAAGATGTAGAAAGTATCCTTACCCGATTGTTGCAGGCCGCAGATTACAATTTGGAAAAAGCGGAGCGCGGTATTGTTTTTATTGATGAAATTGATAAAATTGCGCGTAAAAGTGATAACCCGTCCATTACCCGAGATGTATCCGGGGAAGGAGTTCAGCAAGGCTTACTTAAATTACTTGAAGGTACGGTTGTAAATGTTCCGCCAAAAGGAGGAAGAAAACATCCGGACCAAAAGTTTATTGAGGTAAATACCGAGAACATTCTCTTTATAGCAGGTGGTGCTTTTGACGGAATTGAGCGCGCCATTACCAAAAGGTTGAACATGCAGGCCATAGGATATAGCGCAGCTAAAAGTGATGATGCCTTGGATTTGGAGAATATTCTTCAATATATAATTCCAAAAGATTTAAAAGAGTTTGGCCTAATTCCTGAGATTATAGGAAGACTTCCGGTACTTACACATATGAATCCGTTGGATGAGAAGACCTTAAGAGCTATTCTTACAGAACCCAAAAATGCAATTATCAAACAGTATGAAAAGCTGTTCGCTATGGATGATATTACTTTTTCCATTACGGACCAAGCCTTGGATTACATTGTTCAAAAAGCTATTGAGTACAAATTGGGCGCCAGGGGCCTTAGATCGTTGTGCGAGGCTATTTTTACCGATGCTATGTTTGAAATGCCTAGTAACGATGAAACGGAATTTAAAGTTACCAAGCCTTACGCCGAAAATAAATTATCTTACGAGACCATTAAAAAACTGAAAGCAGTTTCTTAAATCTCTGGTTATAAAACAACAAAAAGCGGAATCAAAATATTTTTGATTCCGCTTTTTTATTTTCTTGAGTGTTAGTTTAAAACCTCTTTACTCTTTATATCACTTTTTGCTTATTCACTTTTCCTGAAACCTTTGTAGCCGTATTCAGCAAGTCAAGACAAACCTTTTTAATTATCTTTTCATCAGTGTACATATTATGGCTAAACCCTTTTACAAGCTCTCCTTCTACTCCAACTTCTTTGTACCAAGAAGCTTTGGGCCTATACACATCGGCATCGCCAAATAAAAGTCTCATTGGTACTTCTGGTTTTTCTACTTCCGAGCGTACCCTGGTAGAAGAGACCGCGTATAATGATTTAATAGGCAAACCCGAAAGCGCCGCTTTCCAAGCTATAGCTCCGCCAATACTAAAACAGAGATAGTGTGCCGGTTCCTTTTCCTTTTTAAGAAGGTGTACCACCGCAGTTTCTATACCTCCATTAACGAAAGCTTGATGAATATTCTCCTCTGAGTTTACTTTTACATCTATATTTCCCAATTGCTGGCAATCATAAAAAGTAATATTAAAATGCTGCTGAAGATATCCTAGGTATGAAGTAATCCAGAGCCCCTTTTTAGCTCCCCACATGTCGGATATGATTACAAGTCTTTCTGCCATAATATTAAATTTAATTTGCCTTTAGGTTAGTTTTGGGAATCAATTTCAATATTAAACGGGCAAATACCACTTTTAATTGTTCATTTGAAGCAATTCTTCGATATAGTCCCTTTTATTGGATAATCTAGGTATCTTATGCTGTCCGCCCAACTTCCCTTTTAGCTTTAACCAATCATAAAAAAGATTTTCTCGGGCAATATGAATGGTAGGCATATTCAACGTAATATTGTTATAGCGTTTGGCCTCATAATCTGAATTTAAAGCCTTTAAAGCATTGTCCAGATATTCCGTAAATACGTTTATATCATCTGGCGGATTCCTAAACTCAATAACCCACTCATGTGCCCCTTTTTCTTTCTCTACCATAAAAATTGGGCCAGCGGTATAATCCTTAATTTCAGCACCGGTCTTAAGGCAAATATTCTTAAGTGCTTCTTCGGCATTCTCAATAATCAACTCCTCTCCAAAGACATTGATATGGTGTTTGGTACGGCCCGTAACTTTGATTCTATAGGGACTGGTAGATGTAAATTTAATAGTGTCGCCAATCTTATAGCGCCACAAACCGGAATTGGTGGTAATTATAATCGCATAATTGGTATTCTTTTTCACCTCCCACAACGGAATGGCCATTTGCCCTTCCGTACCATACTCACTCATTGGAATAAACTCATAAAATATTCCATAATCCAACATTAGCAATAAATCATCTGCATTATTACGGTCCTGAATGGCAAAAAAACCTTCGGAGGCATTATAAATTTCATAGTACTTAAAGCTTTTTCGCGGCAGCAGTTTTCTATACTGTTCTTCATAAGGGTTAAAGCTTACTCCACCATGAAAATAGACCTCAAGGTTTTCCCACACCTGGAACAAATTGTCCTTACCCGTTTCTTGCAACACCTTATTAAGAAGCACCAACATCCAAGAAGGCACTCCTGCCAAACTGGTTACATTTTCTTGGGTACTTTCTTTTATAATGGCCTTTAACTTACTCTCCCACTCGCTCATTAAGGACACCTTACTACTTGGCGTACTGCTGAATTCTGCCCACAACGGCATGTTATCAATAAGTATTGCGGACAAATCCCCAAAATAGGAACCGTTGTCCTCGTACAACTCCTTACTCCCCCCTAACCTGAGACTCTTTCCCGTAAATAATTGAGAGTTTTCATTATTGTTCAAATACAGACAAAGTAAATCTTTCCCCGATTTATAATGACAATCTTCAAGCGCTTCTTCGCTTACAGGAATAAACTTACTCTTGGCATTAGTAGTACCACTACTCTTGGCGAACCATTTAATAGATGTTGGCCAAAATATATTCTGTTCACCGCGGCGTGTACGTTCTATAATCGGTTCAATCTCTTCATAAGAAGAAACAGGAACTCGCTCCCTAAAAGTTTCATAGCTATTGATGGACTCAAAGTCATACTTTCTACCAATTTCTGTGTCTTCGGCAATTTCAATAAGTTGATGAAGCACTTCTTCCTGAACCTCTTCCGGGTATTTCAAAAAAAGTTCTATCTGGTGATATCGCTTTTTCAGCAACCAAGAAGCAATAGAATTGAATAAGGTAATCGGCATTTTTGGGTATCTTTGAATTCGCTAAATTTAGCTTTAATACTTATCATTTTCAAATACATTTTAAATCATACTTTTTTATGCAGTACGAAGGCGTTCTAAGAAAAATGCAGACCGAAATAGGAAATCCCATTCAATACTACATGGTTTTTGAAAATGATTTTTTAAATGTAAATCAAATCTTGGACAAAGCGCTTGAAATCAATTTTATAAAATTTCAATGTTTAAATTGTGGTAGGGACCGTCCCATTTTTCGTCAAGGTTTCTGTAAGACCTGCTTTTACGAAACCCCTTCTGCAGGTGATTGGATTATGCGACCCGAATTGAGCACTGCCCACTTGGACAAAGAAGACCGTGATCTTGAATATGAGAAAAAAGCACAATTACAACCTCATATTGTTTATTTGGCCAATTCAAGCAATATTAAAGTAGGGGTTACACGTAAAGCCCAAGTACCTACACGATGGATAGACCAAGGGGCGCACGAAGCTATTGAAATCGTAGAAGTTCCTAATAGATATTTAGCCGGAATAACGGAAGTTGCGCTAAAAGATTATGTAGGCGATAAAACCAATTGGCGCAAAATGTTGACCAACAATGTTGAGGACGAAAATCTGGTTGAATGGCGAAATAAACTAAAACAATACATTCCGGATGAAGCCCAAGAGTACTATATTGCCGATAACGCCGAAACCAACCTTGAGTTTCCCGTCCTTGAATACCCGGAAAAAGTAAAAAGCCTCAATTTGACCAAAACCCCCAATTACAAAGGGATTTTAAAAGGGATTAAAGGCCAATATTTTATTTTTGAGGACAATACCGTTTTTAACGTTCGTAGCAATGAAGGCCACTATGTATCGCTTCAAATTAGCTAATCACATAAACCCCATAAACCTCTAGCTAATACTTTTGAACCAAAAATTGTACGTTTAGGACTATTCCTCCTCCTCCAGCACAGGTATCTTGTAGCCAGAAGAAAATAGACCTTTATGACGCTAGAAGATTCGAAAAGTAAAAGCAAATGGCCCGTATACTTATCCCTCACCTTGGTAGGTATTCTTGTTGCCGGTTATTTTACGGTACCCTCTCTTGAATCTTTTTTTAACGAGGCTTGGCAAGTTTTAACTAGCGGCAATAGAAAAGAGGTCGAAAACTGGGTGTCACAGTTTGGAGCTTGGGGACCCATTGTTTTAATAGCAGCAATGGTAGCACAAATGTTCATGATAGTAGTACCATCTATAGTACTTATGGTAGCCTCGATTCTTGCCTACGGACCAATTTGGGGCAGTATTATCATTTTTGGAGCAGTGTTCTTGGCTTCCTCCGTGGGCTACGCCATTGGCAAACTTTTAGGCAAAGACCAAGTAGAACGTATCATAGGCAAGAAAACAGAGGAAAAGGTAACCGGTTTTTTAGAGGATTATGGGTTTTGGGCAGTAATAGTAACCCGCTTAAATCCATTTTTATCCAATGACGCCATAAGCTTTGTTGGCGGTATTCTAAGAATGGGCTACTGGAAATTTATAGGGGCAACCCTTATCGGAATTGCCCCACTTACTCTTTTTATTGCCATTCTTGGTAAAAGCACCAATAGCATGAAAACCGGTCTGCTGTGGGGTTCTCTAATTAGCCTGGCTATATTTTTAGGCTACGTTTGGTACGATAAAAAACACAAGCAAAATGCCTGAATTGGCTCTACTTCTCCTTTTTCTTGCCCAACAGACCTCCTAAAATATTTTTCGCTTTCTCTTTAACCACATCTTCTTCCTTCTTCTTTGGTGTCGCAGTGTCCGTTTTAACCGTGGTCGTATCTTTTTTACTACCTCCTAAAAGACCACCTAAAACTTCTTTTACATCATCTTTAGTAGATGTTTTGGTAGAATCGGTTTTAGATGAATTTCCACCTAAAACATTACCGATTAAATCTTTTGCCTTATCCTTACCTTTATTGACCAATTTTTGTTTCTGAATCTCTACCAATTGATTGGTTAAGGTCTTTACTCCAGAGGTCAAATCCGTACTTACACTTGGGTTTTCATAATTACCCCCAATATTGGCAACCACGGGAATCTTCAAATCTTTAAGGTCATCCTCACCTATCTGAGCAATCAACTTACCTATATCACTACCTAAATATTTAGCAGGCACCTCCATAGTAGCCTTGTAATCCATTTTTTTATCAAAAGTGTGGCTACCCCCAACATTGATGGCTATATCCTTATATTTTACGGTAAAAGGCTTCACGTTTACCAGACCATTTTCAAAAGTAAGTTTAGTTTTCAGGTCGTCTAAATTAAGCTGCTTTAGGTCAATAAAATTTAACTTACTATCTAGAGCGGTAAGCAACGGGGCACTTTCCGAATCAATTTCCTTTGTCATGATATCCGCAAAGATATCACCGGTCAAAGTCAACAAGTCCGGCACCAAATCATCCGTTAGACTACCGGACAGTTTAATATCCGAATCTAGTGTTCCCTTTAAAATCTGAGCAATTGGCGCAACTGCCTTAAAAAGCTCAAGAGACTTAAAAGTTTCACTTATCCCCAACTGCTTCATATCTAAATTCATGGCAAATCTTGGGGTCTCTTCTTTTGTTGAAACCTCACCATTAAAAGCCATTTTACCATTAAAAATAGAAGAGGTCATATTAGAAAGTGTAGCTTTTTCATCCTTAATCTTCAAATTACCTTTTACATCTTTTAACGTAAGGTTGTCATACAGAACCGTATTTGCCGATGCATTTATATTAGCATCCAAGAAAGATGGAATCTTAATTTTCTCCTCGGTAGTACCTGCTGTTTTGCTTTCTTCAGTTTTGTTTCCGGATGCTTCGGGTTCCGTCTCCTCAACCATAAAATCGCTTAATGCAAAAGTGTTTGAAGAAAGGTCAAAATCTCCCTCTACCTTTTCGTCATTGAACATAAAGCCCAACAGGTTCTTAATAGTTCCTTTGGCACTAAAATCAGTCTTTCCGGTAGTACCGCTCAATTCATTAAGGGTAACCGTAGAAGGGTTAAAGGTTAAACTTGTGGTCTTAAGTTTTACAGGGTTTGGTATTTCAGCGGACTTGTATTCAAAATCGCTAACACTAATTTTTCCGTTTGTGGTGGTCTTCTCATATTGTTCCTTCTCTATGGAAGCCATATCAAATGCCGTACGTACATCTGCCACTAGAAGTCCCTTTAAATCTAAATCGGCCGGAACAGGATATGCCTTCTTAAGATTGGCCAAATTCATTTTACCATCTATATGGGCCTTTACCTTGGTATTACCCATTAACTCCTTAATATTAGCAGTCATATTAAACTTATCCTCATCGATCATAAAGGAAAGCTTGTCAATATCTACATACGTATCCTCTGCAATACCAGTGGTATTGTTAATCTCTGTATCTATAAAGACGTTTCTAACGGATTTTGGTAAATCGGGATATTTAAAAGATGCATTTTCTGAATTGATCATAATATTGAACTTAGGAATATGCTCCTCATCTACAATACCGTTAAACTTACCATCTAACATAAAGTTTCCGGTAGTTTTAACGTTCTCTATATTTTTTGAATACTCCTGTGGAATAACCGCCAAAAAGCTTTTAAAGTCGGAAGATGGGGTCTTGAACGAAATATCAATCTCTTGGTTATCCTCATTCACTTTAATAAAACCATCAAATACTAAAGCCAACTGATTGATTAGGGCCTCATTTTTCAAGAAAGTGTATTTACTTTCCTTTAAGTCAACACCAATAAGGGCATCTAACTGAATTTTATTCTTGTTCAAGTAATTGGTACTGTCCATTTCAAAAGAAACCAAAGCTTCCGTAAACGTATCCAACTCTGATTTCTCCAAAGAAAGGTCGCCTTTACCATTGTGTTGCATCTCCGAAATCTCCAAACGCATTCCGGTAGATCGGTCATCATATACAATTTTGGTGTCCGTAATGGCATACGATTGCAGGTCAAGATTAAAACCATCCGTGCTTTCTGTTTCGGCAGGTGCATTGGGCTCATCAGAAGGTATGGCTATGTCAAAACTGGCATTTTCTTCCTTATCGATAGTAACGTTAACGAGGGCACCATCTACGGTTAGACTTTTAACCCCTATAGGCTCATCCTGCCCTTTAAACAACTCTCCAATACCCATGGAAAGCGCTACTTTTTTAGAAGCAAAAAGCGTGTCGCCTTCAAATGGCGCTTTGTTCAACAGAACTACATCTTCCAGACTTACTTCTGCATTGGGAAAACTACTAAAAAGGCTTAAATCGGCTTCCGAAAAATCAAGCGTAGCGTTCACATTATTGTTTACGTTATTCTTAATAATATCTCCAATTTTGGATTCTAGAAAGAAAGGAGCGGCAATCAATACACCCATTATAAGTAGTACTATTACCCCTATAATCCTGATTATTTTCTTTTTCATATTTCTAATTCAAATACTGATTCAAATAAAATTTAACGGAACAAAATAGGCATGTGTTCATCCAAACCTTAAAATCGCCATTAAACAAACCTCAACCTAACAAAAGTGAAGCGGTCTTTTTAGCTCTTAAATCAAGATTCTTAACCCTATCGGATACAACTCAAAAAAGCATTGAATATTATACCTCTAAGGCTATTTCTTCGCCCACGGCCAATTTGAACCGTTTTCTCATGATATATACGAGCAAATACAAAAAAGGAGTATCTAGAAATGCTATAAAAATCTTAAAAATGAATCCACTTACCACTAAGCCAAAAAATAGGTGCCATGGCAGAATTCCAAAAACACAAAGCAGCCCTACCACGGTGAAGGTATCTACAAACTGAGAAAGAAAAGTAGAAAAATTATTACGCACCCAAAGATACTTGCCTTTAGTAAGCTTTTTCCAAAAGTGGTAAATAGCAATATCTATGTATTGTGCAAAAAGATAAGCGATCATGGATGCCAAAACCGCTATGGGAGAAAGTGCAAAAACATTGGTAAACGTACTATCATCTACCGGAGAAGATGGTATGGCAGGGGCCACCTCTGCCACAAGAATTATCCCCATAGAGAACAAACTTGCAAAAATGCCGGCCGTAACTATCTGGTTAGCCTTTTTTCTTCCGTAGATTTCAGAAATCAAGTCCGTGATCAAAAAAGTAATAGGGTAAGGTAGGATTCCAACGGATACCTCAAACAAGGATACGCCAAAAATAGTAAAATCACCAAACGGGTTCCAATAGAAAAACTTCTGAAAAATAAGATTGGAAACCACCAATGAGGTAATAAAAAGGGCTCCCAAATACAGGTATATCTGATATGCCAAACGGCTATCTCTCACATTCATATGTAATTTCTTATTAAAAACATCGGTGAACGGTACAATTTCGCCGATGGTCGTTCGTTATTGCATCACTACCTAAAAACCAAAAATAGCTTAAAAAATACCAAGCATGAAAAAAACGATACTTACATCATTACTTGTTTTAGGCGGATTAAGTGCCAAAGCACAATCGTATGTCGGTTTCCTGACAGACAACTACAGCGGTGTACACAGCCTAATTGCCAACCCTGCAAACATTACCGATTCCAGATTTAAAACCGATATAAACATTGTAGGCGCAAGTACTTTCTTCAGTAATGATTACTACGGATTGAAATTGGGAGATGTAGTTACATCCGATTTTGACTTTGATACGGACGGCACAAAATATCCAAAAGACAGCAACAACTTTTTTGGAAATGCAGATGTGCTAGGCCCCTCCTTTATGTTCAACCTTACCCCAAAAAGCTCCTTGGCCATTTTTACCCGGGGAAGAGTAGGTTACAACGTAAATAAAATAAACGGAAATACCTTTGAAAGCATCTCCAACGATTTTGATGAGAACGATGATCTTTTTATTGACGAAGACGATGTATACCTAACAGCCAATGCATGGGCAGAAGTTGGGGTTACCTATGCGCAGGTTCTCATGAACAAAGATCAGCATTTCTTAAAAGGAGGTATCTCATTAAAATACCTACAAGGTATGGGCAATGCCTACGCCAGCGGTAAAAACATTACCATAGATTATGATGCCGATGGCACTCCCCTTCCCGGAGGACGAACTACAGGAAGTATTGAGTCCGTTGGTGAAGTAAACTATGGACATAGTGATAATATTGATGACAACTTTGAAGATTTTGATGTTGAAATCGTTGATGGCGCCACAGGTTTTGGCGTAGACTTAGGAGCCGTATACGAATGGAGACCGGATTACGCTTCCTATTCTTCAAAAGACGGTTCTAACACTTTTAAACATCAGAATAAATATAAACTGAAATTTGCCCTTGCCATTAGTGATATAGGTTCCATTAACTATAAAAATGGCACACAGAACAATTATGATATTACGGGAACGGTAAATGAAGACGATTTTGAAAACGAAGACAATCTAGAGGATATCCTAGATAATTTATACACCCAGACAGGAACAGGGTCTTCTGAAAAATTCGCTTTACCTACAGCTCTTCATTTTAATGTGGACTATAGCTTGAACCAAAGGTTCTACCTGAATTTAAACACGGATTTCTCATTACGTTCCAACAGCAAGGTAAACGCGAACAGAATACCTACTATGGTTTCCTTAACTCCACGTTTTGAAAGTAAGTGGTTCAGTTTTTATATGCCCGTAAGCCTTACCCAAGGTTCCGGAGCGCAATGGGGTGCCGGTTTTAGAGCAGGACCTTTGTATATTGGTTCCGGGTCTGTTATGACCTTATTGTTAAGTGACAATTCCAAAGCTGCAGATGTATATGCAGGATTAAAAATACCGGTATACCAAGGAAAACCTAAAGATCGAGATGGTGATGGAATAGTTAACAGAAAAGACGATTGCCCCGATGAATTTGGACCAGCGGAAAACAATGGTTGCCCATGGCCTGATACTGATGGTGATACCGTAGTTGACAAAGACGATAAGTGCCCTGAAGAAGCAGGTGAAGTTTTAAACGATGGTTGCCCCTTGGTAGATTCGGACGGTGATGATGTTATGGATGAAGATGATAAGTGCCCAAATGAAGCGGGTGCTGCCGAAAATGAAGGATGCCCATGGCCTGACACTGATGGCGACGGTGTACTGGATAAAAATGATGACTGCCCTAATGAAGCGGGAACGGTTTCCAACAACGGTTGCCCAGAAGCACCTGAAGTTACCGAAGAAGTACAGAAGCAATTGAACGATTACGCCAAAACTATTCTTTTTAATTCAGGAAAAGCGAGTATTAAAGCGGAGTCTACAAGTGTTATGGTAGACATCATTACTATTCTAAAAGAATACCCGGATGCCAAATTTACCGTGGAAGGTCATACGGACAGTGTAGGAAGTGAAGCTACCAACCAAAGGTTATCAGAGTCCAGAGCTACGTCCGTAAAAGATTTCTTGGTAGAAAAAGGTATAGACAGCTCCCGATTAACCGCTGTTGGTTATGGCGAAAGCAAACCTATTGCCTCTAACATGTACAAAGATGGTCGTGCTCAAAACAGAAGAGTAGAAATCAACCTTGTAAAATAGAACATCAAAATCAATTATATACCAAAAGAGCCAGCGTATAGCTGGCTCTTTCTATTTTAAACAACTGATCTTTGTTATTTTATGTCCAACACAAAAGGCATGCGCGCCTGAACGCCTTCTTGATTCATAGCGGACTTTACTTGCTTTAGTATAGAATATGCTTCCATACCTATTTCCTCTTCTATAAACTCTTGTTTCACCTTTGCGCTGGCACCTCCTAAATCTTCTAAGATACGTTCCAGACCGGTTTTATATTTCGGAAACTTTTTTATTCCGTAATCACTCAATTCTGCCATACGGGCGGCTTCGGCAATAGCATCCTCTAAATTACCAAGTTCATCTATGAGGCCTATACGCTTTGCATCTACCCCACTCCATACTCTACCCTGTGCCAAGCTATCCGCTTCTGCCATACTAATATTCCTCCCCTGAGAAACCCTTTGCAAGAAGGTATCATAGGTGTGCTCAATACTTTCCTGAACGTATGCCCTAAACTCACTGGTCATAGGCTCAAAAAACGAATATTCCAGAGAATTTTTGTTGGTCCCCACCTGTTCTGCATTTACACCTATATCCGCGGCCAACTCGGTCATATTGGGCACGGTTCCAAAAACTCCTATAGACCCGGTAACCGTTGTAGGTTCAGCAAAAATCTTGTTCGCACCAACTGCAATATAATACCCGCCGGATGCGGCAACGTTACCCATAGAGACTATAACAGGTTTCACTTCTTTGGCCAATTCTATTTCTCGCCAAATGATATCTGAAGTCAGCGCACTTCCACCGGGAGAATTCACCCTAAGAACTATTGCTTTTACGTCTTCGTCTTCCTTCGCTTTAATAATGGCTTCGTTTATAATACCTTGACCAATTACATCAGGGCCACCTTCGCCATAAAGTATTTCGCCTTGCGCAAAAACAACGGCAATCTTATCCTTACCTTTTTTAAGCACTTTCTTGTTGGAACGAATTACATAGTCCTCTAAGGCTACAATATTTAAATCGTCTTCTTTTTTTAGATTAATGGCATTTCTTAGTTTTTCTTCATATTGGTCAAAGAAAATAACATCATCTAAGAGGCCGCTTGCTTTAGCATATTCCGGGGTTCTACCTCCTAAAGTATCTGCAATAATGTTAAGGTCGGTATGCGAAATACCTCTTCCTTTAGAGATGTCCTCAATCATTGAATTCCAAAGCGAACCCATTAATTCTTCAATCTGGGTTCTATTGGCCTCACTCATTTCATTAGAGATAAAAGGCTCTACGGCACTCTTATATTTTCCATGGCGAATAACCTCCATCTTTACACCGGTCTTCTCCTGTAAATCCTTAAAAAATAGAACTTCGGTAGACAATCCACGAAAATCCAATCCACCTACCGGATTCAAAAAAATAGAATCCGCCACACTGGCCAAGTAGTAATCTTTTTGCATGTAAAAATCGCCATAAGTATAAATAAATTTACCCGAAGCCTTAAAATCTTCCAATGCCTTTCTTACCGCCTGTGTTTGCGCCAGACCGGCCATCATAAAGTTATTGTTGATGCTTATACCCTTAATATTATCATCATCTTTTGCTACGGTAATAGCATGCAGAATTTCATCCAACCCTTGGGATTGTTCCATAAATGCCCCAGTAAAGGGATCCATATCATTGTTACCCACATAATCACTAATAGGCAACTTTAATTGTAGCTCCAAAATGGAGTTCTTTTTTATGGAGACGGTTTCTTCGGAACTACCTGCAATGCCAATAAAAATAATGGTCATTATGAAAATAACTCCAAAAGCAATCAAGCAGCCAATTATGGCCGCCAGAAGATTTCTTAAAAATTTCATGAAAATTGGGTTAGTATTTTTACCCAAAGATAATGAACTCACCTCTACTTTTTGTTACTTTGCTATATATTATGAGCAACCCCAAAACAGTTTACCTATCACTAGGAAGTAATCTTGGTGACACTTTAAATAACCTGCAAGACGCAGTATTCGCTATAAACAGCACCGCCGGAGAAGTCCAGAAGATATCTCATGTGTATCAGACAAGCTCTTGGGGTTTTGAATCTAGCGACTTCATGAATATTTGTCTGTCGTTAAAAACCACCATGGCTCCACAAGAGCTGTTGCGTACCCTTTTAAAAATAGAAACGCAATTAGGAAGAAGACGTTTTACGGAAGAAGGCTACCAACCCAGGCCTATTGATATTGACATTCTGTATTACGAAAGGGAGGTTCTAATTTCCGAAAACCTGGTTATTCCCCATCCGGAACTGACGTACAGGAAATTCGTGCTCAAACCCTTGTCCGATATTGCACCGCAGTTTTATCACCCAATCGTGAACAAGGACACGCGAAACCTTATTCAAGAATGTAGGGACAAAGGCAAACTAGAGCGCACGACATTTAAACTGCATCGCAACAGAGCCGAGCTATTTGCCCATTTAAACTTCATTGCTATTGAAGGTAACATTGGAGCAGGTAAAACCACCTTAGCCAACAAAATATCGGAAGATTTTAACGGAAAACTGGTATTGGAGCGTTTTGCAGATAACGCCTTCCTACCCAAATTTTATGAGGACCAAAGCCGTTATGCCTTTCCTTTGGAGATGTCATTCCTAGCGGATAGATACCAACAGTTTACAGATGACACCTCGCAATATGACCTTTTCAAAAAGTTCATGGTGAGCGATTATGACATTTACAAGTCCCTTATTTTTGCACGGATTACATTGCAGGCGGAAGAATTTGAACTATACCGAAAGCTTTTTCATTTGATGTACAAAGAGGTAAAAAAACCTAAAGTATACGTCTACCTCTACCAAACTACGGAACGTTTGCTGGATAACATTAAGCAAAGAGGCAGGGATTACGAACAAAAAATAGCCCCGGACTATCTTAGCAAGATTAACAAGGGATATTTTGAATTCATAAAAGGATACCCGGAACAGAACAACTTGATTATCGAATTGGGAGATATGGATTTTGTAGAAAACAAAGACGACTACAATACCATTATTGATAAGATAACCAAATTTGCCGTTCGGTTGCCAAACTAAGATTTTAAGGCATTACACTTGGACCAGAGGTCCCAAACAACCACACCTGCGCTCACCGAAATATTCAATGAATGCTTGGTGCCGTATTGTGGGATCTCCACTACCGTTTGGCTGGCGTTCACCACTTCTTGCGAAACTCCTTTTACCTCGTTACCGAATACTAGCGCATACTTTTTATCCGCATCTATGGTAAGTTCATTAAGCATGACCGCATTTTCCGCCTGCTCAATGGCCAAAACCGTGTAACCGTCAGATGTCAAGGAGTTTACCAAATCAACCGTGTTTTCACGATATTCCCAGTCCACACTCTCGGTAGCGCCCAAAGCCGTTTTTCTTATGTCTTTGTGCGGAGGCTGCGCTGTAATGCCACAGAGGTATATTTTTTGTATAAGAAATGCATCCGCCGTCCTAAAGACCGAACCAATATTATTCAAGCTTCGTATGTTATCCAAAACAATAACGATAGGCGATTTTTCGGCCTTTTTAAAAGCTTCCACATCCAATCGGTTCAATTCTTCATTCTTAAGTTTGCGCATGCTAAGATTTCCCTAAACGGGATATTTAATGGTTATATATAAGGTAAAACGCTGAAGATAAACTTATCCTGAAATATCAACAATGGTTTATCATCCCTATAAAAAATAGTACTTTCGTTTTACTGACTTTCGCCGTAAAATTAAACTATTCTTATCGCTTTGGGAAAATCGCAAAAAACAAAAAAGGTAACGCCTTTAATGAAGCAATACAACACCATCAAGACCAAGTATCCTGATGCCCTGTTATTGTTCCGTGTAGGCGATTTCTACGAAACTTTTGGTGAGGATGCCGTAAAAGCATCCAAAATCCTGGGCATTATACTCACCCACCGTAACAATGGTGGTGACCGCACAGAATTGGCCGGTTTTCCACATCACTCCCTGAACACCTATTTACCTAAACTGGTAAAAGCCGGTGAACGGGTGGCCATTTGTGATCAGTTGGAAGACCCCAAAATGACCAAGACCATCGTAAAACGGGGCGTTACGGAATTGGTTACTCCCGGCGTTGCCATGAACGACGATATTTTAAGCGCAAAGACCAACAACTTTCTTTGTGCCGTTCATTTTGGCAGAAAATTATTGGGTGTATCCTTTGTTGATATTTCTACAGGCGAATTTTTAACTTCGGAGGGTACCGAAGAACAAATAGACAAACTCCTGCAAAACTTTGCTCCTAATGAGGTTTTGGTCTCCAAAAAGCACAAAAAAGAATTTCTAGATGTTTTTGGGAAGCAGTTTCACACCTTCTATATGGAAGATTGGGTCTTTCAGAACGATTATGCGCAAGAAACCCTAACCAACCATTTTAAGACCAGTACCCTTAAAGGTTTTGGCGTAGACCATCTGGCACACGGTATTATTGCTTCCGGGGTAGTATTGCATTATTTATCCGAGACGCAACACCGCCAACTGCAACACATAAACAGCTTAAAACGTATTGCGGAAGAGGAACATATTTGGATGGACCGCTTTACAATCAAAAACTTGGAACTTTACCATTCCTATAATCAAAATGCGGTAACCCTTCTAAGTATTATAGACAAGACCTTATCACCTATGGGAGGGCGAATGTTGAAGCGGTGGTTGGCCTTACCTTTAAAAAATACGGAGAAAATTAGCCGAAGGCATCAAGTGGTTTCCCATTTGCACGGCAACGATGATACTTTATTAAAAATACAGCAGCGCATTAAGCAAATGGGCGATTTGGAACGCCTTATTTCCAAAGTAGCTACGGGAAAGGTAAATCCAAAGGAAATCGTACAGCTCAAGAATTCACTTGAAGCCATTATTCCCATAAAACAGCTTACGGCACAGAGTAAAGACGAGTCGCTTCAGCTTATATCAGACCAGCTACATGCTTGCGATATGCTTCGTAACAAGATCAAAGAAATGATCAATGAAGAAGCTCCCGTTCATATTCCAAAAGGTAAAACCATTGCCGATGGATACTCGGACGAGCTGGACGAATTGCGCGGACTGGCTTTTTCGGGCAAGGATTATTTGGACAAAATGTTGACTAGGGAAACCGAGCGCACTGGCATTACATCTCTTAAAATAGCTTCCAATAACGTTTTTGGTTATTACATTGAAGTCCGAAATACGCATAAAGACAAGGTACCGGAAGAGTGGATACGCAAACAGACCTTGGTAAATGCCGAACGCTACATTACGGAAGAGCTCAAAGAATACGAAGCAAAAATCCTGGGTGCGGAAGAACGTATTCTCAACTTGGAACAACAACTGTTTTCCCAATTGGTAGTTTGGGCACAGGAATATATTGCACCAGTACAGAACAATGCACAGCAAATTGCGCAATTGGATTGTCTTTGCGGCTTTGCACAACTGGCCAAAGAGAACAACTATGCCAAACCCGTAATTAACGACTCTACCGAAATCAATATTAAAAACGGAAGGCACCCGGTCATAGAAAAACAATTGCCCTTGGGCGAGGCGTATATTTCGAATGATGTAGTGCTAAACCGAGACGAGCAACAAATTATCATGATTACGGGTCCTAATATGAGTGGTAAATCCGCCATTTTAAGACAAACGGCGCTAATCGTACTTCTTGCACAAATGGGCTCCTTTGTACCTGCGGAAGCTGCCGAAATTGGTTATGTAGATAAGATTTTTACACGAGTTGGTGCAAGTGATAATATTTCTATGGGTGAATCTACTTTTATGGTGGAGATGAACGAAACAGCCTCTATCCTAAACAACCTCTCAGAGCGCAGTTTGGTTCTTTTAGATGAGATAGGCCGTGGAACCAGTACTTATGACGGTATTTCCATTGCATGGGCTATTAGCGAGTATCTGCACGAACACCCGGCAAGGGCAAAAACGCTTTTTGCCACACATTATCATGAGCTTAATGAAATGTGTAACACTTTTGAACGCATCAAAAACTTTAACGTATCCGTAAAAGAGTTGAAAGACAACGTACTTTTCTTGCGTAAATTAACCGAAGGTGGAAGCGAGCATAGTTTTGGTATTCACGTGGCAAAAATGGCGGGAATGCCCTCCCAAGTCATTCACAAAGCGAACAAAATTCTCAAAAAATTGGAGAAATCGCACTCCAGTGAAGAGCTAACGGACAAATTACAAAGTGCTCAAGACGAAATGCAATTGAGTTTCTTTAATTTGGACGACCCCCTACTGGAACAAATAAAGGAAGAAATCACCTATCTAGATATCAACACCTTAACACCCGTTGAAGCCCTTATGAAATTGAATGAAATTAAGCGGTTGCTCACCAAAAACAAGAAGGCCACCTCTTAATTTTTTAATCCAAAAAACCGTTGTTTTTTTATTTTTCAGATTTCATAAAAAATTTCTTTGCGTTTTAGAGAATTGTATTAAATTTGCATCCGCATCTGTGAAAGATGTCACGTTCTTTACCTTAATACAAAACGCGAAAATAGCTCAGCTGGTAGAGCGCCACCTTGCCAAGGTGGAGGTCGCGGGTTCGAATCCCGTTTTTCGCTCTAAGAGCAAAATACCGCTCAACGAATTGAACGCTGCATGACAGCGTTTTTTTGTTAAAAACTTTACCAATAGCGGCTCGAGTGGTGGAATTGGTAGACACGTTGGACTTAAAATCCAATGGACATTAGTCCGTACGGGTTCAAGTCCCGTCTCGAGTACTCAAACCCTTGTTAATCATTTGATTTTCAAGGGTTTTTTTTGTTTTAAGAAAGATGTGTTTGTAACCATTTTGCAACAAAAGCAGACAAGCACTTATCCTAAGCCCTTTTATAGATACCAATCAATAGATGAAAGACAAAAACAAACTACGCTACAAGCAAACATATTATTTGATATAGCAATTAATAACTAAAGACTTGATTTAGTAGTTCTAAATCCCCGGCAAAAACCTGAAAAATGATTAAAAAAAACCTTAGTAATTCTTGGTCATATTTAAGGAGAACACTTTACTTAAAACTATTAGTTCAAAAGCCTTTCACACCCAACACTCCTCAATATTCACAAAACAACATTTGAGTTGACAAATGATTCAAATTAATATTTGAGATTGAAAAAAAGGTGATAAGGGTATAAAATAGAAAATTACAGAGTTGTTTCAGAAGTAAGCACAAAACAAAGGAACCTTTAAAATATCTAACGCAAGGACACATAACTATAAACTAGTTAGACAATACCACAGTAAAACTCATAGTATCGTCTCCAATCACTTTAATCAAACAAACGCCACTCTCAGACCAAGTAATTAAATATAATAAAGCGTAACCAGTTTACAATGCGCAAAGAGTTAGACTCTTATTTTTAATTTAAGCAGTAAAATTAATAATATGGGATCAAAAGAAGAATTTAAGTTCTTTGATTTCAGAAGAAAAAAAAAGGATAGAATAAAGTTTTAAGAAGCGAAATTCATTTTACTTCTTTCCATTACCAGTAACAAATACAGTGACTAATGCAATCAAATCAAAAGCCCCTAAAATCGTAGCACTTATTTCGTATCCAGATTTAGCTAAATCCCATGCAATAATCCCAAAAACTAAAGCGATTGCAAAACCGAACCACTGACCTGTAGAACTTTGATTAAATGACCTCTCCATACCAATCTTCTCAATTGCTATACGATGTTCAAGTTGTTTCTCCACCGTTTTCATCAATCTATCACCACCATCGGGAATAACTTCATTATAAATCCTAATAGTCTCACCATCTGGAAGTGGACCAGATTGATGCCTAACTCGCATAGCACGAAGTATAATGTCTTTTTTTTTAACAGGAAGATCCTCAATAACCTCCGCTACTTCAGCTTCAATTAAATCTTCTCTATCTCTAATTTCTGGAATGGATTTCTGTACTTTATCACCATCTTCTTTTTTAGCTTTAGAATGATGTTTTTTAGAAGACATTATTTAGACAAAGTTTTAAAAAATTCTTTAAAATCTTCACCAACCATTTCCCAGTCTTTAGCTAGAGCTTTGTAATCAGCCAATTCTCCAGATTTAGAAGTGTTAAATTTTTTTCTAGTAGCAAAAATATCCAAGACACTACCTACTCCAGTCAGATAGCTTCTTCTTGGAAATAAAAAATCGGTTCTTTTTTCTGTCTTAGTCATTAGTCTAAATAAAATTAATCCTATTTCAAAGATATATAAATACACTAACAGTATGTGTTAAAAGATGTATAACAGCACTATATTGTTGTGTAAGTTCCTTAGAAAAGTAATATATATTATCTTCTTCACCAAAATTTTGACACAAAAAACCTTTAAAAGAAGTTAAATCACTATAATTATTATATTTAGAATAAACAATACCAGATTCCTAACCCTTACATCCACAACACCATATAATAGATAAATTAGCAACATCTGTTTTAATACACAAACCTTCTGCAATTTTTCAATTTTATGCTTTAAATATTTGAATCACATTTGTAGCAGCTTTATCCATATACTTGAATAGGTAATTATGCTACAATTTCACTTTCTGGAAGCTGGGTAATTACACTACACTTTTTAATTATTTCGGTCCTTAGCTTTTGATGAAGGTTTTGAGAATTACCCTGTATGATTTGCTTTAAATTCTCTTTTTGTTTCTCTTTTTGTTTCTCTTTTTGTCGATACCTATGATTTGGCTTCAATTCATCAATCCAGTATCTAGGATTAGAAAACCTTTCTAATGACCTTAATTATGAATTTTTTAAATCATAATTACAGAACTCTATCATAGTAAACTACTTAGGCACCTCTCCAAACTGAGGTATAATACAAGACATATCACAAATGTAAATTTTGTAAGATTGTTTCTTACAAAACAATTACATCATAAATTCTTATATTTTTCACAAACCCATTGTATTTATTATTCTTCACATTATTTCGGTTTCTTAGGATTTCCTATAAAACAACTACACGCATATTGAAATACCTTACATTTTAAGTAAGATAGTAACCCATTTGGACTACAATAACAAAACCTTAACACCATATACTTGCGATAGCTATCTATTATGATATGTTACAAGCTAAATAAATTTTATGAGGCTATTATATATCAGAAGAAAAACAAAAACAGAAAAGCACTATAGCGCGAAAATGGGGCCCTTAACCACAAGGGTAACTTCCATTAAGCGCTACTTTTTAGGGCTACCTATCAACACCCTTCAGAAATACCGTAAAACCTATTACGGAAAAATAAAGAACTATGATGAATGTCAACTCTTTGTCTAAAACCAACCTCAACACTTTACTTTAAATATTCAATAGTAATCTTTTAAAACAAATTCATGAAAGTACTAGTAATCGGAGCCGGAAATATGGGATTGACCTATGCAGAAGGCATGTCTAAATCTAAATTGCTCAAAAAAAAGAACATTATGGTATTGGACAGTTCCGAAGAGAAACTGAAAGAACTGAATGAAATAGCGCATTTTGACGCTTTTAAAACCTTAGAGGAATGTGTACCGCAAGCGGATATTATTTTCATTGCCGTAAAGCCGTACCATGCCACAAAATTGTTCGAGACCATAAAGCCTATGGTCAATTCGGAACAGATTTTAATCTCCATTATGGCAGGTATTACCATAGAAACCATGAAAGAGCAATCCGGCTTAAGTAAGATTGTACGCGCCATGCCCAACTTGCCGGCCAAAATTGGAAAAGGACTTACCTCCTACACCTCTTCAAGCGAGGTTTCACGAATTGAACTTTTAACCGTAGAAAGTCTCTTGGATACTACGGGCAAATCTATCCGTGTAAGCGATGAGAACTTTATTGATGCCTCTACCGGAATTTCCGGAAGTGGCCCTGCCTATGTGTTCTATTTTATGCAAAGTATGATGGAGGCGGCGCTACAAATGGGCTTTTCCAAAAAAGTATCCACTGTTTTGGTGAGCGAAACCTTTACGGGCGCCATTGAACTTTTTAACCAGAACAACTTAAGTCCAAATTCTTGGATGGACCGCGTAGCTAGTAAAGGTGGTACTACGCAGGCCGCTCTAGATTCTATGGATGACAATAATGTAAGTGAACTTATAAAAGAAGCAGCATTCGCGGCTTTTGACCGTGCTGTTGAACTTGGTAAAGAAGAACATTATGCATAAGGAACTTATAGTAATAAAAGTTGGCACCAACGTAATGACCAATAAAGACAACCGTATTGTACGGCCGGTCTTGCGCAGGTTGGTAGAACAGATTGCGGAACTCTATGAGCGCGGCATTATTACCATTTTGGTTTCGTCCGGATCGGTAATTGCCGGAAAGGAAGTTTTGGGCAATTCCAGTATTGAGAACGATACGCAAAGACGACAGGTATATTCCGCCATTGGCCAGCCTAGAATGATGCGGTTGTACTACAACATATTCCATGATTACGGTATGAAATGCGCTCAAGTACTTCCCACCAAACGCGATTTTAGTCCAGGCGTACACCGCCAGAATATGATTAAATGTTGCGAAGGATTGCTTTCGGAAGGGGTAATACCTATTGCCAATGAAGATGATGCAGTGTCCGTTACCATGTCCATGTTTTCGGATAACGATAAGTTGGCCAGTTTGATAGCTCAACTAATGAATGCCGATAAACTTATTATCCTAACCGATATTGACGGACTCTACACGGGGCACCCGAATGCAGATGACAGCGACCTTATTTCACATGTAGGACCAGAGGACGATTTCAACAAATACATAAAAGACAGTAATAAAGCTGCTGGCGAAGGACGCGGCGGTATGGGGTCCAAACTGGATTACGCCCAACAAGCGGCAGCCAATAGCATACCTACTTATATTGCTAACGGTAAAAAAGACCGTACGATAATAGATATTATAAACGGAAAAGATGTGGGCACTAGAGTTGCCCTAGAAAAACAAGAAGCATAAATGAAACTACTTACAACAGATATAAAGAACAACGTATTGGATTCTATGGTCCGTATTCTGAACGAAAACCGGACAGAATTGCTCCAAGCCAATACAAAGGACTTAGACCTTTTTAATAAAGATGACCAGGCACTCTATGAGCGTCTGATAGTTGATGACAAAAAAATTGACGAGATGATCGCTGCCGTAAACAAGGTGCGCTCGCAAGAAGATCCAGTTGGCAAAGAAATTTCAACTCAGGATTTACCTAACGGACTTCACGTAACCAATAAAACGGCTCCATTTGGCACCATTATGATCATTTACGAATCCCGACCGGACGTAACCATCGAAGCTGCCGTACTTGCCTTTAAAGCAAACAATACCATCCTGCTAAAAGGAGGTAAAGAAGCGTTGCACAGCAATACGGTCCTTGTTGATTTTTGGCATAGGGCACTAGAGGAAAACAATTTACCCACGGATTATATTCAACTCTTGAACATGAACCGTGAAGAAACCCAAGCCTTTTTAAAAGATCCTGAACAAAAGTTAGACTTAATTGTACCCAGAGGTGGTGAAAGATTGATTGCTTTTGTAAAAGAACATGCCAAATGTGCTGTTCTAGTAAGCGGGAGAGGCAATAATTTTCTATATGTTGATGAAAATGCGGATTGGGAGATGAGCCTGAAAGTAATATTGAATGCAAAGACCGCAAAGATATCTGCATGTAACGCATTGGATAAGATTTTGATTCATACTGATATTGAGGATTACTCGCAGAAAATGATAGACTTGGCAAATATTCTCAAAACCAATGGTGTAAGTCTTTTGGTTGATGAAGATGCCAAAAAGGTACTAAAGGACGAACCTCTAATTCCCGACCCATCCGTTTGGAAAGAAGAATTTCTAGCCATGAAATGTTGTATAGGTACGGTTAATAAAACAGATGAGGCCATAGCAACCATAAACGAGCATTCCGGTGGGCATTCGGCCACAATTATGACCACAAACAAAGATACTGCCCAGCATTTTATGGAACAGGTAGATTGTGCTGCGGTCTACCAAAATGCTTCCACTCGCTTCACGGATGGCGGCCAAATGGGCGTTGGGGCCGAGTTGGCCATTAGCACGGACAAATTGCATCATCGTGGGCCTTTGGGATTAAATGAACTTGTTACCAACAAGTACTACATTTTTGGCGAAGGTCAGATCAGAGCGTAAATACAATTAAAAACACAAATCAAATAGATAAATGTTCGATACCCTAGAGAAAATTAATGGGGCCACCTTACAACATGGTCGCGCACATAATCGCGTATACCTTATGGATACGGAACAGTACAACTGGGATTTGCTCATAGAGAACATGAAAACCATAGCGCATAAAAAGGAATACGACAAAATTCTGAGTCGAGTTCCAGAAGAGGCTATCGAAGTTTTCAAATCTAAGGGATATACTGTTGAGGCTAAAATACCCAAACTATACAACGGAGAGCAAGCCGGTTATTTTTTAGCCGATTACCTCAGCACCGAACGTGCCAACAGCCCTAGTCAGGTAAAGAAAACCATTACTTCGGTAAAGACAATTGCTCTCGCGGCCAATAGTTCTTCGGAAGATGCGTTCTTTGCTTTGCCTGATCATCTTGAGATACGTAAACTTGGTGAAAAAGATTTACCGTCTATCATTCGTTTGCACGAAATGGCATTTCAGTCCTATCCGTTTCCCATTCATGATCCAGAGTATCTAAAGCAGTTACTACAAGAAAACCATGAATTTTATGGCCTCTTTGAAAATGATGCTCTTTTGGTTTCCGCTATCCTAAAAATTCAGGAGAATGAATCTAGCGTAGAAATCATGGATTTTGCCACACATCCCAATTATAACGGGCAAAATCTGAACTACTATTTAGTTCAGGAGATTAAGCAACGTGTTTCAAGCAACAAGTACAAAACTTTATACGCTTTGGTTCGCGCTACCTCATATGGTCTAAACATTACCTTTAGTAAACACGGTTTTATTCTTGGTGGTACCTTGATGAACAATACTGTAATTAGAGGAAACTTAGAAAGTATGAATGTTTGGTATTGTAATCTAAGTGAGGCATAATAAAAAAGAGGAGCGATTGAATCGCTCCTCTTTTAATTTACACTACATTCAGCTGAACCCTATCTATGATTCACTATCAATTTCCTATCAAAAACATCTCCATCACTAATACCTATACGCAACAAATACATGCCATTCGTAAGGTGAGAAACATTAAGTGAGTACTCGCCTTCAGCTGTTCTTAATTCTTGCCCATCATACACTGCTATCAATCGACCGGAAACATCGTGTACATGGATCCGATTTACTTGAACTTCCGGGTTCTGAAGTCTAATTTTTGTTTCCACCGAAGCTGGGTTAGGGTACAAATCAACTCCATTTGGAACCTTTTCACTGTAGAATACTACATCAGCAATTGCCTCTGGCTGTATGTTATCAGCAATGACTTTTTCATCAATAGTTTTTCCACTACCTCCACAATTTGATGCTGAACCTCCAAAGCCAGAAGGTAAATCTCCAGTTTTGGTCAAGAACAATTTATCTAGACCTAAACCGTCTTCCCTATGTCCTATTTCAATCTTATTGATTCCATCTACAAGCTCAAAACTTCGTGGTTTGCTCAATTGTTCATTAAGATGTACTCTATGCCATACAAATTCATTACTGGCAGGAATACTGTTCCAACGTACCCAAGCTCCATTATTAACCCGTATCCAGAAACTATCATTAATTCCTGAAGGAGTTCTTACAAGTCCAAATATTGCATAAGTACCCTCACTTACAGATACATTATAGGTCAATACCGCTTCCCCTATATTTCCTGATGAAGAATTAAATCCTGTGGGAGGCACAACGTACTTTCCTCCCGATCTGGAAGCATCCTCTACAACCGTCCAACCCGTACCGATTACACCACATTCTGCCTCTAACCACACTTCTTCTTGAGCATCATTATTAACCGTGACGGTGACATCATCAAAAGCGGACCGGTCTTCATTATCGGTAACCGTAAATCTCAGCACATATGTACCGTCAACCAAAAATACCGCATTTAATTCCGGGGTGTTGCTATTGGACATAATGGCCGTATCCGGTCCTGAAACTTGAGACCATTGGTAACTAACATTTCCACCATCTGGATCATAACCGTTTCCGACCAAGCTAACTTCGCTAGTTGACAAATTGATTTCAATATCCTCACCGGCATTGGCTATAGGATCAAATTGAACTACCGAACCATTGCCAATTATCTCTATGGCCGATAGTTTAGGTTCATTTTTACCATCACTACCTTCCGCATCGAATACTAAATTCAACTGACCATCTTGGATATTCGTATTGAAGGTTCGTATTACAATAGTTTCCGAAACTGCTTCCGAAAGAATATCAAAATCATCCAGTATTTTATTTCCTTCCATTTCTACATCAAAGACACGCCTACCTGCGGTTCCCGGGATTCCTCCTTGAGCGTTCCAGAAAATCTCTGCAAAATGTAACACCACTTGATACTCCCCGTTAGGAACAGGAATATCATAGCTAAAGACCGGTGGCAAAGCACTTCGTTCAGTTTTATATAACTGTGGTACATTGGCGCTGGCATTGGTATATGACTTACCTCCTACAAAGTATTGGTCAGCTAGAAAAACTTGACCGTTATGGGTCATTTCAGGCCCACCCGCATTGATTCGTAGAGCGAAGTCATTTACTTCAGGCTCTTCTACCAGAACAGTTACCGAATGTGTATCTGTTTCTCCTTGCGCATCGGCAACGGTCAGACTCACCTCATATTCACCAGGACTCACAAAAGTATGCACCGGATTTATTTGAGTTGAGCTACTACCATCTTTGAAATCCCATATATAAGAGACCACTTCTTCATCATCTATTGAGTTACTACCATTAAAGTTTACTTCTAACGGAGCTACACCATTTAATGGCGTTGCACTAGCAAAAGCTACGGGTGCCTCATTGACTTCACCTACACTAACTATTTCAATTGCCGACAACTTGGGCTCGTTTCGCCCATCTGGTGCATTAGCATCAAAGCCAAGATTTAACACACCATCAACAATAGTAGTATTGAACGTATGGGTCACTACGGTTTGCGTTCCCACATCTGCTATGATATCATAATCGTCCAAAATGGTATTTCCTTCCATAACCACATCGAATACACGTTTTCCTACAGCACCCGTTCTTCCACCTGTAGCGCCCCAGAAAATCTCAGCAAAATGTAAGGTTACTTGATACTCACCATTTATCAATGGAATTTCGTAGTCAAAGTTAGGGGGCATCGCACTACGTTCCGTCTTATATAATTCAGGTACCTCAGCACTGGTGTTCGTATAAGATTTACCTCCTACAAAATTATGGTCTGCCATGTACACTTGACCGTTATGGGTCAATTCTGGCCCTCCGGCATTAATACGCAGTGCAAAATCACCTACTACCATCTGTTCCTCTACCACTACTGTTAGGGATTCCTGATCTGTAAGTCCTTCTGAATCCGTTACCGTTAAGGTTACGGTATACGTTCCCTCTGTATTGTATGTATAGACTGGATCCGCTAAGGTAGAGGTATCACCATTTCCGAACGACCATGCGAAATTTAGGTTTTCCGTACCATCGTCATCAGTAGAGTTACTTCCTGTAAAGCCTACCTCTAAAGGAGCTTCACCATTTAAAGGTGTGGCCACTGCCACTGCCACAGGCGCCTCGTTCGGTGCTTCAACGACAATCGTAACTGTATCTACATCAACCTCACCCTCCTCATCAGCAACCGTGAGAGAAACATCAAAACTTCCGGCATTAGTAAAGGTATGTTCAACAAGGGCTCCTGTACCGTTTGCCGTTCCATCTCCAAAGTTCCAAGTATAACTTACAATGTCTTTATCATCACTTGAACCGTTTCCGTTAAAGCTCACAACCAACGGAGCCCTGCCTGTAGAGATATTTGTAACTATGGCTGCTTCCGGAGCCTCATTCTGTTGTGTTTCTTCTTGAACACTTACATTCTCGAACGCTGCATCCGTAAGCTGATCATCGTTATGGGAAGTAGTAGCTAGACCTACAAAAATAGTTTCGTTCATAGGTAGCACCTTAGATCCAACAAGAGTCCAATTTCCATTTGTTTCAGAAACATATCCGGTAAAGGTATTGCCTGAACGCACCAATCGAACATAATGCGGGAATCCTCCCGGAACAGATTGTGGCGTTGTAAAGTTGGCACTACTCATTGCAGCACCCTTTACAGGGCGATCTTGAAAACTATGTCCTACACCTCCCAAGTTGTTGGGATTTGGCGAAATAATCATTTGAGCAAGAACTGAATTGGCATCCAGATCATTCCTCATCATAACCCCAGCCTTGGCCCAGACACTGGTAGCCTCCAAACTCATTACTTGTGCAACGATTTCACCGTCACCGGTCAACTCTCTGTATACGTAATGAAATTCATCTGCATTGTTCCATATATCCGCTCCTGAAGCACTCACTTCATACCTACCGTTTTCAAAACAGGTTTCTCCCTCTATTTGAACAGAACCTATATCATTATTGACCCATCCTTCAGGTAATGCACAAGGAACAACGATATCATCTTTACTTACTATCTCAATACCTGATAGTTTAGGCTGATCAACACCATTGGCACCACCTGCATCAAAATGCATATTTAAAATGCCGTCTTGCACTACAACATCAAAGGTCCTCACAACGGGAGTTTCTGAACCTGACACTAGGGTTATATCAAAATCAGTCAGCACTTCATTTTCTTCTAAAGAAACATCAAAAACACGTTTGCCTGCACCCCCAGCTCCACCGCCTGTGGCTCCCCAATAAATTTCGGCAAAGTGCAACGTAACTTCATAAGTACCATTATCCAAAGGAATATTATAGTCAAAAATAGGTGGTGTAGCACTACGCTCAGTTTGATATAACTCAGGGACCAATGCATTTGTATTTTCGTATACTTTACCACCAACGAAGCTCTGATCTTGTTCAAAAGTTTCCCCTTCATAAACAAGTTCTGGACCACCCACATTGATTCTCAGGGCAAAGTCTGACATTACAGGTGCCTCAGCTTCTACCTGAACCGTAATTACATCTTCCAAATTACCTTCATCGGTAACCGTTAAGGAAGCGTCATAAACACCCGCCAAGGCATAAGAATGATTAGCAACAGCAGTGGTAGCCGTATTTCCATCACCAAAATTCCAGAGATAGCTTAGCGATCCTTCAGAATCACTAGACGCACTACCGTCAAAATTAAACGATAAGGAGTTGGCCCCGTTCAACGGTGTAACCGTAGCTATAGCGTTTGGCGCCGTATTAAGTGGTGCCGAAACTGTAATTGTTGTTGATGCCGTTCCTGTTAAATTCTCATCATCTATGACGGTAAGGACCACTGTATAAATACCTGTAGACGTAAACGTATGACTTGTATCCGAATCAGTATTTATTGGCGAACCATCACCAAAATTCCACTCATATCGTAACGTAGTCGGATTTTCATCAGTTGACCCGCTACCAACAAACTCAACATACAAGGCTACTTCTCCTACTTGTACACTTGCTTGAAGAAGCGCTACCGGAGCTTGATTCTCAGGGGTAACCGTTATGGAAACCGTGGCCGTAGCCGAAAGTCCCGTTTCATCTTCAATAGTGTACTCAAAACTATCAGAACCAACATAGCCTACATCAGGTGTATACAAAACAGAGAGCCCATCTTCTTGAAGCACTGCTTCACCATTTTGAGGTGTATCTACGGTAACAATCGTAATGACCTGACCATTAGGTTCCGTATCGTTTGCCAGCAAGTCTTCTATAAGCATGGCCGTATCTTGAGTGGTTTCTACCTCATCATCTACTGCAACCGGAGCTTCGTTAATTGAGACTGTCAAAGTCGTAGTTGCTGTAAGACCATTGATATCGACCGCGTTAAACACTACCGGCACACTACCCGTAGCATCTATAGGAGCTGTACCCGACACTGTAGCGGAGTGATTATCATAAGTCATCCAAGCTGGAAGGTTTCCTCCGTTTACCGTAGCTGTTACCGTCAACTCATTACCCGCATATCCTTTGTCAAAATACGAAGCGATATCTATATTGAATTCCTCCCCTACATTGGCCAAGTACTCTTGATCGGGCTGCGCCGTTGGTACGGCTTGAGGCCGGATGTTTATGAAATAAAAAGTATTATCGTTCCAATCACAATTTGCCGATCCCGCACCACAACCGTTCTGCACAAAATCCTGTAAAACAATATATTCGTTTGGAACAAAGTTCCCATTATGATTAATTACCTTATAAACCCTAGCTCCCAACAAGTCAGGTCTACGCCCTGAAATGTTATTTCCACCGGTTGTCAAATAATTGGCTACGGCAATTCTAAAGGGCTCGGAAACCACATTACTTGTATCAAAATTGATAACCCCTGAATTATTCTTTGGTAGCAAGGTCTGGTAATTGCTTCCCGTATGGGAAAAACTAATTCCTCCAACAGTTTCCGTACCGTCTACCT
The DNA here is from genome assembly GCF_030549125.1 of Zobellia sp. 1_MG-2023. Classification (NCBI taxonomy): domain Bacteria; kingdom Pseudomonadati; phylum Bacteroidota; class Flavobacteriia; order Flavobacteriales; family Flavobacteriaceae; genus Zobellia; species Zobellia sp. 1_MG-2023. The sequence goes on along the minus strand of NZ_JAUOSY010000002.1, from coordinate 437,648 downwards.
CTACAAATCTAGCTCCGTTTGAGCCCGTACCGTGTAAGGCCGATAATTGAATACCGATGACCGGTTGATTTGGGTCTGCTTGAACAAAAGCATCACTTAAAATAAGATCTCCTTCATAACCCGCTTCTATATTTGCCTCTAAAGGAAAATTAGAACTTGGTCTATAGGTAAGATTATTGGGCGGAGTAATAGTTCCCGAATCATTTACGATACTCAGCATACTAGATTGAAAACCAAAAGCATCAAACACCTCTTGCGCATGGATTTCATCCCCTCCCTCTGGCTGGGGCGCATACCCACCGTGAAGCACAGCTTTGTTATTCAACGCGTTGTCCGCATTGGAAACAATTTCAATATCTTCTACAAAAATACCATTATTACCATTTCCGGTAGTAGCTATAAATGTGATGTCTACATCTGCATAACCTCCCGTTGGAATTATAATAGGTAATTGCACTGGACTCCCATTGGAATCAAGTAACTCAAAAGCATAGTCGTTGGCGTCGGAGATATTTACTTCCGTCACCAATAAATCACCCGTACCGGTATTATTCAACCGCATGACATTTGTATCATGAAATTGAGCAGAACCAGGTGTACCCAACCGGTAGAACGTGTAATAATCATCGGCTGGAAATCCTCTATCCGTACCAGGTACCTTGGTCATATTCTCTATGGCCAACAAAGCTCCTGTTGGGGTTTCTATGGTAAAGTTGAATGTTTTAACAGAACTGTTGCCATTGTTATCCTCAGCTGTCACTACAAGAGTGTGGGTTCCTTCGTCGGTTAAATCGAATGCATCAGTATAATTTTCTACCGTACCTCCATCAAGTACATATTCTATGTGAGCAATTCCACCACTTTCACTTTCATCCTTAGCCTCTAGAGCGATATTTACAGCTCCCCTATATACATCCGGGGCACTTTCATTTCCGTTAAATGTAGCGATTATAGTAGGTGGTAATAGAGAACTGTCTATAGAAGCCAATCTAATGTAACTTACCTTGGCATTATCTCCTGAAGGAGCCAAAGACAGTCGCAACAAACCATCGGTTACCTCTACCTGCTTGGTATTTTGGAAACTATCAAAATTTTCGGGAACGATACTTTCTTGGTCATAATCCACTACAACAACTCCATTTACATCTAAGACATGGTTGCTATCCGCATAATCTGGATCACCCGCAACACTAATGTTTACAGAATATATACCATTAGGCACCTCTACTACCCAATCACGAAGCGGATAGGTATTGGCCGATCTATGACCTATAATGGAAAAGGTTTTTACCAAGGCATCATCATCAGTACCCGTATTTCTATTCCTGGCATTGGCGGCGGCATCGGCCGGAGTAAGGGTACCTGGCTCTACCCATCCATAGTTTAGATCTCCAAGAACTGTATTTTGTGTTCCGTAAGGCAAACCAACATCATTAATATACCCCTCAGGGGATACCTCTATTTCATCTGGGTTCTGAAAATTGAACTGATAGGTATAAACCAACTCATTCGTAACTTCCAAGGCTATTTGCACCGTGGCTCCTTCATAGTTTACTGCAGAAGCACTAATCGTGGCCTCATACGAACCAATGGACAAACCTGAAATATCCACACCTACCTCAAATGGTGTACCCATTTCAAAGGTTTCAGGAAGGACGACCCATTCTTCGGTACTTTCCAAGTTTATTTCTGTAGCGGTTATACCGCCATTGCCACTTAAAATTAATGATTGCTCTGGTATATTCTCTTGATTGATTGACGCAAAGAAACTTATATCCTCCTTATCAAAATCTAAGGCTAGTACGCCACTTTCAAATGGAATCACATTATCAATGATAAACATATAATCTTGATAATCTCCATTGGAGGCATCCTCAAAAGCTATGAGGTAGCTATTTTCAACAGCATTTCCTTCTCTATCATTTACAGGATATATCCTAACCCTATGGGCCACTCCTCCTGTGTTAATTTCATCTTCGGTATAATTGAATCTCTCAAAGAATTTGGATTCTACATAAAACCCAAATACCGCTCCTTGAGGGTCAAAGGTATCAGTACCTGAAGTAATTGGGGGAAATAGGGTCTGTGCATTTGCTATATCATCTGCTAACACCCCTACTTCATGGGTTACAACAGTTCCATCATTGGTATACCAGCCGAAAGGCAATTCTTCCCTTGGAGAATAGCGTCCAACGGGAGTGACCTTAACGGGTTGCTCGGATGCCTTCACCCATCTTTCTACTTCTACCTCATCACCTACGGGAGAAGGATCTGTGGAGCTGGACAAGGAGGTCCATCCTACGGATATACCAACACCCAAAGCATCTACAACATCTTGCAAGGCAGGTTCCTGACCTCCTTCAAAACCAGATTTTTTCAAGGCATGCAATCCTATTTCAAGGCTGGGATTATCCGTATCATCACTTCCTAAAGTAAGTACAGCATCTTGGTAACCTAAGTCCGTTCCGTCTAAACTGGGCGTATAGGTCAACGTATATATTTGACTTTCTCCTGGGTTTAGCGTTACTGGGCCCGAAGGTTGAACAGCACTGAATTGACTTGCAAAATCACCTGTTAGGCTTGCACTCAAAATATTCAGCACGGCACTGCCATCATTGCTTATCTCTACCGTTTTTTCATCAGTATTGCTTCCTTCGTTATTTGTTGTTGCTTCAAAAATGAGTTCCTCGGGAGTTGCCACTATGGATGGCCCCATACTTGCCGGGGTGCCCGCCCTTAGTAGTGTCAATCGAGCGGTTCCGTTATTGTCGCGATCGTATTCCGAAATATAGATATTCCCCGTTGTGGGGTCTTCCACCACATCCAATGGATCATCAAAACCACTAAGCCCTGGAATACTACTGTAGGCTTCGGCAATATCCCCGCTTGATTTAGGGTCTAATACCAACAAGTCGTCCTGTCCGCTAAAACGGACTACCATAAGAAGGCCTTGTAATTTCCCTTCAAAAGCATCACTCTTATATTCTATGGCCCCATTGGGCGATTTGTTCTTTCCAAAATCAAATGCAGGTTCGCGATAATTTGGATCTGGTGCCAAATCATCGGGGTATTTGCCCACATCGGTATAGGAAGCCTCTACCTGACCGGGCAATCCACTGTATGAAATACCACCGTGGTTCAATACGAACTCTCCCCTGTAAGGATTGGGATGACCGTGATACGACCCGCCTTTGGTCTTGAACAACCAGTCTTTTTGCGTTTCCCCTCCCAGTAATTTTGGAACATTGGGAATTGAGGTCAACCCATCAATACGTCTTGCCAGTGTATAATCCGAAGTTGAAGGCGAATTGGGCGAACTATTATTGTTGCCCGCAGTACCGTTGGTAGGCACATATAGCCAACCATTGGAATGCCATACCAAATCATAGGCATTACGAATACCTGATGCAAATATTGTTAATGGTGAATTGGCAGCATAGGGATTGTAGGTAGCATCACTCATTTGCAAACTACCATTTGGCGCTGTATTTATTACCGAAATATCATCCGTAGTATAAACACTTAAGGGAAGACTATTTGGTAATTTATCTAACTCCAACTTTAAAATAGCAGCAGCCAAAAGTCTTTCGGGCCTATTGCCCCAATTACCATCTGGACTACCTCCTGCCGAGTTACTCCCTTGCGTAATATAAAGATCTCCTTGGTCATCAAAAGCTATACTGTTAGTTAAATGATCGTTTACAGATCTAGGTAAATGGATAACAAGGTCTTCTACTGTAGACAAATCCGGACCGGTCAAACGCGATAGCTTACCATCCCATTCCGGACCGCCCGAAATAGAGGCCTTACTATGGGTTACATAGGCGATTAAATTATCGGCAGTAGATGCGGGGTCAAATGCCAGACCAATAATCAATCTATCATCGTTACCCCCTGCATTGGTTTCTGGATGAAGGGAACCTTGTAACGGTGGGTTTAATATTTCCAAATTACTCAAAGTTCCGTCCAAGGCCATTTCCCATCTATAAATTTGGCCATCTGAATTAAAGTTACCAATAGTACTTGCGTAAAGCTTACCATCAGGTCCGATTACCAAACTTGAAAAACGTTGATTATCAACACCAGGACCTAAATTGACTACACCTGACACCTTGGTAAATTCAACCCCTGTTAAATCCCGTATAGGCGTGCTTCCATCATCAAGTTCTCCCGTTTCAAATGTAGATTCAAAAGCACGGAAAGGTATTCTATCATTCAACTCGCCCCTTCGGTTTGCCTCTATATCACTAGTAAGCACAAAGCGATAGGTCGTAAATTCCTTTAAATCTTGTATCGGAGTCAACGTAATGGCATCTCCCCCTCCTGTATCATTGGAGTTGGAAGGCACCAAGACATCTCCGCCCGCAGTAACCTCAAATAAGTTGATATTGCCCGCCAGGGTGTTATTATCTATCTCATAATCGTCAGGGACTATAACCTCAACGTTGATCTGAAAATCTTCAATTCTCACATCGTTGGTGTTATCAGCGGGATTAACATTAGCGAAATACGGCTGAACAACTCCACTGCCTTGGGTTATTTCCAAAGCGTTAATCTTTGTATTAAAACCACCGGAAGCATCTATGGTAAGTCTACCGTCGGTAACCGTTACATTGGCCACTCCCGAGGAAAATCTGGTAGAAGCGCCCTCGACCCCAGTGGGCGAATACCTATTTATCGCATTAACACCTTCAATGTTTATGGTGTGAAAAGGTTCCGTACCTGCCTGACCATCAATATTAGGATCACCTACCCCTACAGCAACCATGTAATTTCCATTGGGTATTTCCATTTCCCAAATACCCTCTTGCCCTTCAGGCTTTACATTTTGATACTGCATATGTACTAGGGTATTTTGTAATATGTCTACCCCCGCAACTCCTCTATTACGAACCCTTTCGGAGAGGTCCAAGCCCGTTGCACCATCAGTAGCCAACCAACCATAGCTATATCCATTACCACGATCGGCGTAGGCCAAACCAGAATCTACAAGATATCCCGAAGGCGGTACGTCATCTGGAAGTGAAAAATTGATATTAACCGGTTCAAAGGCCACTACATCATCTGAAACTATTCTAAAATGTTGGAAAGCATGATTAACATTGGCAGTAGTCTCTCTTCGTTTCGTATTAAAGATACCGGCAAAAGATAAGTTATCATAAGAAGAATTGCCCGTAATAAAACCTAAGGGCAGTTGTAAAGACCCCACTTCAACCTCGGTTCCTCCGTTCAAGGTATAGTACCCAACAAGTAGATTGTTTTCAACATCTACAAATATCCTTAGGCCTACGTTACTTGTATGTAAATCTGTAATACCATCGGCCTTTAAGGATTGTGAAATTGGGGAAAGACCATCCAATTCGGACAGTAACTCTACCCTATTTCCATTGGAAGTCACCAACTTAACATAGTTATCTTCATTAAGACCGAACCACAATCCTGCTTGCTCGGAATTATTGGAGCCATCGCTATACGGATTCACCAAGGAGGTTTCTATACTAAAACTTCCGTAGCTATCGGCATCGACGGCTACCCCCAAGGTATTGATCTGTGAATTTACATCTGTGCTCGTTCCGGCACCTGGACCATTACGCAGATAGGCGATACCATTCGCGGCATTTAGAACCAGATTTCCATTGGACAAGCTTATCCTACCGGGTTCATACCCCGGAACATTTGGATTGAAAGCGGTACCATCTACCGCAAGCCTTGCCGAGGGGTTATCGACCATGGTAAAGCCTGTATTGGCCAATCCGCCTTCGGTCCCATCAAAATTCAAAGAGAAGGGCAAGCTTACCTCAAGCTCGTCACATTCTAAAATACTAATAGGGGAACAAGCTAGGCTAGATGCATCGTCAAAGGGTTTGATATTTCTGACAATGACGACAATATCTTGGTAGTCAAACCCGGAAGTATGTTCTTCCGTAGCGATAATATAGGCGTTCTCTTCCCCAGGAAGCTCATATACCCGTACATGATGCGGAATGGCGTCGGCGAATGTATTGAGGGCATCTTCGCTAAATAAATGTCGGTCGCCAAAGAATGGCCATCTACTATAGAAACCAAAACTTACGGCTCCCGGATCAAACTCCGTTGCCCCAACAATAGGAGCGTTAAGTGTCTGTCCGTTACTAGCGGGGCTATTGGAAACTGTAAACAATTCTGACGCAGTATTTGCATCGCCACTAACATACCATCCAAATGCCACTACCGGAGTTGTATTTGTAGGACCGTATACACTTAACAATTCAACCGTAACCGGTGCATCAACAGCCCTTTCAAATTTTTGAACGGCCACTTCATCACCTAAAATATCATTATAACCGCTGCCATTTGGTAAATTGATAAGGTTGGTCGTCGGATCGGTATCTCCCACATTTACGGCGCCATCGCCCAAATGGGTATCCAATATCCACTGCAATGAAGGCTCATTATTTCCTCCCAGTCCCGTTTTACCCAGACCGTTCAATGACACGACTACGGGTTCCGCATTTGTGCCCGTCAAGGTCAATTCTGCCGATTTAGGACCGTTGGAGGTAGGTGTAAACACCATCTGGAACGAGGCTGAATTCTGGGCATTTATCGAAGTGGGCAAACCGACAATCGAAAACTGATCTTGATCTACCCCTGTTATTTGAGCTTGAATATCACTCAAGCTTGCGTTACCCAAATTGGACAGCAAAATCTCGCTCGTGAATGATTCCGAATTCGAGATGGCATCACCTGTTACCTTTTCCGTATCCAAAACAATAAGTGGTGTAGGCGAAGCTTGATTGCTAGGTTTGAGCAATACGATTTGGCCTCTTCCATAGTCCGACACATAAATATTTCCGTTGGTGGTATCCTCTACTAAATCTAGTGGATCTTGAAAACCTGTAAACCCAGGTATTCCCTCTTTAAAGGTCATTATATCGCCTCCTGACCCATCCGGCACCAAGGCAATGATATCACTTCCTCCACTGTACCTAACAACTAACAAAGCTCCTTTTAAATTTCCACTTTCGGCGTTACTCCGATATTCAATGACGCCGTTGGGAGATTTATTCAATTCAAAATCAAAGGCCGCTCCCCTATAGTTTTCGTCTGGTTGCACCCCGTCATAAGCTGATTTACTTACATCGGCATCACCACGATTCAACACAAACTCTCCTCGATAGGGATTAGGATGTCCGTAATACCCCATGTCAGTATTGGGGTCAATCCTGAACAACCAATCCCGCTGCACATTGTTTCCGTCCGAAAAAGGTACAACAGGGTACAAAGGATTACTATGGTCATATATTGTACCATCCGGTCTTCTTGTCCCGTTAATAGATGCTGGGGCATTACTGCCACCAGCCGTTCCATTAGTTGGCACGTATAATTGTCCGTTGGAGTGCCAAACCAAATCATAGGCATTACGAATACCTGTAGCGAATAACGTTAAAGGGGCATTGATATAATATGGATTGTACAATCCGTCCAAAGTTGGAGAATTCACATCTACCGCATTAATTGCCATAGCATTTCTTGTAGTACGCACATTAAGTGGTAAGGTACTTGGTAAAAGAGAAAGATCCAATCTTAGGGTAGCGGCCGTCAATAAGCTCTCCTCCCTATTGCCCCACGAACCATCCGATTTACCAGCCGCACTGTTACTTCCTTGATTAAAATAGATTACATTGGGTTCACCTGGCCTAAAGGTTAGACTATTCGTCAAATGATCTTTAGTAGACCTAGGTAATTCGGTTACCAATAACTCTTCGTTTTCAAGATTGGCACCAGTGAGTCTTGAAATTTTTCCATCCCAGTCCGGAGCACTGTTTAAACCTCCTGAATTATGGGAAACATATGCAATCAGATTAGACGAAGTAGCCGAAGGATCAAAGACGAGTCCCACGGAAGTCCTACTTCCTCCATAAGCATTTTTCCAAGTGGTAAGTACTTCTTCACCGGACAGCGTCCCGTCCGAATCAATATACCATCGGTGAATATCTCCAGAGATTTTTAATCCGTACAGCTTATCATCTGGACCAATGGTAAGGGTGGAATATTTTCCGTTTGAACCCACAACTCCCGCATTGGTAAATGAAACGTTATCCAAATCCGTAACCGGCCCTGTATTTCCATCACCTGTAGTAAATGAAGAAGTAAAAAATTCAAAAGGTTCCCCTACCAAGTCCAACACCCCATCAATTTCAAATACATAAACTGTATTAGCCTCTAAAGGAAGGTTTGGAACCAAATTAATGGCATCTCCACCACCGGTTCCATTTACACTGGCCCCAATTTGTGCAGTACTTCCCTGCTTAAACAAACGTACCGTAGTATTGGTGATGGTCGTATTATCAACCCCTGCATTACCACTGGTATCAGAGTTTGGCAAGAAAAGATTATTGGCGGAAACACTGCTGTTAACCGACACCCCCGTAGCTCCATCAGGTGGAGATATTGCGACTACCTTTGGAGTCTGTACACCTACGGAAGCAGCTACGATTTGTACACTATTAATTTTTGTATTCTTACCGGATCCCCCTAACGGATCAAGAGTCAATCTATTATCACTTACATTAACTATGGCGCTTTCCGATGTAAATCGGGAGCTTGCACCAGCCATACCTGTAGGTACGTAGTCGTTCACCAAATTCACTCCTTCCACGTTTATCCTATGCGCAGGGGTGTTGACTGCAGGTGTATCAACATCGGGGTCACCTACAAAAACCGTTACCAAATAATCACCGTTGGGAACTGCAATTTCCCATTTGGCATCTGCTAAATAGCCATTGGAAGCATTGGAAGAAACATCCCCATACTGCATGTGCACCAAGGTGTTATTTAACTCACTTACTCCTGAAACGGCCCTATTTCTTCCATTTTTGGATAAATCCGCGGGTTGTGATGTATTTGCATCCAACCACCCATATACAAAACCGTTGTCCCTATCCGCATAGGCATCACCACCGTCTTTTTCATAACCAGCAGGAGCTGCTGTAGCTTGATCCGAAAAATTAATATTTACCGAAAAATCATTTATCGCTTCGGTAATTTCCAAGTTGATAGTCATTTCTGCATTGGCATAGCCCATGTCAGGTAGGTCACTAGCAAAGATTGTAGTACCATAAGAACCTACCGGTATATCCGAACGAACTCCAAATTCTATTTCGCCCAGTACCGGTTCAGTAGGTAAAATCAACCATGATTCCGAATCAGGATCATCAGAAAGTACAAAAGTGGGATTACCTGAGCTGGCGGAAACCGTAACACTTTGTTTTTCAATATCCGCACCTTGTTCCCCACTAAAATTGAGTTCATCAACATCAAACGAAATAACTAAAGGCTCTGCCGCCTCCGCTACAACAAAATCTTTGAATAATACAGTAACGTTTTGGTCTACATCCGCTCTTCGCTGTGTGGTGAATACTCCTGCAAAGTTCAATAACTGCGTTGGGTTCTCCGCATCGTACATACTTCCTGAAAAATAACTGGACGGCACGGACAAGCTGTTTACTCCTCCTTGGGAGACCAAAACCTCAGTTCCCCCATCAAGCGAATAATACCCTGAAACCGTATTATTTATAGGATTAAGTTCCAAACGTAAATTAATAACTCCAGTACTTGAAGCTATATTGGCAGTATTCAATTCCAGATATGCTGTTTCCGATGTAGTCCGATCCATGTTCTCAACCTGCAATTGGACTTTTTTACTGGTATTCCCCGTTTTTGAGACTACCAATTTTACAATATGATCCTCATCTAGCCCATACCAAACACCTGCTTGTTGAGAATTATTTCCGGCACTAACCGAAAAATCCGGATTCTCAAGAGTTGTAGATACACTAAATACGGTTGAAGGCACTGGCAACCCAACTCCCAAAGCATTCATTTGTGAATTGGTCTCCGTACTACTGGGCGTACCTTGAGAAGGCAACTGACTGTAAAAAATACCTTTGGTACTTGTTATTGAAAGTCCAGAAGCATCTCGTACTACAAGACTGGGGGCGTATCCCGGTATATTTTCATCTGCGATAGCATCATCTGAAGCCAACCTGGCACTAGGCTCTAAAACCATGGTAAAACCTGAATCCGATAGCTTTCCATTCGTTGTCGTGAAATCTAGAGATAAGGGTAGTGAAGTTTGCAATTGATCACAGGGCAATGCACTTAATGGGCTACAAGGTTGAACTTCAACCACATCGTCAACATTGACCGTGATTTGGGCAGAAACCGCATTCACACCATCCCCTACCTCTACCGTAAGTATGTACTGAGGCACAGTTTCGGCATCTAAAGGAATTAAAGTAGTGAGTTCCCCATTATTAGGATCTATAGCAAAGGTCCCATCATCGTTCCCTGCAGTAATAGCGTACGTTAATAGATCCGAATTAACATCCGATGCCTGTACGTAACCTATAGAAGTTCCCACCGAAACGTCCTCCGCAATACCGAATATCTGATTCTCCACAACAGGAGCTGTGTTCAACACTTCGGTTACGACCACATCATAATCTGAAGCAAGGCGTACACCTCCAATTTTGGCATCATTAGTACCAACAGAACTAATAAATAAACGATCAATTTTGGGAGTTCCTACTACAGTATGAGATCCTGCAGAAGTCCATACCGTCTGAGTTAAATCGAGTTTTGGATCTAAAGTCCACGAATAACTAATGGCCCCTATTCCATCCCATTCGCCTTTTACCACAAACTGGAATGTCTTATCAGAATCTACGGTTATATTTCCGTTATCGGAAGCAGGACCGCCCAATCCTATTCTTGCCATAAGACCGCCGCTGCCATTGCTAGCTACCTGTTCTCTTACCCATTGATCTCCGGCCGCATCATCTGCGATGCGAATAGCCGTACGAACCCTATTGCTTACGCTACCCACTTTAAAATAGGTGCTAAAATAAAACGGCTGATCGGCCTCCAATGTTACTGGAGCATCAGTTAAAGGAATCAAATCGTGGGTATGTGGACCATTGGAAAAATCAAGGGAATGGGTTAGGTTAGGACTGATGGCCTCGTCCAAAACCGGAATAGCCACATCACCGGGCTTCTCCTTAAGCCATTGCGTGGGTGCAACCTCATGTAAATTACCTAAAGTATATGCATCAAAATCATCCAAAAATGAAAATGATGAAGGCGCTGCGGGCGTAGCCGTCAACTCTATATCCAATAGGGCCGGAACAAAACCTTTTGCCGTAGCAATAACCCTTGCACTATGAACATCACCTTCCAAAAGAGAGGTTCCGTCCAAAACAAAATCATAAGATCCTATATCAGTTTTTTCCGGAACAGTGAGCCAATCATTACTAATTGTTTCATTTATATTATCATCAATTACCAACCCTATGTTAACTGCTCCGGCACCCGCCAATAAAGCAGAAAATTCTGTATTTGCCCCTGCTTCCACGGATTGATTTGTAATAGCCGGAGTAAAGTTCAATAAGCCGTTTACGGGACTTTCTGTTGATTCCACAACATCAATATGCGTGATTTTTGAATTGAACCCTCCAGTTCCATCAATGGTCAACAGGCCGTCCAACACCTCTATTATCATAGAAGAGGTACGCACTTCTTGTTCTACAGGAGCAAAAGCGGCAATTATAGAATACCCTTCAACAGTGGCACTATGCCTACTATCCGTATTTCCGGTAGCCTTATCCCCAAGACCAATGGTTACCTCATAGGTGCCATTGGGAACTTCTATTTCCCAAAATAGTTCGTTCTTTCGAGGTTGACCATTGCCCCAGCCAGCAATATTATCGCCCTGAAAATGGACCAAGGTCCCTTCTAATTTTTCTTGAAGTGAGGCTGCATTATAATTGGATATGTTTCCAAGGCGCATACGACCAACTCCATTTGAATTGCCCGCAACGTCATCCGAAGCATCAAAAGGATTACCTGAAGACGCTAGTTTCCAACCATAATTATAGCTATTTCCGTTTAGGGTCACAGCAGCATTACCAAAGGCTTTACCATAATCAGCCAAATACCCCGCTGGCGGAATTGTAGGGGTAGTAGGATTGGTAGGGTTATTCTGAAAATTAACATGTGCCTCAAAAGGAAGCTCTTCCTTAACCACTATCACCGACCAATCCTGAGTAGTAACACCATCTTCTGCCGTTACAGAATAAGTAACAGGACCATTACTAAAATCAGAGAACTCGCCGGATGCCGGAATACTTGCCGCTCCTGAGGAAAGTGTAATCTGAGGAGCCAAGGCGGTTAAATCTGAAGTACTTTCTACTTCTATGTTTACGGTATGTGCCCCTGCATCTATAACCGCGTCCCCAATTTCAGACCCCAGCACAAAAGTTAAAATATCCGTTTCCGAACTGGCCGCAACAATCTCTTCAACTGAAAAATCATCATACGAAACCACCATACTTCCAGAAGTAGCGCGTCTTGTTGATGTCATGATTCCTGCGTAGGTCAAAGCTTCTGTAGCCGTATCCGCGTCGTGGTCAGCACCAATTAAAAATGAATTTGGCGCAGTCATAGAATCAGTTGCCCCTGTTACTTGGAGCATTTCTCCTCCGTCTAGGCTGTAATAGCCTCTTACAGAATTATCCGATGGATCAACTACTAGTTTGAACTCAATAGAAGTTACTGTACCGCTCAAAAAATTAGAGGTGTTATACTCTTCTAAAATTAAATTAGCTGAATTTCCAGGATTCGTTTGTTCCAAGAGCATTTGTATTTTTTGCTCTGTGGCCGAGTTTTTTACAACTACCAATTTGACGAAGTTGTTTTCGTTCAATCCCAACCATACACCAGCTTGTTGTGATTTGTTACCTGCTGTACCGGTAAAGTCTGGTTGAATCATGGTAGCTGAAACTTCAACAGGGTTAGCTTCTATTGAAAAGCCGGTACCAAGGGCATTCATCTGAGAATTAGTTAACGTACTTTGTGGAGACCCAGAAGGTTGACTATAATTTATCCCATTAGTAGCCATAACGTTCAACCTACCTCCAACAATAGAAAGATTGTTGGGCAAGAGGCCGGTTACGTTTGGATCTGCGTCTAAATTATCCGCAGCCAATCTGGAAGAGGGAGGATCCACCATAGTAAATCCCGTGTTAAGTATTCCCGCCCCAGAACCATTAAAAGTTAGGTTAAAAGGTAGTTCAGAAGCTATTTCTGTGCAGTTCAAAGTACTTATGGGCAAACATGGTGTTTGTCCAAAACAAAAAGTTGTAAATAGAACTAATACGGTTAGGATAGTAATTTTTTTCATACGCGAATGTATAAGGCTGGCTTGGTGTTAATAATTTGATTGTAAATCAGGAAAGTTTCTTTGTTAAGGGGGAGAAAAATGATTGGGGGAGAGAAATGAGCATAACGACTCGTCCGGCCTATGGACCGGATAAAATTAATGGGGGAAGATACTAGGGTAATCGGTAACGCTCTGAAATGACAAAAAACGTCATTCCAGACACTTGGTTTGGTGTGCTTCATTTTTAATAGGTTGGTTTGGTCAAACAACTACTAAAATCCAAGCAAGGTGAGTAAAATTACAGTAAGAATTTGTGGGGTTAATTTTATTAAACCTAAGAAATCTATTTTGATAATAGAGTTCCGAAAAATTTAAAATAGCTGACCTACAATGTTTTATCGATGAAATACACTATAGCGTTTTCGCCGAAAGTATAATAACAAGTAATTACATATAAAAAATAAACTTTTATCTTACAAAAATTAAAACAGTGATATAGCCAAAAGTTTGTTTTTGCTTCACTTCCTCCCCTTATATTTCTCTCTTACGACGATATTTTCTAAAAAAACGAACATTTAAATTTTAAATAATCGGCAAAATTCATTTCAAAAAACAAACAAAATCCTACCACTCATCGAAAAAATTAATGTAATTCATAATTATTAACGTTATCCTCTATACCTCGAAATCATAATATTAACAACATTAGGCTAGGATTAGTTTTAGCCCTCATCTTAATTTATAGCAATATGGCCTCGAACTCTACACAAACATCAATCAATTTACATCAGCCAAAATTTGACCACCCAACGGAAAAATTGATTACAAAGCTTCAACAAATAAAACTCAGGTTTCAATCTAATTACTATGGTAATTCCGATGGTAGAAAGTATGAGATAGCCCGTAATTTTAATATTAGATTGAGCAATATTATTTTTGAAGTAAATACATTGACCTCAAAGTTAAATTTAGCTCCCAAAAGAGGGTATCTAACCATACAATCGGAAATTCAACAGCTAGAAAAGGATTTGAACGAGCTTATTTAAAAGAAAGCGCTCCTAGGCTTTCTTTTGCCTATATTTATAACATACTTAATATCTATATGAGAAAAAGGCTCTACAAAATTGGTGGATTACTTATTATAGTCCTTTTTCTCTTTATCCTGTTATGTGACTATATAATAAGTTCATCTGCAGAAGGCAAGACCTTTTCGGATTCAAATGAAATCACTAAAAACAGGGTGGGGTTGGTACTAGGAACTTCTAAAAAATTGATTGGAGGTCTTCCCAACCCGTACTATACTTACCGCATAAAAGCTACGGTTGAGCTTTATAATGCCCAAAAAATTGACTTTGTATTGGTAAGCGGCGATAACGGTACTCGCTACTACAACGAACCCAATACGTTCAAAAAAGATTTAATTGCCAACGGAATACCTCCTGAAAAAATATTTCTGGACTTTGCCGGATTTAGAACTTTGGATTCCATGGTTCGTGCCAAAGAAGTATTCGGATTAGACAACGTTACTGTTATATCTCAAGAATTCCACAACCAAAGAGCCATTTACTTGGCCGAGAAAAAGGGCTTAAAGGCTATTGGCTACAACGCAACAGGCATTAGTGGCAAAGAAGGTCTAAAAGTTCAGCTACGGGAATATCTAGCGCGAGTTAAGGTATTTCTAGATTTACTTTTCAACACTCAACCCAAGTTTTTTGGCGAACGTGTTGAAATAAAATAAACCTCCCTTTCATTTAAAAAACCTATTTTGGTTGCCTAAATTCATTTTAAGGTGTCAAAATTAAAAGTGCTTTTAAAAAATCTTGGACCGGGTCTGCTGTTTGCCAGTATGGCAATAGGCACGTCTCACTTGGTTCTTTCTACAAAAGCTGGCGCCCAATACGGATGGGTAATGGCGATTCCTATTCTCTTGGCCAACATTTTTAAATATCCATTTTTTGAGTTTGGAGTGCGCTACACCAATGTTACAGGAAAAACGCTTACGGAAGGTTACCTCAACCGAGGTAGAGGTTATTTGTGGTTTTATGCCATTATTACCCTAATAACCACTTTTACCATTCTAGCAGCCTTATACACCGTAACTGCCGGGTTGTTCATTAACCTTTTTCAGATATCTGAAACTTATATTAACTATATATCTCTTGCCCTTTTTGCTTTTATAAGTCTCTTACTTATTATTGGCAAATATAGATTTATGGAGGTATCCCTAAAATTTGTGGTTTCCATTTTATTCCTTGCCCTTTTGGTCACAACCATTGTTGTTCTACTTAAAGGCCCCGTAGTACCGGTTTCAGACTTTACCTCACCACCTATTTTTGATAGCATGGGAATTCTTTTTCTCATTAGTTTAATGGGGTGGATGCCCACTACAGTAGAGGCTTCTAGCTGGGTAAGTCTATGGAGTGTAGAAAAATGGAAGACCCAACCCAAACCTTCCTTAAGGGAATCTCTACAGGAATTTAAGGTGGGGTATTTTACAACATCGTTATTGGCAATTTTCTTTCTGATAATCGGATGTATGACCCTCTATGGCACCAACACTGCGTTAAGTGGAAATGCAGTAACCTTCGCGGATCAAATTGTACAATTATTCACTACCCATATTGGACCATGGGCCTATATTCTTATTGCCATATCTGCCTTCGCAACCATGTTCAGTACGTGTATGACGGCACATGACGCCTTGGCCAGGGTTAGCTTAGATATAATAGACCTGCTATTTTCTAACTTGAAATTGTCTGGAAATAAACGGGTTTTCGCATTTGGCGTACTTGCCTTGGCATGTATAAACTTTACCGTTGTAAGCGTCTTTAAATCCAACATGGGGCAATTGGTGGCCTTGGCAACTTTTGTTTCCTTTGTTGTAGCACCTATTGTAGGGTATATGAATTTAAAAAATGTAATGAGCGAAGAAATACCGGAAGCAAATAAACCGAATAAACCATTGCAACTACTGACCTACTTAGGTATTCTCTTTCTATCGCTCTTTTCCGTATACTACTTTTATATTGTAGTCTTCAATTAACCGCAGTAACCAAGCTTACTTACTTAGTTCCTCATAATTCTCGATAACAAATAGCGTTCTAAGGTTTTGCTTATGTAAAAAGTCTAAACAGTACACACCATTTGTACAATTATTGGTAATTTTTTCCTCGCCATAACCAACTGCCTTGGTGATGTTTTCATTTGGCACTCCGTTCGCCAATAAATAAGCTTTTATTGCTGCAGAACGTTTTTCAGATATACGTTTGTTAGAACTGCTACCTCCTCTACTATCCGTATGGGTCTCAATTGAAATTTTAAGTTTAGGGAATTTTTTTATGGCATCTACTACCTTGTCCAATTCCGGTGTCATGGCCAAGGTTACATTACTCTTGCCTGTCTCAAAATAGAAATTATTCAGGCTTAGCACATTCTTTCCTTCTTTCTCCCTAACAATATCCTCTAAAGAGACCAATTGTATTTGAGATGGCGCCTTCTGTAATTCTTCTAATTCCTTTGGATTGTATTTCTCTTTAAATGTTGAATAACCATCTTTGGAAATCTCCATGGAAACCACATCTGTATAGGGTATCTCTACTTGATAGGCACCATTGATATTAGTAACCATTTGACTGAGTACAGCACCATCCTTATCAAAAACCGTTACACCCACATTAGCTATAGGGGTATCGTAGGGAGGTTTCACTACCGTACCCTTAAATATAAGTGTGCGTGGCCCTGGTTTACTTGCTATCTTAAAGCCATAAATATCATCATTACCTTTACCTCCTGGTCTATTAGACGAAAAATATCCCATTAGCTCATGTCCTTCGCTTGGGCGAATGATAAAGCCAAATTCATCATATTTCGTATTGATTCCTTCTCCTAGATTTACAGGAATACTAAAGGTGTTATCTGGCTGAATATTGCTTCGGTATACATCCATACCCCCATGTCCATAAAAAACATCGGAAGAAAAAAAGAGGCTATTATCGTAGACAAAAGGAGCAATTTCATTTCCAGGAGTATTGACTCTAGGCCCCATGTTAATGGGTTCGGACATAACCTGACCGTTATTGGTTACAACATAATAAAGGTCGGTTCCCCCATAACTATCATCAAAATTTGCCGCAAAATATAATCTTTCGCTTGCCGCATCGTAGAAAGGATAGTAAAAAGAGGTACTTAAGTCTTTTAGCAAAAACCGAAAAAGTCCGCCTTCATATGCCATACCAATTGCCAGTGCATTTTTTCCTTTCTCATCAAACGAAAGTTGTTTTCCGTTAGCATTGGAAAGCACATAGTACGTTCCTCCTGTAATACTGGAGTAGAAAGGTGTAGATTTGTGAAAAGGGGAATCCGGCACGCCTTTATATACATTAACATTGCTGATGTTTCCACCCTTTTCTATATCGGCCTCATAAATATCCAAGTACGACTCCCCAGATGGCCCATAAATACGTTTTGATTTATTCTTTCTACCACTACTAAACAGCAACTTGTCTTCGTGAAAAGCAGGTGAAAAATCGGAAAATTCACTATTACCGGTCAATGTAAAAATAAAGAACCCTGCAGATTCCGTTTCCTTGTTATCCTGTAGTAAATAATTGAAGTCAGCATTTTCTACCAATTCACTTTCAAGAACATTGCTTTTGGACTTCAAAAAGGCCTTTACTCTTTCCTGTTCCGAGATTTTAGCCAAGCTCTGCAACATCTTATTAAACCGATGTGCAGACATGATAGTATCGTTCTTATTAATATCTAAATATAATTTAGATGCTTTATTATATTCTCCCGTTTTAAAATAGGAATCGGCCAAATTCAAGAGCTGATGGTTGGTAATGAACTTACCCTCTTGCATTTGTTTGTTATATTCTAAAATAGCATCTTCATACGCATAACTATAAAAATACTTATCGCCTTTAGATGTCATTTCTTGACCGAACGAAGGTGCCACGGTCAACGTAAAAAGTAATATGAAGATTTTGAATTTCATAGTCTAATATTAGAAAAATCTTGGCGTATCTATTTGTTTTGGCTTTCCTTTTAAGCTCTTGTTGCTTCCTCCGGAACCATCACCTCTACCCAAGAAGAACTTAAGAATAACTTCATGGGAACCACTACTAAACTCTCCTAGTGGGTTTGTGTTGTAATCATAAGAATAACCAATAAAGCTACCGCTCGTAATCTGAAAGCCAACTAAACCACTAACGGCACTCCCCAAACGATAGGATGCACCCATTGTAAACCGATCATTAAACAAAAAGTTAGCACTAAGATTGGTGTTCAACGGAGCTCCGTTAATATAATTCAATAAAAAAGCGGGTTTGAACTTTAATGTTTCCGAAACATCAAAAACGTACCCCCCAATAAAATTGAATTGCATTTTATCCTCTATAATCGTGGCGACATCATCATTATAGATTCCATCAGTTAAAAAATTGGGAATAGACGCTCCTAAATACCAAATATCATCTTCATACAAGAAGAAACCAGCCCCAATAGTCGGGTAGAATTTTGAAATGGTCTCACGCCCTAAAATAGGTTCTCCGGGGTTTTCGAACGTACCCTTTGAAAAATCTACGTTTAAGAATGAACCACCGGCATCCATACCAAAAGAAAGCTTTGCTTTATCCGATACATTAAATTGATAGGAATAAGCCAACTCTACATATGTCTGAGTTGATGGCCCTAATTGGTCACTTATAATATTGAACCCCATGCCTGTTCTTTCATTGGCAAATGGTATGTTGGTACCTAAGCGAATCGTACGGGGAGACCCATCTACATCTAACCATTGAGCCCTATAGGCAACTGCTATTTCAGGATTCTGAACCGACCCCACATAACCAGGATTGAAGCTACCAATATTGTACATATACTGCGTATACTGTGGTTCTTTTTGGGCAAAACCGTTTGCCGAAATGAACAATACACCTATAGCAAAGCAGATGTAACCGTAAAAGGATTTTAATGTTCTATACTGCATTATCCAAATTATCTTATGAGCTGTATCCAGCCTTTTTTAGTGGTATTGGTATCAAAACCTTCTACTTCTTCTTGTAAGGTTAAATTTAAAACGTAGAAGTAAGTACCGTCTGGGGCCTCTTTACCTTCCCACATTCCGTCCCAAATAATTTCCTCGGTCATCTGATCGCCCTCGAAAACCACTTTTCCGTATCTATTGAAAATTTTAATATCGTAAACAAGATCTACCGGGGTTGAATTGAAAGTACCATCTTCATTTCTCTGATACTTATTGATTTTTAATTCATCATTTACACCGTCATTATTTGGCGAAAATTGATTAAAAATCAATCCAAGATCTAAATCGGATTTTCTTGAGACCCTAACACGTACCGAATCAATATTATTCTCGTACTTGCCTTCACTATCTACAGGTGAAGACCTTATAATTTCTGCTTGATTAGTAAATTCTCCTTCTAAAGGAACCAATACCCTTATTTCCAGAGTAGCGACCTCCCTATGTATAAGTTCAGGAATAGTCCACAAACCGGTTTGAAGACTATATTCTCCTTTATCAGCTACATGGTCTATATAATCAAAGCCACTTTCGCTTTCTTCAGCAATGACATCTAAAACTTGAATACCGGAAACTGCATCAATTTCGGACTCATTGGTAACCTTTATAGTAAAGACAACCTCCTCGCCAATTAAAGGGTTTACTTCACTTAGATTATTTTTTATACTGAAAGCATCCTCTGGATCAACTATTCTTGCAAACTTTTCCAATACCAAATCAATACCCTCGGGCAAATCAATATTTAAAGTCACCTCTGAGCTATCATTATCCGGATTTTCATCAACGGGAAAAGACTGCAACAATTCGGCAATATTCGTATATGGTCCGCCATCTAGAACATCAACAGTTATACTTAAAGTTACCGTTCCATTAGCCGGAATCTCGGCAATTGTCCACTCACCAGTAGCTACTATGTAACTTCCTTCGGTAGCAGTATGTGATTTATACTCAAAGCCGGTTTCTAGCATTTCACCAATAGTAACATTTCTCGCTACCCTATCGGACAAATTATTTACCGCTATGGAAAAAATAACCTCATCTCCCGCTATGGCTTCGGCCTTATCAACCGTTTTTACAACCTGAAGATCTATTGGTGTAGGATCGCAATTTCCATTATTGATATCGGGATCACAGGCATCTAGAGGATTGGTACCGTCTGCCTCCTCTTGACCATCGGTAATTCCATCTCCGTCCGTATCACAAAGTCCGTTGGAGTTATCCGGAATACAGGCATTATTGTTGGCTGGATCTAACTGATCAACAACACCATCTAAATCCGAATCCAAAACATTAGAATCCAACGCATCTATAATACCATCACCATCTTCATCTAAAGGGTTATCAAAATCATCACCAACTTCGTCCCCGTCGTTTATTCCATCATCATCCGAATCCGGATTGTTTGGATCTGTTCCCAAAGTAGATTCTAATCCACCCAACAACCCGTCTCCATCGTCATCCGTATCACAACTGCTCACTGAAATTGTAAGCTCCGCTGTTTCATTTTCGCAAGGCGCCTGCGCTCCCGTGGTTGTATATTCAAAAACATATGTACCATTGGGCAAACCTTGAAAATCTACTACATTTTCTCCATTTATAGCAGGAGTAGCCGGACCAGAGGCCCATGCCCATGTACCCGCACTTGCTGCTTCCGAGAAAGTAGTATCTAAATCCAATGTGGTTGTTCCAAAGTTGGAATCATTACAAGAAGATGCGTCCTCTGGAGCTCCTGCAGTAACAGGAGGAAAAATAACCGCCTCAACCTGTACCCTTGGCGATGATTTACACCCATTGGCTTCTGCTTCCACATAATAGGTAGTTGTACTTGCTAAATTGTTAACGGCAAAACTAGCTCCTGTACCCACTGGTGAACCACCCGTAGCACGTGTAAACCAATTAATTGTAGCGTTTTGGGTTGCCGTAGCCCTAAGCACCACCCTTCCCGGACCACATCTACTGTCGCCCGCTGAACTTGTAATTTCCGGTGTTTCACTCTGAGCCAGCGTTAATGTTAACAAAGGGCTGGCGCAATCGTTTATCGCATCGTAATAAAATCCATAATATGTACCTGGCAAAGGATCATTTAGCCTGTTATTAGGAACAAAGCTACCCGTGGGGTCCGCATCATCGGTTGCCCAGCGCAACACGGTACCGTTAGGCCCACTATTAGGCGCATAATCGTTTAGACCAGTGGTTATGTCATCACAAAAAGTTCTCTGTATACTCGTATCTAGAACCGGAGCTGCGTTTCCAGCGGTACAAGGATCGCAATCATCAACATTTATGGTTACCGATATAGAATCATTAGTACAAGGTGCCTCAGCACCTGTTGTTGTAAACGTGTAAACATAAGCGCCTGCAGGCTGCCCCCTAAAATTCACTTGGTTATTAGCACCTGCCGGATTTACCGTTGCTGGTCCTGAAGTATAGGTCCATGCACCTGCATCGTTACCTGTAATTAAAGAATTTAATGCAATACGAGTTGGTCCAAAATCATCGTTGGCATTATTACATGCGTTTTGAGGAGTAGTTACTGTGCCAACGGACGGTGGTGTGTTAAAAGTTATGGTAACAGGACTACTGGCTGTAAAACAGGAATTGTCATCCGCCCAATAAACAGCATGATAAGTTCCCGTGGCAGATATGTTAGGGTTAGGTAATAGAGCCCCTACTGTAGTTGGATTTGCATTATTACTCCATCGTAACGAACTACCCGCTGGAGCACTATTTGCACCTCCGGTTACGTACGTATTTAAATTAACAGTAGCAGTAGGAGGGTTACAAACCGCATTTGCCCTTCCATTTATGGTTGGCGGGGTATCTCCTGCGGCACAATCATTATCAATAATTGTTACCGTGCGTTGCGCTACAGGCATTTGAGTGTACGAAAATTGGGTATTGTTACTTGGATCACCCAATGTTAAGATTATAGTTTCGTTGGCTTCAGGGTCCGTATCACCAATAGTTGCAATATTTATATTCCTAGTTAAAACACCCTCGGGAAAAGTCAATGGACTTGCACCTTGAACGGAATAATCCGTACCGTTAGTAGCTGTGCCAGTAATAGTATATGGTATAGTTACCGCTGCACCAGTGGCATTAGATTTATCAAGGTTAAGAGTAAATGTTGCAGTTGCAGCGCCGTCTTCTGCAAGTGTAGCGGGCGTTCTGCTTAAAGTAAAAATACCCTCATCATTGTCCGCAATAGTAAAGGTTGCCGTTCTAGCACCATTATTAATGGTCGCACCGCCTGATGCACTTACTATAGTTATAATTATAGTCTCAGCATTTTCAACTAAGTTATCATCTTCAATTTCTATTGTAGTGGTAACTGATGGAAAAAGCAAGTTCAAAACAACTGTTCCCTGAAGTGCCTCAAAATCCGTACCAGAAGTTGTGGTTCCTGTTACACTATAAGTAACCGTATTCGTCGTTGCCGGATTTGAATTCCTAGAAATAGTGAAGGTCGGATTCGGTCCTCCTTCGGTAACATTGGTTGCCGATGTGGATAAAGAAACAACTTGAGCACTGGCCACGGAGCCAACACCTAAAAATAAAAGCAACAATAGAACGATTTTGCCATGTGCTCTCAAACTACGGGCAAAGCGAGCTTTTTTCTTTTTCAATTTCATAACTGTCCTTTGAACAAAAATTCAATTCACAGCAAATAAAGTAGGTCCTGGCTAAATGGGCATCAATATTACTAAAAAAATCATCCACAACCGTAAATTTGGGGTTAAATCAAGGTTTAATGGATGAACTACATCATATACGGATGAAACATCAACTTGGGATATCTGCCGACTGACTTTCTGCTCCTGGAGCAATCTTTCTAACCAACCCTTGCAACACTTTACCTGGCCCAACCTCTATAAACAGAGAGGCTCCATCGCTTACCATATTCTGTACACTTTGCGTCCATTTTACGGGAGCGGTCAATTGTGAAATAAGGTTCTTTTGAATTTCAGTAGAGTCACTTACCGCTACGGTAGTAACATTTTGATAAACAGGACATTTTGGCGTTGCAAAAGTGGTGTTTTCTATTGCCGATGCCAATTCTTCTCGTGCAGGCTCCATTAAAGGTGAATGAAATGCGCCTCCTACAGGAAGTACCAAAGCCCTTCTTGCTCCTGCTTCCTTCATACTTACACAGGCTGTTTCTATGGCTTCTACATCGCCGGAAATCACCAATTGACCTGGGCAGTTGTAATTAGCGGCAACCACAACACCCGGTGTCTCTGCACATATTTTTTCTACTATAGCATCTTCCAACCCTAAAACAGCCGCCATAGTGCTCGGTTTAAGCTCACACGCTTTTTGCATGGCCAAAGCACGCTGAGAAACCAATTTTAATCCATCTTCAAAACCTAGCGTTCCGTTGGCTACCAAAGCAGAAAACTCTCCCAAAGAATGACCGGCAACCATATCCGGCTTAAAACTGTCACCCATTACCTTACTAAGAATTACCGAATGTAAAAAAATGGCCGGCTGGGTAACTTTGGTCTGTTTTAGGTCTTCCGGGGTACCTTGAAACATAATATCGGTAATGGAAAAACCAAGGATTTCATTGGCTTGCTCAAACAGTTCTTGGGCCAGCGGATATTTTTTATAAAGGTCCAAGCCCATACCTACAAACTGTGCTCCTTGTCCGGGAAATATATATGCGTTCATTCTTTTTAATTTTTTAGTGCGTGCAAAAATAGCAAATTAAGTATAAGTCCCAAGTACAGAGCACTGTTCTTACTCCTTAAACCAACTACTGTACATAACATAATTATTGGCTATACGGTCTATTTCCCCGGAACTCAGTTCCGGACTAATGTCCTTAATCTTTTTTGCGGGTGTACCCGCAAATACACTTCCCGAGGGAATATGCGTGCCTTTTGTAACCACAGCTCCTGCCGCTATAATACTATTGCTCTCTACAATACAATCATCCATAATGATACTTCCCATACCTACAAGCACATTATCTTTTAAAGTACACCCATGAACAATGGCGTTATGACCTATTGAAACGTTATTACCAATTGTTGTTGGCGATTTTTGATAAGTACAGTGCACTATAGCTCCATCCTGTACATTAACCTTATTACCCATTTTTATAAAATGCACATCTCCCCTAAGGACGGCATTATACCAAATACTGCATTGATCTCCCATAGTTACCTCTCCAACAATGGTCGCATTCTCGGCAATAAAACAGTCCGTTCCAAATTGTGGGGTTTTCCCTTTAATCGTTTTTATCATTCTAATTTCCTTTACCTTAATTCTATATGTTCTAAAAATACGCCAAAAACTCTTTTTTCTTAGAGGCCGAAACCAATAACTCTTTTCCGTTTGAAACTACCACACTACCTCCCTTTCCCTTTCTATACTTCACCACCTCATTAACATTCACTAGATATGATTTATGAATGCGAGCAAATGAAAAGCCGGCCAAGGCATCCTCAAAATACTTTAGAGTCTTGCTGACCAAAATCTTTTTATTCTCTAGATAGATTTCAGTATAATTATCATCGGCTTTGCAATAGAGAATATCAGCAACATTCAGCACCTGAAAACCGTCTTGCTGCGGAAGGGTTATTTTCCCTTCTACGGATTTCAATTTAGGTTGTAATACCGTATCCGTCAGTTCAATTTCTTTTTGTTTAATTTCTTGTACATATTCCACCGCCTTTATCAATTCATCAATGTTTATGGGCTTCATAAGATAATAGGCCGCATGGCTGTTCAAGGCATCCATGGCATATTGGTTATAGGCCGTTACAAATACGGTCTCAAACGTACGGTCTGGTAACTGGTCCAGTAAATCAAAGGCATTGCCAAAAGGCATTTCAACATCTAAAAACACAAGGTCCAATTCATGTTTTTGTATAAGTTCCAATCCTTCTTGAATAGATGCAGCCTCCCCAACCAAATTGACATCAACACAATATTTTCCTAAATAGTTCCGTAATATTTCACGGCTATTGGCTTCGTCCTCTACAAGTATGGCGTTTAATTTCATATTGGAATTTTAATTGAACAAGCAGCTTATCAATCTTTTCGTAAAACGAATACCACCTTGGTTCCCGAGCCCTCTTTGGTAAGGTCAGAAATAGCAACATCTACCTTATTTTTATACATATCGTTCAGAATGGCAATACGTTTTTTGATGTTTCCCATTCCCTTTGATTTTTGTTTCTTTTGGTTCTGGGTTTTCAGTTGAGATGATTTTTTTCTACCTATCCCATTATCAGTAATGGTTATTTCTAGGGATGTTGCCCCTTTTGGTTTTACATCGATTTTTAAAAGCCCCTTTTCATCTTTATATCTAAGCCCGTGCCAAATAGCGTTTTCTATGTAAGGCTGAAGCAACATAGGCGGAATTTCAAAAGCCGAAACATCTAGCCCCTTATCTACATTCAATTCATAACTGAACTTATCCGGAAAACGGGAATGCTCCAACTTTACGTAAAGCTCCAACAGTTCCAATTCCTTGGTCAGGGGAATAAAATCTTCTTCGGAATTTTCCAAAACCGAACGCATTAAGGTTGAAAATTCACTTAAAAACCTATTGGCACTACGCTCATCACTCTTTGCTATGTAGTTGTTGACGGAGTTGAGGGCATTAAAAATAAAATGCGGATTCATCTGCGAACGCAGGGATTTCAATGCCAAGAGATTGTTCGCTAGTTTTTGTTGTTGATTGCTACGGTAAAAGAAAAAAGCGGCCAGACCCAACAAAATCATCCCGAATATCAGGGAATAGATAATCCACTTTTGGCGCTTATTACTCTCTTGAATAAGCTGCTGGCCGGTTACCGCTAAGTCATATTTGCTTTGAGACAACTCCCTCTCTTGCTCCAAACCAGAAATACGATTTTGCTTAGAGGCAATTTCACGATTAAAACGCGCCGCCCTAGAAATTTCTTGTTCCTTTTGCACGTATAGACTATCTACCAAGGACACATAATTACGATAGGTTTCAAAAGCCTTTGGATAGTCTCCCTTATATTCAAAAACCTCGGAAAGTTTGCGTGTTGCATCTTTTTGCACCACTAGATCATTCTCCGAACCTGCCTCTTCTATACTCTCTTTAAGGTATGGAATAGCCTCATCATACTTGTCCTGAGCAATGTATGCATTGGCAATTTTGTAATTGATACGTTGCGAGGTAATAGAATCAAAATCTCCTCGGGCCTCTTTTTTAGTAGTTCTTCCCTTGGGTAGGGTCTTTAATTCGTTAAGGCTTTTTTTACGAAGTTCAATTTCAGCACCATATTGACTTTTTTGATTGTAGAAATCGGCTACTTTTTCTTTTTCCTGTACTGCTCGTTTGGGCTCCAGACCTTCGGTTAATTGCAAGGAACTATTGTAGTACGCACCTGCCTCAACCAACTTATCATCTTGAGCATACGTATCGGCAATTTTTGAATTTAAATCGGCTACTTTGGGAGATATCTGATTCTTCTTAGCCACAATTAACCCCTCCTCATAAAAGGCTACGGCTTTATCTATCAAACCTAATCCGCGGTAAGCATCACCCAAATTTTCGTTCAAGCTCACCTTTTGATTCGGCTTAAGGCCTTCTATTTTCAGTAAAGGCTGCAATTCCTTTTCTGCTTCTGAAAATTGTTTGTTCAAAATATAGGCTTCACCCAAGAGCAAGGTGGTCCGGGTAGATTTGTGGGCTTCCAGAGCATCCTTATAATTGGTAATTGCCAGGTCATATTGTTTATGATATTGATATACTTCACCCAGAGCGACCAATGATTCCGAAAGCGATTTTTTATCAGCCTGTTTTCCAAGTACGGCAATGGAATTGGTGATGTAATCTATGCTTCTTTTAATATCACTTTGCTTGTAGGAGTTGGCAGAATCCAAATATACTTTATGAAGACTACTTTGCGGCTGAGCCATTTTGCTACTGCGCACCTCTTTTTGCGCCCAAGAGTTCATTGTGGAGCACCCAATAAAAAGGAAAAACAATATGTAGCGAACTGTTTGCATTTGATTATTTGTACAACGTAAACTTAGTTGAATTATGCGTCATTAAAAAACGTCATCTGTCACTAAATGGGCGAAAAATGAATTGTTTTAAAGGCTTCACACACCCAAAAGGAACGTTCCCTCTTTCAAAAGGCCACTTCACTCAAAACAGGTTTTACAAGAATTAAGTTGCTTCTACTTTTACCTCATCAATAACACTTACAAAAACATTAATCCCCTCTTAATAGAGTTCAAAAAATTAAATTATGAAAAACATTAGACAGATTCTAGGATTGGCTTTTATGTCACTTGCTTTAACAAGCATGTACGGCTGCGAGCTAAAAACCAAAAAAGAAACAACAAAACCTGTATTGGCCCAGGGTTTTTTACCAGATACAAATGACAGGCCTAAAAGCAATACCGTTAAAATTGCCCTTTTATTGGATACTAGCAATAGTATGGATGGACTCATCAACCAAGCTAAGTCTCAACTTTGGGACATTGTAAACAAGTTCACCTATGCCAAATGTGGTAACGAGCAACGCCCAGAATTACAAATTGCCCTTTATCAATACGGAAACGACAACCTATCCTCTAGGGAAGGGTATATTCAGCAAGTATTGAATTTTAGTGGAGACTTGGACGAGATTTCAGAAAAGCTATTCTCATTGACCACCAATGGAGGCGAAGAATATTGCGGCGAGGTTATCCATACTTCTTTAAAACAATTGAATTGGGGAGATAACCCGGATAATCTAAAAATGATTTTCATTGCAGGTAACGAACCATTTACCCAAGGAAAATTAAACTATAAGGACGCGGTCACCAATGCCAAAGAAAAAGACATTGTAGTCAACACCATTTTCTGCGGGAACTATGAGCAAGGTATTAACTCCGATTGGAAAAACGGCGCCACTTTAACCGGAGGTGAATATATTGCCATTGACCACAATAGAAAAGTTGTTCATATTGATACGCCTTATGACGATGTTATCATAAAATTGAATTCCAAACTAAATCAGACCTATATTTCGTACGGTGCTATGGGGAGTGTCAAAATGGAAAAACAACGTACTCAAGACTCCAACGCTTATGAACTGGAAGAAGCCGTAGCGGTAAAAAGAGCCGTAAGTAAAAGCTCCAGACTTTACAACAACAAGAACTGGGATTTAGTTGATGCCCTAGAAGATGAGTCTTTTGATATTGCCATGCTTGAAGAAACCGAACTACCAAAGGAACTAAAAGGAAAGTCAAAAACGGAAATGGAAGCTTATGTTCAAGAAAAGAAGTCCGAACGAAGTAAAATCCAAAATGAGATTCAAAAACTAAATACCAAACGCGAAAAATTCATTGCTGAACAACAGAAAGAAGGAGAAAAAGGAGAGCTAGAAAATGCGATGCTGGAAGCCATCAAAAAACAGGCTGCAAAAAAAGATTATAAGTGGGAAGAATAATCCCCTTCTGACATAAAATAAAAAGCATCCTGAAAATTCAGGATGCTTTTTTTATTTTCTTTATCTAGATTACACAGTATTTACTGAGCTGCAGGACAGTAACAATCATATTTACGTTCTTTTTGTCCAAAGTCATATCCTAACGTGATTTGATGAAATCCGCCATTATCAAAAACAACACTTCCTGATTGATAGGAATAATTATAAGACACCATAAAATTCCCAATATTAGCCCCTACAATTGGAGTAAACAGTTGCAAACGTTGCTCTCCAAAACTATCTGATGTAGCAAATTGGGCACCTTCAAAACTTCTACGGTATGAAAGTCCTCCCCAAATACGACCAAAGTCTACGTCCTTATAGACCTTAGCATTCAAATCGATAGACTTTTCTTCTGTAAATTCACTCATCTGAAACAAAATAGAAGGCTCTAGCTGCCATTCTTGCTTACCAAAAATGTATCCTACAGAAAACAAATACCTTCGTAAATTATCAATTACGGGCACATTTGCAGGATCCTGTCGGCCAAAACGATATAAATTACGCTTACTGCTTAACAGGTTGTTCACCGCAAAATGAGCATAAAACTCCCTAAGGTTATATGAAAAGCCCAGGTCCATGTTAAAATAACCTTCGCTAATCTTACTACCTATCAAAGCATTATCAGGTTGTGCCGAACGAAATTCAGTTTCATCCAAACTGCTTTGCAAATACGTTGGACTCAATCCAAAAGATAACTGATTAAGGCTTCTTGCGTCTCCACCAAGTTTTAAATGATGGGCATAGGTTAATTTTACACCGGTCTGCGCATGGTAACCATTGGCATCGTTAAAAATGATGGCTCCCACCCCGCTATTGCTTTCACCTATTCTAAAATTGGCATTTATTGTTTGTAAATTTGGCGCATCTTCTACACTAAACCATTGCATTCTTGCAGTAGCCCTTATTTTGCCCCCATCACTAATACCGGCCATTGAAGGGTAAACGAGATAATAGTTATCCGAGAGGTAATCAAAATATACAGGTATACCTTCTTGCGCGGTAGATTGAAAAGCAAAGGCAAGAGACGCTAGCAAGAGCAGTAATCGGTTTTTCATCTGTTGGATATAGTGGATGATTGATTGATCGACTAAATATAAGGTATAACGGATGAAACGTAACATTATTATATAGACAATTCCATACGGACTGTTCGGAAATAGGTTGTATTTTTACAAAAATTTTGACACCATGAAGGAGTATACAATTACGGTTGTTAAAACCAACAACCCTGCGATTCTAAAATTTGAGACGAATCACTTTCTGACCAAAAACAAGAACTACGAGTTCAAAAATATAGACGAAGCCAAGAATTCACCTTTGGCCCAGCAACTTTTTTACCTTCCGTTTATTAAAACGGTATATATTTCTGGAAACTTTATTGGCCTTGAGCGCTATGACATTGTTGATTGGGACGACGTTAAAGACGAGGTTGCCCAGCAATTGGTGGAATATCTAAATGCAGAGGAGCCTATTGTGAACGAAGAAGAGCTTACCAATAAAAGAGTGGCCATTACGGTTTATGCCGAGGTTACCCCTAACCCATCTGTAATGAAATTTGTAGCGAACAAACCTATTGTTCCCGGTGCTTTTGAGTTTAAAAATATAGATGAGGCAAAAAATTCCGAATTAGCTAAGCAGCTATTTAACTTCCCGTTTGTAAAGGAAGTTTTCTTTGACCTTAACTATGTTTCCGTTAGCAAATACGATGTAGCGGAATGGGAAGACGTTACCATGCAATTACGCGAACATATACGCGAATACCTTGCGGATGGTAACGAGGCTGTTTCCGAAAGTGCAATAGCCAAGACAAAAGAAGCTGCTCAGGATAGTTCATCACCTAATCAACCTGTAGCAGAATTGGATGACACTTCTCAACAAATAGTAGACATCCTAGAGGAGTATGTAAAACCTGCTGTTGCCAGCGATGGCGGAAATATTCTCTTTCAATCCTATGAAGAGGATAGTAAAACGGTAAATGTTATACTACAAGGGGCCTGTAGCGGTTGCCCTTCCTCTACCTTTACTTTAAAAAATGGAATTGAAACCATGTTGAAAAATATGATGGGAGACAAAGTAAACGAGGTAGTGGCCATTAATGGCTAATGGACTAATTTTTATAGGTTTAGAATCAAGAATCCTGTTCAATAATTTCGTAATTTGAAACGAATCATAAAAAACAGAGTATTATGGCAGTTTTAAAAGTTATTGAAGTATTGGCAAATTCCGATAAAAGTTGGGAAGATGCAGCCAAACAAGCGGTTGCCCAAGCCTCTAAATCAGTAAAGAATATTAAATCCGTTTACATTAACGAGCAAAGCGCTACAGTTAAAGATGGTAAAATGGATAATTACCGAGTAAACGTAAAAATTACCTTTGAGGTAAATTAGTACGGAAACCAAAACTAAAAAAAGCGTTGTAATAGGATTACAACGCTTTTTTTATTGCTTGAATCCTTAAAGATTGGTTGTATTTCAATAGAAATACAGGCTAGATATACGGTCAATTTGGGCACATATAAACAAACTATTAACGCATTTAATTTTTGCACTCCGGATTAACAATAGTTTAATTAACTGAGTTTGATTGAAGCCTTTGATTTTAGTATGTTGCTCCCTCAAAAAATAGTACATGGAAAAATTTGCAGATTACCAAGAACATATTGATAAAGCTATAGATTGGGTATGGGAGGTCTTGCCCGATGTTGTTATGGCGCTCATTATTCTGGTAGCCGGATTATGGGTGATTGGGTTTTTAAACAAAATGGTCCGTAAGTTCTTTGAAAAGAAAGACTACGACCTAGCTTTAGAAAGTTTTTTACAGAGTTTTATAAGTATAGCTCTCAAAGTCTTACTTTTTGTTTTGGTCATAACCCAATTGGGAGTTAAATCGTCATCACTTATCGCTATTATTGGTGCTGCCGGTCTTGCTATTGGTTTGGCCCTACAGGGCTCACTTTCCAATTTTGCCGGAGGCGTACTTATTCTCCTGTTCAAACCTTTTAAAATAGGCGATTGGATTTCGGCCCAGGGGGTTGATGGCTCCGTAAAGGAAATTACTATTTTCTACACCAAGGTAAATACCTTTGGCAACCAATTGGCTATCATACCAAACGGACAATTATCCAATAACAACGTGGTAAATTATAGTGCGATGCCAACAAGGCGTGATAATATAAAAGTGGGTATTGGCTATAGCTCTAATATCAAAACCGCTAAAGATATCATGTTAGACATTTGTCAAAAAAATGAGAACGTACTTAAAGACCCCATGCCAGAAGTGTATGTAGATAGTTTGGGCGATAGCTCCGTAAATCTAACATTAAGGTTCTGGGCAGAGAATTCTGTCTTTTGGGCCGCTCACTTCTTTATAATTGAAGAAGTAAAAAGAAGGTTTGATGAAGCAGAAATTGAAATACCGTTCCCACAACGTGATGTTCATGTAAAGGGTGAATCCCTAAAAGCTTAAATCAAGCCAACAGAATTATTTCTTTTTCTGTTGAAGGATAAAATCTTTTAAATAATAAGGCTCAAAGTAGGCTACATCTTCAAAGTGGCCTACTTTGAACTTTTTATAGGACAAACGGGCCATTTCATTTGCCGAAGGCACTACGGAAGCATCAAAACTTAAATTAGTGTTTGAGAGCACGGATTTACACTTTTCGGCGCCATTACCCACCAATAGAACCTTACCTTTTTTCATAAATTCAGCGAATGAATCTTCATCAATAATTTCGGCTTCGGTGGGTCTTACCTCGTTTTTATCCTTGTCAAAAACGGATGAGTACACCTCCATACGCCGCGCATCCAATACGGGAATTACAAAATCTATTTCCTTGGAAGATACTTGCTCTGCCATACTCTCTAGAGTGGCAATTGAAATTAAAGGTATATCCAAAGCAAAACATAATCCTTTAGCCGCAGAAACCCCAATACGAAGACCCGTGTATGAACCCGGACCTTTACTGACTGCAATGGCATCTAATTCGGAAGCATCCATATTTACCTCCTTAAGCACCTCTTGAATAAAAACATGCAACTGTTCAGCATGTGAATAATTAGGCGTATCGTGCTCTTTAATGACTAAAACACGCCCCTCTTTAGCTATACTTACCGAACAATTGGTAGTAGCCGTTTCTAAGTTTAATATTATGCCCATACGGCTGCAAAGATACACGAGAAGGTTTAATTTACATACAAAAAAAGACCCGCCCAGTATTACACTAAGAAGGTCTTCAGTTTTTGGTAATTAGAATCTTACTTCAACTCCAAAGGGAGTCCAAAATAGAACTCCAATACCTTAAGTCTAAAAATATAGTCGTACTTGGTACGGATTAATTCAGCTTCTGCATTATCTACCCTTGATTGTGCCTGACTAAAGTCAAAAGCATTCATAAGGCCAACATCATAACGTTCTTTTGAATAATCGTAGGCAAGACGTCTTGCATCCAACGTTTTTTGGGCCGCATCATAGGCCTTTGAAAAACTCTTGACATCTACATATGCTTGATTGATGCTAGTCTCCAAATCCAATTTATCCTGTTCCAACTGCAATTTGGCCTTCTCAACATTAATTTTAGAGCGCTTTATATTGTTCTTTACGGCAAAACCATTAAAGATTGGAATGTCTAACCTAGCCCCGTAAGAAATACCGTCATTAATCCACAATTGATTTACAAAACTCTCTGCAGGAACCAGCCTTCCCGTAGCACTATCAAATCCGCCTTGATCTGAATATCTGGTATTGTAATTAAAGAAAGCCCCCAAGGTTGGATAAATAGCCCCCTTGGCGATATCCAAATCTTTCTTGGCCAAATCTATATTGGATTGCGAAAATTTAATGTCGTTTCTAAAAGTTAAGGCCTCTGCAAAAATTTCTTTTGGTGATTTTGACTGCACCTCGGATGGTGGAACCTCAAAATCGGCATCCAAGACATCAAAATTTTCATAATCCGTTATCTGAAGCAATTGCGCCAGATTGATACGGGAAATCAACACTTGGTTCTGCGTATTTACGATTTGTTGTTCAAGGTTTGCGGCGGTTGCCTCTATTTCCAATAAATCTCCCTTGGGAATAACACCGGCATCCACCAATTCCTTAGACCTTTTTAAATCCTGTTCGGACACAGCAAACTGGGCTTCAAAAACCTTTAATGTTTCCTTATTGGAGAGTATCTGCAAATAAGCGTTGGCTACACTCAAGCGAATATCGTCCTTAAGATCATCCAAACGGTATTGATTGGATAATGCGTTCAGTTTAGCACGATTTAAACGGTGTAGATTTCGCAAACCGTCAAAAAGTGTCAAAGACGATGTCAACCCTCCATTGGCAGACAAAATTGTTGTGGTTACCGGCTGATTGGTGGTTGGGTCAAACGAAAGACCTGTACTACCCGTTACGCTTGCACTAGAATTCACCGCAGGTAACATTGCTCCCACCGCGTCCGATTTATCTATTTGTGCATTTTGCAGATCCAACTCATACTGTTCTACGGAAAGGTTATGTTCAACCGCATAGTCTACACACTCCTGCAGCGTCCATTTTTTCTGCTGGGCGCTAACGGCCCCAATAGAAAATAAGAGCAGTAATGCTGTTAGTTTAAAATTCATGTTTTGATTATTTGATTATGATTGATGATTTTTACTCTTCTTTAGCTTCCTCTTCCTCTTCGTCTTCTCCTTTTTTAATAGGCTCGGTCTTGTTCCAAATCTTCACTTTGTCCGATTCCGTTAATCCTGATACGATTTCAACGTTAACCCCATCCGAAATTCCTATCTCAATATCCCTTCTTTCAAACTGCTGATCACCAGTTTCAATCTCTACGTATGGTTTATCGGTCTTTTTATCAAACTGCAACAGCGCTTCGGGAATAACCAGTACGTCGTCTTTTTTCTCAAGAACCAATGATGCATTGGCACTATATCCAGCTCGTATAAAAATATCATCTTTTACCTCAACATCACCTTCAATCTTAAACTGTACCGCACCTGTTTCCTCTATTCCTTTAGGTGCTATAAAACGTAATTTTGCATCCAGCTCGGTTCCTTCTATTGCACCCAAACTAATTTTTAAGGGTGTACCTACTTCCAATTTGGCAACCTCGCCTTCATCAACCTTTCCTTCAAAAATCATCTTGCTTAAATCCGCAATGGAAGCAATGGTTGTACCATCATTAAAATTGTTACTCTCAATAACCTGATCACCTTCTTCTACCGGTATTTCCAAAATAGTCCCGTCTACCGTAGCGCGTATGTTCGTATTAGCACTGCTGGAACCTCCGGCCGACCCTTGACGAATAATCTGATAGTCTGCTTTTGCATTTTCAAGCTCCTGTACCGCTTGATCGTTCTGTAGTTGAAGGGTATTAAAATCCTGGCTAGAAATCACACCTTTATCGAACAAGGTCTTGTTCCTGTTGTATTCAATTTTTATATTATTAAGTGCCAGTTCGGCATTCCTTACCCTACCTCTAGATTGGTTTAGGGCCTGTTCGTTTGGCACCACCTTAATTGTTGCTATTAAATCTCCCGATTTAACCTTCTGCCCCTCCTCCAAGTATATTTTTTGGATGATACCCGAAATCTGAGGTTTTATTTCTACCTCATCCTCTGGAATTACTTTTCCAGTGGCCACGGTTTTCTTTTCTATATTAGAAATGAAAGGAGTTGACGTCTCATACGTAACAGCATCTTTACTGTTTGATTTCACGAAAAAAGCTGCGGCCCATAGGGCACCTAATATCAAAATACCAATTAAGATATATTTTACGATTTTGTTCATTTTTTCAGATGTGTTTATTGTCTATTGGTTCTGTTGTCTTCCTATTTGTTACAAAATAGCTTGTTATTCTTCACGTAGCGCGTCAATAGGCTTAATACTAACGGCACGTTGGGCAGGTATAAGCCCAATTAAGGTTCCTAATACCACCATAATGGCCAACGCCCCTAACACATAGGGTATAGGCACTGTTGGGTTTGTATAAGGGAAATCAATATCTTTTGTTAAACTAGCAATACCCGCCAAAGTCATGGCACCCAAAATAATACCCATGATACCCGCTATGACGGTAAGAAAAACGGATTCTAAAATAATCTGGTTACGCACTTCCGCAGGTGTGGCGCCAAGCGCCCTTCGTACGCCAAGTTCCTTGGTTCTTTCCTTTACCGAAATAAGCAAAATGTTACCAATACCTATAACCCCTGCCAAAATTGTAGCAATACCAACAATAAGGGACAGAAACGTAATTCCGTTGGCAAAACCAACGATTTTATTGAACTGTTCCCCCAAATTGAACGACCCAAAAGCACGGTCATCATCCGGATGTACGTTATGCAGGTTCTTTAACAAGTCCTTTATATTCTCCTCTACTTTTATAACATCTGCATCATCATAGGCCGCAATGGAAAACCATCCTACATTTTCGCCTGTATTGTACAATTTTTTGAAGGTGGTAAAAGGAATAAAAATATCGCCATCACCACCAAAACCACCACTAGGCTCAAATTTATGGACTCCTATTACTTGAAAATATACATTGTCAATTTTAAAATATCCACCAATGGGATTCTCATCCTTATCAAACAGCTCTTTTTGTGTACGCTCACCAATTACCGCCACTTTACGGGACTGCTCAATATCCTCATCATTAATAAAACGACCGCCATCATAAATTTTCTTGGGAGCTATTTTGGTAAAAGCCGGATAATCCCCAAACAAAGAATAACTACCCGTTTTGTTCTTACGGCCAATGTTGGCAGGGGGCGACCCAAAAAATCCACGTACGTTTCGTGGGGCAATATATTCTACTTCCGGTATACGATTTTCTATCATTACCGCATCTTCGATTTTTAATTGCATCTGCCTTCCGGTCTTGTACCCCTCATTGGGCATGCTTGTGCTTTGCCCCCATACGAACATACTGTTCCTGGCAATGGTCTGGAACATGCTCTCAAAACCATTGTCCATGCCCTTGGCCGCACCGGAAAGCGCTATGTAAATAAAGATGCCCCATAAAACCCCAACAACCGTAATGACGGTCCTAATATTGTTCTTACTGATCGAACCGAAAATCTCTTGCCATGTATTTCTATCGAATATAAAGCTCATATTATTCGTCTCTTAGGGCTACAATGGGTTTAATACGTGCGGCACGCCTTGCGGGAACATACCCTGCAATGGCACCAAAAATAATCAGTACTATAGTAGCCGAAACCGCTATACCTGTATCTATATATGGGTTGGTAATAAAAAAGTCCTTTAGCTTTTCACCCATTGAACTTAAAATGGCTACACCAACGAGCATCCCAACAAAACCGGAAACCGTAGTTATAAATACGGATTCCAATAAAATAGTTCCAATTACCGCTTTGGGCGTAGCGCCTAGTGCCTTGCGTATACCCAATTCCTTTGTTCGTTCCTTGACCACAAAGACCATAATGTTGCTGATCCCGATAATACCTGCTATAATAGTTCCAAAGGCTACGAAACCTACAATGATCTGTAACACCCTGGCAAATTGCTGATTCTGTTTTAATTGATCGGCCACATTCCTGATGAATATTCCGTTTTGATCCTTAGGATTGATGTATTTTTTTGAGCGGATAAACTTATCCAAACTCTTTTCAAAGGCCATAGCCCCTGCATAACCAATCTCCGGTTTAAACCCTACAACAATCTGATTGATCTTATCCGTGTTCTTTTCAATCAACTGTCGGGTGGTATATGGTATATATACCACGCGCTCTTCATTATCTCCTCCATCATCTTGAAAAACCCCAATAACTTTAAAAGAGCTACCGCCTACATCTATATATTTACCCATTGAATTTTTAGCCCCAAAAAGGTCTTGCTCCACCAACCTACCAATTACAGCATATTTGGTCTTGTTTTTTATATCCAGGTCGTTTAAGTAACGCCCCTTCATCATAATGGTCATTTCATTGTACTGGTGTGCAGGCCCTACTGCTTGTGTTCTATAACTATTGGACTCGTTTTTGTAGCTAACCGTATCCTGGCGTGTTAATCTTGGTGAAATATAATCAAGGAACAAGGGGAAGTTTTTCTCAATATCTGCCAAATCACTATTATCGAACTCAATGGCCCTATTGGATTTATAACCTTTATAGGGCATAGTTGTCCTACCAGGAAATATATAGAACACATTGGTGGCATCATCACCAAAAAAATCATCAAAAGTATTGATGAGGCCGTTGCCAAATCCGAAAAGCACAACAAAAATAAGAATACCCAAAGCCACGGTAAACCCCGACAAAAATGTACGAAGTTTGTTTTTTTGAATAGTCTCGAAAATTTCTTTCCAGTTGTCTCTACTTAACATATTGAGCAGCCCTAACCTGTTCTACTTTTTTATCTTCCACGATTACTCCATCCTTTAAATGCACAATACGCTTACACATATGGGCAATGTCTTCTTCATGCGTAACGACAAGAATGGTATTGCCCTCATCATTTATATTCTGAATAAGATCCATTACTTCGTACGATGTCTTACTATCCAATGCACCGGTAGGCTCATCGGCCAAAAGCACTTTTGGTTCTGCCGCCATAGCTCTTGCTATTGCCACACGTTGCTTTTGCCCCCCGGAAAGTTCATTTGGCAAATGGGTTGCCCATTCTTTAAGCCCCACCTGAGCCAAGTATTTAAGGGCTTTTTCCTCCCTTTCCTTTCTAGGTACTTTTTGATAGTATAAAGGAAGTGCCACATTTTCCATAGCACTTTTGTAGTTAATAAGGTTAAACGACTGAAATATAAAACCTAAGAACTTGTTTCTGTATTTAGCCGCTTTGGTCTCGTTCAAATTCTTAATAGGAACTCCGTCTAACGTATATGATCCGGAATCTGCCTCATCTAACATTCCCAAAATGTTCAATAAAGTTGACTTGCCCGATCCGGACGAGCCCATAATAGCCACAAGTTCCCCTTCTTCAATACTAAAATTCAACCCTTTTAAAACATGCAACGAATTGCTACCCATTTTGTAGGATTTATGCAGATCTTTAATTTCAATCATGGTAGTATTGTTAATTGTATTTGGAATTCTTGAACAATATGGCAATAGGACTTGTAAGTTGCCCAATTGTTACAAGATGGACTCCAAATTTTGTGTTAAATAATAAAATTATCCTTTTTCTTCCTCCTTTTCAATGGCATTCCAGACTTTGATTTTATCTGTTTCTGTAAGTCCGGATTTTACTTCAACAAAAATACCATCGCTGATTCCCAGCTCAATATCCTTGCGTTCAAAGCTTTGATCCCCACTTGACACTTCTACATAAGGCGACTTTGTTTTATCATCAAACTGCACCAAAGCTTCCTTAATAGCCAAAACACTATCTGCCTTACCTAGTATTACCGATGCATTGGCACTTAGCCCCGCCCTGATAAAAACGGAATCCTGCTTTTTCATAGTTCCTTTAATTTCAAACTGAATGGCACCGTTCTCTTCTTTTCCCTTAGGAGCTATATAATCTAGAACTGCATCAAACACCTTTCCCTCTAAAGCCCCAACAGTAATTTCAAGAGGCAAATTCTCTTTAATTTTACCTACTTCACTTTCGTCTACCTTTCCTTCAAAAATCATTTTATCTACATCTGCAATGGCGGCAATGGTAGTTCCTTCGTTAAAATTGTTACTCTCTATTACCTGATTACCCACTTCCACGGGCACCTCAAGTACCATTCCGCTAACGGTTGCCCTAATTTGAGTATTTGCGGCATTTCCATACCCTTTTGTAGTACCTGTTTTTACAATATCATAACGCTTGTTGGCCGCAGCATACCCTTGTTTAGCTTGGTCATAAGTAACTTCCGCACGTTCCAAATCTACTTTTGATATCACCCCTTTAGCGAACAACCCCTTTTGACGCTCCAGGTTTCTAAGCTGGTCATCTAAATTAATCTTGGCCTCATCAATTGTATTTCGCGCATCGTTAAGCGCATTTAGATTGGGCACCACCTTAATCCTACAAAGCAAATCTCCCGACTTTACATAATCACCACCTTCAACAAACACCTCTTCTATTACCCCAGAAATATTAGGCTTAATGAGTACTTCCTCCAAAGGAAGTATGCTTCCCGTGGCTACCGTTTTCTTTACAATAGTTTTTTTAGATGCCTGTTCCGTTTCATACACTACAGGGTCTTCAGCGTTTTTTTGGTATAGGTAATACATTGATCCGCCAAAGGCCACGACTATAAGCAAAAGGATGATTCTGGTTACTGACTTTTTCATTTTTATGATTGATTGATGTTATGTTATTCGATTGTTGTTTTTTACAAAATTGATTCTCAGTCTACTCGGTTCTGAGTGCATCTATGGGCCTTACTTTTATTGCACTCTGCGCCGGAATAAAACCAGCCAAGAGACCTGAAAAAATAAGAATGAACAGAGCCACTACAACTACCCCTAAGCTTACACTGGGATTAGCGAACATATCTACCGGACCGTTTATATCTAAAAGCACATTTACCCCATAGATGAACAATGCACCTAAAGTAATCCCTGCCATACCCGATATAATGGTCAAAAAGATAGATTCCATTAAAATCTGTAGTTTAATGGACCAAGGGTCTTCTCCCAAAGCCCTACGTATTCCTATTTCTTTGGTTCTTTCCTTTACCACAATAAGCATAATGTTACTTACCCCAATTATTCCGGAAAGTAACACTAGAATCCCTACGAAATAGGCGATAAAACGCAACGCCCCAAATAAACTCTGAACGCGCTGAAATTGTTCATATAAATCAAAATGCCCAACGGCACGTTGATCATCCGGGTGCACTTTATGGTTTTCCTTAACCACGCCCATAATCTTATCCTTTAGACTAGTGATAGAAGTACCATCGTTTGCAGTTATGGCCATCCATCCCACATCACTTCCCCTATTAAAGGCTTGGGAAAATGTGGTAAAGGGCACGAAAATTTCCTTTTGCGCTTCCTCGCCATCGCCATCGTTGCTCTTCTTTTTATAGGTTCCGACCACCATAAAATTCACTCCCTGAATCTTTATAAACGAACCCAATACTTCTTCATCCTTATCGTAAAGCCCTGCTCGTACTCCCTCCCCTATTATTGCAATCTTTCGTTTTTCCTTTATATCATTATAGTTCAAAAACCGCCCGGAAGTCATGGTCATAGGGTCTTGCTTACTAATTTCAGGATAATCACCGTACACATTATAGGCTCCGGTCTTAATCCCTCGGACTACATTGTTGGCTCCATTAAACCCGCCAAGTTGGTTTCTTGGAGATATAAATCTTAGGTTGGGCACCTTATCCCTTATAGCCTGAACGTCTTCAACTTTAAAAAGAAAACTTCTATTTTTTGGAAGGCCCTTATAGGGCTTAGTAGTACTTCTAGACCACATGAACATGGTATTGGTAGCGATGTCTCCAAAGTCTTGCATAATCCCGTTCTCCAGCCCTTTTCCTGCCGAAAGCAACAGGATTAAGATGAAAATACCCCAGAACACCCCAAAGGCCGTTAATACGGTTCGGAACCAGTTACCGGTAAGTACTTCTAAAATTTCTTTCCAACGGTCTTTATTGAACATGTTTGTGAAATAAAATTGGTTCAGATATTTTTTTATTCATCTCGTAATGCATCAATGGTATGAATATTGGCCGCCCTCCAAGCAGGAAAGAACCCTGCCACTGCCCCCGCCAATACTAGTACAAAAACAGTTGAAATAGCTACCGTAAAATTTACGGAGGGGTTTAAAACGTAGTCCACCTCTATATGAGGGCCAACAAACTCCAAGAGTCCCATACTAAAAATGAGTCCAGCAAAGCCAGAAATGGCCGTAATGAAAATAGATTCGTGTAAAATCATCCCAACTATAGACCATGGCTTGGCTCCAAGTGCCTTTCGTATACCAATTTCTTTCGTTCTTTCCCTTACCACGATCAGCATAATATTACTCACCCCAACCACACCAGCTATTATGGTACATATGCCAACGAACCAGAAAAACAAAGCAATATTATCCGTTAGACTATAGTACCTTTTGGCTTCTTCCATAGCACTCCATACGAATATAGCATTGGTGTCATCCGGAGCAACAGTATGAGCTTGTTGCAAATACGACTGAAGACTGTTTTTGAACTTTATGGATCGGGAAACTACTTCTTCAAAATTATCTGCTGGCGGTAAAGTATATGCTAGGTTATTTAATCTATCCCCACCGTTAAAAGTGCTTTGGGCCGTGGTCATGGGTATGTAAATGCGCTCCTCTTCCCTGTCCTCGGTTTCATTGAATATGCCAACAATCTTAAAAGGTAGTCCTGAAATCTTAATAAATTCCCCAACCGGGTTATCAACTTTAGAAAAAACATCATCTGCTATTTTCTTTCCTATTATAGCTACTTTAGCC
The DNA here is from genome assembly GCF_030549125.1 of Zobellia sp. 1_MG-2023. Taxonomy (NCBI): domain Bacteria; kingdom Pseudomonadati; phylum Bacteroidota; class Flavobacteriia; order Flavobacteriales; family Flavobacteriaceae; genus Zobellia; species Zobellia sp. 1_MG-2023. The sequence continues at coordinate 395,548 of NZ_JAUOSY010000002.1, read as the reverse complement.
CTATCCTTTTCATCCTGGGGATTTAGAAATCTACCCCCGGACATATTTGCATTCTCTATTAATTGAAATTGGGACGAAACTCCCTGTACCTGGTACACCAATGCTTCATTACCGTAGGTAACCGATACATTCCGAACAAAAATTCTAGGTGATTTAAATTGAATGTCATCTTCGAGCAACTTTGCCGAAAACTCGTAGTTGGCATTGGTTAACTGAATATTTCTGCCAGGGTTGAGCCCCTTATATTTTTTTGTAGTAGTACCCGGCCACACCCAAACACTGGTTGCCGCATCTTGTTCAAACTCATGGGCAATACCATTGCGAAAGCCTTCGCCAAAACCTAATAAAATAACGAGAATAAATATACCCGAAGCCACGGATAAACCGGTAAGGAAGGTTCGCAATTTATTTTTGCGAATCGTATCGAAAATTTCCTGCCACCTTTCGATGTCGAACATGTAGTTGATTTTGATTGATTGATGAGCACGATGGGGGATATCGTACAACTACAAGACTATGAAGGGCACTTTTTGTTACACTAAATTACCAAAAGAAATGTTAAACTTCTTCTGGGGACCTATTTTTCATCTTTTTGTATACGAAATAAAAGAGTCCTCCTACAAGAATATAGGGCAAAGCCATAAGGTATACAATGCCGTTGTTTATACCTTCCGCTGCATCAACGTTACCGCTACTTTCCAAAGCGGCACGACACATAGCACATTGCGCCTCCATATCTTCAGGAATCATTAAACTAGCTAAAAAAAGTAAGGCAAACAGGCTCTTTTTCATTCTCATGTATTAAACAATTATCTTCTTCCTATTTTCTTCTAACTTATATAGTAAGGTGAAATCATAATGTACACCACAACCCCCGTAACCGCAACATACAACCATATTGGAAACGTAACCTTTGCCCATTTTCTGTGGCTTTCAAACTTTTCCAAATAAGCAAAAGCATAGGTTTTTAAGACCATAGGTATGATAGCGATTGAAAGAACAATATGCGAAATCAGAATAAAGAAATAGACATAACGCATACCTCCTTCACCACCGTAGGATGTAGATTCTGAAGTCATATGATACGCAATATACATTACCAAAAACAACAGAGACAATCCAATACAACTGGTCATTATGTTCTGGTGTAGTTTCTTTTTACCGTTTTTTATGGCCCAAACAGCCACAATCAACAGCACGGCCGTAAGTCCGTTTATTGAAGCATAAATTGGAGGCAAGAAACCCAGTCTTTCTACATTTGGTATTTTAACCCCAAACAATATGGCCACCACTACCGGTACAATTATAGAAACTACCGTAATTAACTTATTAAACCTTTTTTCCTTGGCTAGCGTCTCCTCCATCTATTCTGCTAATAAACGTTTGATATCTTCTTTTAAGATTGAAATCTGCTCCTTTTCACCGTGGTCATTTTCACCTTGTTTCTCGGTAATGGCACCACGATAGTAAATGATAGGGTTTCCAAAATCGTCTTTTCTTGACCTTAAATATCCTTCTTTGTCCACTAAGGCAAACAGACCGGAATGCTCAAAACCACCTGGTGCATCCGGCATTTCAGAAGCAAAAATATTGAAACCGTTATTGGCCAAATCGTAAATCTGTTCTTTATCACCGGTCATTAAATGCCAGTCCAAATCTGTAATTCCATTCTTTTCGGCATATGCTTTTAATACCGTAGGAGTATCAAAATCCGGAGTTATAGAAAATGAAGCTATTCCAAATTGGTCATTACCCTTGAATTGGTTTTGTATTTCAACCAGATTTTGGGTCATGATAGGACAAATAGAAGGGCAGCTCGTAAAGAAAAACTCCACAACAAACACTTTACCCTTATAATCCGAATTGGATATGGCCAAGCTATCTTGATTGATAAGATTAAAAGAAGGCACCCTTTTCTTTTCTCCATTTAAAGTGATGTAGGACAAAGTACTCTTTGCATTTTCTACATTCAAACGGTCGTTCTCTACAATGGTTCCACTAGAAATACGGTTTACAATTTTTGGTACGAAGATGATTCCAAAAACCAGTATTACCAAAGACACCCAAACGTACGTATACTTTTTCATTGCAGCATTTAAATCTAAACCGTTACTACTTTTGCCTATCGGCGCTATTCTTTTTTAGGGCCATACGATATTCCGCCAATATAATCTTTACATCATCTTCCATCTTATTATTAAGTTCGGAAACCGATGAAGCATCAAAACCGTATAGCGTACCTTCCTTATCATCTTCCGTTCTGCCCCTAAGACTCAAATCTTTGTCTATAATAAAGGCATAGGGCGTGCTTAAATCGCTTTCAAGCTCTATATCCGTATTCAGCGAATTGAAAAAATCGGTTACTTGCTGGTCATTGCCAAAAACAAAGTTCCATTTTTTCATATCCACTAAATGTCCCAACTCCTTCTTTAACTCATTGGCCTGTACCTCGGTTCCCTTTGGCATTACCATGACAAACTGAAAGTCTTTAAACTGATAAAAACGCTTGTATATTTTTTGATTAAGGTTGAAGGCGTTACCATTTTTTTTATCTGGATTTTTACCCAAGAAACCTACCACGGTAATATTATCTTTGAGACTAACATTGGGATCCATGTGCGCCACGTCATCCACTCCTTCTGTCAAAACCGATAGCTTTCCAAAGTTAGTTACCCCTGAAGCAAAAAAGAGATATGCCACTATAGGCAAAATAAACAATACCACTAAGACCGAATACTTTTTTACCTGCATAACAAAAGAGTGCCGAACACCAAATTTAGTAAACCACAAAAATAAAAAAGACGGTTGTGAAACCGTCTTAGTATGCTGTTAATTTATTAAGATATTATTTTAGAAATTCCACTGTATGAAGCCATCTTTGTATACGTTGTAAACATAATCTGCCTCAAAAAGAAGAATGAACAATAGATAAGCTACTAGAAAAATAGGAGTCCATACAATCGCCCTTCTCAAAGAACTCTTTTCATCACGTAAGTGCATAAAATCCCAAGCAATATAGTACGCCTTTACCAAAGTAAGGATTATGAATATCCAGTTCAACAACTTCATCCCAATAAAATAGGAATGTGTTAATGATCTTGGTTTTACAATACCCAATACTACTTCAACCGCTGTAATAAGAGAAAGAAATATAAGTACTCCCCAAATTTTCTGGGTGTTGGACTTAAACTTCAACAGTCCTCTAAAAATTTCCAGTTTGTGTGCGTGTTGTGCCATATTATATAAATCTCAAATGCGTTATATATCGTTTTTTCAGGAAGAATAAATTATACCAAGTAGAAAAAGGTAAATACAAATACCCATACCAAATCTACAAAGTGCCAGTACAGACCAACTTTTTCAACCATTTCATAATGTCCTCTTCGCTCATAGGTTCCTAAAATCACATTAAAGAATATGATTACATTGATAATTACACCTGAGAAAACGTGAAAACCGTGAAAACCTGTTATGAAGAAGAAGAAATCTGCAAATAAACGACTACCATATTCATTACGAATTAAGTTAGCTCCTTCAACAACTAATTGACCGTCCTTTATTTTCTTAAGAGACTCCTCTCTGTTGAGTAAAGTTTTATGTCCTTCATGCTCACCTTCCTGGACTATCGCCTCAGTTCGGATAAGGATGTTAGGGTTAGCCTTAAAGCCTTCCATTACCTCGTTAAACGAATAACTAGGCATATATCCTTCATCAAAAAACCAAACTCCGTTCTTACGCTCATGTTCCGCACGCTCCGTAGGTATAGTCTTTGCAAAATCACGAATTGCAGCACGTTCGCCCGTTTCGGCATTTACAAATTGTAAAATACGGCCACCTTTAGTCTCAACCGCACCATAATCACCTTTTATAAACGTACCCCATTCCCAAGCCTGAGAACCTACGAATATAGCACCACCGATAATGGTAAGGAACATATACCAGATTACGGCGTTTTTCTTCATTTTATGTCCTGCATCCACAGCCAAAACCATAGTTACGGAAGACATAATAAGTATGAATGTCATAAAAGCCACATAAATCATGGGGTAATTACCATGAAAGAAAGGAACGTGGGTAAAGACCTCATCCGCTATTGGCCATGTTTCTATAAACTTAAATCTTGAAAAGCCGTAAGCAGCTAAAAAACCTGAGAAAGTTAAAGCATCAGAAACGATAAAGAACCACATCATCATTTTTCCGTATGATGCTCCTAGGGGACTATTTCCGCCACCCCACACGTTTTCTTCTGCCGTACCAGTTGTTACCGTTGTATCCATATATTTTGTAGTATGGTTAGATTTTGCACAAATTTATAGTTTTCTTATGTATCGTGAAAGCGCTATACACATGAAAAACCAACTTTATTTAATTTTATTACCCTACGAAGTACATAAATGCCAGTAAATAAACCCATAACAGGTCTAAAAAATGCCAAAAAGTTGCTCCTAAATCTACTCCTAAATGCTCTTGAGGGGAGTATTTACCCTTTACCTGATTGTATAAGACCACTAATAAGGATATAAGACCTGCCGCTACGTGTACAATATGCACCATAGCAATCAAGAAAACATATGATAATTTAATGTTACTTGTTGGACCCGTGAAATAGTATCCTGTGGCTATCATTTGGGAAAATCCGTTGAACTGAAACGCAACAAAGGCAATACCCAGCCCCAATGTAGCCAACAACCAACGTGTTCCTACAGTAGCGCTACCACTTTTTATAGCTTTTTTTGCCATAATATACGTTAGACTACTAGCTATGATCAATGCCGTACTCACAAAGAACGAACTTGGCAAATGAAGGTCACTGATCCAATCTTCACGAGAGCTACTTACAATATAAGCACTGGTCCACCCTGCAAAACCCATGATAAGGCTTACAATACCAAACCAGAGCATCATTTTTTTAGCCCTATCGTTCTTTTCTTTCCCCGTTCCTCTTGTTAAATCCATGATCATATTTAAATAAACTTATCTACTACGTAAACCACCTGCATTAATGTAATATAACTAACACTGGCCAACATTAATTTCCGTGCGGTAACGTTATCCCGTTTTTCGTACAAAAGAAAAGCGAAGACCAACATGACCATTCCCATTAAAAATATAATAATCGCTGCAGGAACGGAAAGTCCTAACCTACCTGTAAAACCAAATACGGGCACGATGGAAATAACCAACATCCAAATGGTATACATTATAATCTGCAATGCTGTGCCTTTGTCCTTTTTTCCAGTAGGTAACATTTTAAAACCTCCTCTTTTATAATCATCATCCAACATCCAACCTAAAGCCCAAAAGTGAGGAAATTGCCAGAAAAACTGAATCATGAATAATGTTCCCGGCTCAATACCAAATTCATTAGTAGCAGCTACCCAACCGAGCATAAAAGGAATTGCCCCAGGAAAAGCCCCTATAAAAACCGCCAAAGGCGTCTTGGTTTTTAATGGTGTATAACAACTTGTATAGAGAAAAATGGAAATAGCCCCGAACATTGCCGTCTTAGGGTTCAGCACATAAAGGGAAACTACCCCTAGAACGGTAAGCAAAATAGCAATGAACAATGCTTTTCTAACGGACATCCTACCAGAAGGAATAGGCCTGTTCTGGGTACGTTTCATTAACGCATCCAAATCCTTTTCAATAATCTGGTTGTAAGCATTAGATGCTCCAACCATACAATAGCCGCCAAACGCTAATAGCAAAAGTGAAACAAAGTTAATCTGATCGGCTCCCAGTAAATAACCGGCCAAAGAAGAAAAAACCACACTAATTGCCAGTCTGGCTTTGGTAATCTCCTTAAAATCCGCCATTGCCAACGCCAGAGAAGGAGTTGTTGCCGTATTCACCGCTGTCTTCATTCATCTTTTTTCGAACCGCAAAGATAGCTTTCAACCTCTATTTCTGCAACCAATTGGACATCTTTATATTATACCGTACAAAGCCATCAAAAATTAAAGAGCGATTATAAGGTTAATCAACAAAAAAAAGCCTGTCTACGTTGTAGACAGGCCTTGAATATATTTTGTAAGCGATGCTTATTGCAATTTAAATGTAATAGGAATACTGAATGGAACCCTTACAGCTCTACCACGTTGCTTACCTGGTGTCATTTTAGGAAGCTTACTAATGATACGAGCAGCTTCTTTTTCTAGGTTTTTGTCCGGTCCACGCATTCTAACGTTACCAATGCTACCATCTTTTTGAATAGTAAACATTACACTAACCCTACCTTGAACCCCCATTTCCTGGGCAATTTCTGGGTATCTAAAGTTTTTCCCGATGTGCTTTTGCATCATCTTCTGGAAACAAGCCCTTTTATCAGACTCACTTTCACAACCTGGAAAAATAGGTACATCTTCAATAACTGCAAAAGGTACATCTACATCTTCTACCTCTTCTTCAACAATTACATCTTCAACTTCAATAATCTCTTCTTCCTGACTTGTCTCAGTAGATTCAATTACAGTTTCCTCAACCTCTTCTTCATCTTCAACAACTTCAATAATTTCAGGAGCCGCTGGTGGCGGTGGTGGCGGTGGCGTCTTAATCTGCTCCGTCATAGGAACTTCTTCGTCCAATTCATCATCTACATTCATTGAAATATCGTAGTCATTTGTCTTATCGTACGTTTTCCACTCTAGCGCACCATATACCAATGCCATTGTAAGTGCCAGACCAATAACAAAATAGAGTCCGCTATTGCGGCCTATATCTGCTTTCGGATTCTTTTTCGGTTCCATAATTTTGTGTTTTAATGTTTGCTAATTTAATTAAATATTCCTTTAACAAGCAACTAATTTTTCCATTTTAACCACCTTTCCTTGGAAAAAAGGGATTTAACGGCCAATGACCCTAAGATTGCACCCACACTATTTGCCAATGCATCTAGGATATCGCCATGACGATCTGCTGTAAAACTATACTGTAATACCTCAATAATTATACCATAAATAATAGCCCCCACTACTGCATATAACACAGCCTTGCGTAGCTCCAAACCTCCTTTTGTCCTTTCCTTGATAAATAGCACTGCCAAAAAAGCGGCCCCAAAGTAAAAAGAAAAATGAACTACCTTATCAAGGTTGGGTATATCTATATTAGCAGCTTCAGTATCAGAGAAAGAAACTAGGCTAAAAAAGGTAACAAATACCATCCAGCCCAAAAACGCAATCGTATACTTGTTGTTTTTAAGCACCAATAAGTGATTTGTAATCATCTGCAGACAAAAGATCATCTACTTCAGAGGCGTCACTAATTTTAATTTTCACCATCCAACCATCGCCGTAAGGGTCAGAATTCACTTTTTCGGGAGCATCCTCCAAAGCTTCGTTGAACTCTATGATCTCTCCGCTCAAAGGCTGAAACAAATCGGATACTGTTTTTACCGCTTCAACCGTTCCAAAAACCTCTTCTCTATCCAAGGTTTCATCTACGGTCTCTACTTCCACATATACAATATCGCCCAATTCACTCTGAGCAAAATCCGTAATACCAACGGTAGCTACATCGCCATCTAATTTGATCCACTCGTGATCCTTTGTATACTTTAATTCTGCAGGTATATTCATGGTCTAATTTTTATGAAAACAAATGTATTGTTTTCTGAAAGAGTTTTCAAAAAAACAAGACCAAGTTAATGGGCAAAAGGCAAAAATTACCCTAACTTAATATTAGACCCAGATATAGCGCACGATTTACACCTCTGCAACCCATTGGAAAGCTTATTAATTACCAAAATTATACCTAATAGTAAATCCTGAATTGATTGTAGTCTGAGGAAAAGCAGTAGATACAGCAAACTGCGAGAATGAATGATCGTAGAAGAACAAGGCATTCAGGTTTTTGCTTAGCGCATAATCCGCAGTAAATTTAATGGACAGTAAGTTTTGACCTGATGTAATCTGGTTATTGTCAATATCTAAATTTCTAATTATAGTGATGTTGTCTCTAAGCGTAACATCTGCCTTTAAATTCAAATCTCCTTTTAAACGTGTCTTGTTTCCGCCAATGTTGGTAACAAACTTAACATCCTTAAACCTATACCCAAGACCTACGGTGTATTCCTTACCGTTCATTTCGGTCATAAGGTTATTATCAAAGCTAAGCGCCAAGGTTCTACTGGTTCTCATTTCGGCTAGAACACTTACGGAGTTTTTCATTTCAAAATCCATACGCACCAACGGGTTGAACTCATCGTTCAATACCACGTTGTTTAAAATAAGGTCTGGCATTCTATCTCCAGTCTCAGGGTCTAATGTAGACAAACCATCATTCTCTAGCTGTACTTTTTCTAGATTGGTCTGAAAAGAGTTTATACTGTAGGCTGCCCGATAACCGTGGCTCACAGAAAAACGCTGAAACCTTTTCTTGAACCACTTGTTACGCATAAGACCTGTAAACTTCAAATTCCAGTTAGGAATTGGGATATCACGGAAGGCATCTAAGTTCACACGCTCCGCATCCTGCCCTGTATATGCCGCAAAGAAAGCCGGCAACAACACATCTTGCTGAGTTTTACTGTACTTTTCAGGAAAACCTGTTTCTGGATTTATGTTTGCCACTTCTCCCCTATCCGCTACTAAACGATTGGCGATGATAATACGGTTTTGCTTAAACTGTTCAAACGTTTTGGAATCAAACTCGTCACTTTTATTGAAAATCGTACCGAGCATTACTGTAGAAATACTAAAGTTCCCGTATTCGTTACCTAAAAGATTATTATACTCCAACGAACCGTCCGTATTACGTATAACACTAAAATTCTCCTGATAACTATTAGAAAACTGCCTATCCGCAGATAAATCTATCGTTAAATCTTTAATGGGCTGAGCCGTGGCCGTAATATTCAATTGTTTGTTGATATTCTGAATGTACTGCTCGTTAAACTCGTCAAAACCGGTCAACCATCCTTTTCTTGCGGCATCAAAACGCACATCTGCCTGACTACCAAAAACAAAACCGAACGAAGGTTTTAACGAACCTACGAAACCAACGGATTGCGTATACCCTGGGAGCACTTTACCTCTGCTTTCATTATAATTAAGGTTCAACCGTTTTACCATAGTGAGGATATCTACCGCCGTATTGAAAAGACCACTAGTTTTCTTTTCTGTCTTTTCACTGCCCGAGGCCGGGTTACCCGCTTTATCCCTTCGCACCGGAGCCCTATTGGCCGCAGATTTTCCACTTCGTTTTTTAAGCCCTATCATATCATAGAACTTCTGCATGGTAAGATTAGCAGTTAGGTTGTGCGTACTAGCGTTTTGTACTGTATTAATATCTTCCAACGCTACTTCCCTAAGTGCATCGCCACCACGCTGCCAATCAAAATTACTGGTATAGCTGTATTGTGCATTTATAAAATCCAGTACAGGAATTTTACTAAAAGGCAGGTCGTAGTTTAGTTCTAATTGTTGGGCGTGCCTATTTGGCTCTCCCAAATCCCAAAAACCGTCCCAAAGTCCCAACGTCTCATCTATACGTTGGTCTTCATCCCCAGTACCGTTTACAAAATCTTCATAATAATTTCTTACGATGTGGTTGTTACTGGCGGTCATATTTAAACGGAGTGATTTGGTAAGGCTATAATTTACCGCATACTGCCAATTAAACTGATAATTTCTTTGTTGCAACGTTGGTAACTCCAATTTATCTACCCCTTCTTCCACAACATCCCTAAAACGTTGTTGGTTGAATTGCCTATCTATATTAGAGTTAACCGAAATACTGGTTGGCAACAGACTTAAGTTCAATTCTTTTAACCACCTCCAATACCGACTAGTAAACAGCGAGTCGTTTTTCATAAAAGGCGCCACTTCTACAGGCTTAAAATTATGGTTATAAACCAAGCCTGCAGCAACGTTTTTATCCTCTAAAGAAGCAATTTCAAAATCTCTATGATTGGTTTCGTTGTACGAATAGTTAAAAGTAAAGTTCTCTACATCGTAAAAATTGGCATCGGCCTCTTCTCCTCTATCTTTGCGAACTCCAATAAAGTTTATACTGGTACGCTTGGTATAGTCTTCTGCCTGCTGCTCAATGGCCTTTGCATCTTCAGGGTTATCTGCAGCATCAATTCTGTCCTGTAACTTTAAATCATCATATACCGGATCAAACTCAGGCGTAATCATTTGTTCCGATATACCGTAGTTGAACGGAAGTTGAATACCCCATTTATTAGGAAGCAGCTGACCAAGATTTACATTGGTAACTACATCATAGGAAAGCGCGTCTTCACGAGCACGTTCATTGGGCATCTGATCAATGGCGCCAAAACCTGAAGTACTGGTACTACCGGTTGCGGAGACATTCGCAAAATCTGCGAAGTTTGCATCTACGGCGGCCAATGCGGCCCAACCTCCTTCATTATCCAAACCTGCCAAACGAAGTTCATTGAACCAAACCTCTCCTCTTGCCGGGGTTCTACTTACATTCTTTACCCCTACCATCATACTACGGATACTCCCTAAAGAAGGGTTACCCTGTATTCCAATACGTAATCTACCGGGAGTTCTTGCTGAAAGCGGATCCACGGAAACCACTTCCCCGTCTATCACTTCAAAATATCTGATTTCACTTAAGTCCGTTCCCGAAATCCAAACCGACTTTACCTTATTAAGGTCTGCTAGCACAATTTCCATCTGGTTATTATCCGGCCAAATAGCTTCTTCGGAAGTAGCTCCAAAAGAGGTGAACTCCAACGGAATTTCCAACTGATAAAAGTTCTCGGAGAAATCAGTTCCTATTCTAAGAAAACCTACCAAAGGTTGGTCTACATCATAAATATCTGTCTCTAAAATTTTCTCGGCATGTATGAACATTTTTAATTTTTCATACTGACGCACATCAATATCAAGATTCTTAAATACACCTCTAGAATCTTGAGACTCCAAATTTTCCACCACCAAAGAAAGAGATTGCTCATTCTGTTGTATAATGGTATTGTTATTGTTCAATTGCTCACGAAGAACACCTGGAGGCAGCACATAAGGAATAGGACTTCTACTTTCGTTTTCCTGAATGTTAACCGCATTAACGTCTAAGGTAGTGGCATCATCTGCCGTATTTGGGTCATCTACATCAAGAGACTTAGTATAGGTTCTCCAATCTCCACGTACAAGATCTAACGTAGCAAAACGCAAAAGCACATCACTAGAGAAGCCGGTCATGTACATACGTAATGAGCTTATAGAGCGAAAATCATTGATACCACCTACTGCTTCGGTAAAATCACTTAACGGAATTTTATACTGGATCCATCGGGTACGCACTGTACTTTCATTAGGAATTCTATTTCCTGAAAGCACTAATGAATCACGAATGTCGGTTACATATTTATCGTTAATGGTCGTATTGGGTTTAATAGGAATCCGGTATTCATAGTAACTGTTGACCGTATTCATGGTCAAATCACGATCAATATCCTCTACATCTGGCAATGTGGTAGACCCTCTATTATCATTAGTTACCTCAACCGGCGAGTTTCCTTGCGGGTTGTTGAAATTTAAATATCTATTAAGTATCCCACCATCACGTTGCAAGAAGTATTCGTAGTTATCCAAAGCTGGATCTTCCGGATTATCGTTCCCATAAATTGCGGCTTCGGCTCCGTCATTAAGACCATCAAAGCCAAGATCTTGTTGTGAGCGACTACCTTCATTCACATCAAAGGCATACACTAAGGCCTGGGTTGCCGGAACCGGACCCCACGTAGGATTTTCCGGTTTTACACTTCCCTCACCGTTAACTGGTAGTCCATTTTCATATTGCTTAAGGCCATCCGCCAAAATATCTTCGGAAATATTACCTAGGTTAAAAACTAATTCTCCTTGACTTGTTGCAGTTCCTTCTAAATAAGGATCCATCACCCAAAACTGAACAAACTCAACATTGGCCTGCTCAAAATTGGTACTGCTCAAAGACCGCATGATACCACCCCATTTATCATTGGAAGATTCCGTGCCAAAATTAGCATTTGCGTTATACGGGCCTTTTAACTCAGGGTAATACGCTAAATCTAATGTAGTCTGTTGACGCGTCTGTCCTTGAGCTACTTCAACCTGAGGAAAAACCTCATCTATAAATATCCTTCTTGTAGCGTTTGTTGAAATATCATTATCACTGATACTCGCAGGCCTTTGGTTGGTATAAAAGACAGGGTCAATAGAATACCAAGCCATTTTTGCCCTACCGAAACCGGTTTCCAAACCTTTTTGAGTGGGTGAATCCAAAAATTCCACCGGTGTACTTGCCAGTGCCCAACCCAAAGAAGAGCGGATATCAATTAGAGCCTGAGCCCCTTCAAAATCATCTAAGTATGTTGTTGTTTCCCCTTGAAAGTCGGCATTTTTAGGTGAGCTAGGTTTTAACCAAGCAACTTCTCCCCTAACCGAAAGATTAGACGGAACGTCCGTATCTATATTAGGTAGTTTATTGACCAAACGGGTCAAGAAAGGAACTTCGGTTGAAAAATTTCCATTGATTCCGAATACGGTATTATTCACAGGCTCTACGCCAAAGTTGGACTTTTGCGTTAATGGCCTTTCATTTAGGTTTAATAAAGTGGCCCCTAAAACAAAATTCTTGTTGAATTGATGCTCTACGTTTACGCCAGTAAAACGACGGGTTTGCTGACCGAATACGGCATTATTTTCTACTGAAATATTAATTGGGGTATTGGATGCCTCCAAACTTGGATCAAGAATCTGAACCGTACCTGCCTGATAGTTTACCGTATAGTCTATACCTTCCTGCAACTGTCTTCCTCCAGCGGTAACACGCACAGAACCCCTGGGCACGTTAAAAGCTCCGATTGGAATACCATTGCTTCCCTCTGACTTGTATCTACCTTTTAATAAGAACTTATCTTTTTCCGGGTTTTGTAAGGCCGCAGATTTGGTAAGCTCATACATATCCCTAAATACATATTTCTCTTGGTTGGCGTTATATCCGCTTTCGGCATTATAATCCCCACCACCTAAACGTTCAAAAAGATATTCCCCAAAAGGCTCAACTTTCGTAAATATAATTTGGCCGTTCTGCGTATCTACGGTTATGCCCGGAACAAAATCAAAAAAACCATCACCACCAGGTTGCACATCATTGTAGGCATTAAGTCTATCAAAATTAAAGACATCTAACAATATGCGCTCTTGCAAAGGTTTTCCTCCATCCGTTTGGGCAGGAAAATCTTCAACCGGAGTAATATAGTTCCTTGGTGTTGGGTTAGAGTAAAGGATATTCATTTTAAAATCTTCCTGACTCAACCTAAAAGCACCGGTGGCATAAATATTCTTCATCATCAAATCCCAAATAGGATCGGACACATTGGTAATATTACTTTTCAGTAATTTCAGCACTAAGGTGTTATTATCAATAATAGGGTTTTCCAAAGATCCGGAAACCGTTGTTGCATCTACCCCACCATTGGCAAATTCACCAACCTGATATACTTTTCCATTATAGGTATATTGAAAGGCTACCGCCAATACCTCGTCATTGCTTAAACGTTGGTTTAATGAAATGTAGCCCAATTGGGTGTTAAATTGAAAATCCCTGCCCTGCTCCAACTTTCTTGCATTTTCAAGATAAGCGTAATCAAACCCTTGGTTAGGTTGGTAGCCCGAAATATTGAAACCTTGCTCAATGGTAGCCACATCACGTATGCTCTGTGTAAGTGCCCCACCTTTACCAATTGACGCAGGATTGTAATCATTTGCATCGTTACGTGGCAACTGGTTGGGCTGTCCTGAATTTGCGTTGAAAAATCCCGTTGGGGCATTTTCTGCAATCCTAGTCTTATTTTCACCTGCTAACAATGGGTCATATTCTCCCAAATCCTGAATACCAACTATATTACGAACGTTTAAAGTTTGCTGACTACGGTTGGTAACCCAAACCTCCAAACGGGTTATCTGTACTTGGCTCCTGATATAGGGGTAGTTAACCAAAGCTGCATCATAATTATCCCTAAAATACTGGGCCAGGAAGAAATGCTTATCCTCATCATATTGAAGTGCCGAAACGGAAAATTCATTTACCGTACCACCGCCCTGAGCTACAACTGTATTATTTTGAGAACGCTGTTCCGAGAAAACTGCGGTAACCGTGGTCTTACCAAATTGAAGCTGAGTTTTTACCCCAAAAAGACTCTGTGCGCCCGTTATAAGGGAGCTGTTGAGCGGCATGTTTACGTTACCCACCTCTATTGACTGAATGATATCGTCCTCCGTAGGTGTATAATCCAGTTTAACAATATTCTGAAAATCAAAAGTAGCCTCGGTGTCATAGTTGGCCGTAACCTGTAATCTTTCGCCTATTTTACCAAGCATACTTAGACTTATACGCTGATCAAAATCAAAAGATAGATTGGTACGGTTTCTTGGGGATAAAGAGGGGTTGTCATTTTTTTGCCAAATAACCCCTAGATCCATAGCCACGGATCCCTGTGGGATTACCTCTATAGTGTTACCTCCAAAAATGGATTGAAAAAAACTGTTGTTTACGTAAAAATTGGGGAGTAAGTTTTTTCTTGCTTCTTCACTACCTTCTTTTTTTCCGGCATAGGCATCGGATTTTTCTTTAAAGTAGTCCTTTATTCCTTCTTGGCGTACCAGCTCATAATATTGCTCGGGAGTAAGTATCACTGGGTATCCAATATCAAAATCACCTACCTTTTCAGAGTAGATGTACATATTTAGATTTGGATCGTATTCGTATTTAGAGACAATACTTTCCGGGTTTTCCATTTTGAGCTTACCCAAAGAAAAACCGGTCTTTACGGAATCCACTTCCTGCTCTTCCCTATCTTCATTTTCTGTTTCTTGGGCATACGATACACCGGAGGAAACGAGCAAAAATAAAAATAGGAGTGTAAGCTTAAATGGTGATTTAAGAAATAGTTTGGCCCCTGTTTTCAAACTTGTTATAAATTTTTAAGCGCAAGTTTAATAATGTTCTCTACGCTGAGCGAGGGGTCTTGGATAAGTACTTTGTCAACTACCTTTTCGGCGGATCTTCTTACAAAGCCAAGAACCTCTAAAGCAGATAACGCTTCTTCTTTATTTGTATTGTTCGTAGGAGCGGAAACTTCGCCTATATCGTAAACTTTTAAAATCTTATCCCTAAGGTCTAGAATTACACGTTGGGCCGTTTTGGCTCCTATACCTTTAATGGACTGAATTGTAGCCACGTCTCCATTGGCAATTGCGTCTCTAATTTGGGCCGGTTCCAATGAAGAAAGCATGGTCCGGGCCGTACTTGAACCAATACCTGAAACCGATAGTAAAAGACGGAAAATCTCGCGCTCTGATCTTTCGGCAAAACCAAAAAGCGTATGTGAGTCTTCCTTTACTTGAAGATGAGTAAACAAACTAATATTTTCCGAATCGCCTATCTTAGAAAAAGTGTTCAAGGAAATATTTACAAAATAGCCAACTCCAGCACATTCTATCACTACATAGGTTGGGTTTTTCTCTACAAGTTTTCCTTTAAGATGGGTAATCATATCCGGGGTTGTTTTGGGGAATTATTTTGCCCGGTCATTAGAACCGGGCAATTACTATTACTTGGCCTCTGTTTTGGCCTTTTTTCTTTTTTCTCTTTCCTGTGCATCTATAACAGCAACCGCCGTCATATTTACCATTTCATCTACGCTTGCACCTAATTGAAGGATGTGAACAGACCTTCTTAGACCAACCATAATAGGACCTATACTATCTGCTTGGTTCAGTTCTTTTAAGAGCTTGTAAGTAATGTTCGCTGATTCCAAGTTTGGAAAAATTAAGGTATTTACCTTTTTACCCGCCAGTTTGGAGAACGGGAACTGACTCTGTAACAATTCTTTGTTCAGGGCAAAATCTGTTTGAATTTCACCATCTACCACAAGACTTGGGTTGCTTTCATGTAAAATACGAACCGCTTCCCTTACTTTTTTTGCATGCGGATGGTTAGAAGAACCAAAGTTTGCGTAAGACAGTAAAGCCAATACAGGGTCAAATCCAAAAGTTGAAGCCACATTTGCGGCATTTTGAGCTATTTCTGCAATTTCTTCCGCATTTGGATCTATATTGATAGAGGTATCCGCCAAAAATAATGGACCTCTATCCGTAATCATAATGTTTACCGTAGATACCTTCTTTACATTTGAAGCTCTACCAATAACTTCCAAAATTGGTTTTACAACCGTTGGGTACGCCCTTGAGTATCCAGATATCATTCCATCTGCATCACCTTCAAGCACCATCATAGCTCCAAAATAATTGCGCTCACGCATTCTTATTTTCGCACTGTAAAGTGTAGTACCGCTGCGCTTTCTGCTTTCCCAGAACTTGGTTGCGTAGCGTATATGTTTCTCATCAAACTCTTTGGAAGTTGGATCCAAAATATCTATCTCGGCATCAAAATCCAATTCCTTTTTCAATTCTAAAATAATCTCTTTTCTACCTAAAAGAATAGGCTCAGCAATACCCTCTTCATGTACGATTTGAGCGGCCTTCAACACATCAAGATGGTCGGCTTCGGCAAAAACAATACGTTTTTTGTTCATTTTTGCCCTGTTGTGCAATAAGCGCACTACTTTGTTATCGTTCCCGGAACGTTGTAGCAGTTCTTCTTTATACCGGTCCCAGTCATCAATAGGGCTTTTGGCCACGCCACTATCCATGGCAGCTTTGGCCACGGCCGGTGGAATTTCAGAAATAAGACGTTGATCAAAAGGTTTGGGAATTATATATTCTTTACCGAACGTTAATCGCGTTTCCCCATAAGCAATGTTTACCTGTTCCGGCACGGGTTGTTTGGTAAGTTCGGCCAATGCCTTAACGGCGGCCATTTTCATTTCTTCATTAATAGCAGTAGCCCGTACATCTAGGGCTCCTCTAAAAATAAAAGGGAAACCAAGTACATTATTCACCTGATTAGGATGATCGGAACGCCCTGTAGCCATAATGATATCTTTCCTGGTCTTTATGGCCAAGTCGTAATCTACTTCAGGATTAGGGTTTGCCATGGCAAAAACAATAGGGTTTTCCGCCATTGAATTCAACATATCCGGTGTTACGATATCGGCTATGGAAAGTCCGATAAAAACATCGGCATCTACCATTGCTTCGGAAAGAGTATCAATTTTTCTATCCGTAGCAAATTCCGCTTTGGAAGCAGATAGATTTTCGGCATCTTTTCTAATAACCCCTTTACTGTCCAACATCACAATATTTTCGGCCTTTGCACCAAAAGCCTTATACAGCTTTGTACAGGAAACAGCAGCAGCACCAGCACCACTAATAACAATACGGACTTCTTCTATTTTCTTTTCGGACAGTTCCAACGCGTTTAACAAAGCTGCAGCAGAGATAATGGCCGTTCCATGTTGATCATCATGCATTACCGGAATATCAAGCTCTTCTTTAAGCCTTCTTTCTATTTCAAAAGCTTCGGGTGCTTTTATATCCTCCAAATTGATGCCGCCAAAAGTAGGAGCGATCATTTTTACGGTCTCCACGAATTTATCAACATCCTCCGTATCAACTTCAATATCTATTCCATCTATATCCGCAAAAATTTTGAACAGCAATCCTTTCCCTTCCATAACTGGCTTTGAGGCCTCCGGACCAATATTACCAAGCCCCAATACAGCTGTACCATTAGATATAACGGCCACCAGATTTCCTTTAGAGGTATATTTATAGGCATTATCCTTATCCTTAGCTATTTCCAAGCAAGGTTCTGCTACACCTGGCGAATAGGCCAAAGCCAAATCTCGCTGGGTTGAATAGGGTTTTGTAGGAACGATTTTTATTTTGCCAGGTTGCGGTTTAGCATGATATATCAATGCTTCCCTTCTCTGTTTTTGATTGCCCATAGGAATATTAGATTTAAGAAAACAAATTTAAGGGTATTCTTCGGATATGTGTAGCCCGTTTAGAGGATAAATTTCCAAGAATTTACGCGATTTACAGGTATAAACCCAACTAGCCCACATTCTCCTTTTTGGCCTCCTTTACGTTCAACCGTAAAGAAAGAACCGCGGCAAGAACAAAAAACACCCCAGCGAACAATATAGCGTTAACGGCATTACCACCAAGAAGGTTCTTAAAAATAGGTCCAAAAGTAAGCGTCTCTATCCCCATGGGAATAACGATCATCATATTTAAAATACCCATGTACACGCCTCGTCTATCCTGAGGCACAATCTTGGAAACCATGGTATAAGGTATACCCATCATAGCCGCCCAACCTATACCGAACAAGACCATAGGAAACAACACGGTAATAGGATCGGAAATATATGGAATTGCGAAAAGTGCTAGCCCTGTACCCAATAAACTGGCCGCGTAGACTTTTTTACTCCCGAATTTAAGCGCCAATGGCACCAATGCCAATGCTACGACCATAGTGGTAATATTGTACGTAGTGCTCATTTTTGCCGATTGCGCGGCAGCTCCGGACAAATCAAATCCCATAGTACTCATGAACAAAGGTGTTATAAACTGCCAATACACGAATAGGGCATACCATTGAAAAAGATAGACAGCAGAGAGTTTCCACATAAAAGAAGGCATTTCTTTTACCGCTTTGGCAATTTCTATAAAGGGC
Source organism: Zobellia sp. 1_MG-2023 (assembly GCF_030549125.1). Lineage (NCBI taxonomy): Bacteria > Pseudomonadati > Bacteroidota > Flavobacteriia > Flavobacteriales > Flavobacteriaceae > Zobellia > Zobellia sp. 1_MG-2023. The sequence continues at coordinate 376,948 of NZ_JAUOSY010000002.1, read as the reverse complement.
ATATTAAAACGTTCCCCAAAAGAAAGGGCTTTATGAGCTTTGATTTCTTCCATTTCTTCTTCCGTAGGTGGAATTTCGGGAGTTTTTAATACGGACCAAAGAATGGTTGATACGGACAAAAAGGCTCCTATAAAAAAGGAGTAATACAACCACTTAGGTATGGAACCGGCTACATCCGCAACATCTCCGCCCCCAAACCAATCTTGGAACAAAAAAATGGATGCGTTGGCCAAAACGATACCGGCACCAACAAATAGACTTTGCATTTGGTACCCCAGACTCAATTGCTTTTCTGGCAACTTATCCCCTACAAAAGCACGGTAAGGCTCCATTGCCATATTGTTTCCCACATCTAAAATCCAAAGTAACCCTACTGCAAACCACAAGGCGGGACTCAACGGAAATGCAAAAAGGCAAAGACTACCAATAATAGCTCCAATCAGAAAAAACGGTTTACGCCTACCAAAACGGGGCGACCAAGTTTTATCCGATATAGCTCCGATAATAGGCTGAACGATCAAACCCGTTACAGGTCCAGCTATATTAAGAATAGGCAACATATCTTCCGATGCTCCCAAAAACAAAAAAACAGGATTGATTGCGGTTTGCTGAAGTCCAAAACTGAATTGGATGCCCAAAAAGCCGACATTCATGTTGAAAATCTGCCAAAAACTTAAACTCGGTTTTTTAATAAAGCTCATTTGAAGTTGGTTTTGGTATAAAAACTACCAAACAAGATAGCACAATAATTCATCGACCTGAAAGAACTTACCTAGAAAATATAAAAGATAGCAAACTCTAACGTTTTCGTAGTTCGCTGCTTTATTTTAGAAATTTGATATTGCGCTGTAAACCTGAGAATTTAGTCCTTTTTACTGCCGACTTCTGAAAAACTTTTCGGAAAACATCTTCGGTAATTTCTTCCCAATCTTTTTTGGACATGGATAATAATTCCGGATGTGGATTGAACAAGGGTTCTTGGTGAGGTTTTGAAAACCGGTTCCAAGGGCATACATCTTGACAAACATCACACCCAAAAGCCCAATCATCAAACTTACCCTCAAATTCCGTTGGAATTTCATTTTTGAGCTCAATGGTAAAATAAGAAATACACTTACTTCCGTCAACCACATAGGGCTCCACAATAGCTTCCGTTGGGCATGCATCTATACAAGCGGTGCAGGTTCCGCAATGATCCGTAACCCTAGAATCATATTCCAAATCCAAATCAACAATAAGCTCGGCAATAAAATAAAAAGAACCTACCCTTTGGGTGAGCAGGTTGCTGTGCTTTCCTATCCACCCCAGGCCACTTTTAGCGGCCCATGCCTTATCCAGAACGGGCGCGGAATCAACAAAAGCCCTTCCCCCAACTTCACCTATATTTTCAGAAATAAAATTTTGAAGCTCACGCAATTTGGATTTAATGACATGGTGATAATCTTGCCCGTAAGCGTATTTGGATATTTTATATGTGCTTTCCTCTTGTGTGTTTTCGGGATAATAATTCAGCAGTAATGAAATGACGGATTTAGCCCCGTCTACCAAAAGACGTGGGTCTAAACGTTTATCAAAATGATTGGCCATGTACGACATTTCACCATGCATATTGTTATTGAGCCATTTCTCCAATCTAGGAGCTTCCTCCTCCAAAAAATCCGCTTTAGAAATACCACAAGACAAAAAACCGAGGCGTTTGGCTTCGGTTTTTATAAGTTCGGAATAGTAGATAGTATCTGCCAACTTACTTTATTAAATCAATATAGGTTTTTACAGCCTCTTCGAGAATGGCAAAATAACTTATCTCCTTTGTATCAGACTCCTCTCCATCCTTTAAAATCTCTACACACTCAAAAGCGATTACATAATTTCTTATCAATGGTCTACATATAAACACATAATTATCATACTCAAGTTCGATATTCGTCTCTGTATTTTTATTGAACTTATCAGGGGCAAAACTCATGTAATTAATAAGAACCAATAGTTCCACAATTTTATGTCTTCCATCTTCATCATTATTCTCATATCCTTTGCTTCTTTCAATAAATTTAGCTTTTTCAATTTTGTTTAAAAAAGCGCTTGTGTTATCGAAAAAATCTAATAGAAAATGAATAATTGTAACTACATTAAAGTCAAATTGATAAAATATAGTCTTGTGGGCAAAAGGATATTTCGTAAGTGAAGACTTACCTGACCTTAGGTCGTAACTTTCATTACACCTTAGTAATTCTCTAAAATTCAACAAATTATATTTAATCAATTCTTCGATTACATATCTTATGTGTCCACCGACTCTATAATCTGGAGTAAAAAAATCATAACCAACCCCGACATCGATGTCATTCAAATATTTGCCAATAATCTTATTGATAAAAGAAGACGAACTGAACCAATAAATAGCCGAATAGAACTTATCTATATATCCACAAAAATCCGCTTGTAAGCCGTATCTATGTATAAAAACATTTTTGACATTATTATAATCACAAACTAAAATTACTTTATCAAAATCGAACTTATTGTCATTCTCCACTCCCATGAAATCAATGTGCGCAGAAAATATATTGAGTAATCGAAAAATATGATCCGGATCAAGTCTATCCAAATCATCAATTACAAGCACCATAGGTTTTTCTAAAGAACCTTCACTTTTGGACCCTTTAAGTTGTTCGATTAATGTTCTAATCAATTCTGTAAAAAAATCCTCTTCGTAAATATTACCTATTTCAGTGCTTTTTCTCCCAAGATAATCGGTTACGGTCTTTAAATCATCCTCTTGAAACTTACGATGAAAAAGTTCATACTTATTTTTAAGAATCTTGAGTTGATCATAGACCTTAAGTAAACTGCCACCATATTTTGCCGAAAACGAAAGGAACGACGCAAAAAAATCTATTTTCCCTCCTAAATTCTCTTTACTTATAAGATAAGTCCAAAGTGTTAAGTGGTACGGTATTTCTATTTTTTCAAAATCTTCTTTTGGAATTTTACCGATTAATTGAAGTAAGATGTCAAATTTGATTAATTCAAAAATGTCTTCATTGGAAGCTACTGAATAATTAACCGGATATATATGAATTGATTGGTAAGTGTCGTTTTTTTCAAAAAAGTCTTTTATAAAAGTAGTTTTTCCACTCCCAAAAACACCGGAAAAGAGTATTTTGGAATTTTGAGAAAATTTTATTTCAAAATCCTCAAAAGGCATCACAACCTTCTCTAAACGATTATTCCTCATAATGCATTTTTAAAACAATCCTGGTTGCACTCCTCCTTTGAGCTTCCCCAAGTGTTTATACGCCAAATCCGTTACTTCACGGCCACGCGGTGTTCGCATAATAAAACCCTGCTGAATCAAGAAAGGTTCATATACTTCCTCTATGGTTTCGGCACTTTCGGAAACCGCTGTTGCCAACGTGGTAATACCTACGGGGCCTCCCTTAAATTTATCTATAATGGTAGTAAGAATCTTATTATCCATTTCATCCAATCCGTGAGCATCTACATTCAATGCCTTTAGACTGAATTTTGAAATATCAATATCTATGCTTCCATTACCTTTGATTTGAGCAAAATCGCGCACTCTTCTTAAAAGGGCATTACAAATTCTAGGTGTACCCCTACTCCTGCCCGCAATCTCAATTGCAGCTTCTTGGGAAATAGGAACTTTTAGTATTTCTGCACTACGCTCAACTATGGTTGAAAGTAATTCCGTAGAATAATATTGTAAGCGGCTCTGAATACCAAAACGCGCACGCATGGGTGCCGTTAACAATCCCGAGCGGGTGGTAGCCCCGATCAGTGTAAACGGATTCAGGTTTATCTGTACCGATCGTGCATTGGGGCCCGACTCGATCATAATATCAATTTTATAATCTTCCATAGCGGAATACAAGTACTCCTCTACTATTGGGCTCAAACGGTGAATTTCATCAATAAAGAGTACATCGCGCTCATCCAAATTGGTAAGCAAACCTGCAAGATCGCCCGGTTTATCCAAAACCGGTCCGGAAGTAATCTTGATGCTTACCCCTAGTTCACTCGCAAGAATGTGGGCCAAAGTGGTCTTACCCAGTCCCGGAGGGCCGTGAAACAAGGTGTGATCCAATGCCTCCCCTCGTTGATTGGCGGCCTCCACAAAAACCTTTAAATTCTCCAATACCTGCTCCTGGCCCGTAAAGTCATCAAAACTTATGGGGCGCAAAGCTCTTTCTATATCAAATTCCTCAGGGGTAAAATTCTCTCCTTCGGCGTCTAAGTACTCATTCATATTAAAACAAAGATAGCAGAAAAAGAAACAAGCCCACTATACTTCACACCCCTAATCTACCGTTTTCTATATGGCCATAGGCCGCATTATTTTGAAGATAATTTTCGTAATTTCATTCTATGCAAGACTCCACTTATTCCTCAGAAATTCTTCAGTACATCCCATTTTACTATGTTATTTGGTCCGATGACCTGCTCACAGCATCCGAAATTAATGTTGTACAAAATGCGATAGACGCAGATAAAACCCTATCCGAAAAGAACAGGGCACAATTACTTACGTGGCTTAATACACAAAATCCGCCCGCAAATACAGAATTAAAAAAATGGAAACAGACTATTTCCAATTCAGGAGTTAAATTAATTGAAAGTGAAACTTACCCATTAGCCACATTTAGCCAAAAGGTAGTGTGCCACTATAAAGATGTATGTCCATTTAACGAACAATTAAAACATATTGAAATACAACTGGGTATTCAACCCAATCATTACAATCACCTCTTTGATGTTGATGTAATTCATGAAACTACCTCGGAATTTTATGATTCCAAAGAGATCGATACGATTTTAAAAGGGAAGCATGCCAAACTGGTGGATGATTTCAGGGAAGTATTGGCCGACCCTATTTTTAAGTGGGAAGTGCACCGAAACAAAGAAGATTTCAGAAATGTTGTTCTGAACCAAGTTAAATTCTTAGCCAATAAGGGCTATGGAGCCATGGCCTACCCAGAGGCATATGGCGGAACCGATGATATGGAAGGTTATGCTTACATGTTTGAAAATATGATGTTTGCCGATGGCAGCCTTTCTATAAAATTTGGAGTGCAGTTTGGTCTTTTTGGAGGAAGTATCCAAAAGTTAGGAACTAAAAAACATCATGACCTGTACCTCCCAAAAACAGGAAAAGCAGAGCTTTTAGGTTGTTTTGCCATGACCGAAACGGGCCATGGGTCCAACGTACGGGGAATAAAAACTACGGCGACTTACAACAACGAAACAGACCAACTTGTAATTCACACCCCAGGGAAAAACGATAATAAAGAATATATTGGAAATGCATTGCACTCCAAGATGGCATCTGTATTTGCGCAACTCATCGTAAATGGAAAAAACGAAGGTGTGCACGCCATTCTGGTTCCGCTTAGAAATGAAAAGCACGAACTTTTGCCCGGAATAAATGTAGAAGACAATGGTTATAAACTAGGTCTGAACGGAGTTGATAATGGTAAAATTTGGTTTAATCAAGTTGCCGTACCCAGAGAAAATCTACTTAATAAATATGGGGACATTAAAGAAGATGGGGCTTACCACTCTGATATAAAAAACCCAAATAAACGTTTTTTTACCATGTTGGGCACCTTGGTGGGCGGAAGAATTTGTGTGGCCCGAGCAGGTTTGGGAGGTGCTAAATTTGCTTTAACCGTTGCCATAAAACATGCCTTAAAGCGCAGACAATTTAATGACAGTATTAAGGTACAGGAAGACCTTTTAATGGACTACCCAACGCACCAGTTGCGTCTAACCCCTCTAGTGGCTAGCGCTTACGTCTATCACATAACCCTTGATAAGATGATGCAACAATATTGTGACCCATCCCAACCAGACAAGCGAAAGATAGAAACCCAAGTGGCGGGCTTAAAATCTATCATCACCTGGTATGCAAATGACACCATTCAAGAATGCCGCGAAGCTTGTGGCGGTAAAGGCTACCTTTTAGAAAACCGTATAGCCGACTTAAAAGGCGATGTAGATATCTTCACCACTTTTGAGGGTGATAATACCGTATTGTTATTATTGGCCGCCAAGGGGGTTCTATCAGACTTTAAATCGGAGTTTAATAGCGCAGGATTTTCCGCAGTACTAAAAATATTGGGCATACAGATCAATGACAAATTAACCACGATCAATCCTATTTACAGTAACAAAGTAGATAAGGATCATTTATACAATCCTAAATTCCACAAGCATGCTTTTGAATACCGTACCAGACGGTTAACCTATACCTTGGCTATGCGAATTAGAGATTATATTAAAACGGGAATACCTTCTTACCAAGCGTTTCTTAAAGTACAAAGCCACTTGCTGGCATTGGGCAAAGCCTATAGCAATGAACTAGCCTTTTCTACTTACAATGATTTTGTAGAAACCATATCCGACGCCAAGAACAAAGCTTTGTTTCAGAAACTAGGAACGTTACACGCACTTTATACTATAAGACAAGATGCGGAATGGTACTTAGAACAAGGTTATATAGGTGGGACAAAATCTAAGGCTATCCGCCAACGTGTAGAACGATTATCAAGTGAATTAAGACCCCATATAGGAGTCCTAGTAGATGGGTTTGGCATACCGGAGCATTGTATGAGCGCACCTATTGCCAAATAACATCGTAGTTCTAACTATTTCTCCTTATGTAACTCAGAAGTATCTAGAAAGTCTATTATCTCTACTTTGCCCTCCCCATACAAATGGGTCCTGGCGTTACCACTTGAAGAAAGTTGTAAGATTTTGGTACTGTTTATATCCGCAGTAGCGGATTCCTCTAAAGTAAGATAAACAGCTTCCGACTCTAATTTTTCAGCTTTTAGATTGGAATTTTCAAAAAGGTTGGCATACAATTCAAATGTAGTTCCTTCCAAAATAGCGGTAGCGTTTTTGTACAACTTTACATTACTTAAATCACTTGTGCCAAATACCTTTACGTCAACCCTGTCTTTTAAAACCAAATTTATCTCTTGTCCTTTTAAGTTGAATTCCCCTGAACTGTTACCTTCCATATTGATATTAAAAACTTCGGCATCAGCATTTAAATCCAATTTTGCGGATTCATGTAGATCTACATAAAGATCCTTTGCATTAACCGCTCCGTCCATTTCAATTTTCCCATCATACATTGTAATGGCCTCCAGGTAAATATAGTTGACCGTAATCTCCAGTTTCTTTTTACGGGTGATGTTATAGAAGGAGCTAATCTGAAGCACGCTATCTTGAACCTTAAACCTTAAAACGTCTATTAGGTTGTCATCAGCAGTGATAGCAACGCCTTCCTCAGTAGAATCATGTAGCTTAATATCAAGGTCATCACGCAGTTCAATTGCATGAAAAGCAGGCAATTCTTGATAAACATCTATCACAACCTTATTCCCCTTTATTTTGGGTTTACGTTGCCCAAAAGCCTGAAAAGTAAATAATAAAACAATTAAAAAAATAAAATTTCTCATACTACAGTCCCTTTGACACCAGTTGATTAGACCCTTCTCTTATAATTTGCAAATGTATCTCTTATTGTTCTTACGCAACAAGAATGTTAAATAAAAGTATCAAAAAAAATGCCCAACTATAAAAGTCGGGCATTTTAATTTGAGTTAGTCTAGTATTTTAATGTTGAAGCTCTTCTTCATCTTTTTGTAAAGGTACGGTCTGAGGAACAAAATCCTGACCTGGAAGAATGTACTCTCCGTTTTCATCTACCTTACTGTAATCATAAGCCCAACGGTGAACTTCAGGAATGGCTCCTGGCCAGTTACCGTGAATATGCTCCTGTGGTGTAGTCCATTCCAAGGTTGTTGCCTTCCAAGGGTTCTTAGGACCTACTTTACCGTAGAAAATACTTCTTACAAAGTTAAATACAAATATAAGTTGAACACCTGCGGTGATAATTGCAAACACGGTCATCAATACTTGAATATCCGTTAATTCATCAAACATTGGGAAAGCGGTATTCTCATAGTATCTTCTTGGCACACCGGCCATACCTACAAAATGCATTGGGAAGAAAATACCATACGAACCAACTGCGGTAACCCAGAAGTGGATATAACCTAAGTTCTTGTTCATCATCTTTCCTTCAAACATAGTAGGGAACCAGTGATAAATACCAGCGAACATACCGTATAGTGCAGAAATACCCATTACCAAGTGGAAGTGAGCAATAACAAAATATGTATCATGTACGTTAATATCCAATGTACTATCCCCTAAGATAATACCTGTAAGACCACCTGTTATGAAAGTTGACACCATACCTATTGAAAACAACATGGCAGGGTTTAACTGTAAGTTACCTTTCCAAAGTGTCGTAATCCAGTTAAAGGCTTTTACTGCAGATGGAATAGCGATCAAAAGCGTTGTAAATGTAAATACAGAACCTAAGAACGGATTCATACCCGAAATAAACATGTGGTGACCCCATACAATTGTAGACAAGAATGCAATCGCCAAAATTGAAGCAATCATTGCACGATAACCAAAAATAGGTTTTCTAGCATTTACCGCCATTACTTCGGATACAATACCCATGGCAGGTAAGATTACAATATATACCTCAGGGTGACCTAAGAACCAGAAAAGGTGCTCATATAATACCGGTGAACCACCTTGGTAGTGTAATACCTCACCTTGTATAAATATATCCGACAAGAAGAATGACGTACCAAAGCTTCTATCCATTATCAACAACAAAGCTGCAGATAATAGTACCGGGAACGATATAATACCGATAATGGCCGTTACAAAGAATGCCCAAATTGTTAGTGGCAATCTTGTCATAGACATTCCTTTTGTACGAAGGTTGATTACCGTTACTACATAATTCAACGATCCCATAAGAGATGAAGCAATGAAAATAGCCATAGAAACCAACCACAATGTCATACCCATTCCCGAACCAGGCTGAGCCATTGGCAATGCACTTAGCGGAGGATAAATAGTCCACCCTGCAGCCGCCGGTCCTGCTTCAACGAATAAAGAGGAAATCATTATTATGGAAGACAAGAAAAACAACCAATACGAAAGCATGTTCAAAAAGCCCGAAGCCATATCCCTTGCACCAATTTGCAACGGAATAAGTAAGTTACTAAATGTACCACTCAGACCCTGTGTAAGAACAAAGAATACCATTAACGTACCGTGAATGGTTACCAATGCCAAATAAACATCCGCATCCATAACTCCATCTGGAGCCCATTTTCCTAAAAAGGTCTCGAAGATACCAAAGGATTCCCCTGGCCATGCCAATTGCATACGGAACATAATTGACATTGCGATGCCTAGCGCTCCCATTATCAAACCAGTAATCAAATACTGTCTAGAGATCATTTTATGATCTTGACTAAATATATATTTGGTTACAAAAGTTTGCTTGTGGTGATGCTCATGATCGTCATGTGCATGGTCATCTAACTGTGCATTTGCAGTAACAGACATATTTGTTATTCTTTAATTTTAATTTTCTTTTAAAGCGCTCCTAGACTATACCTTACGAAAACTCGTATTAGTGACTAGCCGTTGCAGTTTCAATGTTCTTGAATTCATCTGTAGATGCTTGACCCATTACATTCTGCCCAAAGGTTTTTTGCTCGGCTATCCACGCATCATACTCTTCTTGAGTCTCAACAATAATCTTCATTTGCATATTGTAGTGAGACTTTCCACATATCTTATTACAAAGTAAAATATAATCGAACTCCCATGGATCGGAATTTTCCTCTCCATTAGCCGCTCTTTCCGATCTAATCTCGTTTGTACGTTTTACTTTATCAGCCACATCAGGATTCTGACGCATTTCTTCCGTAGTATAAATTGGAGTGAAAGAAAATTCAGTAATCATACCCGGAACACAGTTCATTTGAGCCCTAAAATGCGGCATGTATGCAGAATGAAGCACATCTTGCGAACGCATTTTAAAATTAACCTTTCTACCTACAGGAAGGTGTAATTCTTTAACGATGATATCATCTGCGGCGTAGCTGTCAGACTCATCCAAACCAAGTACGTTGGCCTTATTGATATCAATCATTCTAACGTTAGCCTTACCTAATACGTTATCCTCACCACCATATCTAGCCGTCCAACTAAATTGTTGTGCATAAAGCTCCACAATTAATGGATCGTCTTCGTCATTAACATCCATAATAGTAGTCCAAGTGTATAATCCCCAAAGGATAAGTCCAGAAAGTACTATTACAGGAATTATAGTCCATATAAACTCTAGACGATCACTGTCCGCAAAGAAAAGGGCCTTTTTACCTTCAACACCACGATACTTGTAACCAAAGTAGTGTAACAAAGCCTGTGTAAGGGTCTGCACAATGAAAATGATAATGAAGGAAACCAACATTAAAGAGTCATACTCCCCACCGTGAGCAGATGCAGCTTCCGGAAGTAAAAACTTAGAATATTTCCAGAAACTAAAAATTGTAATACCGTAAATAAAGATAAGAAACGCGAACAGAAGGTATCCGTTTGTTTTGTTATCCGAATCGTTGGCTATTTGAGAATTTTCGGCTTTGAGCTGAGACAATTCAAATATCTTCGTCATCTGCCATATCGCAATTGCCACCAAGGCTAAAACCACTAAAGTCAATAATGTAGTCATCGTATGTTCTACTATTATACGTTAAAAATACTAATAATGAAAATGTCTGCTCTCCTCAATAAACGGGTTACGTTTAGGCTGTAAAGGTGCAGTTGACAATGCACGGAACACCCAGAAAATGAATAGGCCGGCAAAGAAAAGAACAGCCCCAATTTCAGATATACCTATAAACCATTGATCACCTACAGTTGATGGCATAATCATATTGAATATATCCATATAGTGCCCACCTAAAATAACGATACCTGTAAGAACCACAAACCAGTTCATACGTTTGAAATCGCTATTCATAAGAAGCAACACAGGGAACAAAAAGTTCATTACTATCATTCCAAAAAATGGTAATCTATAATCTGCAATACGCGTTACGTAGTATGTAACCTCTTCTGGTATGTTAGAGTACCATATAAGCATAAATTGAGAGAACCATAGGTATGTCCAGAATATACTAATACCGAACATAAACTTAGCTAAATCATGTATATGACTATTGTTCACATCTGGCAAATAACCTCTAGACTTAAGGTACACGGTTACCATAGCTATTACGGTAATACCTGATACGAACATACTAGCAAAAACATACCATCCGAACAAAGTACTGAACCAGTGCGGATCAACACTCATAATCCAATCCCAAGACATGATAGATTCCGATACTAAGTAAAATACCAAGAATGCCGCAGACCATTTAAAGTTCAACTTAAAATTGGCATTGTCGTTAGACTCATCCTGTCTTAGTGAAAGTTTTCTAGAATACTCTCTGTAAAAAATCCAACCCGCCAAAAATATAGCGGCACGTATTAAGAAGAAAGTAGGATTTAAATAACCGGCCTTACCTTGTAAAAGTTGATCATGGGCAACTACATCGGCATCCATCCACACAAACAAGTGGTTCATGTGCAAAACCGACAGAACCAGTATTACAAAAACGATAATTCCACCAGGAACTATATATGCCGTAATACCTTCCATAACCCTAAAAAGTAACGGAGACCAACCGGCCTGCGCTGCACGTTGTATTGCATAGAAAGCCAAAACCCCCAAAGCAATCATAAAGAAAAAGAATGCGGCTACATATAAAGCGGCCCATGGCTTATTCTGTAATTGATGTAAAAGGTGTTCGTCGTGAGAAGAATCATGTTCCTCACCGTGAGCCTCAACAGCATCACCGTGTCCTTCTGCAACAGCGCCATGTGCTTCTACCGCACCATGGGCATCTCCATGTCCATCACCATGACTGGCCACTATAGCTTTTGCCTCTTCTACAGTACTTGGTGCCGATATAAATCCGATAGCAATACCAAGTATCCCAAGAGCCATTAAAATAAAGGAACCGATCTTTAATTTGTTTGAAAACGTATACATATCCCTTTTCTAAGTATTATTTCGTTAAGTCTTGTTTCAATTTCATCACGTACTCCGAAACTTGCCACATCTCTTTTGTATTCATCTGAGATGCATAAGAACCCATAGAGTTCAATCCGTAATGAATGGTATGGTAAGCTGTACCTACTGTAATGTTTCGAGCTTCATCCGCATATGTTGGAACACCCAAAATCTTTTCTCTTTTTACAAGCGTACCTTGACCATCACCTTTATCACCATGGCAAATAGCACAATAAATGGTATATAATTGACCACCTGCAGCCAAATCCTCTTCAATCTTCACTGAATCCAATGGACTTTTTTGAACTCTTGCCAACTCTTTACCTTCCGGTGTATTTTCATATCCGTAAGGAATCCAGCCACGAGAAATAGTATTTGCCGGTGGAACCATTGCCTCCTGACGATTAGGAAGAAAATCTACCTCACCATACGCCTCGTAACCTACTGGCTCGTACATATTAGGCATATATTGATAGTTGGGACTGTTCTTATCGGCACAAGCCGTAACACACAGTAGCAACCCAAAAACGATTCCTATTTTGCTAAAACTGTTCATATTTAATGACTGGTTTTTTCAACTATGTTTATCTCCACTGCCCCTGTATCCAACAACAGATCTTTTAACTCTTTTTCGTTACCATGAATATCTATCTCCATTAAGAAATGATCATCCGTAGTACGTACATCTGGATTTTCCGCTTTTTTGAAAGGCCATAAACGGCTTCTCATATAAAAAGTTATAACCATTAAGTGAGCCGCAAAAAATACAGTTAACTCAAACATAATAGGCACAAATGCCGGCATGTTCTCTATATAACTAAAACTAGGCTTCCCACCAATATCCTGAGGCCAATCCTCGATCATGATGTAGTTCATCATAAGCGTAGCTACACTAAGACCTATACAGCCGTAAATAAACGACGTAATGGCAATACGTGTTGGAGCCAACCCCATAGCCTTGTCTAAGCCATGAACAGGAAATGGACAATATACTTCTTCGATGTGATGCTTGGCTGCCTTTACCTTCTTAACGGCAAGCATTAGCACGTCATCATCATCATAATATGCATGTATCGCTTTAGATGCCATAGCTATTGTTTCTTATTATTTAATAATCTTGCCTGACCGGCCCAATCGTCTCTTTGCGCTCTACCTGGGAAAGATTCTGTTATTGAATCCAACAAATCATACTCCCTATTGGTCATTCTACCCACTTGGGCAAAAGTGAATATTCCAATTTCATTAAGTGTTGCTTCCATTTGAGGACCTACACCTTTAATTTGTTTAAGGTCATCAGCAGTCTCTTTTGTTGCATCAAACTTACCAATAGTACTCAAAAGCTCAGAAACACTCTCACTGGTATCTTGTTGCGGCGCAACTTCTCCCATAAGCACATCATCAGTAATAACTTCTTCTTTAGTATCAGCAGCAGACAATTTTGTTATCTGATATAATGGCTGACCCGCATCTCTTAGTTTTTTATACTTACTTCCAGATGACTTCAAGATAGATTTAACCTCCGCTTGAGCGATTACAGGGAATGTTCTAGCGTAAAGAAGGAACAACACGAAGAAGAATCCAATGGTACCTACAAAGATTCCGATATCTACAAATGTTGGCGAGAACATAGTCCATGAAGATGGAAGGTAATCTCTGTGCAACGATGTTACGATAATTACGAAACGCTCAAACCACATTCCTATGTTCACTACAATAGATATAGCGAAAGAAAACATAATACTAGTTCTCAATTTTTTGAACCACATGAACTGAGGAGAGAACACATTACAAGTCATCATTGACCAGTAAGCCCACCAGTAAGGTCCAGTAGCTCTGTTCAAGAAAGCGTATTGTTCGTATTCAACACCTGAATACCAAGCCATGAAAAGCTCTGTAATATATGCACAACCTACAATAGAACCGGTTAACATAATAACAATGTTCATTAACTCAATATGCTGAACAGTGATATAATCTTCCAAGTGACACACTTTACGCATGATAATCAAAAGTGTATTCACCATTGCAAAACCAGAGAAAATTGCTCCAGCCACAAAGTATGGAGGGAAGATGGTTGTATGCCAACCTGGTATTACCGATGTAGCAAAGTCAAAAGATACAATGGTATGTACAGAAAGTACAAGTGGTGTAGCCAAACCTGCCAAAACCAACGACACTTCTTCAAAACGTTGCCAATCTTTAGCACGACCACTCCAACCAAAACTTAACAGACTATATATTTTCTTTTGAAAAGGAAGGATTGCCCTGTCACGTAACATCGCAAAATCAGGAAGTAGACCCGTCCACCAGAATACCAAAGAAACTGAAAGGTATGTAGATATCGCAAATACATCCCAAAGTAGCGGTGAGTTAAAGTTTACCCATAACGAACCAAATTGGTTAGGAATTGGCAATACCCAGTATGCCAACCAAGGACGACCCATGTGAATAATAGGGAAAAGACCCGCCTGAACAACAGAGAATATTGTCATAGCCTCCGCAGAACGGTTAATAGCCATTCTCCATTTCTGACGGAAAAGCAAAAGTACGGCAGATATCAAAGTACCAGCGTGACCAATACCTACCCACCAAACAAAGTTGGTAATATCCCAAGCCCAGTTAACGGTCTTGTTCAAACCCCATGTTCCAATACCGGTAGAGACTGTATAAATAATACAACCAACACCCCAAAGAAATGCCACTAAGGCAATGGAAAACACAATCCACCAATGCTTATTGGCCCTACCCTCAACCGGAGCGGCTATATCCACACTTACATCGTGGTAGCCTTTATCCCCAATAACCAAGGGCTTTCGTATAGGTGCTTCGTAATGCGACGCCATATAAATCTATTATAGTTGTTTACTTAAATACGGTTTTATGCTTCGTTCGTATTCCTAACCTTAACATGGTAGAATACATTTGGCTTAGTTCCCACATGCTCCAATAAATGGTACATACGATTACTTTCTGCCAATTTGGAAACTTCACTTTCCTTATCATTAACATCACCAAAGATTATAGCTCCTGTGCTACATGCAGATGAACACGCCGTTTGAAATTCCTCATCTTTAACAGGACGACCATCTCTTTTCGCATCCAAAATAGACTTCTGAGTCATCTGAATACACATAGAACATTTTTCTATAACCCCTCTTGAACGAACATTTACATCAGGATTCAATACCATTTTACCCAAGTCATTGTTCATATGGTAATCAAACTCGTCATTGTTGTTATACAAGAACCAGTTGAATCTACGAACTTTGTACGGACAGTTGTTTGCACAATATCTAGTACCCACACAACGGTTATATGCCATATGGTTTTGACCTTGGCGACTGTGAGATGTTGCCGCAACCGGACAAACAGTTTCACATGGCGCGTGGTTACAGTGCTGACACATTACAGGCTGGAATGCCACTTGAGGATTAGCCGCTGGATGCTCCAACTCACCAAAACCACCTAAAGAACCATTATCACCTGAAAGACCATCAAACTCATCCTTCTTAATATTGTCTCCCTCAAAAGTATCTTCCGAAGAATAATATCTATCGATACGCAACCAGTGCATATCCCTACTCTTTCTAACTTCTTCCTTACCTACTACAGGAACATTGTTCTCTGCATGACAAGCAATAACACATGCACCACAACCGGTACACGCATTTAAATCTATAGACATATTAAAGTGATGGCCTATAGTACGATCAAAACTATCCCACAAATCAACAGATGTAGCCGGAACCTCTTGGTGATCCAAAGAAACCACCGGAACTTCGTTCCACTCAGCGTGATCCTTTGTATTGAATATCTCCAAGGTAGTCTCCTTAATGATATCACCTCTACCCATTAAGGTCTTATGCAACTGAATACATGCAAACTCATGCATTCCCGAAGCTTTCTCAATAGTAGCTGCCTGAACATTGGTGAAATTCTGATACAACGGATAAGCATTAACACCTGTCTGCATCTCAGATTTCATTCCTACTTTTCTTCCATATCCTAATGAAAGACCAATAGAACCAATAGCTTGACCCGGCTGAATAATTACCGGAACATTATTTAGCACAACTCCATTTACGGTAACGTTGGCATAACTACCGTCCAAACCTCCATTGGCAACGTGCTCGTTTACAAAACCTAAACGCTCAGCATCTGCCTTGGAAACGGTAACATAGTTATCCCAAGAAACTCTAGTAATTGGATCAGGAAACTCCTGCAACCACGGGTTGTTAGCCTGCTGACCTGCACCCATACCCGTTTTAGAGTAAAGAGTAAGCTCAACACCGCCTCCGCTGGTAGCATTTACCAAACTATTAATAGCCGTAGCAATAGGAATACCTGCCTGAGCAGTCACTTCCTCAATTACATCGGCACTTGCCGTTTCTTTATCTTCTTCTTCGGAAACCGCATTTTCTGGATCCGCATCAGAGCTTAAAGTCATACCTGCCGCAGAATAAACACCATCATGCAATGCTTTATTCCAATCATTTCCAGCCAATATTGACTGAGACCAGGTTTCCTTTACATATTCGTAATATGTTTTATCACTACCTAACCACTTTAACAATGCAGTCTGAAACTGTCTTGTATCAAAAAGTTCTTTAATGGTAGGTTGCATCAAACTGTATTGCCCTTTCTTGATTTGGGTATCTCCCCAAGACTCCAAGAAATGATTAGCTGCTGCAGTATACTGCGCTACTTCTGTAGTTTCATTCCAATTATTGGAGAACACAACAGAAAGACCAACTTTCTCAACACCTTCTTTAAAGTCAGCCGCATTAGGAAGCGTATACATAGGGTTAACACCGTCTACGATCAACGCGCCAACTTTGCCCGCCTTCATATCCGCAATCAACTTCTGCACTGCCTTAACATTTCCTTGTCTTACATAACGAGGAGAAGCAGGATCAAAAGCCTTACTACCCAACATTTCATTAATTGCAAGAACAACCGTTTGAGCATGTATATCATCAAGACCCGTAACTACTACGGCCTTACTTTTATTCTTTCTTATATGAGCAGCCACACCATCTATGGTCTTCTGAACATTTTCAGAAAGCTCACCACCAACACTTGTACCGTTCAACTTAGCATACAACTGAGCCAAAGCTATTTTCTGTTGCATTGGCGTTAAGGGCACACGCTTATCCGCATTGGCACCACTCAAGGTCATGTTTGCCTCAAACTGTACATGACGCGACATCTTACCATTTTTAGGTACTCTACCTTTTGCATACCCCCCATCATAGCTTCCTCCTTGCCAATCTCCTAAGAAATCCGCCCCAAAAGAAACTATAAGGTCTGCCTTTTCAAAATCATAATCCGCCAAAGCACGCTCACCGTATTTAGCTTCATAAGCACTAGCTGCGGCATCTTCGGCAATAGCATCATAAACCACATGGTTTACATTACCATACTCAGCTTTTAATTCACCGATCAATCTATCCGTAGAGGGGCTAGCATATGTTTGTGTCAACAATGCGATTTGCTGACCAGAACCTTTAAGGCTTCCTAATTTTGCTTTTACAGCAGCATCCAAAACAGACCACTCAGTAGGCTCTCCATTTGCCATTGGCCCCTGTAAGCGTGTACTATCATATAAAGAAAGTACAGATGCCTGAACTCTTGCATTGGCAGATCCGGCAACCTTGGCATCTTTATTATTTTCAACCTTAATAGGACGACCTTCCCTTGTTTTAATAAGGATACTTGCAAAGTCAAAACCGTTCGCTATAGTTGTAGCATAATAATTAGCAACGCCTGGAACAATATTTTCTGGCTGAACAACATAAGGAATAGATTTATGCACAGGTCCTTCACAAGCAGCCAATGAAGCCGCTGCGGTACTAAAACCAACGTACTTAAGAAAATCCCTTCTATTTGTAGATGTAGCAGATAGACTTTCCTTATCTCCCAAAAAATCATCTACTGGAATTTGCTCAACAAACTCGTTCTGTCTTAGCGTCTCAACAATGGAATCGTTCGGATTTAATTCCGCCTCGTTCTTCCAATATTTTTTGTTTGATGCCATACTTTCTATGTAATTAGCTACTTTCTAGATTCGATTAATAATGACACTTTCCACATTCCAGCCCGCCCATTTGCGCAGCCGTCAACTTTTCAACACCATATTTCTTGGAAAGCTCGGTATGAATTTTTTCGTAGTAAGCATTACCTTCTACCTTAATTTCAGTTTCTCTATGACAGTTAACACACCATCCCATTGTTAGAGGCGAGAATTGATACATAATCTCCATTTCCTCAACAGGACCGTGACATTGCTGACACTCAATACCCGCAACACTTACGTGCTGAGAGTGATTGAAGTATGCAAAATCAGGCAAATTATGAATACGCACCCATTCTACAGGCTGACTCTCACCAGTATATTTCTGATTTTCCTCATCCCAACCTACAGCGGCATAAAGCTTTTTGATTTCTTTGTTATAATCAACACCATACTCACGCTTACCTTCTTCCAAAGTTTCATCAGCAACTTGGTAAATTGATTTATGACAGTTCATACACACGTTCAAGGAGGGAATTCCCGAAGTCTTAGAAACACGTGCAGACGAGTGACAATACTTACATTCAATTTTATTATCCCCAGCATGGATACGGTGTGAGTAATGTATTGGCTGAATTGGCTGATACCCTTGATCAACACCTACCTGCATCATCCATCCGTAAGCAAAATACGCACTACCCAACAAAAGAAAAATAACTGAAACCAATACCAAAAATTGGTTTTTAGCAAACGCTTTCCAAAGTGGCAATCTCTTCTCGGATGCTTCATTTTCCAAAACAACCCCATTAGCTTCGGCTATTCTTCTCAATGTTTTGTTCACCAAGAACAACATCACCACCAAAAGACCAAAGACGAGCGCCAAAGCACCTAGAACTATTTCATTTGAAATTCCATCGGAAGCACCACCAGAGCCACCAGCAGCTTCACCACCAGCCGCAGCCGCAGGAGCAGCGGTTTTTGGAGGAGCGGCCGTATAAGCCAAAATATTATCAATATCCTCGTTAGACAAGGTTGGAAACGGAGTCATTGCCGCCTGATTGTACTCAGCATAAATCTTATTAGCATAAGAATCACCTGAAGCGATAAGCCCAGGACTATTCTTAATCCATTGATACAACCAATCACGACTTAAACCTTCGTCATCTGACAATCTAGTCTCTACATTAGCCAGAGCTGGACCTGTCATTTTACGATTTAAAGAGTGGCAAGCTGCACAATTCTGATTGAACAACGCTTTACCTTTAGCCGGATCTCCCGCAGTATCACCAGATGCAGCAGCTTCGGAAGAAGCCCCATCTTCACTTCCACCATCTTGAGCAGATATAGAAACGGAAAATAAAAGGAAAACAAATAGAGTTAAACCTAAAACCTTAGAAATCGAATGGCGGTACGGAACCTTTTTCATATGAATCTTATTTCTATCGACATCTTGGCACGATAATTTCATTTATAGAAAACTTGTGTTATTCTTATCAGTGCTAAAATCGAAGGCAAAAATACGTAATAGACTTTATTTTGAAAATGTTAACGGATTGATAATTCCTAATTTATATCTATTCTAAATAATATGTCATCCTTTACAATGCCGAGGAATACGCTACTTTTGTATAAATTATTAAAACCCAATTATTTCACTACAATGAAGACAATTTTTGCACTCAGTTTCTCCCTTGCGTCTTTAACATTTGGATATGCCCAACAGGGCCAAATTAACATTGAACAAGAACAAAAAATCACTGATTTAATAGAAATATATAAAACCTCCAACGAAAGTTCGGAATATTACCGCATTCAAGTAGGCTTCGGCTCCTATAATAAGGCTCAAAGTATTCAAGCTAACGTTGAGCAAGATTTCCCGGACCTACCCTCAAAAATAGACTTTGATTCACCTACATACCGAGTAAGGGTAGGAAGATTCCAGAACAAGCTAGACGCCGAACGAAAGTTTAAAGAAGTCCGACAGAAATATCCGGACGCCATGTTATTAAAACCAAAAAAATCGACCCGTTAAGGTCGATTTTTTTTGCTCTATACTGTCTCATTTAACAGTGATATGTATATTCTCAAGAGGTCTATTTAGATTTTAATTTCTTCTTAACCTCTACCTCTTTGAAAGCCTCTACAATATCCCCTTCAACTATATCATTATAGTTCTTGAGCTGCAGACCACAATCATACCCTTTGGCCACTTCCTTAACATCATCTTTGAAACGTTTTAAGGATGTCAACTCTCCTGTATAAACAACTACACCATCTCGTATAAGACGTATACCTGCATTACGGAAAATCTTACCATTGGTTACCATACAACCGGCAATCGTACCAACTTTAGATATCTTAAAGGTCTCTCTAATCTCTGCGGTACCCGTAATCTCTTCTTTGATTTCAGGAGAAAGCATACCCTCCATAGCATCCTTAAGATCATTGATCGCATCATAGATAATAGAGTACATTCTAATATCAATTTCTTCCTTCTCCGCAACATCTCTTGCATTACCCATTGGCCTTACGTTAAAACCAATAATAATAGCATCGGATGCCGAAGCTAACAACACATCGGATTCGGTAATAGCGCCAACTCCTTTGTGTATAATATTCACTTGAATTTCCTCAGTAGACAATTTTTGGAACGAATCCGTTAAGGCCTCCACAGAACCATCAACATCACCCTTCAAGATAATGTTAAGTTCCTTAAAGTCACCCAAAGCAATACGTCTTCCGATTTCATCCAACGTAATGTGACGCTGTGTTCTAACAGACTGCTCACGCTGCAATTGCGAACGCTTAGTAGCAATCTGCTTAGCCTCTCTTTCATCTTCCAATACATGGAATTTATCACCTGCTTGTGGCGCTCCATCCAAACCTAGAATAGAAATTGGCGTGGCCGGACCAGCTTTTTGAACAATTTTTCCACGTTCATCCTGCATAGCCTTAACCTTACCACTATTGGTACCTGCCAATACATAATCCCCAATTTTAAGGGTTCCACCTTGTACTAATATGGTAGAAACGTAACCACGTCCCTTATCCAAAAAGGCTTCTACTACAGTACCATTGGCCATCTTATTAGGATTAGCCTTAAGCTCTAACAATTCGGCTTCAAGCAATACTTTTTCAAGCAATTCCTTTACACCTTGACCTGTCTTGGCCGAAATATCATGAGACTGTATCTTACCGCCCCAATCTTCGACCAATAAATTCATTTGAGCCAACCCATCCTTAATTTTCTCAGGGTTTGCGGTTGGCCTATCCACTTTATTTATAGCAAAAACAATTGGTACTCCAGCTGCTTGAGCGTGACTTATTGCTTCTTTTGTTTGAGGCATAATAGCATCATCCGCAGCAATAACAATAACTGCAATATCCGTTACTTGCGCACCCCTTGCTCTCATCGCGGTAAAGGCTTCGTGACCCGGTGTATCCAAGAAAGTGATTTTCTGACCACCTTCCAAGGTTACACCATACGCACCAATATGCTGTGTAATACCACCACTTTCACCTGCAATTACATTAGCTTGTCTAACATAATCCAACAAAGATGTTTTACCGTGATCCACATGCCCCATTACGGTAACAATAGGAGCTCTCGGTTCTAAATCTTCAGGAGCATCTGCCTCAACTTCTATTGATTCTTCCAGATCAGCAGTAACGAATTCAACTTCGTAACCAAACTCATCTGCAACAATAGACAAGGTTTCAGCATCAAGACGTTGGTTCATTGTAACCATAATACCAAGTGACATACAAGCCGAAATAATTTCAGTAGTACCTACACCCATCATGGTAGCAACTTCACCTACGGTTACAAACTCCGTAACCTTCAATACTTTGCTCTCTAATTCTTGCTGCTCAAGGTCTTTCTCCGTTTGTTGACGGTGTTGATCCCTCTTATCCCTTCTATATTTAGCACCTTTTCCTTTCTTAGATTTTCCTTGTAATTTCTCCAAGGTCTCTCTAATCTGTTTTTGTACATCTTCTTCAGTAGGCTCAACTTTAGGAGCACCGTATCTTGGATTTCCACCGCCGCCTTTTCTAGCCGCTGGACCTGTACCGCGTTGTCTTGGAGCATTGCTCTTATTACCGCCGCCACTACCAGGACTACTAACTATACGTCTTCTGCGTTTTTTACGATCACCGGCAGCATCACCTGTTTTAGGCTCCTCTTTTTTCTTCTTAGGCTTGTTGAACTGAGAAAGATCAATTTTAGCCGTAATCTTTGGACCGGTAAGCTTCTTATACTTTGTAGTTAAGACACCATCGTCTTTTTTCTCCTCTGAATTCTCAGAATCAGCCTCCGCTTTGGTCTCTTCTACTTTTTCAGGAGCTTTTTCTTCTACCTTAGCTTTAGGTTCTTTTAGTGCTTCCGGTTTCTTTTCCTCAAGCTTACCAACAATTTTAGGTTTCTGAAGTATGGTCCTTGTTGGTTTCTCTTCAACCTTAGGCTTCTTTTCTTCCACCTTTTTAGCCTGCTCTACTTCTTTTGGTTTTTCAACCTCAGCAACAACCTCTTTTTCAACCTTTTCTTCTTTTTCCTCTACAGGAGCAGGAGTTTCTTTAGGCTTCTTACCGGCATCCAAGTCTATTTTACCAACAGTTTTGGGACCCTGAAGCTCAACTTTACCTGTCAAAGTTTTTTCTTCTGCCGCAGCTGCACGCTTTTCTCTAGCTAAACGTCGTTCCTCTTGCTCTTGCTCCAACTGCAATCGCAAAGCCTCTTTTTCCTTACGCTTTTCTTCGCCTACTTCTTTAGAGGCGACTTTTTTGCTTTTATCGGTCTGAAATTCTCCTTGAAGCACTTCATAAACCTCATCGGAAATCTTTGTAGTAGGTCGCGCATCAATCTCATGCCCTTTAGAGGCAAGGAAATCAACCGCCCTATCCAAAGAAATATTAAACTCTTTGAGGACCTTGTTAAGCCTAATTTTTGCAATGTCTGCCATAAATACTTTCTCCTAATTCTCTTTAATCCTTGCTAATATACAGAACTCAAAAGGGTTTTACATTCCAACACATTAGCAGTATTTTCCGCTAAAGTATTAAAACCCATGACGAGTTCATAGCTAATCTTCCAATTCTTCTTTAAGAATACGCACAACTTCGGAAATAGTTTCCTCTTCCAAGTCCGTACGTTTCACCAAATCGGCTACATCTTGCTCTAAAATACTACGAGCTGTATCCAATCCTATTTTCTTGAATTCTTCTATAATCCAAGCATCAATCTCATCTGTAAACTCTGTTAACTCAACATCTTCCTCAACACCTTCTCTAAACACATCAATCTCATAACCAGTTAATTGCCCGGCCAAACGAATATTATGTCCGCCACGACCAATTGCCTTAGAAACTTCTTCCGGTCTTAAGTAAACCTGCGCCGTCATCTTCTCATCATCTAACTTCACAGAAGAAACTCTAGCCGGACTCAATGCTCTCGTCACCATTAATTGTGGGTTAGCCGTCCAATTGATAACATCAATGTTTTCATTGCCCAACTCACGAACTATACCGTGAATTCTTGACCCTTTCATACCTACACAGGCACCAACCGGATCAATACGATCATCATAAGAATCTACAGCAACCTTTGCTTTCTCACCAGGAATACGAACCGCCTTTTTAATGGTAATTAGACCATCGTAAACTTCCGGAATTTCTTGGAAAAACAATTGTTCCAAGAATTTAGGGGAGCTTCTAGACATAATAATAGTAGGCTTACTACCTTTTAGCTCCACACTTTCTATTACCCCACGAACATTATCTCCTTTTCTAAAGAAGTCAGATGGTATCTGTCTATCTTTTGGCAAAATAATCTCATTACCTTCATCGTCCAACAAAATAATTGCCTTGTGACGAATGTGGTGCACCTCTGCGGTGTAAATTTCACCCTCAAGATCTTTAAAGTGCTTGTAAATGGTTGTATTGTCGTGCTCGTGAATTTTTGAAATCAAGTTTTGACGAAGCGCCAAGATGGCCCTTCTACCTAAATCTATAAGCTTTACCTCTTCCGAAACATCTTCACCAACTTCAAAATCCGGCTCAATTTTACGCGCTTCCGAAAGTGATATCTCTTCATTTGGTTCCTCAACCTCACCATCTTCAACAACTATACGATTTCTCCAGATTTCCAAATCGCCTTTATCCGGGTTGATAATAATATCAAAATTATCATCGGAACCAAATTTCTTCTTAAGCGCACTACGGAATACATCTTCCAAAATGGCCATTAGGGTTACCCTATCTATAAATTTGTCGTCTTTAAATTCCGAAAAAGACTCAATCAGTGCAATATTTTCCATTATGCTACTATTACCTTTAAAATTTTAAAATGACTTTTGCTTCTTTTATATCAGAAAAATTGATTAGCTCCTTCTTCTGAACTGTAACTTTCCCTTTTCCAATGGGTTTGGGTTCCCGTGCTTTCCATTCAAGAACAATACCATCATGGGTAGTTTCGGTTAAATTTCCCTCATAGGTTTCCGCCTCCGTTCGTACGGCAAGCTTTCTTCCCACATTTTTATTGTACTGTCTTGGCATTACCAACGGCGATGCCGCCCCAGCAGAAGCGACCTCTAACGAAAAATCATGTTCATCACGGTCTATATTATGCTCTATGGCACGACTAATTTTCATACAGTCCTGCACGGTTACGCCTTCATCCCCATCCAAAACCACTTTAATGGTATTGTCTGCAGACATCGAAAAATCTATTAAAAATAAAGACCCATCTTCCTCTAGGGCATCTTTTAAAAGGGCTTCGACTTTACTCTTCAACATAACATTTAGAAATAAAAAAGAGGACTAAATTGTCCCCTCATGAATACTTTTATATCCTTTCAGTGTTGCAAATATACGATTTTTTTGTTTCCCGCAATATCCGATTCATTTAAAGAGTTTTATATCATATCATTTCATCTAAAATTAACGATTTAATAGTACTTTTAAAATATCCCAACCAAATTAACGACCATGGAAATACTCTCTTCTTACAATATGATTATTGGCGCTTCCGCCATAGTCATCATCTCTTTCTGGTTTAATGGCATCTCTAAAAAAACCAATATTCCGTCCGTACTTATGCTAATAGTTCTGGGTGTTGCTTTACAATTTGCCCTGAAATACATTATTGGAACCGAAATAGATTTTGAAAAAAACCTGCGCGGCACCTTAGAAATAATCGGAACGGTAGGACTGATCATGATTGTATTAGAAGCCGCCCTAGAGCTTGAACTGAAAAGAGAAAAACTCATACCCATTCTCAAATCCATGGCCATTGCCCTACTCGGGCTTGTAGCTTCCGCATGGGTAGCCGCCTTAATTCTTTACCAATTTATAGAAGGCATGACCATGCAGTCTGCCTGGCTGTACGCTACCCCTTTGTCTATTTTATCCAGCGCCATAATCATACCCAGTGTTACCGGTCTTAGAGAGGACAAAAAGGAGTTTCACATTTACGAAAGCACCTTTTCGGACATAATGGGTATCATGATGTTCTATTTTCTTACCGGAGGCTTGGATCCCGAAACTGATTCTAGCCCCGTTGCTTTTGCCGGCAATATTGTTCTGACTATTGTTATTGCCATTATTGCCAGTTACGCCCTGGTACTGATTTTCCAAAAAATAAAAAGCCAAGCCAAGCAATTTTTATTAATTGCCGTACTGCTACTATTGTACGCTATTGGCAAAAAAATGCATCTATCGTCATTGATTATAATCCTCATATTCGGGTTGGTCATTGCAAACGTTAAATTGTTCTTTCCCGGAAAGACGGCTATTTTTCTTGAAAAGGAAAAAATGCACCAAATCTATCATGAACTACACATCATAACCCTAGAAACGGCTTTTGTTGTCCGCACGTTTTTCTTCGTGATTTTTGGAGTTACCATTGTACTTGCTTCTTTAATGAGCCTAAATGTTGCTATGGTAAGCATTCTAATTATAGCCTCCATTTACGTAATCCGTTTTCTTGTTTTGCGGGTTTTTATCGGTAAAGATATCCTACCACAAGCCTTTATTGCCCCAAGGGGATTGATCACTATACTTCTTTTCTATGCCATTCCTACGGAAGCAGAGATTGCCGGTTTTGAATCGGGAATTCTTTTGTTCGTAATTATTGCCACCAGTCTGGTTATGACCTGGGCCATGATAAAGGACAAAAAGAAAATGGGTACTATGCTAGATGAGATAGATGAAGAGATTTTGGCACGGAACGAAGCGGAGGACCAACTGAACGAACATAATGAAGAAATTACGGAACAGGAAGCAAGCAATGAAAACCTAGATACGGAAGACAACCCTCCCGAGTATCCCGAAGATACGGAACCTGACGATCGCCCCATATAAAGAACTCCAACAAAAAAAAGCCCGATACTTTTCCGTATCGGGCTTTTTAACTCTGTTGGCCTACTAGGACTCGAACCTAGAACGACTGGACCAAAACCAGCTGTGTTGCCAATTACACCATAGGCCATTACCGTAATTTCTGCCGAAACAAGTTCAGCATTTGAGCGTGCAAATTTAAAACAAAGTTTGGTTTGCACAAACATTTTCTGCTACAATAATTCCAAATCTACACAACTTACAGATTTTCAGCACCATAAAATTAATAATTTGATTCATTTTTATACGCTTAACCACCGCCAACAAGCCTTTGACTACAATTCTTTCTATACTCACCTTACAAATAGCTTGTTAAAGGTTTATCAAAAATGACCTTCCATATCTATATTAATTAGTAAATTCGCCGCATTGGTTAAACCACGTAGTACATGTTTTCAAAGAACTTCGAAAAATGGGACAATCTTCTTGGATGGTCCGTCTTTTTTATTGCCCTAATTACTTACGCAATAACCGTTGAACCCACGAACAGTTTTTGGGATGCCGGTGAATACATTGCCACATCTGCAAAACTCCAAGTGGGCCACCCTCCCGGAGCACCACTGCTCCAAATGATCGGGGCCTTTTTTGCCATGTTCGCTTTTGAACCTGACCAAGTGGCCCGTATGGTAAATTACGTTTCTGGTGTTTCCAGTGCATTTACCATCCTGTTTATGTTTTGGACCATTACCAACCTTACCCAAAAACTCATAAAACAAAAAGATGATGTTATAACCAACAGCAAGGCCATTGCTATTTTTGGCTCTGGAATTGTTGGCTCCCTTGCTTTTACTTTTTCGGATAGCTTTTGGTTCAACGCAGTAGAGACCGAGGTATATTCCACAGCAAGTCTCCTAATGGCATTATTACTTTGGCTTGGCCTAAAGTGGACGGACGACCTTGAAAACCCAAGAGGAAACAAATGGATCGTGCTTATCTCATTTGTGGTTGGCCTTACTTTTGGGGTTCAGTTCATGGGCTTCTTGGCTATACCGTCAATAGGTTTACTCTACTATTTCAAAACATACAAAAAAACAACTATAAAGAACTTTTTGTTGGCCAATATTGCTGTGATTGCAGTATTGATGCTGGTTTACAAATTCTCTTTAACCTATGTTCTTAAACTTTTTGGTTGGAGCGAAGTATTTTTCATTAATAGTATTGGCCTTCCGTTTAATTCGGGTACCATCATTATGGGGCTCATATTCATTGGCGCATTCTATTTTGCACTTAACTACACTAGAAAGAACAGTTACAAAACGGCCAACACCATTGTTCTATGCTTAATGTTCCTATTTTTAGGTTTCTCTTCATGGATGATGCTTCCTATTCGCGCAAATGCAAGAGTGGTCATCAACGAAAACAATCCGGAAGATGCCCGTGCTTTATTGGCCTATTATAACCGTGAGCAGTACCCCGGTGTTGATAGTCCGTTTTACGGGACCTATTACTCCAACACTTTTGGGGTTGGTGGTGAGGACAAAGACGAAGCACCTAAATACGAAAAGGACGAAAAGCTAGGGAAATATGTAATCGTAAATTATTACAAAGGCGCCGTACCTGGAGACGACCCTAAACATATAGGCTTCTTACCAAGAATGTGGAGCGGTCAGAACGCAGAAAACTACATGCGCTATTTTGGGCCCTTGGATTTTAAGATGACACAATCCAACGAGGAGTTGAGAAAAGCGGTTACCCAAGTAAAAGAAGGCTTTGCCAATGGCGAAATAGATGCCGAACAATACATTAGTTTCCTAAGAAGGTTTGGTGATTATATTGAGGTTCAACCACCATCCGTTTGGCAGAACATTAAATACATGGTACAGTTTCAATTCGGATACATGTACTGGCGTTACTTTATGTGGAATTTCTCCGGGAAGAACAATGATGTTCAGGGCCGTTATAACGGAAACGGAGAATGGCTAAGTGGTATTGGGTTAGTTGATAGTCCACGTCTAGGAAGTCAAAGCAATCTTCCGGACGAAGTTAAGAACGACAAGGCCCGAAACACCTATTTCTTACTCCCCCTAATTCTAGGTATAGTTGGTATATTGTTTCAAATAAGTAAAAACCCAAAACAGTTCTGGGTACTTTTAATCTTCTTTTTGTTCACAGGTTTGGCTATTCAGTTTTACACCAATCCATATATTTTTCAACCTCGTGAAAGAGACTACTCCCTTGTAGGTTCGTTCTATATCTTTGGAATATGGATAGGCCTTGGCGTATACGGACTTTTTGATGAACTCAAGAAGTACCTCACCCCTAAAATACTGGCTCCGGCCGTAACCGTTATTTGTCTTTTAGCGGTTCCTACGGTTATGGCAGTACAAAACTGGGATGACCATGACCGATCTAATCGGTTTACCGCAAATTCATCGGCAAAAGCCTATCTAGACTCCTGCCAAGAAGATGCAGGGGCCATACTCTTTACCATTGGGGATAATGATACCTTCCCGTTATGGTACGCCCAAGAAATAGAAGGCTACCGTACCGATGTTCGTATTGTCTGTACCAGCCTTTTTGAAACGGATTGGTATATTGACCAAATGAAGAGAAAGGCATACGAAAGTGAAGCCATACCATCACAAATTGCCCATGAGAAGTATCGCTGGGGAACTCGTGATGTGCTATACTACCAAACCGTAGACCCACTTTTCAACAAGAAAATATCAGAAAGCCGTTGGTCCATTCAAGATTTTATAAAGTGGGTAGATAGTGACAACCCACAAACAAAGCTGAAGTACATCCTTGAAAGACAGGAGAATATTGATATAGATGCTTATTCTGAAAGCAGCCAAAATATCGTGTACTACCCTACCAACAAATTACGCATACCGGTAAACAAGAAAAACGTCTTGGAAACAGGTCTGGTAAAAGAAAAGGATTCGGCCTTGATCGTAGATTATATTGATATAGACCTTCCAAAAAGTGCCATTACCAAGAAAAGCATGATGATGTTGGATATTATTGCCAACAATGACTGGAAACGCCCTATCTATTTTTCAGGAGGAAGTTTTGATGATGCCGAATTTATTTGGATGAAAGACTATTTGCAATTAGATGGAATGGCGTACAAATTAGTACCCATCAAGACCGAACGCAGAAACTCTTTTGAAATGGGACGAATTGATTCCGACCTGATGTACGATGTAGTTATGAATTGGGACTGGGGCAACTCTGGAAGCTCGGACATCTACCATGACCCCCAAACCCGTATTCAAGGCTTGTCTTACCGGAGTAACTTAGCAAGACTTTTAGAACAATTGCTAAAAGAAGACAAAATAGAAAAGGCCAAGGATATTATAGACCTTACTATAAAAAACCTTCCTGTTGAATACTTTGGCTACTATACTTTTGTTGAGCCTTTTGTAGATGGATATTACAAAGTAGGCGAAACAGCCAAAGCTCGCGAACTTTTCGGAAAATTGAAATATATTTATCAAGACCGTCTGGAATATTATGCCAGCATACCTCTTGAAGAGCAATATGACAAGATAGACGATATCATTGCCGATATGGAAGGGTACCGTAGAAATATTGATATTCTGATCGGAAACAACGACCGTGAAATGGCAGAAAAGGAAACTCTAATATTCAATGAATATATAGATAAGTTTCAGCATTTCTACAGGGACAATATTTTACAAGAAGATGATTTAGAACCTGGTCAGAATCCTGACTTAGAGGATACCGTTCCTGTTTCTGACACTACGGCAATAGACGCAGCTACGGCAGGAGAAAACCCTGTGGACACTACATTAGTCCCGGTCACTAACTAAGTTAGCTTACTCTATACAGAAATAAAAAAATGCCCTTCATTGCTAAAGGGCATTTTTTTATTATTCCATCTATACCGCTCAAAAAAAAAAGCGCTTTAGCAGTAAGTGCTTATTATAGGTATTCGTTTAGGATTCCAATAAGTGTATTGGCATCTTGCTCACCACTTTGGCGCCATACCATTTCACCCTTTTTATAGATCATAAGTGTAGGAAGCCCTTTAACACGAAGTGCCTGAGCAAGCTCTTTATTTTTATCTACATCGATCTTAATAACCTTGCCTTTATCACCCAAAGCCGCGGCTACATCACGCAAAACGGCGTGCATCGCATTCGATTGCTCGTTCCAATCCGCATAAAAATCCAAAAGAACAGGGATTCTTAAATCTATAAGTTCACCAAACTTTGACATACGTAGTTCATTGGGTTAGGAGCCAAATGTAAGAAAAAATGTTAAATTGCCACCTATACCCCCAATTTTATAGACTTTAGGTGGCGTTAAAATCGTGTTAAGCTTTCTTTTTAAGCGTGATTACGGTTATTTCAGGCCAAATTCCTACCCTACCCGGATACCCTAAAAAACCAAAACCCCTATTCACGTTTATATATTGCCCAAGCTCTTTATAGATGCCCGCCCAGTATTTATAGCGCCATTTTACAGGACTCCACTTGATCCAACCAGGAATTTCTATACCAAACTGCATTCCGTGTGTGTGGCCACTTAAGGTAAGGTGATAATGGTACGCATCGTGCAAAACCACATCTTCCCAATGAGAAGGGTCATGGCTCATGAGTATCTTAAAATCATCTTTATCTACATTGGCTACTGCTTTTTTAAGGTCTCCAGCTTTTTTAAAACCACCACGTCCCCAGTTTTCAACCCCAACCAAGGCAATCTTATCGGCTCCTTTTTGTAAAAACCGATTTTCATTCAACAATAGATCAAAACCCATGTTTCTTTGTAGGTTCTTTAAATCCTCCAAATTCTGATGTTTGGCTTCTTCCGTTTCCCAAGCTACATAATCGCCATAGTCATGATTTCCCAAGACTGAGAACTTACCGTCCTTGGCTTCAAGAGTGGTAAAAAGTTCTGCCCACGGCTCCATTTCGGTAGCCATGTTATTCACCATATCACCTGTAAAAAGGATAACATCGCTATTTTGTTTATTAATCAGGTCTACAGCATACTCTATCTTCTTCCTATCATCAAAACTACCACTATGCACATCGGATATCTGAGTGATTTGATAATCATGGAACCCAGCGGGCAAATCATCAAACTCCAAAGTATACCTCAATACTTTAAAATTGTACTTCCCCTTATACATTCCGTAGAGCAATGCGCCAAAAGGAATAGCCGCCAAGCCTAGACCCAATATGCTCAAAAATTTTCTGCGTTCTGGCAAGGTAAACTCTTTAGACTGACCAAAAAACTTTTGATACCCACTAGATATGACCCTAAAAATATCTTCGGAAAAAAGAAAAAGAATAGTCACCAACTGAAAGGCCAATACGGTCAATAAAAACCCAAAAGCATAGCTTTTAGACCTGCTCAGGACCCTACCCTCCTCTTCACCTAATGTAAATTGATAAATAAAATTACCCAGTACCAATACGGCTATCGCAATAAAGAGATAGTACACCCAAGGGTATCTGGTTACGGTTTTCAAGGCCTGTAAAGTATAGAGGCCCATAACAATATAAACGGCAATAAAAATAATCCAACGTAGCATAGCTACAAAGATATTTTAAACTGAGACGGGTATTGCCTCATTTAGATTTTATTTAACCCTATTTACGATAGTTGCAATTGTACCTGAGTGGGTTACGGTAATTTCAGAATCGCTTAAAAACGATGGAGAATTCATTGGTACCCGGTCCGTTTCGGGCAATGTTCTTAACAGTTTAGTACCCGAAAGGTGAATCGCCTTAAATCCGGACGCCTTAAAACCCATTACATTATCCGGCCTAACACCACCTCCCGGCATAATGGTACAGGTTGTAGATTTTTCACGAAGCCCCTTCAAGAGCTCCAGCCCTTCAGGAGCAGATTTCCGCTGTCCTGAAGTTAATATATAATCTACACCCAAATCTTCCAGTTGTGCTAGTGCGACTATTGGGTTTTTCACCCAATCGAAAGCGCGGTGAAACGTAAACTTCAAACCTACTGAAGCTTCAATCAACTCTCGGGTTCTGTCCCTGTCTACTGTAAAATCAGGATTTAAAACACCGGAAACGACGCCTTCAAACCCCAGATCAACACATAATTGAATATCCCGCATCATAATTTTTAATACATCGGGGGTATAGGTAAAATCACCGCTTCTAGGGCGAATCAATACATGAACGGGAATAGAAATTTGCTCACGAACGCTTTTCAACAGTCCGTATGAGGGGGTAATTCCTCCTACGGCAAGTTCAGAACAAAGTTCTATGCGATGCGCACCACCCTTTTGGGCATTTAATGCAGATTGCAATGAATTGGCACAGACTTCTACTAGCATTTTACTTATATTTAATGCCCAAGTGGCATTTTAAAACTACACCTAAAATAGAAATCTTAAACCCATGCAAAGAAGAAAGTTCCTAAAAAATTCAACTGCCGCCACGGCCGGTTTAATTTCAGCCCCTTTAATGGCTGGCAAAACTCCCCCGCCTACAGACCGGGTTACAGATAATTCCGCAGCTATAAAGCCTATAGTTATATGTACTTGGGATTTTCATAAAGCTTCCTCCAAAGCATGGGAAGTCTTAAAAGAAGGCGGTACTTCTCTTGATGCCGTAACCCAAGGTGTAATGGTTGAAGAAAACGATGTAAACAACCAGACGGTGGGTGTTGGTGGCAGACCCGACCGAGACGGAAATGTTACTTTGGACTCCTGTATTATGGATAAAGATGGGAATTGCGGTGCGGTACTGGCCATGGAAAATATTGCAAATCCTATTTTGGTTGCACGTAAAGTAATGGAAGAAACACCCCATGTTATGCTTGCCGGAAAAGGAGCTGAGCAATTTGCTTACGAAATGGGATTCAAGAAAACCAACCTCCTTACCGAAAAATCAAAGCAAGAGTGGATGGAATGGAAGAAAACCTCGCAATACAAGCCTATTATAAATATTGAAAACCATGACACCATTGGCATGCTTGCCATAGATGCCAACGGCGATATTTCAGGAGCTTGTACCACAAGTGGCATGGGTTACAAAATGGCGGGTCGTGTTGGCGACTCTCCAATTATTGGCGCCGGGCTGTTTGTTGATAATGAGATTGGCGGAGCCACAGCAACAGGCGTTGGCGAAGAGGTAGTTCGTACGGTAGGCAGCTTTCTTATCGTGGAATTAATGCGTCAAGGAAAATCTCCCCAGGAAGCTTGTAAAGAAGGTGTTGAGCGAATCATGGCCAAAAATAAAGGTCGGAATGATTTTCAAATCGGTTTTATAGCCGTTAACAAAGCAGGCGAAACCGGAAGTTATTGCATTCACCCGGGATTTACCTATCGGTCTTATTCTGAAGCTGGACATGTAAATAATCCATCGGAAACTTATATCAAATCTTAAAACACTTAAAAGAATTCAAAAACTTGATTAGCTTTGAATCCTTTTGAAAAACTATAAAATGCCAGAACAAAAACGACTCTTCTTACTAGACGCCTACGCACTAATTTTTCGTGGATATTATGCACTTATAAAAAACCCGAGAATCAACTCCAAGGGCATGGACACCTCTGCCATTATGGGATTCATGAATTCACTTTTTGATGTAATCAAACGTGAAAAACCAGACCATTTGGCCGTTTGTTTTGACAAAGGTGGAAGTGCTGAGCGCACCGAACTGTTCCCCGAGTACAAAGCCAATAGAGATGAAACCCCCGATGCTATTCGTACTGCCATCCCTTATATCCAAGACATTCTTAAGGCAATGCACATACCTTCTGTAATTCTTGAAGGTTGGGAAGCGGACGATATTATTGGAACTCTTGCAAAACAAGCCGAAAAAGAAGATTACAAGGTATTCATGGTTACACCGGATAAGGATTTTGGCCAGCTGGTCTCCGAAAATATTTTTATGTACCGCCCTGCAAGAATGGGTAACGGAATAGAAATTTGGGGCATTCCCGAAATACAAAAACGTTTTGGAGTTGAACGGCCAGAACAGGTCATAGACTACCTAGGAATGATGGGTGATGCCAGTGACAACATACCCGGACTACCTGGCGTTGGAGACAAAACCGCAAAAAAATTCATTGAGCAATTTGGTTCTATGGAAGGCCTTTTAGAAAACACAGATAAGCTAAAAGGTAAAATGAAAGAAAAGGTAGAGGCGAACAAAGAGCTCGGGCTACTTTCAAAAAAACTGGCTACCATCTGTATAGATTGCGATGTTACTTTTAACGCAGAAGACTATGAGCTCTCCGTCCCCGACAGTGAAAAAGTACAAGAGATTTTTGAGGAACTGGAATTTAGAAGGTTAAAAGACCAGTTTATCAAAATATTCTCTGGAGAAACAGAACCCCAAACCCAAGTAAGCAATACCGAATCGGCAAAAAAACAGTCAACATCTTCCTCATCTGCCGGAAGCGGGCAATTTTCTTTGTTTGGCGGTGACGGAGCGTCTGCAGCAACCATAGCGGACAGCTCTAGCAGAAAAACCATTAAGGATATTCCCCATGTTTACCAAAGCGTGGCACCGGGTATGGCCATGAAGCTATTTGTCCAAAACCTAATGAAACAGACCTCTGTTTGTTTTGATACGGAAACTACATCGTTAAATCCGTTAGAAGCCCAGCTTGTAGGTATCGCATTTTCGTGGGAAGCCACTAAAGGATACTATATTCCATTCCCCGAAAACAAAGAGGAAGCACAGGAACTTATAGAAATCCTACGCCCCTTCTTTGAATCGGAAACCATTGAAAAAATAGGTCAAAACCTTAAATATGACATTAAGGTGTTGAACAAGTATAACATTAAGGTTAAAGGCATGTTCTTTGACACCATGTTGGCGCACTACCTTATAAACCCGGATATGCGACATAATATGGATGTGCTTTCCGAAACCTATTTGAACTACACCCCTATTTCCATTACTGAGCTTATAGGCAAGAAAGGAAAAAATCAGCTAAACATGCGCGATGTTCCTTTGGAAAAGCAAACGGAATATGCTGTAGAGGATGCAGACATTACTTTTCAATTGGCACAGCATTTTAGACCGGAACTGGCCGAGGCCAAAACCGATATTCTTTTTAAAGATATTGAAGTTCCGCTACTACGTGTTCTGGCCGACATGGAACTGGAAGGCATCAACCTGGACAAGAAATTTTTGAACAGCCTTTCTGAAGACCTGAACAACGATATTAAAAATCTTGAAGAAAAAATTTACGAAGCTGCAGGAGAAGAATTCAACATTGGTTCACCAAAGCAACTAGGTGAAATTCTCTTCAGTAAAATGAAATTGGTAGACAAACCTAAAAAAACAAAGACAGGTCAATTCTCTACCGCGGAGGATGTTCTTTCCTATTTGGCCAAGGACCATGAAATTATTCAAAACGTATTGGATTACCGTGGGTTGGCAAAACTTAAAAGCACCTACGTTGATGCTTTACCGGAACAAGTAGAACCCACAACGGGAAGAGTCCACACAGATTATATGCAAACCGTTGCAGCTACTGGCCGTTTGAGCAGTAATAATCCTAATTTACAGAACATCCCTATCCGTACGGAAAGAGGCCGCCAAGTTCGTAAAGCATTCGTACCCCGCAACGAAGACTACATTTTATTGGCTGCGGATTATTCTCAGATAGAACTGCGCATCATTGCCGCGTTGAGCGAAGAGACTACGATGATAGAAGCGTTTAAGCACGGAGAAGACATTCATGCTTCCACGGCATCAAAAGTATTCAATGTACCTATTGAAGAAGTAACCCGTGAGCAAAGAAGCAATGCCAAAACCGTTAATTTTGGGATTATTTACGGGGTTTCCGCTTTTGGATTGAGCAACCAAACCGATTTATCCCGTTCCGAAGCCAAAGAACTGATAGACACCTATTACAAAACCTACCCAAAGCTAAGAAATTACATGAGCGAGCAGGTAGATTTTGCCCGTGACAATGGCTATGTACAAACAGTCTTGGGACGAAGACGTTATTTAAAAGATATCAACGGAAGTAATGCCATTGTACGTGGGGCTGCAGAGCGTAACGCCGTTAATGCCCCTATTCAAGGTAGCGCTGCAGATATTATTAAAATTGCCATGATCAACATTCACAAGAAATTATCGGAAGGCAACTACAAATCCAAAATGCTCTTACAGGTACATGATGAATTGGTATTTGATATCTACAAACCGGAATTGGATGAATTAAGCGGATTGATAAAATCCGAAATGGAGAACGCCTACAAACTAGAGGTACCGCTAGATGTAGAAGTTGGCCTTGGCCAAGATTGGCTGGAGGCGCATTAGACATACAAAACCTGCCCTTTCACAACATTTTTTCGTGTAAAGGGCTTTTCAGTTTTACTTTTACAGTCCTATTCCAAATACAATAGGCCAAGTTAAATTTAAAATGAAAACTTTAGCGACCCTTTTTACCATTCTCTTTTTAGTGTGCAATAGCCATGCGCAAGATACACCAATGCACAAAACTGGCCATAGCACGAACATAACCACCAAAAAGAAAGTAAAGGTCTTTCCTAACCCCGCTAGCAACGTAGTTAATATTTTAGGTTTAAAGAATACCGCAAAGGCTAATATATCCGTCATGGATATTTATGGAAATACCGTATTATCCCATCAATGGGAAATCCGAAGAAATGCCATTAGCATACCTGTGTCCTCTCTAGAGACCGGGGCTTATATTATTAATGTACACTCTAACGAAGAAAAGATCTGCACTAAATTCTACAAGCAATAATCATTTAAAGATTTTGTTTTCTTTTCAGTACGGAATTATACTCTTACTTCAATCGCTCTGGACACTTCTCCCGCCTTTAAATCAACTACTTAATATCATCTAAGACATTACATATACCCCACTACTCCTATAGGTCAAACTAAATTTTAACATTTAATATGTAAGGCAAACATAAAGTGCCGTACAAAACTGTAAATTTTAGAACCCTATAACTATGAAAAACAGAATTACAGTTTTACTCCAGATTTTTATCGCAACCTTGCTTTTTACAAGTAATCTGAACGCTCAAGGCCCTATTGATGGTTTCTTTAGCAAGAAAGGAAAAACAAGTATTTCCTTATCCTATTTATCAGGTAATTATGATAAGTTCTATGTAGGTGGCCAAGAGGTAAGTCCTGTGCCCGCACATAATGAAATAGACCAGACCATCTATAGCCTACATGCCACTTACGCCGTTACGGACAATTTAACCGCAATTGCAAATTTACCATACATAAAAAAAGAGGGTAACGGTGTAGCTGACCCAATCAACGGCACAACAGAGCAGTCAGATTTTCAGGACCTTAGTATCTTCTTAAAATGGGCTCCATTTACCAAAAACCTAGAGAATGGATCAATGACCTATATTGTCGCCTTAGGCGGGTCCGTACCCTTAGGTTATGAACCTAGCGGAATCTTATCATTGGGATCCGGCGCACCAGGTATAGATGCCAAAGTAGGCTTACAATACAAGAACAATAACGGCTTTTTTGCCATGGTCATGGGAGGCTATGGACATAGAGGCAAAGCAGACAACAATTTTAGCTTGGGTAACGGTAGTGATTTTGACGCTCCTGATGTGGTTAATGCAGTCTTAAAGTTAGGTTATGCCGGTAAGCATTTTTACCTAGACGCATTCCTAGATTCACAATCGTCATTGAACGGGGTTGACATAATGGGTCCCGGTTTTGCCGGAAATTTTCCGGAAACAATCGTGAACTACTCAAAACTGGGAGGAACCGTTTTTGTTCCCTTTACAAAATTTATTGGAGCTAATATTGGAGGCGCTACAATTATAGATGGGAGAAATATTGGCAAAAACAAATATTACAATGTTGGATTAACCTTAAATTTGTAAATCCAACACCCTAAATCGGGTAACTTGCCAAAGTACTCCTTAAAAAAAAACAGATTCTTGAACACCTAGGATCTGTTTTTTTGTCATAAAAATGATTAAGAAATTGAAAAAGAGTGTTTTTAACTAAAAATATTCCGAAAACAGCGCTTGTTTTTCAATAGAATTAGTGTACATTTGCAGCCCGTTTGACGGGATTGAAGTGTTTAATTAAAAAGTAACCGTAGTGGATACATTAAGTTATAAGACCGTTTCTGCCAATAAAACAACTGTGGACAAACAGTGGCTATTAGTTGATGCAGAAGGAGAGACTTTAGGCCGATTGGCTTCTAAAGTTGCCAAAATGCTTAGAGGAAAACATAAGCCAAGTTTCACCCCTCATGTTGATTGTGGTGATAACGTGATTGTTATCAATGCTGAGAAAATCAATTTAACAGGTAACAAATGGGACGATAAGACCTATTTGCGTTACACAGGTTATCCTGGTGGTCAGCGTTCTACATCTGTAAAAGAGCTTTTGGCCAAAAAACCTGAGCAAATTGTAGAAAAAGCGGTTAAAGGCATGCTTCCAAAGAACAGATTAGGTGCGGACCTTTTCAGAAACCTTAAGGTTTTTGTAGGTACAGCTCATAATCATGAAGCTCAAAAACCACAGGTTATCAACTTAAAAGAATTCAAGTAATGGAGACCATTCACAAAATCGGCAGAAGAAAAACAGCGGTTGCCCGTGTATACGTTTCAGCAGGTACAGGAAATATTACTGTAAACCAAAGAGACCTTAATGACTATTTTCCAACGGCAACTCTTCAGTACAAGGTTAAACAACCTTTTGCACTTACTGAAAACGAAGATGCTTACGATGTAAGTATTAATGTATACGGTGGCGGTATTACCGGTCAAGCAGAAGCTATACGTTTAGCCCTTTCTAGAGCTATGTGTGAAGTTGACGAAGAAAATAGACTAACTCTTAAACCAGAAGGTTTATTAACTCGTGACCCAAGAATGGTAGAACGTAAGAAATTTGGACAGAAGAAAGCTCGTAAGAAATTCCAGTTCTCTAAACGTTAATATTCAAGATTATTACGGTATCCATTTCACGATGGATACCTTTTTTTATATTTTTCTTTAATCAAAGTTCATTGAAAGTTCGCTTAAAGCGAATAAATTAAAAACTATTTTTCACAAGATAGTTATTCGGGAGACCCAAGAGCATCTCATGCTCAAAGGCACCGTTAGTTTAGCATCTAAATGCTCGAGGCTTGTCTATTTATAGACATACCACTCAGGCATTGCCTATTCAAAAGAACGTAAACTAAATTCAAATGGCGAAAGTCGAAGTAAAACAATTATTGGAAGCTGGTGTGCATTTTGGCCACCTTACACGAAAGTGGAACCCTAACATGGCGCCCTACATCTACATGGAGCGTAACGGGATTCACGTTATCAACCTTTACAAAACAGTTGCAAAATTAGATGAAGCCAACGAGGCTCTTCAAAAAATTGCTGCATCTGGACGAAAAATTCTTTTCGTTGCAACAAAAAAACAAGCAAAAGACATCGTTGCAGAGAAAGTAGCGAACGTAAACATGCCTTTCATCACAGAAAGATGGCCTGGTGGTATGTTGACCAATTTCGTTACCATTCGTAAAGCGGTAAAGAAAATGGCATCTATCGATCGTATGAAAAAAGACGGTACGTTCATGACATTATCTAAAAAGGAGCGTCTTCAAGTAGACCGTCTTCGTGCTAAACTAGAAAAGAACTTAGGTTCTATTTCTGACATGACACGTCTACCTGGTGCATTGTTCATTGTTGATACTATGCGTGAGCACATTGCCGTTAAGGAAGCTCAAAAATTGAACATTCCTATTTTTGCAATGGTTGATACAAACTCAGACCCAAGAGATGTTGATTATTTGATTCCATCTAACGATGATGCTTCAAAATCTATCGATATTATTATGACTCAAGTAACCAATGCAATCGCAGAAGGTCTTGCTGAGCGTAAATCTGAAAAACAATCAGGTAAAGAAGGTGCTGAAGAAACCAAAAAAGAGCAACCAAAGAAAGAAGTAGCAAAAGAAGCTCCTAAAGCAGAAGCTCCAGCCGCTACAGAATCTGTTGATCTTACAAAAATTGAAGGTGTAGGACCAAAAGCTGCCGAAGCTTTGGTAAACGCCGGTTTTGACTCTTACTCTAAATTAGCCGAAGGTGACCCTGAAAAAATCAAGGAAATCCTTACAGAGGCTAGCTCTAGAATGGCCCACCTTGACCCAACTTCATGGCCAAAGCAAGCTCAAATGGCTGCTGAGGGTAAATGGGACGAGCTTAAAGAATGGCAAGACAGTGTTAAAGGAGGCGTAGAATAAGTTCTGCCACCTTATTGCAAACAATAATAATAACATAACATTTGCTTTAAGATAGAGCTGAAATTACACTCTATCTTAGAGCAAATTGAAAAATAGCACAGAAAATGGCAAAAATTACAGCCGCAGAAGTAAACAAATTAAGAAAAGCAACTGGCGCAGGAATGATGGACTGCAAAAACGCTTTGGTTGAAGCTGATGGAGATTTTGACAAGGCAATTGACGTTCTTCGTAAGAAAGGTCAAAAAGTAGCCGCAAAAAGAGCCGACAGAGAATCATCGGAAGGTGCTGCTGTTTCCAAATTGAATGCAGATCAAACCGCTGGTGTAGCAATCGTTCTAGGTTGTGAAACTGATTTTGTTGGAAAAAACGAAAACTTCCTAGCTTTAGCAAACCAACTTGCGGAAATAGCTTTAAACTATGACTCTAAAGAAGCTCTTTTAGATGCGGATTTTGGAGGAATGAGCGTTGCCGATAAATTAGTTGAGCAAACAGGAGTTATTGGTGAAAAGCTAGAGATCACTGCTTTTGAAAAACTAGAAGCTCCTTACGTTGGAACATATGTTCACATTAACAAGATTGCTGCTTTAGTTGGCCTATCCGCCAAAGTAGAGTCTGCTGACGTGTTGGCAAAAGACCTTTCTATGCAAGTTGCTTCAATGGGAGCTACTACATTATCTTACAAAGATTTTGACCCTGCATTTGTTGCAGCAGAAACAGAAGCTAGAATTGCCGTTATAGAAAAGGACAATGAAGAATTAGGCCGTTTAGGTAAAACCCTTAAAAACGTTCCTCAGTTCATTTCAATGTCTCAATTAACTGATGAAGTTATAGCCAAAGCAGAAGAAGATGCTAAAGCTCAACTTAAAGCTGAAGGCAAACCAGAGCAAATTTGGGATAAAATCCTTCCGGGTAAAATGGAAAGATTTGTTTCGGATAACACTACTTTAGATCAAGAACAATGTTTATTAGACCAAAATTTCATTAAAGATGAAAAAATAAGCGTTGCAAAGTATGTTGAATCTTACGGAGATGTTCATGTTACAGGCTTTAAGCGTGCAACAGTAGGATAAATCAGAGATTAAACCTTATATAAAACCCGGTCTAACAAATGATGTTAGACCGGGTTTCTTTTTTTTCCTAATCTATTTCTCTTGTACACGAACAAAAGTTACAGACAACTTCCCATCAATTACAAAGTCCGTTTTAAAACAAAAAGAGCGCTACTGAGAAAGTAGCGCTCTTTATTTATACTTATTGAAAAACCACCTTATTTCCCTTTCATCCAAATCTCCCTTAGCTTAACGGCATCTGCACTAGCATCTGCAATTGGAGTTATCGTTTCAATACTCAAAGTTGGATTACCAACCTTACCTTCTAACTCAAGTTCCTCTTCTCCTCGTTTAACCGTCATTTTAATCTCAGTATCCGGAGACCACGCAAAACTCTGTCCTATAATAGACCTTATAGACGCTAAAGTAACCGGGGTACCGTTAATACTCTTTATAACATCACCTCCCTGAGCCTGCAAACCATTAAAGAAGCTATTTAACTGTATTCCTTTTCGTATAAAAACTACATTTTCATCGCCTTGCTCAACATCAATAAAAGGATTATCCCCATCTAAAAAATATCCAGTCTCCTGCTCAACCAAAGCGGTTTTTAACCCAACTTTTTTCAAGTAATCGTTGTAATTAATCGGGGTATTACCAATAACATGGGTATCAAAAAAAACACGGATTTCAGGATAGGTCATAGCTACAATTTCATCTATAAGCTCATCATCTTTAAACGGCGTGTTGTTACCATA
This sequence comes from Zobellia sp. 1_MG-2023, assembly GCF_030549125.1. NCBI lineage: Bacteria > Pseudomonadati > Bacteroidota > Flavobacteriia > Flavobacteriales > Flavobacteriaceae > Zobellia > Zobellia sp. 1_MG-2023. The sequence goes on along the minus strand of NZ_JAUOSY010000002.1, from coordinate 334,536 downwards.
CTTCTTAGTTAACTCCTTCATCAACCATAACACACCTTTCTCTCCATTACTAAGCTCCCTCAATTGAATATCTAACGCCATGTTAATCAAAGTACCCTTTTCATAAACATTCGCATAGTTCTTTTCATAAGGCTCTACCAGAATGTTCTTACTCATTTCGGTAAAAGACATATCATCATCATAAGCTTTTGCATTATTTATCTTACCCATCATACGCTCATAGAAATCCGCCTCATCAATAAGCCCTTGTTGAATCTGAAAAAGATTGGCGAAGTATTCCGTGGTTCCCTCGTACATCCATAAATGCTGAGACATTTTAGGGTCGTTGAAGTCAAAATATTGCACCTCTTCGGAGTGCACATTTAACGGTGTAACGATGTGAAAAAACTCGTGAGAAACCACATCTACCATTGCCTGCTCCAATCTATCCTTTGTCATTGCTTCAGGCAAAACAACCACCGTAGAGGTATGGTGCTCCAATGCCCCAAAACCGGAAGCATCATCAGCTTCCATAGTTGACAAATACAATAGGATGTTATAAATTTTGGTTCCATTGATCTCTCCCAAAAATGTCTTCTGGGCTCCCATCATTTTCTCCATACGATCTCTTAGGCTCAATGCAGAATAAATTCCGCTTGGAGAGTAAACACTTAATGTAACCGTTATACCATTTATCTCAAAAGTCTCCGTATTTGGTTTGGCATAAAGAATAGGGTTGTCAATTACATCAAAATACCTATCCGCCGTAAAAACATCAACGTTTGCAACTGGAGACTCCAGTTTCTTGGGAGTTAAAGACGTTGTAGCCTGCAGTGCTTCTGGCCTTGAAATAGACAATTCATAAGGCACCTCCTTAAGTCCACCAAAATAACCAACAAAACCGTGTAGGTTGAGCATAAAGGTTTTACCCGCTATAATATTTGTTCCGGAAGGAGAAAAAACCTTATCCTTTACCTCCCCTTCCGTATCGTAGGTGTCATTTACATAATACGTAACTTTATCCAAGTTTCTTCCGTTGGAAATCGTCCATGTGTTATCATCCTTTTTAGAGAAAGCCAGCTCCTTTCCATCGTAATCCAAAGCCTTGAAGCCTTCAATATATTGGCCATAATTATCCGTACTGTAGGTACCAGGAACGGTTTTTGGTATAAAAAAAGACACTTCATCTGTGGTGAAAGCACCAGCATCTACCGTAACAGCAACTTTATCATCAACCACGTTCTTTAAATCCAAAACCGCCAAAACCGGAGTCTTATCCGCAGTAAGCAGATTCTTTGTTGCCCCACAACCGGCCAATAATATAGTTACGGCCAGTAAACTTAATTTTCTCATCGTATATATTTTAACACTCATATGTAAGTAATACCCCTATTTTTAGAGGATTACAAGGATATAAAATTTACTAGAATCCTGCACCATTATTAGGAAATAATTAAGCTTCGCTTTATCTACCACTTCAAAAACCAACCCTAAGATTTTTTGATTATTTTTGCCTCAACGAAATACTAGCCATGCAATACAAAAGAATTCTCTTAAAACTTAGCGGTGAAGCCCTAATGGGTGAAAAGCAATACGGAATAGACTCTAAACGTCTAGCCGAATATGCAGAAGAAATTAAAGAAGTAGCACAGAAAGGTGTAGAAATTGCCATAGTAATTGGTGGAGGAAACATTTTTAGAGGACTTACTGGAGCCGCAACCGGGATGGATCGGGTACAAGGCGACCATATGGGCATGCTAGCTACAGTTATAAACGGGCTTGCACTGCAAAGTGCCTTAGAAATGCAGGGCGTACAAACGCGACTACAATCTGCCATTCAAATTAACGAAGTGGCCGAGCCTTTTATCAGAAGACGTGCCATGCGCCACTTAGAAAAGGGCCGCGTAGTAATTTTTGGAGGCGGAACGGGAAACCCTTATTTCACAACTGACTCCGCTGCCGTTTTGCGTGCTATAGAAATTGAGGCTGATGTAATTCTAAAAGGTACCCGTGTAGACGGCATCTATACATCTGACCCTGAAAAAGACAAAAACGCAACCAAGTTTGACACCATCTCTTTTGCAGACGTACTTTTAAAAGGCCTCAAAGTAATGGACACCACTGCGTTTACGTTAAGCCAAGAGAACGAACTGCCTATTGTAGTTTTTGACATGAACAAAAAGGGCAACCTAATTAAATTAGTAGAAGGCGAAAATATTGGTACTGTTGTAAATCTTTAGCCTTAATTTAGTTTTATTTGCCGCTTATATTATATTTGAATTATGAATGAAGATATACAGTTTATACTAGACTCCGCCAAGGAAAGTATGGATGCTGCCATGAGGCATTTGGAAAAAGAGTTTATGAAGATACGAGCTGGTAAGGCAAGTCCGGCCATGCTTTCTTCCGTAATGGTAGAATACTATGGTTCTCAGACACCACTTTCTCAAGTAGCTAACATAAATACTCCCGATGGACGTACTATTTCTGTGCAACCTTGGGAAAAGAATATGTTACAGGAAATTGAAAAAGCCATTATGAACTCCAACCTAGGCTTCAACCCTATGAACAATGGCGACTTTGTAATCATTAATGTACCGCCATTAACCGAGGAACGAAGAATTCAATTAACAAAACAGGCCAAAGCCGAAGCGGAAGATGCTAAAGTAGGTATCCGTAGCGCTCGCCAAGATGCCAATAAGGAAATTCGTGATTTGAGCGATGTTTCCGAAGACTTACAGAAAAATGCAGAAGTTGATGTTCAGGCACTTACAGACAAGTACATAAAAAAGGTAGATGCGTTTTTAGTCGTAAAAGAAGCGGAAATTATGAAGGTTTAACCTCCCAGTTTCCAATAGAATTAAAAAAGCAGCCTTACTGGCTGCTTTTTTAATTTAGCCCCATACGTTAATTAAATATTACATTTTAGGAACAGACCTAATCATTCTATACCTTTGCGCTCGGAAAAATCGAACGATGGCAGCCAAACTTAAACAAGGTTTTTGGGAGAAGACAGCAAGTATAATTCTCCGAAATCGTATTTTGATACTTATTTTAATCGTTGCATTTACGGTTTTCTTGGGTATGCAATGGAAGAATATGCGCTTCAGCAACACTCAGGCAAACCTTCTTCCGGATGACCACCCTGTTAACTTGGAGTATCGTGATTTCCTTAAACAGTTTGGTGAAGAAGGCAACGCCATAGTTTTTGCCATTCACGATTCTACCCTCTTTACCCCTACCAATATTAACAGATGGAACAAATTCAGCAAACAGCTTGCTGCATTTCCCGAGATAGATTTTGTACTCTCCTTAGATAACCTTCAAGAACTAAAAAAGGACAACGAAAATCAAAAGTTTGTTCTTGAGCCGCTCATTAGCTCCAAGGTTAAGACCAAAAAAGAAATAGATAGTATAAAAAACCACCTGTTTAACGACCTACCTTTCTATGACAATTTACTCTTTAACAAAGAGAGCGGTACTGTCAGAACCATAGCAAACTTAGACGGGGATATTGTAAATACGAGCGTCCGAAAAGATTTTATCCTTGAAGACCTTAACCACCTGATAGAAAACTTTGAATCTGAGACCGGACTGGATGTTCGTGTTTCAGGTATGCCCTATATTAGGACCATGAACTCCCAAAACATCATAGATGAAATTGGGAAATTTATCCTTGCCGCCCTAGGTGTCACCTCACTGATCTTCTTTTTCTTCTTTAGAAGTTTCCGGGCAACTTTCATTTCTATGTGCGTGGTTATAATTGGGGTAATGTGGGCCTTTGGTATTTTAGGCCTTTTACAGTATGAGATAACGGTTCTTACCGCTTTAATCCCACCGCTGATTATCGTTATAGGTATACCTAACTGTATCTTCTTAATCAATAAATATCAGCAAGAAGTCAAAAAACACGGTAACCAAGCCTTATCATTGCAGCGCGTTATATCCAAGATCGGTAACGCCACTTTAATGACCAATATGACCACTGCATCCGGTTTTGCAACGTTCATTATAACGGACAGTAAGTTGCTTAAGGAATTTGGTATTGTAGCATCCATTAACATCATTGGTATTTTTATATTATCGCTACTCATCATCCCCATTATTTACAGCTTTTTATCGCTTCCTAAAACAAGGCACCTAAAACACCTTAACAAGCGCTGGATAGATGCTTTTGTAAATTGGATGGAACGCATTGTTAGGGAACGTAGAATTGCGGTTTACATCGTTTCTTTGATTCTTCTTATTACCAGTATAATTGGAATTTATCAAATTGAAATTTCGGGAAGCCCCATAGAGGACATGCCCAAAAACGCTCAATTTTTTAAGGATATTCGTTTTTTTGAAAAGGAGTTTGACGGTATCATGCCCGTTGAAATCGTTGTGGATACCAAAAGGCCAAAAGGAGTTTTAAAACCGGCCAACCTAAAACGCATAGACCAATTAAGTGAGGTAATTACTGAAATCCCGGAACTTTCAAAGCCCATTTCGGTAGTAAATTTGGTCAAATATTCAAAACAGGCCTTTTACAATGGCATTCCAAAATATTATCAGTTACCTACTTCACAGGAGAACAACTTTATAATGAAAGTTGCCCAAAATTCCGACGGAAATGGGAACCTATTAAAAAACTTTGTGGACAGCACAGGGCAAACCGCTCGTATCACCACCTTTATGCAAGACGTAAAAACGGACCGCATGGAGCAAATTGAAGAAAGACTAAACGAGAATATCAACAAATTTTTCCCTGCAGACCGCTATAACGTTTATATGACGGGAAGCGCATTGCTATTCTTAAAAGGCACAAAATACCTCGTAAAAAACCTAATTCTATCCCTGGCATTCGCGATTTTCTTGATTGCCCTATTTATGGCCTATCTTTTTAGGTCATTCCGGATGATTGTTATTTCACTCATTCCCAACTTACTACCGTTGGTCGTGACCGCTGGTATTATGGGTTTTGTAGGTGTACCCATCAAACCTTCTACCATACTGGTATTTAGCATTGCTTTTGGTATTTCCGTAGATGACACCATTCACTTCTTGGCCAAATACAGGCAAGAGCTGATAGCCAATAGATGGCAGATTAAAAAATCCGTATACGCGGCCTTACGCGAAACTGGAGTAAGTATGTTCTATACATCCATCGTACTTTTCTTTGGGTTTTCGGTTTTTATCATTTCAAATTTTGGTGGAACCGTAGCTTTGGGCGCCTTAGTTTCTGCCACGTTAATGTTCGCTATGTTAGCTAACCTTATCCTCCTTCCTTCCCTATTATTGTCTCTGGAGAGGAATATTGCGAGTAAAAAAATCTTGAAAAAGCCCCAAATAGACATTCTTCCGCAAGGCGAAGACGATGTTACTAAAAATTGAGGTTGATTTAAACCGTTAGAAGTATTGATTCTTTTCTCAAAAACTTATCTTTGCGCTTCAATTTTCAAGTGACTTAGATGAACTCGTATAGCGTAAAAGAACTACTTTCAGAAAACCTCTTACTACAAGAAGTAACTATAAACGGATGGGTAAAAGCATTCCGAAGCAATCGCTTTATAGCCCTGAACGATGGGTCTACCATTAACAACCTGCAATGTGTTGTAGATTTTGAATCGTTTGACGAGAGCGTCTTAAAACAAATTAACACCGGAGCAGCTGTAAAGATTACGGGTACTTTGGTGGAAAGTCAAGGAAAAGGCCAGAAAGTTGAAATTCAGGTAAGCGACCTAACCGTTCTTGGTGCCGCAGACCCGGAAACCTATCCTATTCAACCTAAAAAGCACTCATTGGAGTTTTTGAGGGAGAAAGCACATTTGCGCATACGTACCAATACATTTGCTGCCATAATGAGGGTTCGTTCTACATTGTCTTTTGCCATTCACCAGTATTTTCAGCAGAACGGATTCAACTATTTTCATGCGCCTATCATAACAGGTTCGGATGCCGAAGGTGCGGGAGAAATGTTCAAAGTAACAACTCTAGATGGCAAGAAACCACCATTGACCGAAGATGGCGAAATCAACTATAAAGAGGATTTCTTTGGAAAGGAAACCAATTTAACGGTTTCCGGACAACTTGAAGCGGAAACGTATGCCATGGCATTGGGCAAGGTATATACTTTTGGCCCCACTTTTCGCGCAGAGAACAGTAACACATCTAGGCATTTGGCGGAATTTTGGATGATAGAGCCGGAAATGGCTTTCTTTGACCTTAACGACAACATGGATCTTGCCGAAGATTTTATAAAAAACGTTATTAAATACGTTTTGGAAAACTGCCAAGATGACCTTGAATTTTTGGAAAAACGTCTTTTAGACGAAGAGAAAACCAAACCACAGGCAGAACGAAGTGAAATGCCGCTGATTGAAAAGTTGAAATTTGTATCGGAGAACAGCTTCAAACGTGTAAGCTATACCGAAGCCATAGATATTCTGAGAAACAGTAAACCCAATAAGAAGAAAAAATTCCAATACCCTATAAACGAATGGGGTGCCGATCTACAAAGTGAGCATGAACGTTTCTTGGTAGAGAAACACTTTAAGTGCCCGGTTATCTTATTTGATTATCCTGCCAAAATAAAAGCCTTTTACATGCGCTTAAACGAAGATGGCAAGACCGTACGCGCCATGGATATACTTTTCCCTGGTATTGGCGAAATTGTAGGTGGTTCTCAACGTGAAGAGCGCCTAGACGTCCTAAAAGAAAAAATGGCCGCTCTAGGGATAGATGAGGAAGAACTATGGTGGTATCTAGACCTTAGAAAGTTTGGTAGTGCCGTTCATAGTGGTTTTGGTCTTGGATTTGAGCGTTTGGTACTTTTTGCTACGGGCATGGGTAATATTCGTGATGTAATTCCTTTTCCACGAACTCCCCAAAATGCAGAATTTTAGTTAGAAATAGTTATCTTAGAAGGCAAGCTATATTAGTCCTAAATGCTAAAACAACACTTACAGTTTAAATTATCGCAGAAGCTATCTCCTCAGCAGATACAGCTAATGAAGTTGATTCAGTTGCCTACTCAGGCTTTTGAACAGCGGCTAAAGCAAGAGCTAGAGGAAAATCCTGCATTGGAAAGCGGCAAGGAAGATTTAGACGCAATGGACGATGAGTTTGCGGACACTTACGAAAATGAAGATTCGGATAGTGAAATTATTTCTGCGGAAGACATCAATATTGATGACTACTTAAGTGATGATGAAATACCAGACTACCGAACCAAAGCCAACAACTATAGCTCGGACGACGAAGAAAAAAACGTTCCCTACGCGGCGGGCACTTCATTCAATCAATATTTACTAAATCAACTTAACACGGTTTACTTAAATGATGAAGAATGGAGTATTGCCGAATTTTTAGTTGGGAGTGTAGATGAAAGTGGCTACATCCGTAGACCGATAGCCGATATTACGGACGACCTAGCTTTCACTCAGAATATTTATACAGACGAAGAGACAATTGAAAGGGTTTTAAAATTAGTTCAAAAACTAGACCCTCCGGGCGTTGCGGCCCGTTCGCTTGAAGAATGCCTCATCATTCAACTAAAACGAAAAGAAACTACTCCCAGTGTTGAACTCGCCATCACTATTCTTGAGAAGTCTTTTGAGCAGTTCACCAAAAAGCATTATAAAAAGCTTATTCAGAAGTACAATATTTCTGAAGAACAACTTAGAGATGCTATTTCCGAAATTGAGAAACTAAACCCAAAACCTGGGGGCTCTTATTCCGGAAACAATAGGATGATAGAGCATGTCGTCCCCGATTTTTCCATTCGCATTGTTGATGGGGAACTAGAACTTACCCTAAACGGCAGAAATGCACCGGAGCTACATGTTTCTAGGGAATACAACAACATGCTTAAAGGCTATAAAGACGCCAAGAAAAAATCAAAATCGCAAAAAGATACCGTCCTATTCATTAAGCAAAAATTAGACGCGGCCAAATGGTTTATAGATGCCATTAGACAACGGCAACAGACGCTTTTCATTACCATGAACTCTATCATGCACTACCAATCCGAGTACTTTCTTACCGGAGACGAGCGCAACCTTCGCCCAATGATACTAAAGGATATTGCAGATGAAATAGAAATGGATGTATCTACCGTATCCCGAGTTGCGAACAGCAAGTACGTTGATACCCCTTACGGCACCAAATTGATTAAAGAGTTTTTCTCAGAGTCAATGAAAAACGACCAAGGTGAGGATGTTTCTACCAAGGAAATCAAGAAAATTCTTGAAACGGTTATTGGCGAAGAATCCAAGAAAAAACCCCTTACAGACGACAAATTAGCAGCGATATTAAAAGAAAAAGGCTACCCTATAGCCCGTAGAACGGTTGCCAAATATAGAGAGCAGCTAGACATTCCTGTAGCACGATTGCGCAAACAAATTTAATGAAGGTTTTCTTAAAGGCTATATCCTACGTTTTTCACCCATTGTTCATTCCTGTAGCAGGAACTTTAGCCTACTTTCTAATTACGCCAAAATATAGCCCTATAGCCATTCAAAGTGCGAATGTCTTACCCATATTTATCTTAACGGTAATCATTCCTATAATCGTCTATTTTATACTTAAGAATTTAGGTTTGGTAACGAGTATTTTTATGTCATCTGCCAGGGAGCGTAGATACCCAATATACATTCACATTACTTTACTGCTATTCGTGGTTTACAAGGTTATTCCCAACACCAATATTGCTGAATTACACTTTTACTTTGTTGGACTCATAATCGCGTCTCTAACCACCCTAATTACGTTATTTTTTAAATTAAAAATAAGTATGCACCTCATGGGTATGGGGAGCTTGGTTATGTTTCTAACGGCACTAAGCATTCACTTTGAGGTAAACATAACCTTAGGGCTGAGCATATTTACATTGCTAACGGGACTGGTAGCTACTTCCAGACTATATCTCAAGGCACACACAAGAGCAGAGATAATACTAGGATTTTTAGTTGGCTTTCTTTCGCAGCTAATGATTATACGCTTCTGGCTTTAAACTTTGGTCTATAATATGTAGAAAATAAGCCCTATTCTAAGTGGCTTGGTATTTAAGCTCTCGTTTCCCACTACCACATTATCGTTAAAAACACCGGTTAAGGAATAATAGGCATGCAAGTTGAAGGTATTATACCCAAAGTTTAAGGTAAGTCCATATTGAAAGTCACGAATATCTTCATTATAAAAAGATATTTTACCAGTATCCACAGGCACTAACTTGGACCTTCCCCCAAAAACATATCCAAATTTCATCCCAGCATACAACCTCCAAAACTTATACTCAGAGGCTGTAGAGTTTCTCCAACGCACCTCAAAAGGCACCTCCAACATATGAGTTTCAATTTTATTACGCTTAAAGTCATTATCACTCTCAAGTATGCTATACAAAATTCCTGAAGCTGTTTCCTCTGCTTTAAGATTGGAATAATACGAATATACCCCGTAACCAAAACCAAGCCCTAATGCGGTAGTACGGCTATGATTTAAAGGGATATCCTTTATAAAACCCGCCTGTAAACCATAAGACAGGTTTCGCTGACTTACACCTTCTGGCTGATTCAAAAGAAAGTTATAGGTTATACCAATGTAAAATTGATCTTCAAAATATCTAGAATCAACGACTGTTGAATCTCCTACCACTTGACCATACATGCCAAAGCAGCACATAAAAAACAGAATAACAACATAACGAATCATAACTCAAAATTAAGCAAATAAAAAGCGCCTCAGAAAAAATTCTGAGGCGCTTGTCATATAAGTTTAAGAAATACTACTGCAAGTTATTAAAAGCATCTCCATCGTAAGTTGTATAGTTAACTTTCAATGCATTTACCTCTCTTAACTGTTGTTTAATATCAGATATTAAACCCATGTTAGCATTCTTATCTACTTTTAAAGCCGTTGTCAAAACATTTTGAAGTTCCTGTGGCTTCTTTGCTCTTTCTTGTAGAATATAATCACCTACATCAGAAGGAGAAGAAAACTTGTCGTTCAATTGAATTCTAGCTTCCTTTCCAAATTGAGCTACATACTGAGACGTTGGCTCACCTACGTAAATATATATTACCCGGTCCTTCTTTTCCAATTTCTTGGTCTCACTAGCGTTAGGCAAAGTATTCTCTACTTTCAATGTGTTATCTTTCATAACCGTTACGGTCATAAAAAAGAATAAAAGCATAAATACAATATCAGGTAACGCAGCAGTATTTACCGCTGGTAAACCTCCGTCCTTTTTCTTTTTAAACTTTGACATATATTATTCTTTTATACTCTTAATTAATTGGATGATCCGGTCTCTGCCTCAGATAACTTCTGTGGAAATAAATCTTGTATCCTTTTAACCTTCTCCTTTAGATCCTCTTTTCTACCGGAATCAGTTTCTGGATTCAAATATTCAGCTTCCATATCAGTAAAATCTCTCTTATAAAGACGTTGAGCCTCACGGTTTCTTAAATCGTTGTAAGCCCCTACCAATTCGTTTTGAACTGTTATGTAAGTGCTATACTTAGTCTCACGATCGTTCTTCAAAGAAATAATAGCCTTTGCCGGGTTATCAGATGACTCAGGAAGTCTCTTTCCTTGGCAGTAACTACAATATTCAGGAGAACCTGATGGTGCACCACCGTTATCCAAGAAAGCCATTGCCTTTTCTCTTAGACTCTTGATATCAGTAAGCTCATCTTCCACTAACAACTGACCATTACGGTTAATATTAACGGTAAAGATGTTCTTTTCCTTAATTACCGGTGGCTCTTCTGTAGGCGGCTCAATAGGTGGCAACATACGATCCAAACCTGCATCCGTTTCAATGGTTGTGGTAACCAAGAAAAATATTAGTAGCAAGAATGCTATGTCTGCCATTGATCCGGCGTTTACCTCTGCTGGTCCTCCTCTTCTAGACATAATTCAGTTCTTTAATTATTTTATCATTTTTCTCACACCACCCCAAAGCATAGACCCAACGGCCACCAAGGTTAATATGAAAAATACATTTATACCTGCTCCGATTTGCTTTATCTCAGCCTCATCAGTCGGTACACCTCTGTCTGCCATTTCCTGAACGCTAACATCGGTTCCGCTAGCCATTACAAAACCAATCCCAACAACTAAAAGGAAACCAACAACTACAAATAGTGTTTTCTTTAAATTAGCTGGATTAGAAAATAGGTTTTTAAGAGCAAATACAAGACTGAACACAACCGCTATTCCCAATAGCAACCAAGTAATAGCGAACATTCCGTTAAGAGCCCCGTTATTTACCGCCTCAGAGGCAGGTGTCTCAGACTCTGGAAGCATGAACCATAAGGCAGCGCCTATCAAGCCCACAACAACCAATATTATCTTTACAATTTTGTGCATAATTTTAGGTATTACGTGTGAAACTTATTTTTTGTGGTCCACCAACATGTCTATCAAAACAATAGACGAATCTTCCATATCATTAACGATACTATCAATCTTAGCGATAATATAGTTATAGAAGATTTGCAGGATAATAGCGGTAATAAGACCGAATACCGTAGTCAATAACGCTACCTGGATATCACCTGCAATAAGGGACGCACTTAAGTTACCCACTGCACTAATTTTCTGGAAGGCCTTAATCATACCAATTACCGTACCCATGAAACCAAGCATTGGAGCAATAGCGATAAATAAAGACAACCAAGAAACGTTTTTCTCCAATTGACCCATTTGAACACCACCATAAGCTACAACAGCCTTCTCAGCAGACTCTACACTTTCTCCAGCTCTATCCAAACCTTGGTAGTAAATGGAAGCAACAGGTCCTTTAGTGTTTCTACAAACTTCTTTAGCAGCTTCAACACCACCCGATGCCAATGCATCTTCTACTTGTTGTCTTAGTTTAGCAGTATTCGTAGTTGCCATGTTCAAATAGATGATTCTTTCGATCGCTACCGCAAGACCAAGAATCAAACATAAAAGAACAATACCCATAAAGCCGGCACCACCTTGTATAAACATTTCTTTCAACACTTGGGTGAAACCTTTTTCAGCTTCAGCCGGGGCATCTTGCAGCATCATTGCTGTATTAGCCATTGCATTAACAGTATTTGTACTCATTACAAACAACCCGCCCACGGCTAGGATAGAGGATAATTTTTTCATTTGTTCAAACTTAAATTAGTTATTTAATAGGGTTAAAGATAAAAAAAAATCACAATAAAAAAAGTAAAACTTCGTTGCATCGGGGAAGTGGTTGCCAAATACTGAGCAAGACATTGAAACAGGTTTTCACACCCGTGTCCGTGCCCGAACGAATCAAGCATAGACCTCCATTTTGCATATAAAAATTAAACTTACAAATATTTCCAGTTCAAACTAATTTAAACTGAAAAATCTTTTTGTTCTGCAGAGAGGAAGGGATTCGAACCCTCGATACACTTTTGGTGTATACACACTTTCCAGGCGTGCGCCTTCGACCACTCGGCCACCTCTCTATTTTAAACCTGTCCTTTTCTACCTTTTTACAAAAACAGACCAGACAAGATCACCCTTTTTAAGGGGTGCCCAAATAACAAAAAAAATATTAGTTGATGAAATTAAAACTATTAATTTTCTTGAATCTCTCCACGTAGCGAAGTCTCAAATATGCTCTTGAACAATTTTGGCGATACATTATTACCCAAAAGGTACATTAACTTGGCAATTGCAGCTTCGGTCGTAATGTCTTTACCATTAATAACTTGCAGCCGCTCCAACTGTTTACTTGTTTCATAACGCCCCATAGAAACACTACCTCCCGAGCATTGTGTAACATTTACAATATGAATATTATTTTCTTTTGCCTTTTCTAAAATATCTATGACCCAAGGCTCATTTGGCGCATTTCCGGCTCCATATGTTTCCAAAATTAAACCTTTTAATCCCGGAATAGCCACCACACTTTCCAAAACAGCAGGCCCAATACCTGGAAAAAGCTTCAAAACCACAACATTAGTATCCATATTTTTATGGACCTTGAACCTTTTGCGCCTCACATAAGGTAGCAAATATTCTTCACTTACCTTTAAATGAACACCGGACTCAATCAATTCAGGGTAATTCAACGATGCGAACGCCTGAAAATGCTCCGCATTTATTTTGGTGGTACGATTGGCCCTGTACAATTTATATTCAAAATAAAGGCCTACCTCTTGCACTACAGGCCTTTTGTTTCGCTGCAAAGCCGCTATTTGAATGGACGTAATCAAATTTTCCTTTGCATCTGTACGCAAATCCCCAATGGGCAATTGCGATCCGGTAAAAATGACCGGCTTGGCCAAATTTTCCAACATGAAACTTAATGCAGAAGCTGTATAACTCATAGTATCACTACCATGAAGTACCACAAACCCATCATGGGAATCATAATGACCCTCTACAATAGAAGCTATCTCTGCCCAATGCTTTGGGTTCATATTGGAAGAATCTATCGGTTCCTCAAAAGAAACGGAATCAATGGTACAATCCAACTGCTTTAACTCGGGTATATTCTTCAGTAATTTATCAAAATTAAATGCCTTAAGCGCCCCCGACTCATAATCCTTGACCATACCTATAGTACCGCCCGTATATATTAAAAGGATGTTACTTTTATCTCCCAAACCCTACATATTTATTTTTATACTGAATAAACAGGACGTTTTAGACCCCAAATACCTGCTTTGAATTTTCTGTGGTGACATCTGCTATTAGCTCCGTAGACACATTATAAACATCGGCCAGTTTTTCAAGCACGTTCATAAGGTATGCACTTTCGTTTCGTTTTCCACGATAAGGTACCGGAGCCAAATAAGGCGAATCGGTCTCCAAAACGATATGCTCCAGTGGAATTTCAGCCAAAAACGTATCTATTTTTCCATTTTTGAAGGTAACCACACCACCAATACCCAGCTTCATATTATAGGATATTGCTTTTTGAGCCTGTTCCAGATTCCCCGTAAAACAATGGAAAATTCCATGCAACTCATCTCCTTTCTCACTCTCCAAAACCTCAAAAACCTCATCAAAAGCATCACGACAATGGATAACAATGGGCAATTTATACTTTTTTGCCAACTGAATCTGCGCCCTAAAAGCGTTTTGTTGTTCCTTTAAAAAGGTTTTATCCCAAAACAAATCAATGCCAATTTCACCAACGGCATAAAAATTTCGTTGTTCAAGCATTTCCTCTACATGGCTCAACTCTTCCTTGTAATTCTCTTTTACATGAGTTGGATGCAAGCCCATCATCAAAAAAATATGTTTCGGGTATGATTTCTCTAGCGCCAACATAGCACTTGTATAAGTTGAATCAATAGCTGGTATAAAGAATCGTTTTACACCAATGGCAATTGCTCTATCAATAGCAATTTCCCTATCCTCATCAAAAGCTTCACTGTATAAATGTGTGTGGGTATCCGTTAGTATCATGCTGCAAAAATAGCCTTATCTTTGACAAAAAGAATAGATGTCCTCTTTGAAAAGATTCCTACGAAAAAAAAAGTACACCCAAATCCCGTTAAAGCTCACCAAAACCGATCACTTTGAAATTTCAGCCAAAATAAATGGTATTACCGGAAGATTCATTTTAGACACTGGAGCATCAAACACCTGTATTGGCATTGACAAAATAAAGCAATTTGGACTTGCCTCCGAAGCGTCTGAAATTAAAGCTGCAGGAGCGGGAGCCACGGATATGGAAACCCTTATATCTGACAAAAACAAAATTCAAATAGGCAACTGGAAAGCGAAAACATTAAAAATTGTACTTTTTGATTTAGTTCATGTAAACCAAGCCCTAACCGCACACAACAGTTTTCCGGTAGACGGAATCATAGGTGCAGATGTCCTAAAGAAAGCAAAAGCAGTCATTGATTATGACAAATATTGTGTATATCTAAGAATGTAGGCAACGTACCCAAAAACGTAATTACGCAACAAGAAAAAACCCTAAAACTCTTTAACAGACTTAAGAGTTTTAGGGTTATATATTATAAAGAATAGTATTTTCTACATTTCCAAAGCCTTCTTAACATTACCATCCATTAATAATTCTTCTGGATTTTCCAATGCTTCCTTAATGGCGACCAAGAATCCTACAGATTCTTTTCCATCAATAATACGGTGGTCATAAGATACGGCCACATACATTATAGGTGCAATAGCAATAGCCCCATCTCTAACAATAGGTCTTTCCACAATGTTGTGCATTCCTAAAATGGCACTTTGCGGTGGATTGATAATTGGTGTGGACAACATTGACCCAAAAACACCTCCATTAGTAATAGTGAATGTACCTCCGGTCATTTCATCTACAGTGATTTCACCTTCACGGGCACGAATAGCCAATCTTTTTACTTCCGCTTCAACCCCCCTAAAAGTAAGGTTCTCCGCATTTCTAATTACCGGAACCATCAATCCTTTAGGACCTGAAACCGCAATACTAATATCACAGAAATCATAGGAAACCATTTCCTTCCCATCGATCATTGAATTTACCGCCGGATACATTTCCAATGCACGAACTACGGCTCTTGTAAAAAAGGACATAAAACCTAAACCTACACCATGCTTGGCTTTAAAATCATCTTTATATTGCTTTCTAAGTTCAAAAATAGCAGACATATCAACCTCGTTAAAGGTGGTAAGCATTGCTGTTTCGTTCTTAGCGGAAACCAAACGCTCCGCAACTTTTCTGCGCAACATAGACAGTTTTGAACGCGTCTCCCCCCTACTTCCTCCGGTAGGTGTACCCATAGAAGGAACAGCGTTTACAGCATCATCCTTAGTGATACGCCCATCTTTTCCGCTTCCTTTTACAGCAGAAGAATCGATACCTTTTTCACTCAATATTTTTCTAGCGGCAGGAGAAGCTACTCCTGAAGCATACGTTTCTTTTGCCTGTGCAGGTTGCGGCGCTTTTGCCTCTTCCTTTTTAGGCTCCGCTTTTTTATCTTCAGCTAAATCCTTTTCCGCAGCAGCCCCTTCCGGTTTTGCAGCATCTGTATCAATTAAACAAACTACGGCACCAACGGCAACAGCATCACCAACTTCGGCCTTCAGCGTAATAACCCCACTTTCTTCAGCAGGAAGTTCTAATGTAGCCTTGTCTGAATCCACCTCGGCAATGGCCTGGTCTTTTTCAACGTAATCACCATCTTCTACCAACCATTCCGCAATTTCTACTTCGGTGATAGATTCACCCGGAGATGGGACTTTCATTTCTAATATCATGCTATACTTATTTGCTGTGTTATCTTTACTTTTAAAATCGTCTAAACCTTAATCGTTAGTAGGTTTAGGTATTGGTTTTGACATATTATTCTTTGTCTTATCGAATACATAATCAATTACTTGCTGATGTCTCATTTTTGAACGCACCGCACTACCGGCCGCAGGAGAAGCATAAAATCTTCTTGAAGCTACCCTGAATTTGTGCGAATCACTAAAATGCATCATCATATGACTCCAAGCCCCCATGTTTCTTGGCTCTTCCTGTGCCCACACCAAATCGTCCACCTTGTCATATTTTGCAATGATTTCTTTCATTTTTTCAGCCGGAAGCGGAAACAATTGCTCTACACGAACCAATGCCACATCTTCCCTATTCTGCTCTTCTTTTACCGCCAATAAATCATAATAGAATTTACCGGTACAGAACACAAGAGTCTTTACCTTTTCTACAGTTACGGAAGCATCATCTATAACTTCTTGAAAACTACCGGTTGCCAATTCATCTACGGACGAAACTGCCTTTGGATGCCTCAATAAACTTTTTGGCGTAAATATGATAAGAGGTTTTCTGAAATTAACTTTCATCTGCCTTCTTAAAATATGGAACATCTGAGCTGGAGTTGAAACATCTGCTATGTACATATTGTCCCTTGCACAAAGCTGCAAATATCTTTCCATACGAGCAGAGGAATGTTCCGCCCCTTGACCTTCATAACCATGAGGAAGCAACATTACCAATCCGTTCTGTAGTTTCCACTTATCTTCTGCCGCAGAGATATACTGATCTATCATAATTTGGGCACCATTACTAAAATCCCCAAACTGCGCCTCCCAAATAGTTAATGTATTAGGACTTGCCATGGCATAACCATAATCGAAACCAACTACACCATACTCTGACAATAATGAGTTATAAATCTGAAACTTAGCTTGTTTGTCACTAAGATGATTTAATAGCATTACTTCTTCTTCACTCTCCTCTACCTTCATTACGGCGTGTCTATGCGAAAAAGTACCACGTTCCACATCTTGACCGGACATACGCACACCATAGCCCTCTTGCAACAAAGTACCATAAGCTAATAATTCGCCCATGGCCCAATCTAGCTTATCGGTCTCGAAGAACATGTTTTTACGGTCTCTCACCAATTTCTCTACCTTACGCAAGAATTTCTTATCCTTTGGCAGTTGTGTGATTACCTTTGCCACCTTGGTAAGTTCCTCCTTATCAACAGTGGTATCTACTTTCTCCATCATCTCCCACTCACGAACATTGGAAAAACCTTTCCATTCGTCCGCCATAAAGGGAGTGATTTCCGTTTTATCTTCTTTACGGGAATCTACAAGCTCTTCTTCCAAAGAAGCCTTGTATTCCTCTTCTAATTTTTTTACATAGTCGGCCTCTATAATTCCTTCCGCCAACAATCTTTCCGCATATATATCACGCGGATTTTGATGCTTAGCTATAGCCTTGTACAATTTGGGCTGTGTAAAACGAGGCTCATCACCTTCATTATGACCATACTTCCTATACCCTAGCAAATCAATAAACACATCTCTATTAAAACGCATACGATATTCCAGAGCAAAAAGTGAGGCATGTACCACAGCTTCTGCATCATCTGCATTTACATGCAGAACAGGACTTAAAGTAACTTTACCCACATCCGTACAGTAGGTAGACGTACGTGCATCTAAATAGTTTGTGGTAAAACCTATCTGGTTATTGACCACCATATGAATAGTTCCGTTGGTCTTATAGCCATCCAAATTAGCCATCTGAACCAACTCGTACACAAGACCTTGACCTGCAATAGCCGCATCACCATGCACAACTATTGGCAATACTTTTGAAAAGTCATCCGGAAAATGAGCATCTTGTTTTGCACGGGCTATACCCTCTACAACGGCACCAACGGTTTCCAAATGCGATGGATTGGGTGCAATGTTCATTTTTATTCTGTTACCGTTATCCGTTTTACGTTCGGACGTCCAGCCTAAATGGTATTTTACATCACCATCAAAAATCTCTTGCTCATAATCCTTACCATCAAACTCGCTAAAGATATCCTTTGCGGCTTTTCCAAAAATATTGGTAAGTACATTAAGTCTCCCCCTGTGGGCCATTCCCATAACAAACTGCTCTACACCAAGCTCGGCAGCACGCTCCACTACAGCATCCAAAGCAGGAATCAATGATTCATTACCTTCTAGGGAAAATCGTTTTTGACCTACATATTTAGTATGCAAAAAGCCTTCGAACGAAACAGCCTGATTCAATTTTTTCAGAATCCGTCTTTTGTGCTCGGCATCAAATTTTGGGTGATTGTCATTTACGTTCAACCAATTCTGAATCCACTCAACACGCTCCGGTTTACGGATATACATATATTCAACACCAATGGCATCGCAATAAATATGTTGTAAATGATCAATAATTTCTTTTAGACTACTTGCTCCAATACCGATAATCTCACCGGCATTGAAAACCGTATCCATATCACCTTGTGAGAGTCCAAAGTTCTCAATATCCAGTGTAGGCTCATATTGTCTACGTTCGCGAACAGGGTTTGTTTTAGTAAACAAATGCCCTCGGCTACGGTAACCATCAATCAAACGAATAACCTGAAACTCCTTTTGAAGCGACTCCGGCATTTGCTGCACAGCACCACCCTGTGTGCCATTCTCAGCTATTAAAGCCTCAACATCCAACCCATCAAGAGCAGATTCGGTTCCAAAATCGAAACCTTGAAAAAAGGCACGCCAACTAGGCTCTACACTGTCGGGATTGATAAGATACTTGTCGTATAATTCCGCAAAAAAAGAAGTATGAGCGGTATTTAGAAAGGAATATTTGTCCATAGAAGATTCTCTGTCATGCAAATAAATGGGTACAAAAATACAATATTTCCCATTTCTGGGATGTATCTTAGTATGCAATTTTGAAAAAATAAAGATAATGATTAAAAAACTTTATAAGACCCCAAAAAGTACTTTTTTAGGGTTGTTTCTTATCGTTTTTGCATTAAATTGTTCCGCACAGAACACTTCTGCACCTTCAGACTTCTGGAATAACGTAAAATTTGGAGGCGGGCTAGGTTTTGGACTCACCAATGGCGGCTTTAATGCATCTGTCTCACCTAGTGCCATATATCAATTTAATGATCAATTTTCCAGTGGCGTTAGTTTAACGTTCAACTATGCCAAATTGAACAATGACAAAAGGTACGCTTATGGCGGCAGCATCCTTTCTTTGTACAACCCTCTACCATTTCTTCAAATTTCTGCAGAACTAGAGCAATTACGTATTAACCGATCAATTGCTATTAACGGTTTTCCTGGTATTGAAGACAATTATTGGTCTCCAGCACTATTCCTAGGACTGGGATATACAGACCGGAATTTTACGCTTGGAATTAGCTACAATCTGCTCTATGATGACAATAAGAGTATTTATGCAAATGCCTGGCTTCCTTTTGTGAGGGTCTACTTTTAGGAGTACTTGCTTTTAAGCCATACCTTTTGTAGTTCTCTTTTTAATATGAGAAAGGCCACTTGATCCGCTACCTCAACTACATCGGTGACGGTTATTTCTTTAAAGGCCTTCTCCGGAACATCTACAATGTAGAGCAAATTGAGGTATTCAGAAAAACGCTCCATGATAAGGTGATATATTTTCTCCTTTAGAACACTTTTTAAACCCTCCGGATGTACATCTGGACTAAGGCCAATATGAATATTGGCCAGACCAAAATCCTTTATCAATTGGGCAACCAACTTTTTATAAAGGTCGTTTTTTTCTGCATTGGCAAGCAATTCTGTACTATTGGAAAAATTCAAAACCATAAATTAACTACGTTGTTGAGTGTAACGTTGGTTTTGGATTTACAAAAAAAATAACCTCTAGTTACAGAAAACACAAGACAATTAGGTTAAGCCCTAATTTTTTGTTCCCACTCCCAAGCGGATTTCATTGCTTCATCTAAGGAATATTGTGCTTTCCAGCCCAAAACTTCATTTGCCTTCTTTGTATCCGCATAAGCAGATATGACATCACCAGGTCTTCTATCTACAATTTTATAGTTCAGTTTTTTTCCTGAAACTTTCTCAAAACTGTGTATTACCTCTAACACTGAACTTCCTTTTCCAGTACCTAGATTAAAGACTTCGTAGTTATCTTCGTTTTTATTACCCAACAACCGTTGTAGTGCCTGTACGTGTGCTTGAGCTAAATCTACTACATAAATATAGTCACGAACACAAGTGCCGTCTTCAGTAGGGTAATCATCTCCAAAAACAGATAGCTGCTCTCTTAGGCCCACACCAGTCTGTGTAATAAACGGCACTAGATTTTGTGGCACACCAATAGGCAACTCCCCAATTTTAGCGCTCGGGTGCGCTCCCATAGGATTAAAATAGCGCAACGCTATAGCATTCAATGCCGGCGTAATAGCGCAGGTATCGCGAATTATTTCTTCGCCCATCTGCTTGGTATTACCATAAGGCGATTCTGCCGGTTTTACCGGGGCCTTCTCGCTAATAGGCATTTCATCGGCTTGACCGTAAACCGTACAAGAAGAGCTAAATATAAAATTGGAATTGTCTTTCTTAGACAGTTCTTTTAATAGGTATACTAGCGTACCAATATTGTTTTCGTAATACAGAAGAGGCTTCTCAACACTTTCACCAACTGCTTTTGAGGCTGCAAAGTGAATTACCCCTTCAATATCCTGATGTCTTCTGAAAAAATCTTCAACCTTTGACTTTTCCTTTAAGTCTATTTTTTCAAAAAGTGGCATTTTACCGGTTATTGAAGAAATACCCTCCAATACTTTTTCGGATGAATTAGAACAATCATCTATTATTACCACCTCAAACCCCTTGTTCTGAAGTTCTACAACTGTATGCGATCCAATAAAGCCGAGCCCGCCGGTCACTAATATTTTCATAGTTCAATTTTTTCGAAACCTATAAAACACCTGTTTGGTTCCTTCTGTAATTTATAATCTAATTCGTTTTTAAAAATCCATGATTAAGAAGCGAAAGCACTCTTAACCATTTACAAAATTTAAAACTGTTGTTGTAATAAAATCTATTTGCTCATCATCCAGCTCTGTATGCATAGGCAATGAAATAACTTCTTTCACCAATTGGTTCGTAACCTGAAAATCTGCTTCATTATAACGCTCATCCGCATAGGCTTTTTGCTTGTGTAAGGGAATAGGGTAATAAACCCCGCAAGGAATATCGTTCTCGGCCAAATGCTTTACCAAAGCATCTCGTTTTCCGTTGGTGACCCTTAATGTATACTGATGAAATACGTGGCAGGTACAATCTTGGCAAATCTCATTTTTACACTTGGTCGTTACAGGCGTAATAATATGTTCTTGCCCCTTAAAAGCGGAATTATAACTTCTGGCCGCTTGTCTCCTGCGGTCACAGTACTCATCTAACTTTGGCAGTTTTGCACGAAGAACCGCCGCTTGTATAGAATCCAATCTAGAATTGACCCCTACCACATCATGATGGTAGCGCTCATACATACCATGGTTTACAACACCTCTTAATGTATGCGCCAATTCATCATCATTGGTAAAGATTGCTCCTCCATCTCCATATGCCCCTAAATTCTTTGAGGGAAAGAAAGAAGTAGCGCCCACATGACCTATGGTTCCAGCTTTTTGTTTACCCCCATTATCGAACAAATAATCAGCCCCAATAGCTTGTGCATTATCTTCTATAACATATAGGTTATGTTGTTCCGCCAATTGCATAATAGCATCCATATTGGCACACTGCCCAAACAAATGAACCGGAACAATGGCTTTGGTTTTAGGCGTTATGGCCTTTTCAACAGCGGTAATATCTATATTGAACGAATCTGGCTCCACATCTACCAACACCGGTGTTAATTGCAAAAGGGCAATTACCTCTACGGTGGCGGCAAAAGTAAAGTCTGCAGTAATTACCTCATCTCCAGGCTGGAGCCCCAAGCCCATCATGGCAATCTGCAAAGCATCCGTACCATTGGCACAGGGAATAACGTGTTTTACACCTAAGTATTCCTCCAACTCCTTTTGAAACGACTTTACTTCCGGACCGTTTATAAAGGCCGAAGTTTCCATGATAGTAGCTATAGCTGAATTTACCTGTTCTTTTATTCCTTCGTACTGGCCTCCCAAGTCGACCATTTGAATTTTTTTCATCGCCATGAATTATATAAATCTGTGCAAAAATACGAAACCAAGCAGTACAATTTTATGTAAAGAAGTGTAATTTAGCCCAAAATATGAATCAGTGCATAGCATCTATAATGTGATTGTTCAGATTTCTTGGTTCTTCCTGAAAATTCTGGCCCATTTCAATTCTAAATTAAAGTTGTTCGTAAACGGCCGAAAGCATTCCTTTTACCTACTGGACAACGCTATTTCCAAAGAAGACAAAACTCTCTGGGTACACGCCGCTTCACTAGGTGAATTTGAGCAAGGGCTACCTATTATAGAAAAGCTAAAAAAAGAATACCCTACCCATAAAATTGTACTCACCTTTTTTTCTCCATCAGGATACGAGCTAAAAAAGAATACTTCAGCAGCAGATGTTGTGGCCTACTTGCCCATGGACACCAAAAAAAATGCATCTCGCTTCATAAAATCCGTACATCCGGACTTGGCCATTTTTATAAAATATGAGATTTGGCCTAACTATGTAAGGGCATTGGAAGCCAACAAAGTCCCGACCATTTTAATTTCTGCCTTGTTCAAAAAAAGCCAAGTTTACTTTAAGCCTTACGGTGGATTTATGAGAAATACACTAAAAAAATTCTCGGCCTATTTTGTTCAGGACGAAAATTCAAAAAAACTATTGAAATCCATTGGAATAACCAATACCGAAACTAGTGGGGACACTCGCTTAGATCGTGTTTCCGAAATTTTGGATAGAGATAACACCTTGGATTTTATGGAAGTCTTTAAAAACGACAAACTATGTTTTGTTGCCGGAAGCACTTGGCCCGAAGATGAAACCATATTAATAGACCACATCAACCATGCTCCTAAAAACTTAAAGTACGTACTAGCCCCACATACTATAAAAAAGGATAAAATTTTGGGCCTTGCCGGTGCATTTACAAAAAAAACCACACTCTACTCAAAAATTGACAACAACAATCTTCGCGATTATGATGTGTTAATTATTGACAATATAGGGATGCTCACAAAAATTTATAGTTATGCCGATATCGCCTACGTTGGCGGAGCTTTTTCTACCGGATTGCACAATACCTTAGAACCCGCTGTTTTTGGGATACCGGTTATTATTGGACCTCATTATGAAGGGTTTAAAGAAGCGGAAGATTTAGTAGACCGGAAGGGTATTTACACCATAAAAGACCAATGGACATTTGGCGAACTGTTGAAAAAATTCTTAGATAGTCCCGAATTCCGAAAAAAGACAGGCGAAATAAATGCAGGCTACATTTCTAAAAATAAAGGGGCCAGCTCGGAAATCATGAACCACATTCGAAAGCTCCTGTAAATTTCTATTTAAAATTTACCCCTTTTGCAAGAATCCAGGTTTTCACAAGCTTGTGGTTCCCTCTAAAACGTAATGCAAGTTACCTGAAACTTCGGTATTTCCATTTAACCAAGATACGTTTCACCGTTTTTATTACACACTTCAACCAAGAAATATACTAAACATAAGCTAGTTAAGTCAAATAATTCGCAAAAATTAAGCTTCATATTTATTAATTTCTTAAATTTAAAGAAATCTAACACTTATGGAACAAGAGCTAACTTTTGGAGTAAAAATGCTCAATGGATTTCTTAGAATTATGATTGCCTGTCTGGTATTTATCTTATTAGCAGTACCGGTGGCACTCGTTTTAGATTTGATAGGAATCTTATAGCACCCTAAAAACATTGAATTGACCGAACATAAAAATGGCCCTGTAGAAGGGCCTTTTAATTCTCATAAAATTGCAAGTAGGTTCATAGCATAACCTGTTCTATTTACTATATCCAACAGAGATTTCCTTACCTGCTCCCAGGTTTTTCCAAACTTAAGTTTCATTAATAGTCAATCTCACGCTAAAGCCTGTATCCTTCATAATTTTCCCAGCCCCCCAGCAGGAGCTTCAATTTATATTTAGAATTTAGAGCAGTTCGTACTCAATCTCTAAATTCCTATAATACGTGTAATCTTTCTATTGTTTAATAGACCTATCTTAATAAAAGCCCTAGTTTTCATCCAAAAGTACAAACATCCAAACTAGATTTATTTACGTATTTTCTAAGACCACCAATACTACAAAATGAAATACATTGACTTGAACACCCTTATCCCCCAATTGGCGGAAACAGGTACATGGATAGGCAGATGCGCTGTACCATCAAAAAAAGCATATAATGGAGTGGCCGGACCCCACGTAGTTCTAGCCAGAAAAGGAAACGTTTATGATCTTTCTGCACATTACAATTCTACCAGCGAATTAATCAATAGTAAAGACCCCGTTACCAAATTAAAGGCATTGACCAATTTGCCCAAACTTGGTAAAGTAACGGACATTCTTAAGAACTCTCTGTATTTCAATAGAAATCCCAAGATTCCATATTTCATTGCTCCAAATGATATTCAGGCTATAAAGGCTTGTGGTGTTACTTTTATCAAAAGCCTACTGGAAAGAGTCATTGAAGAAAGAGCCAAAGGAGATGCCCATGCGGCCAATGACATCCGCCAGACCATATACGCCTCATTAGGCAATGATTTAAGTAAAGTAGTAGCAGGTTCTCCCGAGACCGAGAAGCTCAAGGAAGAATTACAGAAAAAAGGTCTTTGGTCTCAATATCTTGAAGTAGGTATAGGAAAAGACGCAGAAGTTTTTACAAAAGCCCAACCGTTATCCGCCATTGGTTTTGGTGCGGAAATAGGTGTTTTAAAAAGTTCTAAATGGAACAATCCCGAACCGGAAATTGTACTTGCGGTATCCTCTTCCGGCAAAATAGTGGGCGCCACATTGGGTAATGACGTAAATCTTCGTGATTATGAGGGCAGGAGCGCCCTTTTACTGGGCGAGGCTAAAGACCAGAATGGTTCTTGTGCCATAGGCCCTATGTTCCGTTTGTTTGATGACACTTTCTCTCTAGATGATGTTAAAAATTGCGATGTGGAATTTGCCATGGAAGGAAAAGATGGTTTTACCACTTCTGGAAGCAATAAAATGAAAGAGATCAGCCGCACTCCTGAAAATCTGGTTTCTCAGGTGATAGGTAAGAACCACCAATACCCAGATGGTCTTGTCCTCTTTTTAGGCACCATGTTCGCCCCTACGGAGGATCGTGGTAAAAAAGGATTGGGCTTTACTCATAAAAAAGGAGATCAAGTAAACATTTCCTCAACTCATTTAGGAACACTTATCAATTGGGTAAATACTTGCGATAAAATACCCAAGTGGAAATTTGGCATTGGATCTTATACAAGCTATGTCTTAAAAAGAAATTTAAAGAAAAGTTAGACTCAGTAATAAGAAAGTAGTAGCATGCTGTCTTAAAAAGTGCAGCGCTTTAGACATTTGGTTTTCTACCGTCTTAATGGAGATACCCATATCCAATGCAATCTGCTTGTATTTCTTTTTTTCCAACTTATTTTGCACGAAAACTTCTTTACACCGTGGTGGCAGCTGCGAAATAAGAACGTTTAGATTTTCTAGCTTCTCATCTACCCTATCCCGCTCAAAAGCGGTATCGGCAATAACTTCCCATTTGATTTTATCCAAGGTATCAAAGTTTATTTTCTTTGCTCTAACGTGTTGTAAAAACTGATTGTAACAACATTTGAACAAATAATTCTTTACCGAACCATTAATATGTAACTGAGCTCGTTTTTCCCATAAATGCACCAAAGTATCCTGAACAATATCCTCTGCTAAATAGCGATTGTTACACATTTTAAAAATGTAGTTACACAACCAATCATAGTATTCGGAAAACAAATACCGGTACGCTTCGGCATTACCGCTCTGCATCTTTTTGACCAGTTTCTGTTCGTTCATTCTTTATAGTATTCTTTCAAATTTAAATAAAAATCATTCATAAGTAGGGGTTTTTTGACAATTATGCATCATTAAGTTAAAAGGTGTAAATATTTATGAATTACCACGAACTAATTTCTAAATGGCTGGACGGGACTATTTCTTCCGAAGAGAAAACACACCTAAAGACCTGGGTATCTGCAAATGAGGTCAATTTAAGCATCTTTAAAAAGAGAATTAGGGAATACAATAAAGAAACCGCTTCAACTTTTGATTTTGAAAAAGGCTTTTCAACCTTTAACGCTAGACTTTCAGCAAAAAAACGCAACAGAAAACGGCTTCTTTACGGCCTATCCTTTGCTACTCTAGGCATACTGTTGGTACTGGGAGGCTTAGAGCTCCTCAACCCTCCATTCTCAACAAATAAGGCAGAACCCATTGTATCGGGAATTGATACTGACCAAGAACCCATTGAGCACATAACCATTACTTTGGCAGACGGCAGCACCAAAATTTTATCCAGTAATGGTTCTGAGGTATTGACGGATGCGGACGGAAACATAATTGCCGACAAAAACAGAGGCGAACTCAGCTTTCAGTCTAAAAACCAGAATAGATATATGCCGGTGGTTTATAACGAAATTTATATTCCCTACGGGCAGACCTTTAAACTTAAACTGTCCGATGGCACTTCTGTTTGGTTAAACGCCGGTTCCAGGCTAAAATTTCCTACCAATTTTAATAATGATTCTTTAGTAAACAGAACTGTTTTTCTTGAGGGCGAAGGCTTTTTTGATGTTACCGAAAACAAGAAAAAGCCATTTTTGGTAAAGACCCAAGGTCTTACCGTTAAAGTGCTAGGCACACAATTTAATGTCTCGTCATACCAAAACGAAGAAACCATTGCTACTACATTAGTAGAAGGCAAAGTCAGCATTAACGAATCTAACGCTCCTAGCAACGAAATAAACCTGACCCCAAGTTTCCAGGCCAATTATAAAAAGTCCGAAAGTAACTTTAGTAAAGCAAAAGTGCAGACAGAGCTTTATACCGCCTGGATGCAGAACAAGCTAATTATTGACAACCTTAAGTTTTCCGAAATCCTGGTCAAACTTGAAAGGATTCATCAAGTAAAATTTCAAAATAACGCACAACATCTAAACAATGAAGTCTTTAAGGGCGAATTTGAAAATGAAAGCATAGAGTCTATACTCAATACAATTTCACTTAGCACTCCATTTAATTATACAATAAATCAAAACACAATAACCATAAAAAGCAAAAGCTAATGTAACACTCTCATTTATAAACAAAAACAACTAATTAGTAACTATCAAATTCACAATGATCATGAAAAAAAACCAAAAACACAGTGCTCGGGCCACCAAGCGCCTCAAGCAACTAAATCTAAAGACCATGCTCAATTTGTTTTCGCTGTTCTTTATTGTTTTTCAAGTGAGCGCGGGTACAACATCTCAAAAAAAAATTGAGTTGGATTATGAGAATACGCCGCTAAAAAACATCTTGAATGAAATAAAAACGCAAACCCAATATCGTTTTTTCTACAATACAAAAGAGATAGACGATACCAGAAAGATTTCGTTTCACGCCAAAGAGGAAGCACTTGAACAGGTATTGACCAAGCTTTCTGAAAAGGCCAATTTCGATTTTAAGATAAACGGAAAACAAATTGTACTCACCAAGAAAACAGAAGCCCCTAGTTTGCCCCAAGAAAGGGAAATTGAAGGTACCGTTAAGGATGCATCCGGCGAACCCCTCTCCGGAGCAACTGTTGTAATCAAAGGGACCACAACAGGAGCACAAACCGACTTTGACGGTAATTTTACCATTACCGCTCCAGATGACACCGCTGTTCTTGTTGTATCCTATATTGGGTACGAAACCTTGGAAGTGGCCATTGCCGGAAAAAGTTCTTTTAACATTACCTTGAACGAAGCTGCAGCCCAGTTAGACAATGTGGTTATTGTGGGCTCAAGAAACCCCAACAGGACTTCTACGGAGACAGCTACCGCAGTTGACGTAATTCCTATGGAGGATGTGGTTTCCAAAACGGGTAAAATTGAGGTAAACCAATTATTACAATATGCGGCACCCTCTTTTAATGCGAACAAACAGTCCGGATCCGATGGAGCAGATCATATTGACCCCGCTTCTTTACGTGGTCTGGGTCCTGACCAAACCTTGGTTCTGATCAACGGGAAAAGAAGACACCAATCTTCATTGATCAACGTATTTGGAACACGTGGTAGAGGCAACACGGGTACCGATCTTAATGCCATTCCATCGTCTGCAATTAAAAGAATAGAAATCTTAAGGGACGGTGCATCTGCACAGTATGGCTCGGATGCCATTGCCGGTGTTATTAATATTGTACTAAAAGATAGAACGGATGAACTTTCCGGATCTATTAGCTATGGTGCCTATAGTACCAATGCCCCAGGGGATTTCCCCGATGGGACACCCAACACGGACGGTAACCGACTAAGCACGGAGAGAGATGGAAACGCCATAGGCGACGATCAAAACTTTGACGGTGGGTCTATAAAATTCGCTGCTAATTATGGTGTTAAGATCGGCGAGGAAGGTTACGCCAACTTTACTACGGAGTATATAGCGAAAAACAAAATTCTAAGACCCGGTTTTGATTTTAGAAGGGGCTTTGGCGAGGCCGCTATAGATGGGTTTAATTTCTTTGGAAACATAAACATTCCGGTTACGGATAATACGGAAATCTACGCTTTTGGAGGTAGAAACTATAGAGATACAGATGCCTTTGCCTTTACCCGGAACAATCCTACGGAACGTAATGTAGTAAGTATTTACCCTAATGCTTTTACACCTCGTATCACTTCTAATATTATTGACAACTCTGTTGCTGTTGGGGTACGAACTGAAATGGAAAACGGTTGGAACGTAGATATAAGTAACACTTTCGGAAAGAATTTATTCCATTACTTTATTAAAGGTTCTTTAAATGCTTCTCTTGAAGAAACATCACCTACAGATTTCGACGCTGGTGGACACAGCCTTAGCCAAAACGTAACCAACTTGGATGTTTCTAAGTTTTATGAAGATATCATGTCCGGTATGAACCTAGCTTTTGGTGCAGAGTACAAAACCGAGAATTTTGAGATTTTTGCAGGCGAAGCCTCATCATACGGAACTTTTGATGTAGATGGTGTCCTAATTACAAACCCTGCCACACAGACCATTCCTACGGATCCGGTTACGGGCGATCAAAGACCTGGTGGCTCACAAGGTTTCCCAGGTTACAGCCCTGCTAACGAAGTAGACCGAAGCAGAAGCAACGTCTCACTTTATGGAGATTTAGAACTGGACGTTACCGAAAAATTATTGGTCAGCGGTGCCGCACGTTTTGAGTATTTTAGTGATTTTGGAAGTACCACTAACGGTAAGTTGGCGGCAAGATTAAAAGCGTCCGAGAACATTAACATAAGAGGTTCCGTTAGTTCAGGTTTTAGAGCGCCTTCATTAGCACAAATCTACTACAACCTTAAATTCACCAACTTTATTGGTGGTGTAGCTTCGGAAGCTCTTCTTTCTCCGAACAACAGTCCGGTTACCGCTTCTTTCGGGATAGGGCCATTAAAGGAAGAAAAAGCATTTAATGCCGCACTAGGTTTCACCGCTAAAGCCGGTAATTTTACCGCAACGGTAGACGGATACTATATTAAGATTAAGGACCGTATTGTGCTAACAGGAAATTTCCCTGCGCCACAGATACCAAATGTTAGTTCTGCCCAGTTCTTCGTAAACGGCGCGGACACCCAGACCTCAGGTCTTGATGTTATTTTGGCTTACAAAAATACGCTTTCTGAAGACAGTTCATTTGGTGTAACCTTTTTGGCCAACTTCAATGATATGAAGATTGATAATGTAGATAACGGAAGTTTGGATGAAAGCACATTCTTTGGTGAGCGTGACAAAAGTTTCTTATTGGCCTCTGCACCTGATAGTAAATTAAACTTAAACCTAAACTACACAAAAGGTTGGTTTGATGCTGCACTAAGCTTTACCCGTTTTAGTGAGATAGAACTTATTGACTACCAGATTTTTGAGGATTTTGCTGATTTAGGTTATTCTTCGCAAGCCGATTTATTAGATGGAGCAACCGATAGGTATAGTGCAAAAATAGTTACCGATCTAAATTTTGGGTTTGAACTATCTGAAAGTTTAAAACTAAGTGTAGGTGGTAATAATCTGTTTAATGTGTATCCTGACCAACAAGACGACTGGTCTGATTCAGGCGGGTACTGGGATGCCGTACAAATGGGCTTTGCAGGTTCTTATTACTACGCAAGACTCGCATTTACCTTCTAAAACAAGCACTTATATTTGTTTTAGCTAAGTGCCAAAAGCCACTCACTTTTATGTTGAGTGGCTTTTTTATTTTGATATCAGGTTCCTTTAAAGTGCTTTACTCCCATCTTCCGATTATACAATGTAATTGCCTTTATTTAAATTAAATCTAAATAATTTTTGTGGGTTTTACGCAAAAAATTACTTTTGCCGAAATCAATTATTCATATTTAGTCTAAATAAGCATGAGACAACTACTTACGGTAATTCTTGTTTTTTCCTCCTTAACCTCATCGTTCGCTCAAGTCGGTAAAATTGAAGGAATCATAACAGATAACTCCCAAACCCCTCTTATGGGGGTTAACGTATCAATCAAGAACACCAATGTGGGAGCGTATACCAATGAAGACGGCAGTTTCGAAATCGAAGACATCAGCACCGGAGAGCATATATTGACCATATCCTACCTTGGTTTTAAGACCAAAGAATTGACTCTAACCGTTCTTGCAAACGAAACCAAAGACCTAGGTAGTATTACGCTCTATGAGGGAAATGAAATATTAAGTGAAGTGGTCGTAAAAGGAGAAAGACGCAACAAGTTTTCTAGAAAAGAAACGGCCTACGTGGCCAAACTGCCTCTTAAAGACCTAGAAAATACACAGGTGTATAGCACCATAACTACAGATTTATTAAAATCCCAAGTTACTACAACCTTTGAAGATGCCCTAAAGAGTGCCGTGGGTGTTGAAAAACTATGGACTTCCACAGGCCGTGGTGGTGACGGTGCCGGTTATTATTCGCTTCGCGGATTTTCTGTGCAACCCCAGTTGGTAAATGGATTGCCCGGTCTTACCAACGGAACTATAAATGCCGCCAACATTGAGCGTATAGAAGTTATAAAAGGTCCATCGGCAACACTTTTCGGTAATGCCGTAACTTCCTATGGCGGTCTAATAAATGTTGTTACCAAGAAACCGTATGTAGGTACGGGCGGCGAATTGTCCTTTACCTCGGGCACCTATGGTTTTAATCAAATTAGTGGTGATTTCAACACCCCGCTAGATAAGGCCAACAATATTTATTTTAGGTTGAATACGTCCTATGCCACGGAACAAAGTTTTCAGGATGCCGGATTTAGAAAGTCTTTCTTTGTGGCTCCATCCCTCTCCTATCGTGTAAATAATAAACTATCATTTTCATTCTACGGAGAAATTTCACAGGCAGAACAAACCAACCCCATGTTTTTGTTCCTAAACCGGAGCGCTCCAACAGAATCGGCCAATCTAGAAGAACTAGGGTACAACAATAAATTGTCCTTTACAAGCAACGACCTTTCTCTGGAAAATCCCACCCAGAACTACCGTATAGAAATGGATTATAAACTATCGGATTCTTGGCAATCGCAGACCATTCTTTCCAAAAGTTCTACTTCAACCCGCGGTTACTATTCTTATTTATTCGATTTTGGTGTGCTGGGCAACGACACTTTTACCCGGTACATAAGCAAGCAAAATGCAAATACCCAAACTACGGATATTCAGCAAAATTTTATCGGAAACTTTAAACTGGCCGGTATGCAGAACAAACTTGTTTTTGGTATTGATTACTACAACTCTACCCAAACGGATAATAGTACAGGGTATGCTTTCTATGGCAATATTACTCCCGAAGGTGGCTCAAACGGAAACAATCCGTTTACGCCAGAGGTAGAAGAAGACCTCTTCCCTTTGTCCACGGCCGGGGTAGATGCCGCACTTGCTTCACAGGGTGTAAGTAATATAAAATCCAAATCGCACATTTACAGCGCTTACGCCGCAGATGTATTGAACATCACCCCTTCGTTATCGGCTATGGTAGGTTTGCGTTTGGATGTTTTTGATAATGAAGGTGATTTGGCTACATTGGAAGATGATTTTGACCAAACGGCTTTCTCTCCTAAATTTGGCTTGTTGTACCAACCGATCCAGGACAAATTATCCGTCTTTGCCAATTACCAAAACGGCTTTACCAATGTTGCGCCTGCTTTAGTTGGCGATGTAAATGCAGGCCCACAAACCTTAAAAACCTTTGATCCCGAGCAAGCCAATCAGTTAGAATTCGGCATAAAGACCAACCTTTTCAGCAACCGTCTCAACGCTACAATTAGTTATTATGACATAAACGTAAAAGACAGGGTAATTACGGATCCAGCCTCGCCATTTAACAAAATTCAAGGAGGCGAAGTTGAAAGCAAAGGCTTTGAGATAGAAGTTAACGCCAACCCTATTAATGGCTTAAATATTAGGGCCGGTTACAGCAATAACGATAGTGAGACCACAGTATCCGACAATGCTGAAATATTAAACCGAAGACCTTTGGAAGCAGGGCCGGAAACCACATACAATTTATGGGCTAATTATGAATTCCAGGACGGTTCTCTAGAAGGGTTTGGACTTGGGTTTGGGTTTAATGGTGCCAGTGAACGTTTTGCCATAAACTACGCATCAACAGGAGAGTTCATATTACCAAGTTATACCATTGCGAATGCTTCTGTCTTCTATCAAGCAGACAAATATCGCATTGGTCTGAAATTGAACAACGTATTCAACAAAGAATATTATAAGGGGTGGACCACCATTACACCCCAAACCGCAAGGGCGCTTTATGCCAATTTCACTTATACTTTTTAATATTTGGCGAGCAACGGGTGATAATCTATTTATATAAACAGCATTATGAAATATAGAAATTCAATTCTTACACTTCACAAAGTTATTGGTCTAGCTACAGGTCTGGTGGTTTTTATTGTTGCTGTAACCGGATGTTGTTGGACCTTTAGGGAAGAAATTGAAAGTCTGTATGACGGATATAAAAAGGTTACGCCCCAAGAGGCCGCAATGCTAACTCCTACAAAAGCAAGGGCATTGGCCAAGGAAATTTTTCCGGACAACCATGTACATGGTACTGTCTTTGGACAAAAAGATGATGCCATTGAGGTTATTTTCTACGATGCCGAACCAGAATTTTACCAAAGTGTTTTTCTAAATCCGTACACGGGAGAACTTATTCAAGTAGACAACCATCTTACAGGATTTTTTGCCTTTATTCTAAAAGGACATATGCGCTTGTGGCTACCCAAGGCTATTGGCGAACAAGTGGTTGGGATTTCTATTCTACTTTTTATGCTCATCATTATTTCCGGAGTAATTTTATGGATACCCAAAAAGCGTAAAAACCTAAAACAAAGGCTAAAGTTTGATTGGAAAGAAACCACACGATGGAAGCGTAAGAACTTTGACCTACATTCCATTATAGGATTCTATATCTGTTCCTTGGCTTTTGTCCTGGCCTTGACCGGCTCCATTCTTTCTTACGGTTGGCTCCAATACGGAATGTACAAAATGGTAGGAGGCGAAAAAGAAGCCCGTTTTATCATTCCCGAAAATAATAGCGAAGCCCTTGCCGCCAATACCGATGTACTACCAATAGACAGGCTCATCGTAAAGCTCCAAAAAGAGTCTCCTGAAGCCAAAAGCTTTGAATTGCATTATCCGGATTCCGAAAAATCCAGTGTATATATAGAAGTATCCAACAGTGATGGTCTTTTTTATGATTCCGATTTTAGGTTCTTTGACCAGAATACGTTAGAAGAGATTGAAACCCCTAGTATTTATGGGAAATACAGCAATGCGGACGTTTCGGATAAAATTCTCCGGATGAACTACGATATTCACATTGGTGCCATTGGAGGCATTGTGGGCAAAATTATTGTTTTTATCGTTGGACTTCTCACCGCCAGTTTACCAGTTACCGGTGTACTATTATGGTATGGACGTACGTACAAGAAAACCAAAAAACTTAGAGTAGCATCGGCACAAAGCTAGGTTTAGATAAGTCTGAAAGCTCAGAAAAAATTTATGAGAATTTACCTATGGCAATGTCCATCTGATTTTCTCACTTTAATCTATTTTTTATTTGACAACAGACTTTTGTTATTTACGAAATTCTGTAAGCTTTTACTTTGGATTATTTGTAATATTGCTTCTGCAACCCAAACCATTTAACAATGAGGAATTTAGCATTTATTTTTTTACTAATCATAGTTTCCGTAAACGCACAAAAAAAGCAAATAGGAGTCTATAAAGCAGATAATGGCGTAACCTACAAGTTAAAAGATAAAATCACACTTAACGTAGGTTCTGATACGGATGGCACTTTTAATTACGTAACTATGCCATTGGTTTCAGGTGACGATAAAAGAGGTGGTAGACATTTAGCTAATAGTCTTTTTAAGATAATAGGTATAGAAAAATATAGCGGAAAGAAAAGAACAGGAGTTAATATTGTTGCCAAAAAAGGGCTTGGCTTAATACATGTAGATATTATAAACGCAATTAGAACATGTGAGGTTACACCATGTACTCAAACATCTTCTACTTCTCCAGTAGTTATAAATGAGTCCGACAAGTATGATAAACTTAAAAAACTAAAAGACCTTTATGACGATGGTGTAATAAATAAGGATGAATACGAAGCAGAAAAACAAAAAATCCTAGCGTCCGAAAAATAAGGTTAAGAAATATTACTATACAAAAAAACCTCAACATTCTAATGTATAGATAGTTGAGGTTTTGTACTTGTACAGGCGGAGAGACTCGAACTCTCACACCTTGCGGCACTAGATCCTAAGTCTAGCGTGTCTACCAATTCCACCACGCCTGCATCTCCCAATCAAATTGGGATGCAAATATAATGCAAAATTTTAATTCTCTAAATTTTCCGCCATTTAAAAACGTTCTTTTTCGTATTTTTAATTTACACTCTAAATTTGCTACATGCAAAACGTACAAGAATATATTACAGATAATAAGCAAAGGTTCTTAGATGAACTTATACAACTCCTTCGTATTCCGTCGGTAAGCGCGGATTCCGCCTTCTCCCAAGATGTTTTTGACACCTCGGAAGCAGTAAAGACCGCGCTGGAAAATGCCGGGTGCGATACGGTAGAAATATGTGAGACGGATGGTTATCCCATCGTCTATGGCGAAAAAACAATAGACCCCAACCTTCCAACGGTTCTTGTTTATGGTCATTATGATGTGCAACCACCGGACCCGATAGACCTTTGGAACTCGCCTCCGTTCGAACCGATAATCAAAAAAACGGAACTACACCCAGAGGGCGCTATTTTTGCCCGTGGAGCCTGTGATGATAAAGGCCAGATGTATATGCACGTTAAGGCATTGGAATTTATGGTGAAAACCGACCAACTGCCCTGCAATGTGAAATTTATGATCGAGGGAGAGGAAGAAGTGGGCAGTAACAATTTAGCAGTTTTTGTAGCCAACAATCGTGAAAAGCTTGCCAATGACATTATATTGATTTCCGATACCGGAATGATCGCAAACGATGTTCCTTCCATTACCACAGGACTACGCGGACTAAGTTATGTAGAGGTAGAGGTTACCGGACCTAACAGAGACCTGCATTCCGGGCTGTACGGTGGTGCCGTTGCTAATCCTATAAACGCGCTTACCAAAATGATCGCTTCGCTCCATGATGAGAACAACCATATTACCATTCCCGGTTTTTATGACAAGGTAGAGAACCTTTCGTTAGAAGAACGCGCAGAAATGGCCAAGGCTCCGTTCAGTCTAGAAGCCTATGAAAAAGCATTGGATATCACTTCCGTAGACGGCGAAAACGGCTACAGCACCAACGAGCGAAACAGCATTCGGCCCACGCTAGATGTAAACGGCATTTGGGGCGGTTATACAGGCGAAGGTGCAAAAACGGTCATAGCCAGTAAGGCCTACGCCAAAATTTCTATGCGTTTGGTCCCCAACCAAGATTGGCAGGAAATCACCCAATTGTTCAAAACCCATTTTGAAAGCATTGCCCCAAAAGGGGTTACCGTAAAGGTAAAACCGCACCACGGCGGACAAGGGTATGTTACACCAATTGACACAATTGGCTATCAAGCGGCTTCCAAAGCCTACGAAACCACTTTTAGCAAAAAGCCTATTCCACAGCGCAGTGGTGGTAGTATTCCTATTGTAGCACTGTTCGAGAAAGAACTGAACAGTAAGACCATTCTTATGGGCTTTGGGTTGGATAGCGATGCCATTCATTCGCCCAATGAACATTTTGGAGTTTGGAACTATCTAAAAGGCATAGAGACCATACCTTATTTTTATAAATATTTTACTGAATTTCAAGAATAAGGCTTATTAACTTTGAATTTTATTCCATAAATTTGACATATGAAAAAAGCTCTCTGCGGGAACAGAGAACTTTTTACATTGATTACAGTATTTTATCAATACCGAATCGGATAATCACATAGCATGTTTTCAAAACACTGACTATCCAGCCGTATTTAAGCCACTTCCTTCTAAAGGATTGAGGCTTTTTGATAAATTTTATCATATCTCAAAGATACGAAAAACGAAACCTTATTTAGAATGATTCTAAATAAGGTTTCAACATTTTTATTAACATTATATCTTTTGATTATGTTTTCTTTACATATTTGGTAATAATCACAATTTGTTGACCATCAACCTTACCTTCAATATATTCGGCATTTTCACGATCTAAAGAAATCCTACGTACAGGTGTTCCTTGCTTGGCTACCATACTAGAACCTTTTACTTTAAGGTCCTTTACGAGCACAACATTATCACCGTTCTCCAAGATAACCCCGTTCACATCCCGGTGAATGATTTTTTCGGCTTCGGACAAACCTTCTCCGGTAGCTTTCGCCCATTCCAAAGTTGCATCTTCTAGATACATCATATCCAACAAGTCTTTAGGCCAACCCTCCGCTTTTAAACGGGAAAGCATACGCCAGGCCACTACCTTTACAGCATCGTACTCGCTCCACATGCTATCGTTCAAACAGCGCCAGTGGTTGGCATCCGTAGTATCAGGATTTTCAATCTGGCCAGTGCACGTAGCACACGCCAGTAGGCTACCATCAATCCCACCCGTAGAAACAGGTGGCACCTCGTACACACTAAGTTCATTGGTGGCACCACATAGTTCACAGGTATTGCCACTTCTACCCTTTAATTCTTCAAGTACACTCATAACGTTTAAATATGGGGCCAAATGTAAAGTTTTCAACCCTAATACGTCCCACAGTACTGCCCTTTTTATCCCTTAAATCCCAAGAAGGACGTTCCCGCTAAAAAGCGGGCCGGGCTATACATTACAAGTACGCTTAGCAAAAAAGCTAATGCGGGCTTTCCATTACTATCCCTAACGCATGTTCAAAATTACATTAACTAACAATTAACAACTCTACGTTTGTAGAATAAAACTTTATGCTCTATGTTTGTAGAATACAAATGTAGCGTATTATGCAATTATCCAAAACAGAAGAAGAACTTATGAATATTTTATGGAAGCAAAAGAAAGCTTTCATGAAAGACCTATTGGATGCATACCCTGAGCCAAAACCCGCTACTACAACCGTAGCAACCCTTTTAAAAAGAATGACGGACAAGGGTTTTGTGGCCTACAAAAGTTTAGGGCGATCCCGTGAATACTATCCATTGGTCAGAAAAAAAGACTACTTCTCCAAACACGTAAACGGACTCATTAAAAACTTTTTTAATGATAGTCCGGGGCAATTTGCTTCTTTCTTTACCAAAGAAACGGACTTGAGCAGAAAGGAGCTTGAAGATTTAAGAAATCTCATAGACAACGAAATTAAAAAGCGATAACCATGGTTCTCTTCCTACTAAAATCTACCGCTTGCTTGGCCCTATTTATGGCTTTCTATAAGTTAGTTTTAGAGAATGAGCGTATGCACGGTTTTAAACGCATATATCTTCTTCTGGCCTTAGTACTGTCCATTGTAATTCCATCAATAACCTTTGTGGAGTATGTAGAAGTTCCTTCTTTGGCCCATGAAATAGACCACGTTACAACGGCATCAAACCAGATGGCAATGCCTGCAGGCGAAGAAGAGTCCGTTAGTTTGGATACCACCACCCTCTTACTATTCATATACTCGTTAGGGGTGTTGCTTTTTTCCTTTCGGTTTTTTAAAAATTTAGGACATATCCTGGTTAACATCCGCAACAATCCAAAATTACGGATGCAATCCTTTATTAATGTTTTGCTTAGTGATATTACTGTACCCCATACCTTTTTCAATTACATTTTCCTGAACAAACAAGAATTTGAAGCTAGTGAAATTCCCCAAGAAGTACTGCTGCATGAGGCTGCGCATGCCCAACAAAAGCACAGTTTGGACATTCTATTTATAGAACTATTGCAAATTATCTTTTGGTTTAACCCACTGGTATGCATCATAAAAAACTGGATCAAACTAAATCATGAATTCCTTGCCGATCAGGCAGTTCTTAACCAAGGTACTCCAACCCCTAAATATCAAAATATACTTTTAGCGTTTGCCTCATCAACAAACGGTAAAGATTATCAGTCGAGTCTGGCTAACGCCATCAATTATTCATCAATCAAAAAACGTTTTACAGTCATGAAAAAAACAACCTCAAAAGAATCGGTGGTCTTAAGAAGTGTCGCCGTTCTGCCTTTGATTACCATGCTCCTATTCAGCTTTAGCGAACAGATTACCGTACCTAAAGAAACCTCTGCCGTACAGGCCTATCAAAGCGAAGCCACTGAGCAGGAAGTGGCCCATTATAACGCATTGGCCAAAAAGTACAATGCTATCCCAAGGGAAAAGAGAAATATATCCCTAGAAGATATAAATACTTTGGAGCTTATTTATGGTAAAATGTCCAAAAAACAACAAAACGAAGCACAGCCATTTCCTGAATGCCCTGAAAACAAAAGCGATAAAAAAGGAGCTTGTGCAGAAGAGATTTCTGAATATAATGGATTGGCCAAAAAATACAATAAAATGTTAGCCAAGGGCAAAGCCATTCTTATCCAAAAGACAGAATTAGACCGTATGGCTCACCTCTATGCCCAAATGAGCACAAAACAACGCTCCAGTGCCCAGCCTTTTCCAAATTTACCCGAGCCGCCGGAACCCCCAACTCCACCTACCCCTCCTGAAGCAAAGATTGAAATTGAGGAACTTGTGGAACATGCCGTGGAAAACGCACTGGAAGAAATAGTTGCTTTTGAAGATATACATATTTCAGAGCTTACAGACCTTACTTTTAATGAGGAGAAGTTTGAACACAGAATTCACATTGTAAGACCTGAAAGTCCACCAAAACCAAAAACGCCTCTGGAGCATGTTAAGGAAATGGCCACTAAAGATGCCGTATTCTATTTGGACGAAAAGGAAATAAGTTCTAAAAAGGCCATTCAATTACTAAAGAAAAACAAAAGCATAAATATAGACACACGCACAAGCAACAATGAACCACCCAAGGTAAAATTATCCGTTAAGCCAATTATAATTAACAACTGACCGTAACCCATTTGTGTCTTAAAGCCTTCTAAACAGAAGGCTTTTTTTGTAACAAAAAACGTAACTTACGTCTAATTCATCATCAATCTGCCCAGCAATGGGTATCATCAAAAAAAATCGGACATCATGGTACAGCAATTTTTTATCCTCTGCTCGGGGGCGGACACCTCCATTCTAAAAACCTGTTCTAAAGGCGAACAGAACAAATATGCCGGTATTGGTGCTACTGTATTCTTTACCGCACTCATGGCCTTTATTGCCAGTAGTTATGCTCTCTATACTGTTTTTGACAATGTATACACGGCTGTTTTCTTTGGTCTCATTTGGGGACTCTTGATTTTTAATCTAGATCGCTTTATTGTCTCCACCATTAAAAAACGGGATAGTTTTGGCAACGAACTTTTGCAAGCAGCACCGCGTCTGCTACTGGCAATTATCATTGCCGTAGTTATTTCAAAGCCGTTGGAAATGAAAATTTTTGAAAAGGAAATAAATCAAGTGTTATTGGAACAAAAAAATGAGATGACACTGGCCAATAAAAATCAGCTAGCCTTACAGTACACCCCAACCATTGAAAAACTAAATGCCGATATTACTCAATTAAAGGACGAAATTTTAACCAAAACAGCTGAAACGGATGCTTTGTACAACACCTATATAACCGAAGCAGAAGGGACTTCCGGAACATTAAAACTGGGTAAAGGCCCAGTTTATGAAGAGAAACGTGAGAAACACGATGCCGCTTTGGCGGAGTTGAATGTTCTAAAAGAAACCAATGCCCAAAAGATAACGGGAATAGAAAACGAAATTTCAGCTTTAAATGCAGAATATGCAGATGTGGTTAAAAATTCCCAACCTGTAATAGATGGTTTTGATGGCCTCATGGCCCGGATCAATGCTCTTAATGAGCTGCCGTGGTGGCCCTCGTTCTTTATATTTTTACTATTTCTTGCTATTGAAACCTCCCCTATTATTGCCAAACTGTTATCCCCAAAAGGAACTTACGATGTAAAATTGGAGGAAGAAGAAAGTATGGTTCATACATGGGCACGTCAAAAAATACAACAACGAGAACAAATACTTTTAGCGGACACGGCTCTGAGCGAGAAAATCTACAATGAGATAAAACGGGAAGAAGAAGTTTACGCGTACAAAAAGAAAAAAGCCGAGGAACTTTTAAAATTACAGGCAGATGCCTTTAGAGACCTTCAGGTGAAGCAATTATAGGTTAGTAATCCAGTAAATCTAAAAAGATATTTATTTTTTTGAGTACTTTTTTAAAGTCCTCATCCAAAGCTGCGTCTCCCGCATGCAACCTTTCCTTATGCTCCTCTGCAAAGGCAAAGGTCTTTTCCATGCCCAGCACGCTTATCTTATATTTTAATTTGTGTACGATTTCTGCAGCGGCCCTGGGTTCATCTAACTTTATGTGGTAAAGATATTTACCAAGGTCCCATGAAAATTCGGATTTTAGAAGGGTAACGAATTTGCGTTCAAATTCTAAATCACGAGCACCTACGAGGTTCTCCACGTAGTTTAAACTTGGTCTTTCATCCCTATATCCCGCAAAATCCTCCATAAAACCTATCTCTCTTTTAAGCTCTTCAATCCGTCATTTCTTCAAGATAAACTAAAGGTAAGAATTATACTACCTCAATTTTCTTGTTTGTTGTGAAACCGTCAAAAAAATACGTTACTCCCTAAAAAAAAGATGTTAACGATTACAAAAAAGCGCCAAATGATAGCATTTCCGCAGCAAATGAACAGTTTAAACAATGTATCTACGCTCAGGAACAGGACCCTAAGAAACTAGTTGCCCCATATACGTTCCCAAAGCGCACTTAACAGTCGTTTGGCATCTGCGCGGTACTTGGGCATTTCTTGAACAGTTAACCCATCACTACCTCTTTTAAGTTCGTAGCTGAAAGCAAACTTAGACTCTTTAGGGTCTATACTAATAAGTCCAAACCTTAGGTCATTAAAATATAATTTGCCGGCCTTCTCGGTTATCGTATACCAACCATTGGTTATAGCGATAAGTCGTTCTACTTTATCATTGGATTTTAAGTCTCCAAGAAGTTCATGGTTCTTAGGGTAAGAGGTGAATTTAATTTCTTGGGTATCAAAAAAAGAATAATACCCTATCAAGTAGGAATCACCAGCGTCTACATTGGCAGTCCACAAAAGAGAATTGAACGGCATAGGCCGGGTATCTATGGCTTCATAAGATATGCTTTGTATTTCTAAATTATAAAGAAACTCTTTATAGGCAACCCACTTTAAAATTAAGGTGGTCAACAGATAGACTGTACTTACCGTTAACCCCAACCTATTGTACCTTTTTCGTTTGGGCGATGTCCTTTTTTGTCGCATGGCCATTATCAAGAAAATGATAAACGGAACCGTGTACAATGGGTCTATGACAAAAATATTCTGAAATGCCAATCGGATTTTAAAGGGCCAAAACAACTGGGTGCCCCACGTGGTAAAGGTGTCCAATATAGGATGTGTAAACATACCCCAAAACATTAACCAAGACCAATCTTTAAAAGTAGCTTCGCTTTTCTTTTCTATCTTGGTGATAAGCCATCCAAATAGGGGCGCAAACAGTAAGGAAAAGAAAATGGAATGGCTAAAACCCCTATGGATTTCGGTTGCGGTAACCGTATCAAAAAGAAAACGTGCCGTGACGTCCAAATCTGGAATAGTACCTGCAATAGCCCCATAGAGCATAGCCTTGTTCCCAACCTTTTTACCTAAAACGGCTTCACCTACCGCGGCTCCTAAAACTATCTGGGTTAACGAATCCATTTTTGATTGTTAGTTGACTAGCTATTCTACAATTTCCATTTTCTTCAACAAGAACGAAGCATTCATATTCTGGCAAATTCCGTCCTTAAACTTATAATCAAAATGAAGTTCATCATTAATGATTTCAGCATCAAAATAATGGTTCTCAACCTGAGGCAATGTATCGGCCACCTCACAAAGGCTTAAATCATGCGTGGCAATAATTCCGGTGGACTTTGAAGCTACCAAA
This sequence comes from Zobellia sp. 1_MG-2023, assembly GCF_030549125.1. NCBI lineage: Bacteria > Pseudomonadati > Bacteroidota > Flavobacteriia > Flavobacteriales > Flavobacteriaceae > Zobellia > Zobellia sp. 1_MG-2023. The sequence goes on along the minus strand of NZ_JAUOSY010000002.1, from coordinate 291,540 downwards.
CGCTCCACGAATTTCCGGCTACCCTCTGCCTTATCCGTACTATTGGTTCCTTTCAAAATTTCATCCAAGACAATAAAATAACGATCCTCCTGAATTTCGTCTACAATGAATTTCAATCGTTTTAATTCCGAAAAGAAGTAAGACTCGTCATCCGTTAACGAATCCGTAGTACGCATGCTGGTAATCAATTTTATGGGAGAATACACCACCTCTTTAGCACAAAGCGGAAGCCCTACATTGGCCATTACAATCTGTAATGAAACGGTACGTAAAAAAGTACTTTTCCCGGCCATGTTAGCTCCGGTAACGATAAAGAACTGTTCCCGATCTATTTGAAAGTCATTTAAGACGCTCTTTTCCGGATTAAGCAATGGATGCCCTGCTCCAGTGGACTTTAGCACCACTCCATCCTTAGTAATTGTTGGATAATTGTACTGCGGATGATTGAACCCAAAATTGCCCAGACTGTTATATGCGTCAAAAATTGCGATAGTATCAAACCATTTTTCTACAAAAGCACCATGCTTTCCGATCCATTTTTCAATCTCATAGCAGTGTGTCAAGGTGCGAAGAAAAAAACCGTTCCCAAAGAAGAGGTAAATAATGTTATTGTTCTTGTCCAGACTATTGAGCTGTTTGGAAAACTGTGCTATGATCAAAGAAGTCTTTTCTTTATCCCGAAGCACGTTACCCTTCAATTGCTTTAGATAATCGGAAGTAAATTCCGTATCCTCGATCAACGTTAGTAATTTGTTGTACTGTTGAAAACTGCTCTGTACTTGGGAAGCATCTCCTCCAAGCTTGGTGATTTTTTTAGTATAGATTCCCGTGATGCCCATACCTAGGACAAGCCAGAGTACTAAAACCGATTCCGGAGCAAAATCAAAAAAATAAAGCGCGAACAATAACACGGAAACTACGGAAAACACCATTGGCACATACCGTATTATTTTTGGAACAAAAGCTTCGTAACCCGCCAACCATTTTACAATAGCATCCGTTTTACCCTCGGTTTTGGCCAAAGAAGCCGTTGCCGAAAAGTTTTGGCGCCATTCCGGCATTTTGGCGAGTTCCTGTATAGCTTCCTGTTTCTTAGGAATTCCGTCTATCTCGTTAGCCTTAAAAAGAGCAGCAAAGGTTTCCGCCCCTTGTTTTAAAGCGGTACGGTTGGCATACTGAAAAAATGAACCCCTACCGAACAAGTCTATGTCCTGACTGAAATAATGCAATGGGTCCTTAAACTCATCGCCTTCGGGCAGGTCATGAAAGTCACGGTGCAATACTTTTAATTCGGTCCGGTTAATATCCAGCAACGCCAACAGCCTATCTCGTTTGTACTGAAGTCCGGCATGTCTGGTTACCAAAAAAAGAAAAAGTACAATGGTTACCAACACTACGGCCATAACCCATTTCGCGTCTCCTAAAGTTAGGTAAACGCCAAAACCGGCAATACAAAATATGGCCAAACGCAGCATACTCGAAGCAAATAACAGCTTCTTTATTTGCGCTAACTCTTTGGTGTATTTTTCAATCTCACCGTTATAAAAAGATTCTAGTTGCTGCATATATCCTACACGGATTTTTTAAATAAGTGATGACGTTTTCTAAGAAAGAGCATCATACTCCGCCTTGAGCTTTTTGGTAAATTTGGAAATAACCAAATCATAGGAATGGTCTACCAATTCCGTGATTAGTTTTGGAGGCAGATTATCCAACAAAAGCGTATTCCAATGAACTTTGCTCATGTGGTAGCCAGGTATGATATGACCATCAAACTCTTCCCGAAGTGTTATTGCCCTATCTGGATCACACTTTAGATTCACCTGAGGTGGAAGCCTTTCCAGAGCACAAAGAGCGAACATTTTACCCATAACCTTAAATACCAAGGTCTTCTCGTCAAACGGAAATTCCTCTGTTACTCCTTTCTTGGCGATGCAATACTCCCGAAATACTTCAACGTTCATCATTTCTTAAGGTCCTTTACTGTTGGGGTACTTTCAGTTTTTCCAAGGACAACCAATGGTATCTTACTTTCATGATAGGTGTATCCCCAATATCGTTCCCTTCTACGGTCTCCAATCGTTTTCCTCCGCGAGAGTCGTAAAACCCTTGTGCCGATTTGTTACCCTCAAGCACCCACAAGTACATACCCTTATCAGAAGTACTTTTTTCTACCTCATCTGCAACGCACGCCATTAAATGTCTTCCAACACCAAGGCCCTGGGTCTCTGCTGAAACATGCAAATTATCCAATAGGGCACCATAGGTGTTGTCTTGGTTCAAAAATACGCACGCAAAACCAAGCATAACTCCGTCTTTCTCCGCCAAGATTACCTTTTGGTCCAAACTTGGGGTACCAAGTCTATCCCGCCATACTTTTTGGCGGTCGGCAAAAGCCAATTCATCCAAGTAATTATCGCTAAAGACTCCTCGGTAATTCTCTTGCCAACTTTTAGTATGTAACTGGGCTATTGCCAACGCATCTTCCAGCGTGGCATACCTATAAACGACCATAAAACTTACTGTATACCCTTAGAATCGTAAACGATTACCTTTTCCCACAATGCGCTAGATTCCTCTATAAATACCTTATGAGGAGCTTCGTCTTGATAGTTCTGCTGCGCTTCAGCAGATTCAAAAGTTACAATTAACGAGTAGGTAAACGAACCATCTACCACATCTCTACTAGCCTTTGGCGGGACGCCTATAAAACTGGTTTTGGCATAGGCTGAATTATCCAAAAATTTCTGAAGCGACTTCTCAAATGTAGCTCGGTCTTCTTTGCTATCCGGGTTTTTAAACCAAAAGTATACGGTATGGGCAAAATTAGGGTCAAATTCTCTCATGTCATTCTTTGTTTGGCCATTAGCGGTAATGGCAAGTGTTAAAAATAGTATTGAAATAGTAAGTGTTCTCATGTCTGTTGTTTTTAATATATGTAAATTAATCTTCGAGCATTTCTTTTTGTTTTTCCGTAATCTCCAAAGCCGTGTAATCTAGTTTCCAACCAATGGTCTCTACTATCTTTTCAATTAACAAAACAGCTTGAATAGCCTCTTTCCTGGCAGTTTGCATCAGTCCACTCTGCGGAATCTTTTCTCTTATGTGTTGTTTGGCCTCTTTGTTCAATAGGGTTAAATCATCCGAAGAAAAGAAATTGAACATACCACTCTGAATGTCATAAAACTGAATATCCGGCTCTATGGATAGAATCTCTGGCTCCGGAAAATGGGTCAGGATAATTTTTTTATTCTCGTCATCGGCCTTTATTCTTACTTTTTTTAGATCATAACCAATGTGTGCCTTGGCATTGATGACCAGCAGCGCTTTTTTCTTGCTGCTTACCAAACTCATAAAGCGTTCCTTTATATTCTCGTACCTGTAGATTTCTGCAAAATCGCCTTCTACCGAAACCAACTTACAAACGCTCTGTATTTTTTCTACCAATACTGTAGATTGGTGCTTGGTAAGTTCTTTACTTTTTTGCTTCCTAAAATAAGAATACACCCAATACATTAGGATAGCACCTAGAATAAGACCTAAAAAAGTATCGAAAATATTATCCATTCTTATTTTCCTATTTCCCCCAAGTGGGTAAACTTAAAACCTTTATCATATTTTAGACCATAGCCAAAAACACGGTCCATTGCCGCATGCGAAAATAAGATAATCCCTACCAATTGCAATACGGGTGCCGAAAGATACACCCCAATTATATAGATGGCAAGAGCAATTCCTTTGTGATGAAAAATATTATAGAAAACGGCACCCCACTTATTCCCCAAAAGATAGCCCAACATACTAAAATCCGGAGTTAACAGCAACACTACGAACCACCACCAGGCATATGGCAAAAGACTGAACATGTATATTCCAAACAAGAACATACCCAACTCCTCTACCTTTAGCCACTTGGTCATTTTTGTATAATTCTATAAAGTACAGGTCTACTGGGGCTGGCATCATTTTCAAAAGGAGCCACCTGAATATTTAACAGATACGTGCCATCTTCAATAGAATTGGAAACATAAATAAACTCCGTTATAGTGGCTTTTTTTCTGAGTTTTCCTCCAAAATTCCAGAAAGCTTTATGGGCTACCAGTGCTCCATCATCCTTTTCTTTATCTACGGAAGGTAAGTCTACCAATAAATGCTCCACACCTTTTTCTACAAGAAACTCGGCAGCCTCTTCTGTGAGGTAAGGAGGGTTTGAATGTGAATATTGGCGGGACTTTTTCTGCTTCATATTAGGCAGGGTACGTATAACCACGGCCTCTCTCTTTTTGTTCCCCAAAGCATATTTAAGCTGCTTTTTTGAAACCACAAAGTCGTTATCTACCATTTCCGGAGCAATGGTAATGACTTCCGCCAGAAAGAAAAATTGTTTTAAGTTTTTATTGATAGAATGAAAATCTTCTGTAATATGACCTACACATTCCGTGTGTGTGCCGTGGGCATGCGGGTTGAATGAAATATCATTGAAATTGATGGAAGCCCCTTCGGACACTTTACCAACATACCCTTTTTCTTCGTGCGGCTCAATTGTTGGCGGGGCCACATACCATGCACTTACATTTTGCTCGCCACCCTTAATGGCTATTGAAATATCCAAGGGTTTGGTAAGGTCTATGGGGTAGTTTCTTGTTCTATGTTTTATAGTAGCAATCATAAAAAATATTCTATTTTTAGGATAATCCTTGCGTTAAAAAACTTAAAAGCGGTTATCCTTTTCCGTACTGTACAACAGCACTAATTTTCACTTTCATATTTACCCCAAATTTACCATAAAAAGGTCGGATGCGAGACCATCTGCCAAAAAACGACCTTTTTTAGTGGTCAGTAATGTGTCTCCATTAATATGAAGTAAGTTATCCTTAAGATGTTTTTCGGCCTGCATTAAAGCGTACTCACGATATTTTTCACCAAAATCAGACGCAATTCTAGAAAGCGATACACCCCAAATGGTTCGCAAGCCTGTCATTACATATTCATTATAGGTATCGGTCATTGATAATGTTTCGGTTTCCATAGGGAGCTCCCCTTTTTCAATGGACTTCAAATATTTTGGGTTGTTATTGATGTTCCAACCCCTACTAACCCCATCATAGGAATGGGCGGACGGGCCAATGCCCAAATACTTCTTCTGTTGCCAGTATGCTGTATTGTTCCGCGAAAAATATCCGGGCTTCCCAAAATTGGATATCTCGTAGCTTTCAAAACCGGCGGCTTCCAAAGTTTCGGACAAAATATGAAAATGCGCCTGTGCCACCTCATCATCTACATTCTTTACCAGGCCTTTTTTAATAAAGTTGGCAAGGGCAGTTTGTGGCTCAACAGTGAGGGCATAACTGGAGATATGTGAAATCCCAAAGGAGAGAGCCTTGTCTATATTTTCCCTCCACCGTTCGTTGGTCATATCCGGAATGCCATAAATTAAATCGATAGAAATATTATCAAAATATGTGGTGGCTTCCCTTATACAATTTTCGGCTTCGCTGGCATTGTGCGCCCGGTTCATCAACTTTAAATCCGCCTCAAAGAAAGATTGAATCCCTATGCTTAAACGATTGATAGGACTCTTGGAAAGAGATATTATTTTCTCCGTGGATAAATCATCGGGGTTGGCTTCTAAGGTAATTTCCGGATGCTCCGAAACCGAATAGTGCTCATAAACCGAATCAATTATCGACTGGATTTCTTCAGTTTTCAACACACTAGGTGTTCCTCCCCCAAAATAAATGGTTTCTACCACCTCATCCTTAAACTCATCCTTTCTCAAGGAAAGCTCTTTCTGCAAAGCCAGGACCATAGCCTCTTTCTTCCCCATTGAAGTAGAAAAATGGAAGTCGCAATAATGACAAGCCTGTTTGCAAAAAGGAATATGAATGTAGATGCCGCTCATGGGTTAAATAGTATTGAGATTTTAGTAGTTAGTAGTTAGTAGTTAGTAGTTAGTAGTTAGTAGTTAGTAGTTAGTAGTTAGTAGTTAGTAGAAGTTAAAAAACGTCCATCAGGAAATGCTTTACACAAGATTTTTTTCGTTTAATTATCCTTTATCTCTACTTCTAACTTCCTCCTATTTATATATTTCATCGTTGGAATCTCAGTACTCTTTACTCTTTACTCAATACTCAGTACTAAATACTAATTCCTACCCTACTTCTTCACCCTTTTTGCATTCTGCTTTACAAAAGCGTCCCACCCGGTATAACTTTTACCAACTTCTACCCTCCCTTCGTTATAGAAATGGCAAACTGCTGCAGCAAGGCCATCCGTGCTATCAAGATTCTTAGGTAAGGTTTTTAGCTTTAATACACTTTGCAGCATTTTAGCAACTTGTTCTTTACTGGCGTTTCCGTTTCCGGTAATCGCCATTTTTATTTTTTTTGGCAAATATTCGGTAATGGGAATTTCACGCGAGAGTCCGGCAGCCATAGCCACACCCTGCGCACGACCTAGCTTAAGCATAGATTGTACGTTTTTCCCAAAGAAAGGAGCTTCAATGGCAATTTCGTCCGGGTGATAGGTGTCTATCAGTTCTATGGTACGCTCAAAAATGAGTTTAAGTTTGGTGTAGTGATCGTCATACTTTTTGAGCATCAATTCGTTCATTTGGATGAACTCCATTTTTTTTCCTACCACTTTTATAAGACCAAAGCCCATAATGGTAGTACCTGGGTCAATACCGAGTATAATTTTTTCTGTTGCCAAATATTTTAATTTATTGAAGCACTATGGGAATTCTAAATTTTGCCCTAACCGGAATACCTCTTTTAAGTGCGGGTTCAATTTTGGGCAAACTGTTCAGGCTCTTTTCTATTTGTTGATCAAAACCTGGAAGCTGGTCTTCGGTTATATTACCTTTATCAATATGTAAAAGGGATATGGCCCCTGAAGCCTCCATTAAAAAGTCTACAAAAATAGTGTCTTTTACGGCTTCTTCAACCACAAAGTCCGATTCTTCTAGCGTTTTGGAAAAATGTTTCAAAAGCGTTGCCATAAAGCATTGCTTTTGCTCTTGTTTAGAAGCAATTTCATCACAATCGGCAAAAAGAGGGTATTGGTCCACATCTTCCCAATCTATGCTCAATATCTCTTTATTGACCAATTCTTGGGTCTTCTCTTCCTTTGACGCCGACCAATTGCATGCGGTAAGCAAGAACAAAAAACATAAAATTGTGAGGTTTCGCATTGCCCTAAATTCTAGGCGGAAATTACGATTTTTTGTGGAGGTTTGTGCTATGAATCGCTATTCCCGCAAGGAAAATACTCCAAAATGGCAGTTTTCAATTAAAAAATGGAATTGAAAAACGATAGTGGTTATTTTACATCATAATGGATTTCCTCTTTTAATTCAGAAATACGCTTGCTTACCATTTTGGACATATAGTCGTTTTTATCACCAAATCTCTCGTCAAATTTTTCATAATACGTTAATTTGATTTTAGGGTCTTTGTAATACTGATCCGCCACTGTACAAACATTGTGATAGACCAGTGCATCATCCGGGTCTTCTTGATGTGCCAGTTTGTAGTATTTCAAAGCTGTTTTCATATCGTCCTTATTCCTTGCGATTCCCGCTAAAGCTACATATTCTCTTAACAAAAAGGGCTTTTGAACCGTAATGGATTCTTCAATATAGTATTGAGCGCTATCTACTTGCCGATTTTTCCAAAACACCTGACCCAAATTGAAATAAGCATCGGCATTTTCATCATTCAACTCCAGCACCTTTCTATAATTTATCTTTGCCGGCTCAAACTCCCATTCTTTAAAATAACAGTAGGCCAATTTCTCGTAGATATACTCCTTATGCTCGCCCAATGCTATTAACTTTTCAAAATACGGACGCGCTTTAGTGTATTCATCATTGTTATAATACGCCAATGCTTTTAAGTTGAGCATCGCCACATCATTTTCATAGAAATGAAGTCCCTTATCAATAAATGTTAAGGCCGAATCTTTTTCTCTCTGGCCCACATAATATTTCCCTAATTGAAACAGACTTCTTAAATGTGTACTATCAATTACCACTGCCTTTTTGTAAGACGCCAGACCACGCTCCGTCTTTTTTTCTTCACGAAAAGTCTCTCCCAAATAAAAATGATACTCAGGGTTGTTACTTGCAGCATGCGTCAGTTCTAAAAATAGGGCCTCCGCATTCGTAAAGTCTTTTGTTTTCAGATACAGCTTTCCCAGTTCAAATTTTGCAATTTGAAGCGTTGTATCTTGAGACAGCACATTCTGATACTGCGCAATTGCTTTTTCATAATTGCCAATAGCGTTATAGGCCCGAGCAATCTGTAAAGTAGAAGTAATGGAACCATCTTCCGCATAATGGTTAATCGCCTTTATGTAGTTACCTGTAGCGAAGAGACTATCTGCTACGGAGACTGTTGCTACTTGGGCTTCTGATGTAACACAGAAAACCAACAAAAAGATACTAACTATGACTCTCAAGTTTATCTAAGTTTAAAAGTGATAGGAACTGAATATGGTACATTTACATTTTTACCGTTATGTTTACCCGGGGACATTTTAGGTAATTTAGAAATAATACGTTCCGCTTCCTCTTCTAAAGATTTATCCGGGCCTCTTGTAGAAATATGAGTAATGTTTCCTGAGGTATCCATTAGGAAAATTACCAGAACCCTGCCTTGAATCCCTCTTTCTTGTGCATCCTGCGGATATCTGAAATTCTTGGAAATATGCCGATTTACACTTTTCTGAAAACAGTCTTGTATATTATCCGCATTTTCACAACCCGGAAAAACAGGGGGGATTTCTACTTCTTTAAAAGCCACGGAATTCCCATAAGCTATTTGGGCCTCAGCGGATAATTTAGCTATTTCTTCCTTTTGCATTTGCGCATAAATATCATTAGTACTAGACGGACTAAACCCTGCTTGCTCCAGCTTAAATGTAATAGGAATTGAAAATATAACTTTAACAGTTTTACCCTCGTAAGAACCCGGTGTCACACGCGGCAATTTTTCAATGATACGGACTGCTTCAGCTTCTAATGATTCATGGGGACCTCTTTTTCGAATATCTACAATTGAACCATCTTCATCAATAGTAAACATAATACTTACCCTGCCTTGAATTCCCTTTCTCTGAGCTTCTTCGGGATAATTAAAATGTTTACTAATATGTTTCTGGATATTTTGTTGAAAGCAAGCTTTTAAATCATTTTCATTTTCACAACCCGGAAAAACAGGAACTTCGTCAGCATAGATAAAAGGCACTAGATTTTCTTCCCTATAAATCTTTTTCCAATCGTACGGTTCGTCTGCAGAAGGTGAAAAGTTTTTGAAGTACTTTGGCGAACCATTATTATCAACAGTCATTTTAGCCCGAATTGGCTCATTGTTAATTCCCGAAACAAATACGTTATCCTTTGTACTTTCGAACTTCAATGAATTTTCGGAATCTTTTACCTTCAAACTCCAAGCTTCTTCGGAACTGGCTAGAGACTTCAATCTTGTATACACCATAGTTTCCTCTTCTTCAGAGAGATCATCTACACTGCTTACGGTTATAACATTATCATTGTCGATAGCATCGTCCTTATTATCATTTTCACACGAAGTATAAAATAACATACCCAGTACCAAGGGCACCAATGCCAAATATTTTAATTTGAAAACCGATTTTGATTGTGATTTTTGTAACATGACAATTCGTTTTTTGATTAATGATGATTTAAAAAAATGATTGATGAACGATATATTTTGAGTTTGGAATACTTGGGAAAGCAACAATTGGTATTGTTCGTTTTTATTGTTTTTCGCAACTTTTGCATCGGCGATGAACTCGTGCAATTCCGAAATTCTATTTTGGTAGACATAAACCAGCGGATTAAACCAGCCAATAACGCGCATGAGCTCAAAAAAGAGTAAATCCCAAGAGTGCCCTTGTTTTATATGAACCAATTCATGGGCTATGATATTGGTGTAATCCGTTTTTGAAACTTTATCCCCAATAAAAATTGATTTAAAAAAGGAGAAAGCCATATTGCTATTGGGAATCAGTATTTGCGTAAACTCCTTGAAACTAATCCTGTCTCCTTTTGTACTCAAAAGATACAGCTGGCGCAGCTTATACACCAATAACAACGTAGCTACTAGTGCTCCAGATACAAATAATACCATTTGCCATGAAATGTCTATTGCCGTAGGCTCCTGAACCCCAACTACAAGGGCATTATTTACCCCCCAAAATTCCTCGCCATATTCAATATAGGGCTGTTCCACTGTGGTTTTAAAGGCTTCTATTTTTATAAAGGGCAGCACTAAAGACAGCAAAAATGTGCTCAAAAGATAAAAGCGGTTCCATTGAAAAAAGGTCTCCCGTTTTAAGAAAAAATCATAAATAACAAGAAAAACCAATTGAAAGGCGATGCACTCTAGGATGTACTGTATCATCAAAACAGATTTTAATTATTCTTTTTATTTGTCTCGTCAGGTTTTTTAATATCCTTTAAAATGGACTCCAATTCCGAGAGACTCATATCGTTCTTCTTCATAAAGAAAGAGACCATACTTTTAAAGGAACCCTGAAAATACCCGTCTACCAGCTTGTTAATACTCTGATTGCTGTAATCCGACTTCTTTACGATGGGAAAATACAGATACCCCTTCCCTTCTTTTTCATGGTCTACAAAACCTTTGCTTTCTAAAATCCTTACAATTGTGGATACCGTGTTGTATGCCGGTTTGGGTTCTGGCAACTGTTCAATAATAGCGGCAACATTGCATTTTTCCAGTTGCCATAACTGCTGCATCACCTCTTCTTCTGCTTTTGTTAATTGCTTCATTTAACTAAGTATTTAGTTCATCTACAAAACAAATATAACTAAAAATATAGTTTAAACTAATATTTTAGTTTAAAAAATAAAAATCACATCAACGGATACTAACTAACTGAATATCAAACAAAACAGCAAGTAATTAAATTCATATCCTTTTAGGGTGTAACAAAATGAGGTTATCTTCGTCAAACAGAAAATTGATAAAATGGACATTGTATTACTCATTTTAGGCTTCATCTTTATGCTCATTGGCATTCTGGGAAGTTTCCTACCGGTTCTACCCGGACCTCCTATTAGTTGGGTAGGCCTATTGTTATTACACCTTACTCAGGCGGTCCCCCAAGACAATTTGTTCTTGGGAATTACAGCCGCTCTGGCCCTGTTGGTTTTTGGCTTGGACTATGTAATTCCGGCCATGGGGACAAAGAAATTCGGGGGTACAAAATATGGTGTTATTGGTACCACTCTTGGTCTTTTGGTTGCCCTTTTCTTTCCAATTTTAGGTCCGTTTGGAATTATAATTTGGCCATTTGTTGGTGCCTTAGTTGGCGAATTACTGAACAAAGCCGATGGAAAAACAGCCACTAAAGCCGCATTTGGGTCGTTCTTAGGCTTTTTGACCGGAACTTTTATGAAGTTCTTAATCGCTATAATCTATTTAGGACTCTTTATCTCCAAAGCATGGAACTACCGGCTAGAATTATTTCCATTTCTTAACTAATACATCTCATCTCATGAAAAAGATAATCTGCTTACTTGGTTTTACCCTCATTAGTCTTTCTCTTTTTTCACAAAATTTCAGTTCCCCAAAGCTAGACAGCCTATTTACCGCTCTGGAAAAACATGACCGTTTTATGGGAAGTGTGGCCCTTTCCCATAAAGGAAAGACCATTTACACCAAGACTATTGGTTATGCCGATATGGAAACCGAAAAGAAAGTAGATGTAAACACAAAATTCAGAGTGGGTTCCATTACTAAAATGTTTACTTCCGTACTTACTTTTATGGCCATTGAGGAAGGAAAAATAACTCTGGACCAACCTATAGCCGACTTTTTTCCTAACATTAAAAATGCCTCTAACATTACTATTGGTAATTTGCTTAATCACCGAAGCGGTATTGCCAATGTTACCAGCAGACCGGATTACCTTCTGTGGAATACGCAACCTAAAACAAGACAGCAACTACTGGAACTAATAGAACAAGGGGGTAGCATTTTTGAACCTAATAGTAAAGGGGAATACAGCAACTCCAATTATCAGCTATTGACTTTTATTCTGGAAGACGTGCTAAAGGACAGTTACGCTAATCTTATTAAAACAAAAATAACTGAGCCCCTGAAATTGAAAAACACCTATATGGGGAGCACCATAGATACCAACAACAATGAGGCTTTTTCATATAATTATGACACCCGCTGGAACAAGTCTTTTGAAACCCATATGTCCATCCCAATAGGAGCTGGGGCCATAGTCTCTACTCCTACTGACCTTAATACCTTTTCCACCGCTCTATATGAAGGAAAACTTATTACCAAAGAAAGTCTAAAACAAATGAAGACTTTTGAAGATGGTTACGGCATGGGATTGTTTGAAATGCCTTATTTTACTAAAAGAGGATTTGGACACAATGGTGGTATAGACGGTTTTACTTCTCAACTAGCTACATTTCCCAAGGACCATATTTCCGTGGCACTCACATCTAACGGCACTCGTTATAGCAACAATGATATTCTCATTGCAGTTTTAGCGGCATATTATGACAAGTCTTTTAGCCTACCCAATTTTAAAACCATTGAGGTTACGGCAGAAGATTTAGAAAAATATTTAGGCATTTATGGAAGCAAACAACTGCACTTAAAACTTACTATTACCGAGAGTGAAGGAAACTTAACAGCACAAGCTACCGGTCAGCCTTCATTTCCGTTGGAAGCTGTAGAAGAGCATGCTTTTGAGTTTCACCAAGCAGGCGTACGTCTGGAATTTAACCCAGAAGAAAAGACCATGCTACTAAAACAAGGAGGAAACACGTATACGTACACCAGGGAATAGGCTTTGGACAGGCCTTAATCCATCCAAACTACTTTATCCGCAATTGGGGTCCGCTGCCCCTCTTGGATGGCCTCATCCGTATAGCCCATATAGAAAAAACCCAAACAAGCTTCGCCTTGGTTCATTTCAAAGAAATCGTTCATGTGCTTAACGAGTCCCGGTGAGCTCCAATAGCAACCTATACCCATATCCGTACAGCAGAGCCACATGTTCTGGACCGCCATTGCCGTAGCAGCTACTTCTTCCCATTCAGGAATACTTTGAGCAGGGTCCCTTTGCATACAAATAGCAATAATTGCACCGGCACGTTTAGGATTTTCAATCAGTTTTTTGGCTTTGAATTCTTTTGGGTTCGGTTCATTCTCCAAATATTTCAGAGAAAGGAATAATCCTAATTTTTCTTGGGACTCGCCCTGTAAAACTCGAAACCTCCACGGTTCGGTTTTCTTGTGGGTGGGTGCCCAATTGGCCGCTTCCAATATTTTCTCAATATCGGCCTTGGCTATTGGCTTATCATTGTATTGCGCCGGAAAGACAGAACGTCTATTTTTTATTAAATCTAATATCACTTATCTCTTATTTTCTTTTTCAAAAGTATCCAAAAAGCGAGAGCCTAGCATGGGCTTTAGCAAAAAGATAACAGACCTCTTATAGATTTACTCCAACCAACTTTTATAATATTTGCCATCATCTATATCCATGGCCTGTTGGGTGAGTTTTAACGGCTTAAACGTGTCTATCATAACCGCAAGTTCTTCGGTTTTGCTTTTTCCTATACTGGCTTCATAGGTGCCTGGATGCGGACCATGAGGAATACCTGCAGGATGTAAGGAGATGTACCCTTCATCAATACCTTTTCTACTCATAAAATCACCATCCACATAATAGAGCACTTCATCCGAATCTATATTGGAATGATTGTACGGTGCGGGAATGGACTGCGGGTGATAATCGTACAACCTAGGACAGAACGAGCATACTACAAAGGCACTGGTCTCAAATGTCTGGTGTACTGGTGGCGGTTGGTGAACGCGACCCGTAATAGGTTCAAAATTATGAATAGAGAACCCATACGGAAAATTATATCCGTCCCAGCCCACAACATCAAAGGGATGAGTAGCATAAATCATATGGTGCAATTGCCCTTGCTTCTTCACTTTAATTAAAAACTCGCCCTTTTCATCAAAAGTCTGGAGATTTTGGGGCAACTTAAAATCACGCTCGCAAAAAGGCGAATGCTCCAAGTGTTGTCCAAACCAGTTACGATATCTTTTAGGTGTGTAAATAGGATGATAGCTTTCGGTTATCAACAAACGGTTGTCTTCGGTATCAAATTCAATCTGATATATCATACCTCTGGGAATCACCAAATAGTCCCCATATTCAAAAGGAATTTCACCTAACAAGGTCTTTAACGTTCCCGAACCCTTATGAACGAACAAAAGCTCATCTGCATCTGTATTCTTATAAAAGTACTCCGTTAACGATTTTCTTGGTGCCGCAAGCCCTACGTGAACATCATTGTTAAAAAGAACGGTTTTACGGCTCTGCAAATAGTCATCTTCCGGAGCAACCTGAAACCCCTTGAGCAGCCTAGATTTTAAATTGTATTCTACAGCGGCCCTTGGAGCAATATCTAAAGTTTTGCCCACTTCTTTTACTTGGGTAGGCCTATGTAAATGATATAGTAAAGAAGACATGCCATCAAAACCAATGGTGCCGAACAATTGTTCGTAGTGCAAAGTGCCATCGTCTTTTTTGAAAATGGTATGTCGCTTTTGCGGAAACTTTCCTAGTTTATGATATAAAGGCATCGTTTTTTCTTTAAAAATCTAGTTTAAAAATACGGCTTTTTTATCGATATCGCATATTTGGCCCTTTTTATAAATGGATGAAATTATTAGAACAGGACAAAATTCTTAAAATGGAAAAAACGTTTTATTAACGTGTTTCATCGATGAAAACAAATCTATTTGCCGTAAGTTTGAGGTGTTGTTAAGTTGATGAGAATGAGCGATGTAAAACTGAAAAGATTCAACTCTTTTGACCAGTTTTAAAAAACCAGTAAAAAACCAAAACCTTAAACCTCGTATCATGCAAAAAACACAATATCAGTTAAAAGCGGAAAAGGCAAAAAAAGCATGGTTATCCATCCAGAACAAAGTAACTTCTAAACGCAACCAAGAAAATCTTCTTGAGCGCCAACTGCAAAAAATCTAAGTTTTTAGAGTCAGAATATCATTAGGTCTACCTATTAATTCCTAAAGGTAGCCCGATGATTTCATGCGCCCGATCGCTACCCTAAAAGGGAAACCACCTGCAAACAGCGCACAAAAAAAGCCTTCCAACATGGAAAGCCTTTCATTGGCCCAAACCTATACAGGCTCTGGGTCACAACACAACATGGCAAAGATACTAAAGCATTTTAATTAATTGCTATCTGTACCGCTAAACTATGTCCTAGGAGTAAAACGCCTAAGAATAAGCCTTGCCGCTTTATCATAATTGATGTAATTGTAGGCCCAGTTAAAAAATACAATCACCTTGTTCCTAAAACCAACAAGCGCCATTAAGTGCACGAACATCCAAATGAACCATGCGAAAAAACCTCCAAATTTTAGTTTTTTGATGTCGGCTACGGCCTTATTTCTTCCTACAGTAGCCATGGTTCCTTTATCTACATAGGTAAAAGGTTTCATTTCCTTACCCTCTAGCAATTTCTCCAAATTTTTGGCCAAGAGCTCCCCTTGTTGGATTGCGGGTTGCGCCACTTGTGGGTGCCCTTTGGGAAAAGCCTCTGTTTCCATATAAGCAATATCTCCAATAGCAAAAACCGAATCATACCCCTCTACTTGATTGAACCGGTTTACCTTATACCTATTCAATCGTTCTACCAATATATGGGGTGCAAAACCCTCAATTGCAGCACCCGTTACGCCCGCCGTCCAAATAAAGTTTTTAGTACGTAGCGTGCTTCCGTCCTTTAAGGTAACCTGTTCTCCATCATAATTACTTGCAATAGCATTTAGATGTACGCGCACACCCAATTCCTTTAAAAATTTGGTAGCCTTTTTAGAGGCGTTCTCACTCATTGGAGGTAAGACCCTAGGGCCGCCCTCGAACAGATTGATTTCCATTTCATCTACATTCAGATGCCTATAATCTTTTGGAAATACATTATTCTTTAATTCTGCAAATGCCCCAGCAAGCTCAACTCCCGTTGGTCCCGCTCCCACAATGCAAAAATTAAGTAAGGCTTTGCGCTCTATAGGGTCTTGGGAATCATCTGCCTTTTCAAAATTCTGCAACATTAGACTTCTAATGTCCAATGCCTGCGGCACACTCTTCATAGACATGGAGTACTGGGCGATCTGCTGGTTTCCAAAGTAGTTGGTCTTTGTACCTGTTGCCAAAACCAGATAATCATATTCTAGGTTTCCCGTATCTGTAAGAATCAGTTTTTGTTCGGGGTCAATACGCTCAACATTGGCCAGTCTAAAGTAAAAATTCTCCAAGTGTTTTAGCACTTTGCGAATAGGGTACGCAATGGAATCCGGCTCAAGACCGCTGGTTGAAACTTGATATAATAAGGGTTGAAATGTATGGTAGTTATGTCTATCCAGTAAAACAATCTGTAAGTCTATTTCACTGAGTTTTTTTGCTAGTGATATTCCGGCAAAACCGCCACCAATAATCACTAATCTTTTCTGACCTGTATTAGGAAGGTTCATCGCTAATTTTTTTACAAAATTAAGAAGAACCCCAAGAGTATCTTTTTTATTTTGAGAAATATAACATATAAAATTATCGCAATAAAAAAACTAGGATTTTGTTTGTCCCGCTATGGTAAAAATTGATTACTCAGAAACTAAAGAACTCTCCTCTTTCCGGCTCTTTAAAGAGCTGCACATACCCAGTTCCGGTATAACCAACAAAGGTATCTGAGTGTGAAAAGCCACACGTTTCACCACAAGCTCCCTAGTTATATTTTCCATATAACTATGTTGGTAATGGAGCATGGCCAACAGGTGAATATCCAACTCATTGCTAAACACCTCAAGCGTTTTGGAAATGGAATTCAGTTCCGAAACCGTATGTACATAATGCTCCACACCATTTAAATATTTGCGCAGCATACCTAAATTAAACTTCTGAAGTTCCGTTAAGGCCGAAATTTTGTGCTGTACGTGCACTATCCTAATTACGGCATTAAAGGTAAGGGCCATATCCAAAAGAGGCTTAAGCTCCGATTCCGTATAAAAACGATTGAAATCTGTTGCAAAAGCTATTTCGTCCGGTGTTTTGAATTTAAAATGTTGAGGAACGGCAAGTACCGGACATCTCTTTACCGCCTTTATTATTCGTACCGTGTTACTCCCCATAAAGACCTCATCTAGACTAGATGCCCCTTTGGTTCCGGCAATGACCAAATCTATGTTATAATCATCCACCACTTCCCGTATCTCGTCTACCAACATTGAAAAAGAAGATATGGCCGTGAATTTATGCTTAGGGTTTTGGAACTGGGCCTGTATTCCTGAAATGAAGTTAGTTAACCCTTCCTCTGATTGTCTTCGTGCCGAATCCTCTATTTGTCCGTCAGAAACATTGGCAGCCATGAACCTACTGTGTGCAATATGGGGCGTATAGGTATTTAGCACATAAAAGTTACAAGCTTCATTTTCAAAAAGCTCTATGGCGTAACGCGCCGCATTCCATGCATTTGCCGAAAAATCTGTGGGAAGTAAAATATTTTTCATCTACTTTTTTTATTGAAATCTTCAAGGGTAAAAGTAGAACCAAACCCATAGGCAAACTATGACATATATCAGTTTTTGAGAAGTGCGCTTTTAGAAACCTTCAATTAGGTCTAAAAGTTTACGTTCCTCAACCACCCCAATCCGTTTTCCGGAAGTCTTGATCAATCCCTTTTTCTTAAATTCGGAAATAATCCGGATACAGGATTCGGTAGCAGTGCCCACCACATTGGAATAATCTTCTCTCGACAAGGTTAATTTCAAGAATCCTTCATCATCCTCTCCGTAATTCTTTTTGAGGTATAAAAAGGCTTCGGCCATTCGTTGCTTCACGGTTTTCTGGGACATATTTACAATAACATCATCTGCCTCCTTTAAATCGTGGGCCATATGGCGTAATACCTCAACCGCAAAATTCGGGTTACAGTCAAGCGTATTGGAAATAACATCTTTGGGTATAAAACACACCTCCATATCACTCACCGCAATAGCACTTAGGTTCGTTACCTCTTCCGCAATTACGGAACGTTGCCCCATTACAGCACCCTTACTGGCCAACTTCACTATTTGGTCCTTTCCGTTGGCACTAAGTTTAGACATTTTGGACACACCGTCCCTAACACAGAAAACACCATCTAATTGTTGACCTTCGTGAAAAAGGGCTTCACCTTTTTTAAGAGTCTTGGAGATTTTGGAATCGGACACTTTCTTCAATTCTTCTTTGCTCATAGCACGTAACGAATTGAATTGCCGTATTATACAATTTTCACATCTACTATTCATAACTCTATTATTTATACCTGACACTACAAAGGTACCGTTCGTAATCTACACAAAACCTGACAATTGTCATGTTTTTAAACATCTATAACCCGCACCTTTGTAACAGGTATTAGCAAGTGTAAAGATGAATTCTAATAATTGTTTCCATTGCGGTAATGACTGTGAATCCAATGCCATAGTCTTAGATGATAAAAATTTCTGTTGTAACGGCTGCAAGACCGTTTATGAAATTCTATCTAGCAATGATTTAAACTACTATTACGATATACAATCGGCTGCAGGGGCAACCCCAAAAGCTATTGATGGAAGATACGCTTTTTTAGATTCAACAGCAATTACTGAACGTCTTATTGAATTCAATGATGGAGACATCCAAATTGTTAACCTCCATATTCCACACATTCATTGTAGTTCCTGTATCTGGGTGCTTGAAAACCTTAACAAACTAAACGCGTCTATAAAAAGTACGCAAGTAAATTTCCCTAAGAAGACGGTCCGTATTACATACAACAGTGCTGATGTTTCTTTAAAAGAAGTTGTCATTCTTTTAGCAAGGATTGGTTACGAACCCAATATTTCACTAGATGATTTTGATAATAAAAAGAAAGGTGCCGATCGCAGCTTAATTTATAAACTTGGGGTTGCCGGTTTTGCTTTTGGCAATGTCATGTTTCTTTCTTTTCCTGATTATTTTGACCTCTCCTCCAGTGATGCATCGGGCGGTGAGTTCTGGCTCAACAGATATGAACCGGTATTTCATTGGCTCATGTTCCTGTTTTCATTGCCTGTCCTCCTCTATGCAGGTAGGGATTATTTTATATCGGCCTATAAAGGACTACGAAGTAACCTATTGAATATAGACGTACCCATTGCCTTAGGAATTTTGGCACTCTTTCTGCGCAGCACACTAGAAATTACATTTGGCTGGGGAAGTGGATTTTTTGACTCCTTAACCGGTTTGGTCTTTTTCTTGCTCCTAGGAAAATTTTTTCAGCAAAAAACCTATTCTTTTTTATCGTTTGAACGTGACTACAAATCCTATTTCCCTATTGCCATAACCCGTATTTCTAGAGAAGGCAAAGAAGAAACCGCTCAAGTGCACGACATAAAAAAAGGCGACCGATTATTGATTAGAAACGAAGAATTGATTCCTGTTGATGGTATACTGATAAACGGACAAGCCCGTATTGATTATAGTTTTGTTACCGGTGAATCCGAACCGGTTAAAAAAGAATCCGGAGACAAAGTCTTTGCCGGCGGAAAACAGCTTCAGGGTGCTATAGAGATGGAGGCCTTAAAATCGGTTTCACAGAGTTATCTTACCCAATTGTGGGGAAACAGTGTTTTTCAAGAGGATAAAGCCACTAAGTTTCAGACCTTGACCGATAGTATTGGAAGAAGATTCACCATTGCGGTACTTTCCATTGCTTTTTTATCTGCGCTGTTCTGGCTTGTATATGACCCAAGCAAAGCCATGAACGTTTTTACGGCTGTCTTAATAATTGCTTGCCCATGTGCGATTGCTTTGGCCTCACCCTTTACTCTTGGTAATATGCTGCGTATTTTTGGCAGGAAAAAATTTTACCTGAAAGATACCAGGACCATAGAACAGCTCGCACAAATAGATACCGCTATTTTTGATAAAACAGGCACCATTACTACTTCTAAAAAAAGTACCGCCACCTATGAGGGAATGCCACTTACGGAAGCCGAAGCTTCTTTGCTTAAAAATACCTTGCGAGGCTCTAACCACACACTAAGTAGAACCCTTTATAACCTGTTGGCCCAGCAAAACATTATTACTCTAGATGAATACGAAGAGCATATTGGCAAAGGTGTGGAGGGCATAAAGGACAACACCCACATAAAAGCAGGTTCCGCCATTTTTGTAGGCAACACAGAAACTGCTGACGCACTTACGACTTCTGTACATGTTAGCAGTAATGACACCTATAAAGGCCGCTACGTTTTTCACAATCAATACCGTGATGGGGTTTCTGAAGTATTTCAAGAAATGTCCAAAAAATTTGGATTGGCTATCCTATCAGGAGATAACGAAGGAGAAAAACCACGATTGGAAAAATTGCTGCCCAAGCTTACGCCTCTTTATTTCAACCAAAAACCACAGCACAAACTGGAGTTTATAAAATCCTTGCAAGAACAAGGTAAAAAAGTACTCATGGTAGGCGATGGACTAAATGACGCCGGAGCATTGGCCCAAGCCGAAGTAGGACTTGCCATTTCCGAAAACATTAACGTTTTTTCTCCTGCCAGTGATGGAATTATGGACGCTTCCAAATTTCAACAGTTGAACAAGTATATCATGGCTTCCAAAAAGGCTATGAAAATTATAAAATTATGCTTTCTCTTATCCTTAATGTATAATATTATTGGTCTATACTTTGCCATTACAGGACAACTGGAGCCTGTAATCGCAGCCATTTTAATGCCTTTAAGTTCTATAAGCGTAGTGGCGTTCGCAACGGTAGCTACCAATGTAATAGGAAGAGAATTAAAATAACCTCTAAAGGCTATTCTTACAAAGGAGAAGAAATTGAATGCAACCGGAAAACTTAACTGTTAAAAAACCAATCCGAATGCTATAAAAAGTTAGGTTTGTAAGGTTCAAAAACCAACTCAACTAGACTAAACAATACATGCCTTCTTCAAAGACAGCTTTGCTATACACTCATTTTAAGAAAATTTCACTCCTGCAAATCTCAATAGGTGTTGTTTACCTATGGTTTGGGAGTTTAAAATTCTTTAGTGATGCCAGCCCGGCCGAAGAAATGGCCAAAGACACCATTAGTGTGCTCACGATGGGACTTATCCCTAGGGAAACCTCTATCATTCTTTTGGCAATTTTAGAAGCGGGAATCGGTATTTTCCTGCTTGTGGATATTTATAGAAAGCAAACGGTAATTATAACCCTTGCCCATATGGTCTGCACCTTTACCTCTCTTTTACTTTTAAGTGAGATATCGTTTACTTCTAGCCCTTTTGCCCCTACTCTCCTTGGCCAGTACGTAATCAAAAACTTGATTATTATTGCGGCTTTAATTTCCATTTACCAGAACACCAAAAAAGCCTAAACTTCTGCTATAGGCCTACTTTCATCTAACTCAAAATCTGTTTTCACTTTTTCCTCACAAATAGTAACGCAACACACATAATAACAGACAATTAACTCGCACACAAATAATCTTCAAGGTATTTATCAAAACCTGATATAAGTCATATTTAATGGCGAAACCGTACCGTAGTTTTACACCATAATTCAGGTAGGTATGAGTGTAATTTATGTGTTATTGGCTATCAGCATTCTTGTTGCGGTCCTATTTTTCATAGCATTTATCGTTTCAGTTAGAAGTGGTCAGTATGATGATTCGTACACCCCTTCTGTACGCATGCTTTTTGAAGATGAATTGGTCTTGCCTAAAAAGACGGTCACTAAAAAAGTAGAGAAAGAGAAAATCCAACTAAATAAACAAGTATAATTATGGAAGTTCAGCAGTTTTATTACGATAACAAAATCGTGAAAAATTTCCTCTATGCAACCATGTTTTGGGGTATTGTAGGTATGTCTGTGGGCTTATTATTGGCCTTTATGTTCATGTTCCCCAATTTAACCGATGGTATTTCATGGTTAAGTTTTGGTCGCTTACGCCCGTTGCATACCAACGCGGTAATTTTTGCATTTGTAGGAAATGCCATTTACGCCGGGGTTTACTACTCCACTCAGCGTTTGCTTAAAGCACGTATGTACAGTGATTTTCTTAGTAAGTTTAATTTCTGGGGTTGGCAACTTATTATTGTTGCGGCGGCCATAACACTCCCTTTGGGGTATACTAGCTCTAAAGAATATGCTGAACTTGAATGGCCCATAGATATTGCCATTGCTTTGGTTTGGGTGGCTTTTGGGGCTAACCTAATTGGTACCATGATCAAAAGAAGGCAACGCCATCTATATGTAGCTATTTGGTTTTACCTGGCTACGTTCGTAACGGTTGCCGTACTTCATATTTTCAATAATATTGAATTGCCCGTAAGTGCCTTAAAAAGCTACTCGGTTTACGCAGGAGTTCAAGATGCATTGGTACAATGGTGGTACGGCCATAATGCGGTAGCTTTTTTCTTGACTACCCCATTCTTGGGCCTTATGTACTATTTTGTTCCTAAGGCGGCCAACAGACCAGTATATTCTTATAGACTTTCTATAGTTCACTTCTGGTCATTAATATTTATCTATATATGGGCAGGTCCGCACCACCTTTTATATTCTGCTTTACCGGATTGGGCACAAAACTTAGGGGTTGCTTTCTCTATCATGCTTTTGGCTCCTTCTTGGGGTGGTATGATCAACGGACTATTAACCTTGCGTGGGGCTTGGGACAAAGTACGTACCGATCCCGTTCTAAAATTTATGGTGGTTGCCATTACCGGTTATGGTATGGCCACTTTTGAAGGTCCAATGCTTTCGCTTAAAAACGTGAACGCCATTGCCCATTTTAGCGACTGGATCATTGCCCACGTACACGTTGGTGCTTTGGCGTGGAACGGATTCTTGACATTTGGTATGATCTATTGGTTGGTTCCTAAAATGACCAAGAACAAGTTATTTTCTACCGGCTTGGCAAACTTTCACTTTTGGATCGGAACCTTGGGTATCATTTTATATGCATTGCCCATGTATGTTGCCGGGTTTACACAGGCCTTAATGTGGAAAGACTTTAACCCAGATGGCACTTTGGTTTACGGTAACTTCTTAGAAACCGTAGTAGAAATTATGCCTATGTACTGGATGCGTGCTATTGGGGGCAGCCTCTACATTTTTGGAGCAATAGTCATGATCTATAACGTTGTGCGTACTATAAAATCCGGTAGCGTTATTGAAGACGAGTTGGCCGAAGCTGCAGCACTTACTCGTGTTTCAAAACATAGAACAGCTGGTGAAACTTTCCATACATGGTTAGAGCGTAAGCCTATTCAATTAACAATTTTAGCTACTGTTGCTATTTTGATTGGCGGCATTATACAGATTGTGCCGACTATATTGGTGAAATCTAACATACCCACGATTACCAGTGTAAAACCCTATACTCCGTTAGAATTAGAAGGTCGTGACCTGTATATTCGAGAAGGTTGTGTTAGCTGTCACTCACAAATGGTTCGTCCTTTTAGAAGTGAGGTAGAGCGTTATGGCGAATATGCAAAGGCAGGTGAATTCGTATATGACCACCCATTCCTTTGGGGTAGTAAACGTACAGGGCCAGACCTATTAAGGGTTGGAGGAAAATACTCCGATAACTGGCACCTGAACCACATGTATGACCCACAAAGCACCTCATCCGGTTCAATAATGCCCGCCTACGCTTGGCTTATTAGAAACGAGCATGACCGAAGCAATATTCAAACTAAAATGGAAGCCATGGTAACCCTTGGCGTGCCTTATACCGAAGACGATATTGCAAATGCCGATGCCCTAATGGATGAGCAGGCAGAAAAAATTGAAAAAAATCTGTACACAGACCCTGATTTTGCAAAAAGCTATGAGGCCGATAAAGCCTATGCCGCCGAAAACGGTGAGGAATTCGTAGAAATGAGAGATCGTGAGATTGTAGCTCTAATCGCTTACTTACAACGTTTAGGCACTGATATTAAGGTGAAGGAAACCGGGGAATTATTATCTGACAACAAAAATTAGAAATCATGTTCAAATTTGTAAAAGGTTACATGGAAACTATAGATGGTGTAGCAACCTACCCCATGATATCATTACTCATCTTTTTTGTGTTCTTCACATTGCTGTTCTGGTGGGTAATCACAGCCTCAAAATCATATATAAAGGAAGTTAGCGAATTGCCTTTAGAAGAAGATAACCAACAAAACCTAGACCTATGAAAAATACATCTACATGGTGGATCAAGATACCGCTCATATTCTTTTTAATATTCGGGTTAACGGAGTTTTTCGTTGATTCCGGTGAAATGCCGGCCTTTATAAAATACCCTATGGTACAGGTGTTCCTGGTTTTTATCCTGTTTTTGCTTATCGCAATTGCGGTAATTACCAGGGCCATTGAAAATGTAATGTTCCAAACACTTTCAAAAGAAGGACAAGAACGTTATCTAGCGGCCAAAAATAAAACCTTTGAGTGGAAATGGGGACAAAGAATCTACCAAAAAATGTTGGGTTCCAAGCCAATTGAAAAAGAAGGCGAAATTATACTAGACCACAACTATGACGGTATACGGGAACTAGATAACAACTTACCTCCATGGTGGGTGTATCTTTTCTATGCTTCCATTGTTTTTGCCGTAGTGTACATGGCCCGTTTTCATGTGTTCAATGACTATGATCAGGATCAAGAGTATGAGCAAGAAGTTGCCGCAGCCCAATTGGAAATAGAGGAGTATAAGAAAAATGCAAAAGATCTTGTTGACGCCAATACCGTTGAACTACTCACAGATGCAGGAGACCTAAAGGCTGGTCAAACTATTTTTGAAAGCAATTGTGTAGCCTGCCATATGATCGATGGTGGCGGTGGTATTGGTCCCAACCTTACGGATCAAAACTGGATTCTTGGCGGAGGCATCAAAAACGTATTCCATACCATATCCGAAGGTGGTCGTGATGGCAAAGGTATGATTGCATGGAAACAAAACTTAAAACCTGCAGAGATTGCACAGGTAGCAAGTTATGTACTAAGTTTTGAAGGTACCACTCCAGCAAACCCCAAAGCTTCCGAAGGTGATGTTTGGGTAGACCCCAATGCGCCCGAACAAGCTGCACCAGAAGTAGAGGTAGATTCTGCTTCGGTTTCCGTAAACTGATTAATGCAGGGTTCATATGCCCTGTTAGCTGATAAAGCGAAAAGAAAATGGCACAAGACCAAGATAATTTTAGAGATTCAATTGGCACCATCAAAGAAGATGGGAAAAGGGCATGGGTATATCCCAAAAAACCTAGTGGCAAATTTTACAAATACCGTAAATATGTTAGTTACGTGCTCCTTGCATTTCTGATTTTTTCTCCTTTTATAAAAATAAACGGCAATCAGTTTTTAATGTTCAACGTGTTGGAAAGACGTTTCAACATCTTTGGTTTTCCTTTTTATCCGCAAGATTTTCACCTTTTCGTTATCTCTATGATCATTGGGGTGGTTTTCATTGCCTTATTTACCGTTGCTTTTGGTCGTATTTTCTGCGGATGGATGTGTCCACAGACCATCTTTATGGAAATGGTCTTCCGTAGGATAGAATATTGGATAGATGGTGACCGCGGTGCCCAAATGCGATTGGATAGACAAGAGTGGAATGCCGATAAAATTCGGAAACGGGCATTAAAATGGTTCATTTTCTTTGTCATATCATTTATAATAGCCAACGTGTTTCTTGCCTATTTAATCGGTAGCGACAGATTGATACAATACATTACGGATGGACCGGGGCAGCATATAAGTACCATGGTTTCGCTACTGATTTTTACTGCGGTATTTTATTTTGTCTTTGCTTGGTTCAGGGAACAGGTGTGTATTATTGCGTGTCCTTATGGCCGCATGCAAGGGGTACTTTTAGACAACAAGTCTATTGTTGTGGCGTATGACCATAAACGTGGAGAGGCCGAAAACGGCAGAAAAAAATGGCGCAAGAACGAGGACCGTGAGGCACTAGGTCATGGTGATTGTATAGACTGCTTTCAATGTGTAAATGTTTGCCCAACCGGGATTGACATTAGAAACGGAACACAGTTGGAGTGTGTTAATTGCACTGCTTGTATAGATGAGTGCGATACCATTATGGAAAAAGTAAACCTTCCAAAAGGTTTGATCCGTTATGCCAGCGAAGACGAAATAACCAAAAAAGAAAAGTTCAAGTTTACGCCTCGCTTAAAGGGGTATACGGCGGTATTGGTCATATTAACCGGAGTACTAATTGGTATGATGTTCTTAAGAAATGACCTTGAAGCGAATATTCTAAGATTACCGGGGCAACTTTACGAACATAAAGAAGGTAATATTATCAGTAACGTGTACACCTATAAATTGTTGAATAAAACCACCAAGGCGGTTGAAGATGTTCACTTTAAATTGATATCCCCAAAAGGGGAAATTAAACTGGTGCGCCACGAAAATTTTGATGTACAGCCAGAAGCTTTGGCAGAAGGTACCTTGTTCATAGAAATTAATGCATCCGCTTTAAGCGGAGACAAGAACAACCTAAAAATTGGGGTGTACAGTAAAGACAAATTAATAGAAACTACCACGGCCCGCTTTTTGGCGCCACGTAGTTACAAATAGAACCTAAATAAAAATCATGAAAATTAATTGGGGTACAGGTATTGTCATAGCTATCATCGCATTTATCAGTTTTATCATGTTTTTTGTGGTCAAGATGACTACCAGCCATGATGCCAATCATGATTTGGTAACCGAAGAATATTATAAAGCCGAACTTGGTTATCAAAAAGAAATAGACGCGGAGCAAAATGCCATTGACTCCCATGAACAAATTCAATTGGAAAAAACCGCCGACGGATTGTTGGTGATTTTTCCCAAAACATATTCAAACACAACGATATCCGGTATTGTATCCCTTTACAGACCGTCCAATAAGCACTTGGATTTTGACTTACCCATTAGTCTGTCCAATTCACATTTGCTCATACCTGACAAACGCTTGTTGGATGGTCGTTGGGATATAAAAGTTACTTGGAAACACCAAGGAAAGGATTTTCAATACAAAGAAAGCATAACCTTTTAAGAAGCATATGATTCTATCTGCACTCATATTAGGACTTATGGGAAGTTTGCACTGCGTAGGCATGTGCGCGCCCATTGCCTTTATGCTTCCGGTAGATAGAACCAACAACTTCAAAAAACTCGGCCAGATCTTTATTTATCATTTTGGTAGGCTTATGGCCTATGCCATCATAGGACTTGTTTTTGGGCTTGTTGGAAAAGGCCTGTCCATCTTTGGCGCCCAACAGAAACTCTCTATTGCCATAGGTGCTTTAATGATTTTGGTTGTATTGATTCCCTATAGAACATTCAATAAATACAATTTATCCAAACCCCTTTACAAAATCATATCAAAGGTTAAGAACCAACTTGGAAAAGAACTGAAGAAAAAATCGGCGGATACCTTTTTGACTATTGGATTCTTAAACGGATTTTTACCTTGTGGTCTGGTCTATATGGCACTTTTTGGAGCAATTGCCATGGGCAACGCTTTACAAGGTGGTCTTTACATGATGTTATTTGGACTAGGAACTATTCCTCTTATGACAACGGCAATCTATTTCAGTGGTCTACTTAAAGGAAGCGTACGCCAAAAAGTACAAAAAGCTATTCCCGTTTTTGTAGTGGTCATAGGTTTACTTTTTATCCTTAGAGGTCTTGGGCTGGGTATTCCATACGTATCCCCTGCACCTGTAACTCAATTAGCCTCAAGTGCTATAGAATGCCATAATTAAGGGCCACGGCCAATAAAACTATTCTCTTATGAAACCGCTACCCAACGAAATTATACTTCGCCCAAGGTTTCAATTGGATGTGACCGAAACCAAAGAGTTGGTTCTCCAAAAATTTGAGACCGCCGCATACCCTCCTTTTCTAGTTAAAAAGCTTGACGAACATGTTTTTATCAAATTTGATACTAAAAACAATCATTTTTGGTCGCCTCAACTTCATTTACAGATAGATGAATTAGATGAAACCAATTGTCGTATCTACGGTGTTTTTGGCCCAAACCCAACCTTATGGACCTTCTTTATGTTCGTACATTTTATAATAGCCTGTTTATTCATCATTTTGGGAATTTGGGCCTATTCCAGCTCCTCTTTAAACAAACCTTATCATTTACAGTTAGGATTAATGATAACATTGATAGTGCTATGGTTCGCTCTATATTTTTTCGGAAGGGGCGGCAAACAAAAAGGAAAACCCCAAATGAAAGAATTATATGCCTTTATGACGAAAGTTCTTACGTGATAAATTTTGAGATTTTAAGGCCTTCCTTATATTTGAAAGTTAACAACAACCTAACAATCAACCAAATGAAACGTATTTTAATGCTAACCCTTACCGTAGGGTTATTATACTCCGGCGTAGCATTCGCCCAAAAAAATCAAGAAGAACCAAGAGGAACGGAAAACATAGCCTATAAGTGGGGTAAAATGGCTTTGGATGCAACAGCTTCGGACACCGAAAAATTTAAACCCAGGCCCACCATAACCTCCCGTTACCTAGGTCTGATTTTCGTTTCTATTTTTGATGCATGGTCTAGATATGACAAAAACGCTATACCTGTTTATCTGAAAGGCGTAGACCGTAGGCCCGCAGGTGAGCAAAATCTAAAAAACAAAGAGATTGCCATTAGCTATGCCGCCTTTGGAGCCATGAAGGAATACTATTATTCAGATACGGAAATGTTCCGGAAATTTATGGTAGACTTAGGGCTTGACCCAGATAATACTTCAATGGACCCAAGCACTCCAGAAGGGGTTGGGAATTTGGCCGCAAAGTCCACTATTGAAGCTAGAAAAAATGATGGTAGTAATCAATATGGAGAGGTTGCAGGCTCTAACGGAGAACCCTATTTTGATTATACCAACTACAATCCCGTGAACACCGCAGATGAAAATACGGATATTAACCGTTGGCAACCCAAGTATTTCTCCGATGGAAAAGGAGGACAATATGCCCCAGGTTGCCTTACCCCTTACTGGCAAAAGGTAACCCCAATTACCTTAACTTCAGCGGATCAATTTAGACCGGGGCCTCCCCCAATGGTTGGCTCCGAACAATTAAAGAAAGAAGTTAAGGAAGTGGTAGACCTACAAGCCAATCTTTCGGATGAAGAAATTGCGTTGGTTGAATTTATGAGAGACGGACCGCAGTCCGTTCAGCAAGCCGGTCATTGGCTTAAGTTTGCCCAAGATGTTTCTCGTCGTGACAACCATACTTTAGATCAAGATGTAAAAATGTATTTCCTAACGGAAATTACGGCTATGGACGCTTTTATAGCTTCGTGGGATTCAAAAATGTTCTATGATTACGCCAGACCGTATGCCTTAGTTCATGAGTATTACAAAGACCAAACCATTAAAGCTTGGGGTGGACCCGGTAAGGGAATAGTTGAAATGAAAGGACAGGAATGGAGACCTTACTCGCCAGATATTTTTCTATGCCCACCTTTCCCTAGTTACACTTCGGGACACAGTACTATTAGTGGTGGTTGTGCCGAGGCGCTTCGCCTTTTTACAGGCGATGAACATTTTGGGGAATCCGTAGAACTTATTCCTGGTTCCCTAACCGAACTGGATTCAGTCCATTTTGGGAAACCGGTTACCATACACTTTCCAACATTTACCGAAACCGCAAACATGGCGGGTATCTCACGCGTAATGGGCGGGTATCATATTCAAGCCGATAATATAGCTGGTCTACAGCTAGGACGGGATGTAGCTTCTCAAGCATGGAAGTTTTACAACAAGCATTTGGGCAATTAAGTAAAATAATTTGTACTATAAGCAAAAATGGGAATCCTAAAGGGTTCCCTTTTTTTTAATGGCACTAGCCAAAATATGATATTGTTCATGTTTTAAAGAGCCTCTAGTATAGATATTTGCATGACAAAATAGATTGTTATGAAAATTGTTTCCAAAGCCGAGGCCGCAGCATCCGTAAAATCCGGAGACCGTGTATTTTTTCAAGGGGCCGCAATGACCCCTAATGTTCTTATAGATGCCTTATGCGATAGGTATGAAGAGTTGAAAGATGTAGAAATTATATCCATACATACCGAAGGCGATGCCAAATATTCCCGAGCACCTTATAACAAAAGCTTTAGAATGAATAGCTGTTTTGTTGGCAGTAACATTAGGAACATGGTCAATAGTAACTTGGGGGATTATATCCCTATTTTCTTAAGTGAAATCCATCTATTGTTCAGACAAGGCATCTTACCTATAGATGTAGCCGTGGTACAAGTTTCTCCTCCTGACAAACATGGGTATTGCTCACTTGGTGTTTCGGTAGATGTTACACTGCCGGCAATTCAAATGGCGAAAAAAGTAATCGCACAGATTAACCCTTCCGTACCCAGAACCCATGGGGATGGCATCATTCACATTAATAATATTGACTGTGCCATTGAGGTAGATCGCCCTATACATGTACATGATATCCTATCCATATCTCCCGTTGAAGCCCAGATAGGCAAAAACGTAGCCGAACTGATAGAAGATGGTGCCACCTTACAAATGGGTATTGGAAGCATACCTAACGCAGTATTGAACAATTTAGGCAACCATAAACGGCTAGGTATCCATACCGAAATGTTCTCAGACGGGATACTGCCTTTAATAGAACAGGGAGTAGTAACAGGGGAGGACAAACAGATAAAAACCGGAAAAATTGTTACCTGCTTTGCCGTAGGGTCACAGAAATTATATGATTTTGTGGATGACAATCCTTCGGTACACTTTAAGGAAGCTGCCTATACCAATGACACCTCCATTATAAGAAAAAATCCAAAAGTAACGGCAATTAATAGTGCTATTGAAATAGACCTTACAGGTCAAATTTGTGCCGATACCATTGGCAGCAGACAGTATTCCGGTGTGGGAGGGCAAATGGACTTTATCCGTGGCGCATCACTTTCAAAAGGAGGAAAACCAATTTTTGCCATGCCATCGCTTACTGCAAAAGGTATCTCTAAAATAACCCCCTTCTTAAAACAAGGAGCCGGGGTAACTACAACAAGAGCACATGTTCATTATGTGGTAACAGAGTATGGCGTAGCGCATCTTTTTGGAAAAAACCTAAAAGAAAGAGCCAAAGCTTTAATTGCCATAGCCCATCCTGACTTTAGACAAGAACTTGAGCAGGCCACTTACGAACGCTTTAAGAACTAAGCCTAATAGTGTATTTTTGATGTAATGGAAAAAAAGGAAATTAAAAGCAGAGACGATGTACAGCTACTTGTTGAAACCTTCTATGGAAAAATACGGGAAGATGAAACCCTTGGTCCTATTTTTAATGGAATCATTTCTGATTGGGAAGCGCACCTAAAGCTTTTGACCGACTTCTGGGAAACCCAACTTTTTCTGCAGCGCAAATACAATGGCAACCCTGTTACCGCCCATCAAGAAGTAGATGATAAAACTCATGGTACAATAACTTCCGAACACTTCGGTATTTGGTTGAATCATTGGTTTGCCACCTTAGATGAGCTTTTTGAAGGAGAAAGAGCTTGGATTGCCAAAAACAGGGCTCAAAAAATGAGCACCATGCTCTTCATGCAGATGTATCAGCATAGGCAGACAAAACCAAATGCTTAAGTGGTTGCGTTTCTATA
Source organism: Zobellia sp. 1_MG-2023 (assembly GCF_030549125.1). Classification (NCBI taxonomy): domain Bacteria; kingdom Pseudomonadati; phylum Bacteroidota; class Flavobacteriia; order Flavobacteriales; family Flavobacteriaceae; genus Zobellia; species Zobellia sp. 1_MG-2023. The sequence continues at coordinate 259,775 of NZ_JAUOSY010000002.1, read as the reverse complement.
TTTACCTACTATATCGGAAATATGAATACAATACACTACAGGTGCTTCCTTGGATTCAATTTTACTTGAAAAATCGCCAATAAAATCCACCTTAGTTTCTTCATTTCTATTTAGAAGCTCGTGCACACCATTGGCAAAGGTGTGAAGGTATTTTTTGGCCGTAGGTCCTTTTAATTCTTCAAACGTACCATTAACCTTTACGGAACGCCAATTATGAAAGGCCTCAATATCATCAACTTGTAATGCCACCTGAGAATAGTTACGCATAGATTCAACTTTATGGCCCTCCCCTGAGTAACTTATCAAACATTTATTTTCCCTATCATAAAAATAGGTAACCGGAACAATATGCGGACTCCTACCTGCCACATAGGCCAAATGACCTATACAATGGTCACTTAAAAATTGCATGCAATCATCCTGTTTCATTTCACTAACTAATTTTGCCATAACTGTTTTGTTTTGATTGCCATAACTGTTTCTTACTAGTAAATATAACAAGTTTGCAAATGGAATGCTATGATAATTATCAGTTTACGGAAAGTAATCCGTTTTAATAGTTCTTTTATATAAAACCACATACGCCTAGAATGCTCATTTTTGGCAATATCCATGATTTGCAGTAGCGATAACAATTGTCTAAATTACACTTCCAAACCACCTAATCAGTAATCGTCCTCAAAACATGAAACAAAATTCCTCACGAAGATATTTTCTTAAAAAAGCCGCTTTAGGTTCTGCTGCAGTAACCTCTGCCCCATTTATTTTATCGGCATCTAAAGATGAAAGCCTCCTAATGCAACGTGCATATGAAACCAGTGTATTCACGTCTAACGACCAAATAAACCTTGCCCTAATCGGAACCGGTATCCAAGGCATTTTTGATACCCAAGCGGCACTTACCGTTTCCGGTGTAAAACTGGTTGCCGCATGCGACCTCTACACCAGTAGGCTGGAAAGGGCCAAAGAATTATGGGGCGAAGCAATTTTTACGACCCGGGATTATAGAGAAATTTTAAATAGAAAAGATATTGATGCCGTTATCATCGCCACTCCTGACCATTGGCACCAGAAAATAGTGATAGATGCCCTACAGGCCGATAAACACGTTTATTGCGAAAAGCCTATGGTTCAGCAGTGGGAAGAAGGCCAAGCTATTATTTCTGCCCAAAAAGCATCCGGGAAAATATGTCAAGTAGGTAGCCAAGGAATGTCGTCCTTAGGAAATGAAAAAGCCAAGCAATTGTACAAGGAAGGTGCCATTGGCGATATTGTAATGTTGGACTTCTACAATGACCGTTATTCAGCGGAAGGTGCTTGGCAATATCCCATTCCACCAAATGCCAGCAAAAAGAATGTTGATTTTGACACATTTCTTGGGAAAGCCCCCAAAGTTCCTTTTGAGCCCAAACGATTCTTTAATTGGAGAAATTATAGAGACTATGGAACCGGTGTTGCAGGTGACCTCTTTGTTCATGCCTTTTCCACTTTGAACCACGTAATTGATTCCCACGGTCCTGACCGAGCCATGGCTACAGGAGGATTGCGATACTGGAAAGACGGCAGGGATGTGCCTGATGTTAGCATTACGCTTTACGATTATCCAAAAACTGAAACCCATTCCGCTTTCAACGCTGCGTTTCGTATCAACTTCATTGCCGGAAGCGGCGGTGGTAGCGGTTTTAAACTGATCGGCACCGAAGGAGAAATGGAAATCGGCCAAAATTCCGTTTCCCTAAAACGCTCTAAACTTAGTCTGGTTCCCGGTGGTTACTCTCTTATTTCTTTTCCCGAAGCTATGCAAGAACAAATCAAAAACGGATATGCCCAGCAAAATCTGGAGACCAGAGCCTCCGCTTTAGAAACCGGAACTACCAAATGGCAAGCACCAAAAGATTACAAAGGTGGTCATCACGACCATTTCTATAATTTCTTTACCGCCATAAGAGAAAACGGAAAAGTCATCCAAGACCCAACGTTTGGATTACGGGCCGCCGGAGCAGCGTTACTGGCCAACGAAAGTTATTACAAAAAGGAGCCTGTACAATGGAATCCTACAGAAATGAAATTAAAATAGGCTACAATAAAAAGGGCGGCCCGTATAAAACGTACCGCCCATAGTTGCGTAGTTTAAGTGCATCTATATTTTAAAGGTCACCACCGGAATATTAGAGTGGTTTACAACATCTTCGCCAATACTTCCCATAAAGAAATGGGCCAAGCCTTTACGGCCATGGGTAGAAATACCAATGGCATCGGCACTATTATTTTTACTGTAGTTTAGAACACCGCGCTCTACACTATAATCATTATATATTTCAACTTGCAACGCTTGGTTTACCTTACCAATAAAGTTATTTATACGCGTATAAATATCATTGGAACTCATAAAATTATCGCCTGGCGTATTAATATACACTAAATCCAGTTCTGCGTTAAGCATAGTTGCAAAAGCTTTTGCCTTTTCAAAACCTGCAATACTTTCCTCCTTAAAGTCGGATGCGAAGACAAAACGGTTAATAGTAAAATCCGTAATCTCCTTTTTGATAACCAATACGGGAATATCAGCATTTCGCACGACTTTTTCAGCATTGGAACCAATAAAAATTTCTTCTAGACCATCCGTGCCGTGAGAACCCATAACAATAAGTTCTGCATTATGATCCGCAGCAATTTCATTCACCTCACTAAACACTTTGTAATGTTTAATTATGGGGGTAACCTTTAGGCCTTTTAAATAAGGTTTATTAAGAAATTCGTTAAATCTTTTCTCGGCCAATTTTATTAGAAAAACAGTTTGCTCAGGGTGAAATCCCTCCGTAGAAGTTATCATGGCCTGGTTAAGTTCCAACATATGCAGTGCCAAAATTTCGGAGCCGTGTTTCTTGGCTAATGATACCGCCACTTTTAGGGCATATTCTGACTGTTGGGAGAAATCTAAGGGTACAATTATTTTTTTCATGGTATATCTATTTTTAACGATTAGGGCAACATTAAACGGTCATAGAAAATAATTTTCTTTGGGGCTCTTTTTTATGTAACAGAACATCAAACGCCATACATATATTCCTGATGAAAGGACGTCCTTTTTCGGTTACCTCTATACCTGAGCAACCTATATTTACCAATTTATCCTCTTCCATAACACGCAGCCTTTCTACAACCTCATCTATCCTTTCAAAACGTTGACTGAACAAACCCCATGAGGTTTTAAAACCGCACATTAAATTTAGGATATGCTTCCTAATTACACGATCTTCATCCGTTAAGATATGACCTCTATAAACCGGAATAACTCCATTTTCAACCAAATGTTGGTATTCTTCAATACCTTTTACGTTCTGGGCAAAACCGTACCAACTATCACTAATGCTCGAAGCTCCCAGACCAATCATGGCTTGGGTCTTAGATGCGGTATACCCCATAAAATTTCTGTGTAAACTACCAGACTCCATGGATTTGTAAAGTGAATCTGTTGAAAGAGCAAAGTGGTCCATACCAATTTCATGATAACCAACTTCGGCCAACAGGGCCTTACCGGTCTCGTACTGTTGGCGTTTCTCTTCGGCTGTTGGCAAATCGGCATCCTTGTAACCTCTTTGGCCATTTCCTTTTAACCAAGGCACATGTGCATAGCTATAAAAAGCCAAACGGTCTGGGCGTAATTCTTTTGTGCGCAAAATAGTTTCCTTTACATGTTCCTCTTTTTGAAAGGGAAGGCCAAAAATAATGTCGTGGCCCACAGAGGTGTAGCCAATCTGCCTAGCCCATTGCGTAACATTTTTTACATTGGCAAACGGTTGTATACGGTGTATAGCTTGCTGTACTTTTATATTGTAATCCTGAACGCCAAAACTTACGCGCCTAAAACCAACATCATATAGCGCCTGTAAATGTTCTTTGGTAGTATTATTAGGGTGTCCCTCAAAACTAAACTCATAGTCCTGGGCTCTTTTGGCTAGGCTAAAAATACCTTTGATCAGGTTTTTTATGTGCTCAGGAGAGAAAAAAGTAGGTGTACCACCTCCCAAATGCAGTTCTTTTATAATTGGGCGTTCCGAGAATAGATCACAATACAGTTTCCATTCCTTTAATACGGACCGGATGTACGGTTCCTCTACCTCATGCCTCTGCGTAATACGCTTGTGGCAGCCACAAAACGTGCACATGCTTTCGCAAAACGGTAAATGTATATATAAACTTATGCCTTCTTCTGCATTGCTTTCTTCAAAACTTTGGATTAAACTGGATTTCCATTTCTTAACCGAAAAATTATCCATATTCCAGTATGGAACAGTGGGGTAGCTGGTATATCTAGGTCCGGCTACGTTATACTTCTGAACTAAACTACACATAAATTATATCTTGTTTGATACAAACTTAGTCCAGTTACAATACTTAAAATATGATATTTATCAGGTGCGAAGATTATAGCTCCTCACAGGCAAAACCTTGCTCTTGTAACAATGAGGCTACCTTAGAGGAATGCTGACAGGTTTCGACCCGGAGGATATTGTCACAATCCTCCAAGTCAAAATTCCATCTACCTTCGGGTTCTACCATACGATTTAAAAAGGGCTTTAAATACCTTATTTCCTTTCGTTTTCCTACAGTTGTTTTAAAAACTAGAACAGTCATACCAAAGATTTAAGCTTCCGATCTATCATAAAACATGGGTGGCTCAATACCCAAGGCCCGTAAATACACATATCCCTGACCTCTGTGGTGTATTTCATTATCTATAAAATATTGAATAGATGATATGATAGTACCCTCATACTCCCCAAACAATTTAATGGTCTCCTGAAATTTTTCAATTCCTATCTTAGACCAGTTGGCATTGATTTCTTCTGTAGTTTTGTCCCAAAGCTCCAACACCTTGCTTTTACTGTTTCCGTGAGCTACCTCTTCCGTAAAAGGCACCGCCTTACCTGTCACAATTTCCTGAATACCTGGCCCCGCAATGCTTAACAGTTCATCAACCATTTTTGAAAACGGGCGCATACCGCCAATGGAGAAATCAAAATAATCTTTCTCTGGAAAAGCTTCAATTACCTTTCTGGTCAAAGCTCTATGCCCTTGCCAATGGGCCAATAGTTCGGCAGGAAGAATTACTTGTGCTACTTGTTCGTTAGGAGAAATTGCTGTGTTCATAATTTACATTTTTAAGGTTCGTATTGTATTACAAGAACAAATGTAAAAGGGGGCAGTGACAGCAGTTTGTCAGTAGTAAAATTGAAATGCTATATTTTTTTAAATCGATTAAAACCCACTTCATATTTTAAGCTGATTTTAAGTCGATTACACCACCCCTATTGTATCAGCTTGGCGAAATTATAACTGGCATTCACCAAATTTGAATAACTGGAAGCCATAGCTTGGGGTAAAGTAGAAATTCCCCTTACGATTGAATTTACATAGGCCAAACCAAACTTTTCTTGCTGTTCTATGGATATAGAAACCGAACCACACAGCGCAGCAACCGGAATGTTATTTTTCTGGGCAGAATTGACCACTCCATTAATAGTTTTACCGGATAAGGTCTGTTCATCTAGTTGGCCTTCACCCGAAATAATCCAATCGGCATCTGCAATTGCGTCATCAAAATGAGCCAGTTCCTTTACCAAATCTATACCGGAGGTCAGCTCTCCCCTTAGAAAAAGGATAGCCCCACCCCCAATTCCACCAGCGGCACCTGAACCTTTTATTTTTTGAAGATTTGTATCGTAGGTGTCCAACGCTACTTTGGCAAAACTCTTTAAGCCTTTATCCAAAATTTCAATTTCCTCTGCGGAAGCTCCTTTTTGCGCCCCGTATATCTTTGCCGCACCATTTTCGCCATAAAATGGATTGGAAACATCGCAAGCAATTTTGAATTTGGCATTGGCCAACAACGGATGCACCTGTGAAGCATCAATACTCTTTACTCTATTTAGACTACTTCCTATAGGCTCTAACTCCTTACTGAAGTCACCTAAAAAACGATACCCCAAGGCATTGGCCATACCCATACCGCCATCGTTCGTGGCGCTTCCACCTATTCCCAAAATAATTTCTTTCGCTCCCCTTTCTAGCGCATCCGCAATAAGCTCTCCTGTTCCAAAAGTAGAGGTGTGCATACAGTTCCTATCCGCATCCTCTAATAATTTTAGTCCGGATGCTTCCGCCATTTCTATATACGCAATATGAGTTTCAGCCGCATATAAATATGAGGCGTTTATAGGCCTGAATAAGGGGTCGTTTACCGTTATGGCAACCTTCTCCCCCTGTATATAATGTTTAACCACATCAATAGTGCCGTCCCCACCATCGGCCAAAGGCATTTTTAAGATTTCGGCATCATTAAACACCTTCTTTAAACCCTCCTCTACAGCGTCACAAAATTCAAATCCATTAAGGGAACCTTTAAATTTATCTGGGGCTATTATAAACTTCATAAATGTGATTTTAGTTCAAAATACTAGGCAACGAAATACTGAACATTACTATAGCCGCAAAATAGGCTAACAAAATAGCCACCTCTTTCTTCCCGGAATAGTAAACCACCTCCAAGCCTTCATTAACTTCCCTCTTAACCGTATAACTGACCGCAAGAGCTACCAAAACAGTAACCAAACATCCTAGGGCGTTCCACCAGAACCAGAAGATTTGGGGCACATATAACCAAAGATAGATATTAAACAACACCCCAACCACAATTCCAATATTAGCTCCAAGGGCATGTGTTCTCTTGGTAAGAATTGCCAGAATAAATGCCGCCAATATAGGTCCGTAAAAAACGGAACTTATTTTATTAATGACCTCTATGACCGTACCTTCTATATTTCCCGCAAAAAAGGCAAAAAACAGACATACAAGTCCCCAAAAGATAGATAACAGCTTTGAGTAGGTCATATATTTTTTGTCAGCCATATTGGGGTTAAACCGTTTCACAAAATCCTCCATAGTAACTGCGGAAAGGGAATTTACGGTAGAACTTAAAGTAGACATAGCCGCAGACATAATGGCAACGATAAGTATACCTATAACACCATTTGGCAAATATTTTATAATGAAAACCGGCACCATTAAATCTGCCTTTTTTCCTTCCAAGGACGAAATATTGGCTTGATAAACCACATCCATCTGTTCCTGAAAACTTGCATCCTGAACCAAGAGGGTACCCAATACAAGTCCCATAATACAATAAGTTAACGTAAAGGGAAACCTGAGCAGGCCATTGGCCATCATTAACTTTTTAAGATTGGACATGCTGCTTGAAGACAACAACCGTTGTGACTGGGTCTGATCTGTTCCATAGTAGGAAGCATATAGAAAAAAGCCCCCAATTACCATGGGCCAGAAACCAAATTCGTCATTACCCTCTGCATTTGAAAAACCCCATTTGCTAAAATCAATAGCCGTAACACGGTTCCTATCCACATGGGTCAAAAAATTATCCATGCCGCCCAACTCACTAAACCCGTAGAAAAGACAGATAATAATACCAATGAAAAGAATACTCATTTGGATAACATCTCCCCAAATAACCGCTTTCATTCCCCCTTGGTAGGAGTAAACCATGGTAATCAAACCTATGATCAAAATGGATATCCAAAAATCCAACTGTATGGTTGCTTGTAGAATCAATGCCATGGTGTAGACCATTACACCTGTTGCTACGGACCTACTTATTTGAAAAACAAAACTGATAAGCAAACGAGATGAAGCATCAAAACGTTTTTCCAAATATTCATAAACACTTACAATTCCAGATTTATATAAAGTTGGCAGTACTGCAATCAGTAAAAAAGCCATTGCCAGAGGAACTCCTAATTCATAGGCCAGCCATTGCATACCTCCACCATCTTTTAGCCCAACAAAGGCCGGTGCAGATATAAAACTGATAGCCGAAAGTTGTGTAGCCATAGCCGAAAGGCTTAAGGGCAACCAAGATGTTTTTCTCCCCCCTAGGAAATAATCGCCCCCGGAATTATTTTCCTTGAACAAAAAGCCCAGCCCCAAAAAGGCTACTAGGTAAAGAACGATTATGATATAGTCTAAATAATTCATGAGTACAAATACTTTTGGTTTGGTGTCCTATTCTTTATTCTGTTCAACACTCAGAATATGATAAACATTTGCCATACAATTATTTTAGAATTCTAAAAATATAGCAGAAATATCTTATATTTTAATATAATTGACTCTCCATGGCGGAAATTGTATTCAATTAACAATTTACCGCCATTTTGAGTCTCATGAGAACAAGAGACGCTCAACAACTAGCAACCAGTCTACGATAACCGCCCAGGTTATACGCATACATAGACTTGCCTCCTATCCTCAATCTACATTACAACAGAGTACTTTTAACTCTTTAACAAGTCTATTACCAGTGCTGCACTCCACGAGAAGTTATCACCACCATATCCTTTTCTTTTTTCCTCTCCGGTATCTTTCCTACAATCGAAATATTCAAAAAAGCCGTCTCTCTCAATAAGTTCTATGGAATCTTGCTTAACGCGATTTGCAATATCATTGTAACCATAATCCTTTAATCCGCGGTACAACATCCAATTCATATTGATCCACACAGGTCCTCTCCAGTATTTTCTTGGGTTAAAACGATCATCAGTAGGATCAAAGGATGCACAAAGGTATTTGTCATCTCCACCAAAGCGATCCATCATGGTATGTACTAATTCCTCAGCTCTTTCTTTACTGGGAATTACAGCGAACAATGGAGAAAAGGAAGATGAGGAGACGTGCCTGATCGGCTTTTCATTCCTTAAATCATAATGAACATAAGCGCCCAATTCCGTATTCCATAGTTTTTTATTGAAAGATGCAATACTCTTTTCCTGGTTTTTACGCAGGTAGGCTATTTTATCTTCATTACCTCCTATCATTTCATAAAGCTCTATTAAAGCCTGATTTGATTTAATGAGCATGGCATTGAACAGTGGATCTTGCACCAAAAACGGGGAAAGTTCGGCTATTTTAGTATCATCATAGTTGTTCTCTTTTGCAATATCAATGATGTATAAATAATGGTCGTACTCTCTCTTGGATGGTCTTTCCGAAGCATCAACATGAGTAGTATCTTTTCGTTCAAAAGTATATTCCGGCGGATTCATCGTATCCCAAATATCGTCCCATACCGGAGAGTTGTCCGTTCCGGATTCCCAATTATGATAAATGTAAACCAAACCTTCATTTTGAGGGTCTCGGTTTTCATAGAAATATACATGGTTGTCATATACCTTATCTATCTGCCCTTTTATAAAATTGAGCATATCTTCCTTATCCTCTACAATGTTGAGCATATCCTGTAGAATAAACCCTGTAACCGGAGGTTGGGTCATGCCTGTAGATTTATATTGCTTTGAAGAAAGAGGATGCAGATCCGATCTATGGAAATCGTGACCCGGAAAATAAGAATCATCATCTGTATGAAAAACAATGTGCGGTATAAATCCATTATCCCACTGTGCATTCAACAAGGTCTCTATTTCCTTTTTTGCGTGATCAGTATTGTAATGGGCAAGGCCAACCGCAATAAAACCACTATCCCATTTCCATTGGAACGGATAGAGTCCCTTACTGGGGATAGTAAAACCTCCTTCTTGAAAATTGGCATCTAAAACGCTAATTGCCCTATTGATTATATTTTCTTTCATAACATGCGTAAGAATAAAACACATTGGCAGCAAGCCACCACCAATGTGCCTTTGAATTAAAAACTACTTAACTAAATCTTAAATTGATTTTTAGAAGTTGAAAGTGGCCGTCAAGAAGAACCTTCTTGGAAGTATGGGACGACCTACAAAAAACTCTGTTTCGCTCTGGCCAGCGGCACCTGCCCTAGGGTTACCTTCCGTAATACCATCACTATCAAACAAGTTGAAGATGGAAAAACCTAAACGCACGGACTGGTTTTCTTCCGGTTTACCAAAAGTGTAACCTGCGCCCAATCTACCAATTGGAATAGCATCTAGTTCTATGTCATTAACATCAGAAGCATATTTACTGCCCGTGTAATTCACACCAAAGTTGGCATCAAATTTATTGTTGTCATAATAAGCTCCCAACGACCCTAAAAAGTTAGGTTGTCTTGCTAATTTGTTCCCTACGTTGGCTTCTGTAGAGGTGCCGTTCACCAAATCAAAGTCTGTGTTTTTAGTAATTTCATGACCTTGGTAGGTTACTGTTCCCCTTAGGTTAAAATTACTCGCCACTTCATAATCACCTGTAGCCTCCAAACCAATGGTTCTAGTATCTTGCTCAGAACGGGTTTCATCAATTAACTGTCCGCCAACAATAGCTTGCTGTATTTTAACCCTGTCCTTTAAAGCCACATAGTAAGCGGCAACCGATCCGGAGAACTTAGGCGTACCAAACTTGGCACCGACCTCAAACTGAATAATATTTTCTGGGTCGTACGGATTTTCAGAAATACCCGCTACTGGTGCAAAACCCCTTATTTGAGGGAAGAAATACCCTTTTGAGAAGTTAGCATAAAGGTTGGTTGCATCGCTCAACTCATAAAGACCGGCAAAAGAAACCGCCCAACCTGAAGCTTTAATAGAAGACCTAATGAAGCTTCCATCTGCAGTTTGCACATCGCTCAATGCTGTAGTCAACTCGGGGTTGTCATAAACCGTTGCACTTGTTATTCCGCCCTTAGCGTTCTCACCATCTGTATGCTCATATCTGAAGCCTACATCAAAACGCCATCTATCAAAAATCATCTCATCGGTTAGATAAAAAGCCATTCTATTCTGGGACAGGAAGTTATTTGAGGTCTGACCGATACGGTTGTACAAACCGCCTTCCGAATAAACTACATTATCTCCGGTCCCATCTGTATAGTTTAGATTTACCAATCTAGGGGCATTGTTAAACTCGGACAAAACACGATACTGGTAATTTACATCCTCTGCCTCTGTACGTGCTATAAAAGTACCTAAGGTTATGTTGTGGCTACCGCCGTTCATGGTTTCAATGGATTTTGTCAACGAAGCCTCTCCGGAATAATCCGTCATTGGTCGTAAACGGTCTACGTGAAGGTTGTCTATTACCAAATCTGAACCGTTTACTTGAGAATTAGGATTTCCTCCTTGGTACTGTGCGGTGTACCCTAGATTGCCAGGAGCAATGCTTGCCACGTAGTTATCTAACGTAATAGGATTACCATTATCTCCGTTTCCACCAACATAAAGGGCAAAATTATGCTTGTAGTTTGCGTATTTTACTTTAGACTTAAATCTTAGGTCATCTTCCAATCTGTAGTCAAAATCTGCCAAAAGGTAACCACCTGTGGTAGAAACACCATCGGCAATAGGGCTATTGTAAGTCCCTCTCGGGGTAAGAAAAGAAGTATTGGCCAGTTCACCGGTCAATAACTGTTCTACTGGCTCACCGTCATTTCCGGCCAAACGCTCTCTACTTCCACCGGACAAAGGTAACGGAAGGTAGAACTGGGCCTTATCATTTATAAACTGACCATGTACGGTAAACGAACCTTTATCAAATTTCTTCTTAATATTGGCTCTGAACTGCACCCCTTTTGTAGGCAACCCTGTATCTATGGGTCCACGATCATGTCTTACAAATCCGGTAAAAGCATAGTAGGTATTGGAATCTTCTCCACCCAATTGGCCACCGCTGTAGAAGTCGGTTTTTAACCGTCCCATATTGGCAACTTCTAGGTTTATAATATTACCAGGATTGGTATCTCCCGTTTTACTTGTATAGTTAATGATACCGGCCACAGAACCTGCACCATATAAGATGGCAGAACCACCACGTACAAATTCCACCCCTTTAAAACCAATATCCGGTCTTGCGTATACATCATGCGCGGAAGAATTTAAACCAAAGGTGCTCATTAAAGGCATACCATCATATTGTAGAGGATTGAATACATACTGACCACCAGAAGGCAGACCTCTAACAAATACATTAGTTGCCGTTTCACCACCACCACCTTCTGCAGTAATACCAGGCACACTTCGCAAAATATCTGCCTGGCTATTGGCCGATAGTTTCGTGATTTCTTTCATTTTTACAGAGCTAATGGACAATGGAGCTTGCTTTTGAGACCTGAATGTACTGGACGCGGTCAAAACCACCTCATCTAATTGTTGCCCTCCTTCTTGTAGCACAAAATTTACAGTTATATCCGCTCCATTCAATTCCACTTGCTTGTCAAGCGTAGTGAATCCTAAATATGAAGTTCTTAGGACTTGGCTACCTTCTAAATCTGTTGTAAACGTATAGTTGCCATCAAAATCTGATGTGGTACCGGAAGTACTACCAACTAGTATAATATTCGCTCCTGGAATGGGTTCCCCAGCACTATCCGTAATGGTTCCGGATATTCCTGTCTGGGCAAAAGCACCAGTACTGAGTAGGAGACCGACAACCGCAAAAATTACCTTTTTCATAATTGTAGTTTTAAATTGAGTGAACTTGAGTTATTGTTAATTTCATAATACACAGCCAAAACTATTTGAATATCATATTATTTCGACAAAAAAATTACAAATTTGATATGCAAACGTTCCCGCAATCGTTTGCAATTCTTAATTTTATGCCAAATAAAATTGCATTACGCTGAAAATCAATAGGGTTTTATATCATGAGCAAACGACACAACACCACTTTAAAAGAACTTGCAGAAGAATTAAATCTTTCCGTATCAACCGTTTCGCGTGCTTTAAACGACCATCCGGATATAAATGCAAACACAAAGCAAAATGTAAAAGACTTGGCACGAAAAATGAACTATTCACCCAACTTGTTCGCACGAAGTTTCCGGTCTCAGAAAACGAACATCATAGGGGTAGTCGTCCCCAACATTTCTCACTACTTCACTTCTACGGTTCTTAAGGGCATATTGGAGGAAGCCGAAAAACAGGGTTACCGAATAATTATATCAGAATCTAATAACAGCGAAGCCAAACAGACGGAAATGCTCAATACCATGACCCAGTTTGGAGTTGATGGTATATTAATGTCGCTCACCAGAAAAATTGAAAAAATAGATGACCTCCTGCAAACTTTGAATCGGGTACCTGTTGTCCTGTTTGACAAAGTTTCCCAAAAAATACCGTGTACCCAGATTGTTATTGATGAAGAACAAGCAGCGTTTAATGCCGTGGAGCACCTAATTGAATTGGGAAAAGAACGCATAGCCATTATAAAGGAAACGGAGAATTCATACAATTCCGAAAAGCGCTATGCAGGTTACCTTCGCGCTTTGGAACACCACGGCATCAAAATTCGCGAAAAGATTATTTTAAGTACGGAAGATATCTCACTTATTCACGGTAGGCGCCTTACCAACATTCTTCTAAGTATGAAAAAAAGGCCGGATGCCATTTTTGCCATTACGGACAATGCCGCCATCGGAGCCATAAAGGCGCTCAATAAATTCAAGGTTAAGATTCCTGAAGAAATTGCGGTAGTAGGCTTTAGTAACTCCGCAAATTCCAAAATTATTCAACCGGAACTAACTACTGTAGACCAACCAGGTGACAAAATTGGTCGCACCTCCGTTAAGTATCTTATAGAGGAAATTGAAAACCCGTCCCAAGACGTCATCACTAAAACAGTTGAGATTAAAACCACACTGGTAGTCCGGGATTCTTCCCTACGTGCTTAATTTCAGCTCTTTTTTGGTAATGCTGACAAGCTGTTGTCACCTTCTCCCATTTTCTTTGTGCCTACAAAATGTGCGCAAGGTACGTGAACAGCTAAAAAATGAAATTCCGAAATTATTCAGGTCAGTCTCTGAAGTTTTATCTTTGGAATATATACCGCACTCTTATGGGCTTGGACACCATTAATAGATTTGACCGCATAGTAGCTATATTAATTCAACTGCAATCTAAACGTATAGTTAAAGCGCAAGAATTGGCTGATCGTTTTGATGTTAGTCTGCGAACGATTTATAGAGATATTCGTTCGTTGGAAGCTTCGGGTGTGCCTATTTCCAGTGAAGCCGGCGTAGGCTATTCCATTATGGAAGGGTACCGCCTCCCTCCAGTTATGTTTACCAGAGAGGAAGCCTGTAGTTTTGTTGCCGCGGAAAAATTGATGCGAAAATTTACGGATACTTCATTAGGTTCTCATCATAAATCCGCTATGTACAAGGTAAAGTCGGTTTTAAGGGGAAAAGAAAAAGATTGGATTTCCACTTTGGAATCTCAAGTCTTAATAGACCCGTCCCAAACACCTTTTGACGAAAACATACCCAACGCGCTGGAGATTTTGTTTGAAAGTATAGCGGATAAAAAACAGGTGTTTCTAAAATACCATTCTTTGAATGCGGAAAAACCATCCGATCGTTTTATTGAGCCTGTAGGGCTTTTTCACGAGAATAATTTTTGGTACGTGCTTGGCTATTGCCACATAAGAAAGGACTACAGACAATTTAGAACGGACCGAATGCTGCGTATTGGCAGAAGCCACCAACCTTTTACATTAGAACATGGCTTATTGGACGAGCACTTGAACAAACAGCCCGAAAGGAAAAAAACCAAGGTTGTGATTTCTATAGACAAAGCTATTGCCCGGTACATTTCGGCTGGAAGAAAACAATATGGTTTTGTATCCGAAGAGGTAAAAAAGGACAAAGTTCTTATGACCTTTATGACTTCGGACATTATAAATGGCTTCCCCAGGTGGTATCTTATGTTTTGTGATTACGCCGAAATTTTAGAACCTAAAAGTTTAAAAAACCGAGTTATCGAAATTCTGAAGGAGGCCCAAAACCGACTCGCACAAAATATTTAAAAGGCCTTCTACGCCTTTATTTCAATTTACAAACGCCAAAAAATGCATCCATTATCAGCTAAACGATCAATGCTTAGCAATCCACAAGATGTCAAAAAATTGTTATGTAAATAGAAATGACCTACAAGTTTTCAGGTTAAAACCTTATTTTAGCGGCTCTCAAAAAAAAGAAAGACATGACCTTATTATTAATGGCCGCTGGTAGCGGTAGTAGATACGGAAAACTAAAACAATTTGACGATTTAGGCCCTAACGGCGAATTCTTAATGGAGTTTGGCATCTATGATGCTCTCAAAAACGGCTTTGACCATATTGTTCTCATTACTAAGAAGGAAAATGTTTCTTTGGCTGAAAATCATTTAAGACCAAAATTACCCGCCAATATTAAACTAGATGTTTTGGCTCAAGAAATTACAGATTTACCAGAAGGATGTTCATTCTCAGGGGAGCGTAAAAAACCTTGGGGTACGGCGCATGCCGTTTGGACTGCTAGAAACGTGATCAATGGTCCTTTTGCAGTTTTAAACGCAGATGATTTTTATGGTCAATCCGCTTATGAAAACGCGGCTAATTTTGCCCGAGAGCACAATAATGATAATACATTTGCCCTAGTTGGGTATACCTTAAAGAATACCTTGTCCGAACATGGTTCCGTATCAAGGGGAGTTTGCCAAGTGAACGGAGACGATTTGATCTCTGTTGATGAGCGCTTAAAACTTGAACCTAAAGATGGTAAAGTACTGGATCTTGATTCTGGCAATGAATATACCGGCGAAGAACAGGTGAGTATGAACTTTTGGGTTTGCCAACCTTCTATCTTCGATAAAATCGAAAGTGAATTCAGAACGTTCCTTGCTGATGATAACCTAGCTACGACTAGCGAACTTTACATTCCTAAAACGGTTCAAGAAATGCTGCAGGCGGGAGAAATAAAGGTAAAGGTAGTACCTTCTGGCGGTGATTGGTTTGGTGTAACGTACGCCAGCGACCGTGAAAAAGCCGTTGCCAACCTTCAAGGCAAAACAGATGCGGGCAAGTACCCTTCTCCGCTTTGGCCAAAACAGTAATGAGTAGGTATTCCATAAAACACCTTAATGAACTATTAGGGCACTTTTCGGTGCCCCGAACAAAGTACTTGATCAAACCGTTAACAGACGGTTTGATCAATGATACTTTCTTGGTTTTTGATGGCCCTACCCCACTCTACATATTACAACGTGTAAACCATTTGGTTTTTACAGATGTAAAAGGGGTCATGAACAACATTCAGCAAGCCTTTATCTATTTACAGGACCACGACTACAGTAAAATAACCTTGGTACCGCCACAAAACGGAAACAGCCATTATATCTCCCCAACAGGAAACCATTGGCGTCTAATGACGTTTATTGATGGTAGCACGGCATACAATACTACGGAAGACACTAATATTGCTTTTGAATCGGGAAGGATAATTTCCAAGTTCAATTTACTTTTACAACAAGCGGATTTAAATGATTATGTAGATACTATACCTCGTTTTCATGATATCGTATTACGGGAAGACCAATTTAAATCTGCCCTTAAATCTGCTGCTCCAAATAAATTGGAAACTGCCCAAGAGGCCATAGCTTTTACCAAGGCGGTCTTAAAAAAACTTTCCATATTAGATTTAACGAAGTTACCGATCAGGGTTTGTCATAATGACACCAAACTAAATAACATTCTCTTTTCAAAAGAGAGCAACAAAGCGCTTTGTCTTATTGATTTGGACACGCTTATGAAAGGCTATTTCCTTTACGATTTTGGCGATGCCGTACGAACTATAGCCAATACCGCCGCAGAGGACGAAAAAGACCACAGTAAAATTGTTTTTAACGAAGCTCTATTTGAAGCTTTCATAGACGGCCTTGCAACAAACAGTTCCTTCTTAACCAAGACAGAAATTCAAACGTTACCATGGGGTGCCGTTCTCATGCCTTTTCTGCACGGTATACGGGCATTAACGGATTACCTGAACAACAACATCTATTATAAGGTAGCTTACGAAAATCAAAATTTGGACCGTAGCCTAAGCCTATATAATTTTACAAAAAAAGCATTGGACCGTATGAGCTATATGGAAAAAGTGGTAAACGAAAAGTTGTCTTAAATTGAATATACCCCTGTGCAAAGTGCGCACGGGCAACTTCATATTTATTTTAGCTCCAACAAACCTGGAATAAAAGCTAGATTAAGCATCAACTATAGTATTTTTACTACCTTGAAAATATATTTCCAATATTACATAGGTACTAAATCGGTTTCTGGTTTTATGTCCAAAAAAGTTTACTCCATACTCGTATGTCTGTTCTTCTTCCTGTGTCTTTCGGCGCAAGAGGGCGGCCTTAAGTTTTCGCAAAATTACACGATTTCCAACGGGTTGGCACACAACGGGGTAACCTCCATTCTTGAAGATTCAAGAGGTTATATTTGGGTAGGCACCTTTGAAGGCCTCAACCGTTATGATGGATACGAATTCAAGACTTTTAAAAACACCCTAAACGATGATGTCTTTGTAAGTAACCGTATCAGGTCTTTAAAAGAAGATTCCAAAGGCAACATATGGATCGGTACGGACGAAGGAATATCTATATATGATTACAATCTAGAAAAATTCACGAACATTTACTCCAATCAACTTGCCAAGAAAGGAGTTAAAGGACCCGTGGTCAGGGATATTGTCATTGATCAGAATAACGGAACCGTACGCTGTGCTACGGAAAAGTACGGCATTTTAGTCTTTAACGAAGATTATACCTTAAAGGATGAGCATGTACCTACCGCTTTCTATAGTAACGGAGCAGTTGAATTCTATAACTCCATTTCTATTGATGAAACTATTTCTCTATATGCTACTTCTGCTGGATTGCTTTCATTCAACCTGAAAAATCAAGAATTCACTAAAGTAGCCGAGAATACTATCGATAATAGCGAGTCTGTAATGCGTATGGACGAAACTTCTTTTTTAGTTACGCTTAAAAAGGGATTTGCTATTCTAGCATATGAAGAAAAAGATAATGAGTATATATATCAAATAGTAAAAAACAACCTCTTAGCCACAGAAAGCTTTAATAGTTCGGGCTTTGACCATCAAAACAATCTTTGGTTGGGAACGCTTAACAATGGTGCGGTTCGCATTAATACTACGGATAGCTTAAAGTATGATTCCACCATAGACTATTCGCTTTTTAAATTCCAAAACAAACAGCTTCGTATCAGTTGCTTTAAAGCTACATCCAACAACAGGTTTTGGGTAGGTTCTTTTGACAAAGGTCTTTTTAGATTTGACCTCAAAAAAAATCCGTTTAAGGAATTTAAAGGTAAGAGTCCTTATGAATTTGGGGTAAGTGACCGCCATTTAATTCACATAGCCCCACTGGACAACCAAAACGTATACCTCACAAAAAACCAAGGAGGTCTTGCCTTGTTCAATACCAAGGAAGCAAAATTTAAACCTTTGCCCTTTACGTTTGACGAAAAAAACGAATCGCAGATTTCTTCGGTTTACGTAGATTCTAAAAAACGAACATGGATGAAAGTAGCCAATAAGGGCTATTTTAGGCTGAATCCAGGAGAGAAAAGGCCACAACCTATCAATACAAGTTCCCTGCCCGAATTTTCGGAAATTGATTCTTATAAAATCACAGAAGACAAGAAGGGAAACATCTGGCTGGGAACTAGAATAGGCGTCTATAAGTTGACCATAGACGAAGAAGGTTCTGTTACCCGAATAGAAGCCTTGAACGACAATCCCTATTTTGAGGATTCTAAAATGATCTTGGCCCGTTACGTATATGCAGACCCAAAGTATGATTTTATCTGGGTAGGCACCGCAGAAGACGGCCTCTTTAGAATAGACATTGAAGATGACCCACTGCTAAAAGACGCAGAGGTCAAACATCTACGGATGGACAAAAAAGAGGGCGGGCTACCCAATAATTTTGTATCGGCCATAATCAGGTCCCCAAGCGGAAACCTGTGGATAGGAACGGAAGGTGCCGGAATCTGCAAAGTAGAAAACAGTGAAAACGAACCTATATTTATTCCCTACTCCGAGAAAGACGGCCTTTCCAACAACGTTGTTAAAAGTATAAACGTAGATAGCCAAGGTAATTTATGGATAGCCACCAACGTTGGCCTGAATAAATTTTACCCTGAGGAAAAAAAGTTCAGAAAGTTTGGAAAAGAAGACGGTTTGCCCTTTGAAGATTTCTGGTATGCTTCGGGCTATCTGAACAACGGTACTTTGGTCTTGGCCGGTCTAGAAGGCTTTTCTTTCTTTAAGCCCAAATCTATAATGGATGCGGAGCCCTTACCGGTACTGCACTTTGGAAACTTTAAGATTTTCAATCAGACTATATTCCCACAAGACACCATTAATAAAAGGGTCTTACTATCCGAACGGCTCCATAGCGGGCAGACCTTAGACCTCAAATACAATGAGAATGTCTTTAGTGTAGAAGCATTGTCCCTACATTTTGCATCAACTGAAAATCATTTTTTAAAATACAGATTATTACCTGTAGATCAAAATTGGTTTCAGACCACTTCGGACCAACGGATGATCAATTACAATGGTCTACAACCCGGAACCTATTCCTTAGAAGTAGCGGCATCAAATTCTATTGGAGAATGGACCGCACCTAAGACATTGAACATAATTATTTCTCCTCCGTTTTGGAAAACTCCCTTGGCCTATATTCTCTATACTTTAGCCTTCCTCCTAATTCTAGGTGTTATTCTATATAATATTATCAAAGTACAGTCGCTGCGCTACAATATTCAACTAGAACAAATAGAAAAAGATAAAGTAAAGGAGGTTAATGCGGCCAAGCTTCGTTTTTTCGCCAATATATCCCATGAGCTTAAAACACCGCTCAATCTTATTTCCAGTCCGGTAAAACTTCTATCGGAACGGTATAGAGACAATATAGATTCTCAAGAAAAGTTGAACATCATTGCTAGGCAATCCAAAAAAATAGGGCAGCTCATAGACCAGATTCATGATTTTGAACGTGTAGATGCCAACTTAATGGAGATGGACTATTCAAGATTCTATTTTGACGAGTTTATAGAAAGCATGGTTCCCGATTTTCATTTCTTAGCCTATAACAGCCATAAAAGGTTACAGGTTATCTCCGATGATTCCAACATAGTAGTATCTGCAGATCGCGATAAGCTAGAGAAAGTTTTCAATAACCTCTTAAGCAATGCTTTTAAGTATACAGGTGCCAATGATGTCATTACCATAAAGTATGTTAGTGAAGATAAAGACCTACTTGTTTCCGTAACGGATACCGGAAGAGGTATAGATGATGATGACCTTCCCCACATTTTTGAAAGGTTTTACCAATCACGAAAAAGAGAAAGTGTACATTCAACGGGTTCAGGTATAGGTCTTGCTTTTTCCAAAAAATTAGTGGAAATGCATTATGGCTATTTAGAAGCATTTAGCGAAATAGGGGTAGGCACAACCATAACGGTACGTCTACCGGTGGTTAAAAAAGAATCTGCAGATGACCAAGCCCTAAAGGAAAAAGCCATAATATCTGCCGAAAACAAAGTTTCCAATGCCGAAACAACGATAGCAAAGACCGAAATTTCCAAGATAAAAACCAGCGGAGACTACACGGACCACTTGATTTTCTATGTAGAAGATGTCTTGGATATGCGGCTATATGTGTCAAAAGTACTCTCTAAATTCTTTGAGGTAAAAACCTTTACCAATGGCAGGGAGTGTTTGGACGCTATGGAAGACCAATGGCCAGATCTGGTAATCAGTGATATTCAAATGCCCGTCATGAACGGACTTGAACTTTGTAAACGTATAAAGGCCGATATTAAGACAAGCCATATTCCGGTAATTCTGCTTACGGCATTGAACGATATAGAAAATCAGATTCAGGGTATTAAGGATGGAGCGGACGCCTACATTAAAAAACCATTTGATGCCCGCCGGTTGGTTGCCCGCACCGAAGCATTGTTGGAAAACAAAAAGCGATTACGGGAGCGTTTTAAAATTGGTATTCCGCTTACGAAGGACAATAACCTAAACATTAGAAACGACAACGCATTTCTTGAAAAGCTATACCATCTTATGGCCCAGAACCTGGACAATCAAAATCTAGATATGGACCAAATTGCGCGTCAACTTTATCTTAACCGGACACATTTTTATCAAAAAGTGAAGGCATTAACGGATAAAACTCCGTTTGAAATGCTAAAAATGTACCGTCTGAAAAAAGCAGCGGAATTATTGGTACAGCAACCGGACTTATCCGTAAACGAAGTTTATACGATGACCGGATTTAAAAGCCGAACGCATTTCAGCAAACTTTTCAAAGAAATGTACAATACCACACCGGGTAAATATTCAGCTCAGAATAAAAATACTTCTTCATAACGCCAAGCGCACAGAACTAACCGCTCTCCTACTACTAAAATTTACGAATTCATAGCCTTGAATATCTTAGGCGATTTTACGCCTCAAAACTCATTTGTTTCAAGGGATTACTCTTGACCTTACAGCTACAAACCCCTTCCACAAAGGGTCTTTAGCTACTGTTAACCACCTCTAAAACAGTACAAAAGAAAACCTTCTGCTGGTCTGCCCTAAAATTTTAATAGCCATCAGTTTGAATTTAAAGAGACATAAAATTTACGCTTGAATACATCATTTTTTGCTTGAAAAATACCTTTGTTTCTCGCTATTGTTAAAAAATTAACATTCCAAATAGCGCCTTTCACTCAACTTAAATTTTTTATAACTCAACTCAAACATGAAAAATAACAGACCTAAAATTCCACAGCGTTGGTTGTTTTCGCTTTGCTTAATGATGTTGCTCATATGCAGCTTCTCTTTTGCACAAACAACAGTTAAAGGAACGGTAATAAGTACCGAAGACGGTATGCCGCTTCCCGGTGCCAATGTCTTGGTAAAAGGAACCAGTATTGGAATTGTTACCGATTTTGACGGTAATTATTCTATTGATGTTCCTGCTGGCTCGGACATTTTAGTATTCAGCTATATTGGGTACAGCACCCAAGAAGTTACTATTGATGGAAAAACCACAATAGACATTTCATTAGACACGGATTCTGCTAAATTAGACGAGGTGGTAGTTATTGGTTACGGTACATCTACCAAACGAAAAATGGTTGGAGCGGTTACCACGTTAGCACCCGAAAAATTGGAACAAACCCCTTTCAACAATGTTGGCGAGACCTTGCAAGGACAAGTATCCGGTCTTATTGTAGAAAACAGTGGTGGTGCTCCCGGTAGCTCTCCGGCTATCTCCATTCGTGGTGGTGGTTCCCCTTTATACGTAATTGACGGGGTCATTACAGAACAACAAGATTTTCAAACCATTAACTCCAATGATATTGAAAGCATCAGTTTTCTTAAAGATGCTGCGGCAACCGCTGTATATGGTTCAAGAGCGGGTAACGGTATTGTTTTGGTAACGACCAAAAGAGGCAAAGACGGAAAAATAAACGTCAATTACTCCTACAATTACCAAATGAGCCAACCCACTATATTACCGGAAATGATGAATTCCTATGAATTTGCACAGGTTCAAAATGCTGCAAGTGCCTATGAAGGCATACCGGTTCCGTATTCCCCAGAGCAATTAGAAACCATCAGGACCCACGCAGACTTGGACACGTATCCGGACAATAACTGGCCAGACCTGACCCTTAAGGAATTTGCTCCCGAGCAAAGGCACAATCTTTCACTTTCCGGAGGAGACAAAAAAACCAACTACTTTGTTTCTATGGGGTATATTGATGAAGGAAGTCTGCTTAAACAAGATGTAGTAAACTATACTAGATTCAATGTTAGAAGTAACGTAACTACCAAATTTGATAAAATAGGTCTTGAGGTTGGCGTAAACCTCAACTCCAGTATTGAAAACTACGAAGAACCTTCTGCGGGTATGTTTGGTGTTTGGCGAGCTGTAAACCAAAATACCGACCCACTTTACAGAGGTTATAATCTAGACGGCACACTGGCCGGGGGCGGCAACGGAGACAATCCACTTGCCTTAACGGATAAGGACGCGGGTTATAACAAGACCCGGGACAAGTTCATTAATGCACAGCTAGACGTAAAATGGCAAGTTCCCAACATAGAAGGTTTTAAATTAGGGGTAATGGCCAACTACCGTGATGGTGATGGTTGGGGTAAATTATGGGAATACAATGTTCCGCTATACATGCAGGACGGCTCCCTAACACCACAAACACCACCGGCCTTGAGCTTAAATTCATACTACAGTAATAGATTGTATTTTGAATCTAGTGCTTCTTACTCCCGCACCTTTGGCATGCACGGTCTTGATGCTACCTTTGTGTACAACCAGACTACCAGCAAATATGCAGATTTAGGAGCTTCAAGAAGAAATTACTTGTCCGGTGCCGTAGACCAACTTTTTGCCGGTCCGGCCGTGGGTAAAGACAATGACGGTAGCGAACAGGAAGCCGCCAATGCAGGTTATGTTTTCCGTTTGAAATATGACTTTGACTACAAATATATCATTGAGCTTAGTGGTCGTTATGATGGTAATGACAATTTTGCCCCTAAAAAAAGATGGGGATTCTTTCCCGCCATGTCATTTGCATGGAATATTGCCGAGGAGAATTTTATGCAAAAGCTTAAAGAGGATAATATCATCAACTCTTTAAAACTTAGAAGTTCTTATGGTAAAACAGGTGTCTCGGAAGGGGTAAACAGATTTGGTTATATCCCCGTATACAATCTTGAATCTGGCGTTTATACTATTGGCAATGCCTTGGCAAACGGTTACTCAGAAGGTAATTTGGTAAATCCGGACGAACTCACTTGGTACAATAGGGAATCGTTCAACTACGGATTGGATTTCTCTACATTCGGAGATAAATTTAGCGGTACCCTAGAGTATTTCTACTACTTAACCACAGGGTTTTTGGTAAGTCCACAAAATGTGTACTCCCAACCTTTGGGCAAACCTTTGCCTCAAATTCGCTCAGGTTCTAAACAACGTAGAGCCGGATATGAAGTTTCGCTACGTTACAAAGGAAACATCAACGAGTTTAGATTTGGGTTAGGCGGTAACGTTTCTTATTTCAATCAATTATGGGAACAACTGGATACCGAAGACCAAGCTACACTCAAAAACCCATACACAAGGGAAACCCATAGGACCGATTACTGGCAAGGGGGAAAAGTATTTGTTACTGACGGATTATACCAAAATGACAATGATATCTTAAACACCCCACGTTTGTTAAGTTCTACGGAAACTCAAGGTGGAGATATCCGCTATGTGGATTCTAACGGAGACGGTAAAGTGGACGAGCAGGATAAACGCTTGCTAGGCCTTCCTTCTCAACCACGCCTTACCTACGGTATAGATTTTAATATGAGTTACAAAGGATGGTTCATGAACGGTCTCTTTCAAGGTGCCGGAAACCGTTATATTGGTTTTGATCGGTTTATTGCCGCAGAAGCCAAACGCTTAACGTATATCTATCAATTGGACTATTGGACACCGGAAAACCCGGGTGCATCCTACCCTAGACCGGTTACTTCAGTAGCCGTGAACGGAGGCAATAATGATATTGTAAGCAACCCTTCGGATTACTTTTTAAAGAACGCCAAATATTTCAGATTAAAGAATATTCAGCTGGGTTATGACCTAAAGAAAACGTTTTTAGCGGATAACAACTGGATTTCTTCCTGTAAAATATTTGCAAGTGGCACCAACCTGTTTACCATTTCTCCGGTAAAAGACTTTTTTGACCCAGAACAAGTGCAAAGTGCCAACAACGGGATAAACAGCTACGGCTACCCAGTACAACGCACGTATTCATTTGGTGTAAACCTAGGATTTTAATTCAAAAAAATAATGATGAAGAACTTATATATAACCCTGTTTTCTGTTTTGATCGCCCTCATGAGCTTCTCATGTAGCGACGACCTTTTAGATACCAAACCCTTAGACAAGTACACTGAACAAGATGTGTGGAGCGATGCTAGTCTTGCCCAAGGTTTTATTTATAACACCTATAATTCGGTATTGCCTGAATTATTGGTCAACCCGGAAGATCCAGACCCAAAAGGAGGTGGCGCCGGTAATGACGATTTTACCGATAATACCGTTTTGGTAAATGCCAACAAAGTGGCTTTAGACCTGATCGATCAATTTTATGACGCCGGTTGGGCCAAAAACAACTCTTATTATTTCTACGGAAGGGCTCCATTAGGGTTAAAATCCCCTATAAAACAAAATTCTTTTGAAGTCATCAGAGACTGTAACTTGATTATTGAAAAAGTGGCCGCTTCGGAAGGCATCCAGGAAAACATCAAACCTAAATTGATTGCACAGGGCAAGATGTTACGTGCTTTAATCTATTACTCAAAGGCACGTTTGTTCGGTAAATACGTAATTGTAGATAAGGTGCTCACACCAGAGGACGATTTAAAGTTACCACGATCGGAAACCATAAAAGAGACCTATGATTTTATCATCAAAGACTTACAGGAAGCAGCTCTAGATTTACCCGTTTCTAGCAATGTAGAGACTGGCGAACTTACAAAAGGTGCCGCATATGCTATGTTGGCAGAAATTGCACTGCACGGCGCTGCATATATAGAAAGTGGAAAAGAAGACTATTACAACATTTCCAAAAAAGCAAGCGAAGACTTATTTGCGCTAGGGTACAGTCTAGACCCTAATTACGCAGAATTGTTTAACAATTACACCAATGCATTAAATTCGTCGGAAATCATATTAGGGCTATACACCAATATAGATGCTACGCTCTGTGTATTGACTCCAATGCAACGTATTGTTCCTAATATGGAGGTTGCCAAAACGGAAGGTACCCCAAAACTGAACGAATCATTTTTAGGGTGGACTACCGCCATGCCTTCTGCCGATTTGGTTGATGATTATTTGGTAACCGATACGGACGGAGTAGCAAAGAGATGGAACGAAACCTCATACTATCAAGATTTTGAGACCAACGGAGGGTTTCTTTCCGATGCTATATATAACGAACATCGCGACGCCCGTTTCTTTGCTTCTATTGTACAGGATTCCTCAAAACTTTTTACCAATACCATTACCACTAGAGTTGGTGGCAATATGCATTATGTACAAAGTACGAAGGGTACTGAAGCATCCACTATATCCGGCTATTTTATAAGAAAAGGTATTTATCCTGATATTGAAGGATACAAAGCGGTAAACTTCACAAATTACCATCAGGTCATTACCAGATTAGGCCGTGCCTATTTGAACTATGCTGAAGTTATGCTGCGTCTAAATGATGCAGAAACAGCGGTTCAATACATCAACAAAACCAGGGTTGAGCATGGTAAACTACCGGAGCTTATGGCAGGCATGACCCTAGATCAAGTGTGGGAATGGTACAAAATTGAACGTCGCGTAGAATTGTTTTTTGAGAACGATAGATATTGGTCCCTTTTAAGATGGGGTAAAGAAGAAGGCGGAGGCATCATTTCGGAATTAAACGACAAAGAATATACCTTCTTTGAAATTGCAGCAGATGGCAAAGGCTTTGAAAGCGTACCCGTAATATTAAAACCGGGCAATCAGAAAAAACGCTTTTCTACAAGACGCTACTTATTTCCTGTTCCTGAAAACGAGCGTATCCTAAATGAAAAACTAGATCAAAATCCAGGCTGGTAAACTAACGCACAACAAAATTCGTATAAAATGAAAAATATAACATACTTACTATTCTTGCTCGTAGGCATTACAATGACCTCTTGCCTGAAATCAGATTTAGAAGAGCTGCCCACATTTAACGAGGCCGAAATTACCAATTTCAGATTCGAATATAGATGGATTGATGACACACAAGACTTTAACCGCCTACAAGTGGTTCAATTGAATGTAGAAACGACCATAGACACGGTTAATCAAAAGGTAGCTTGCGCCATAACTGTGCCGCCTGCCAATGGCGATTTTCCGGAGGAAGTACGGTCACAGGTAAGCCTTTCGGAAATAGTGGGCTACGCAGATATTTCTACGGCAGCTACGTTGGCCCCGGCAAACGGAGCCCCTGCCCTTGGTGAGATTGGCGATTTTAGCACCAACCCTATCAGTTACGAAGTTACAGCGGCAGATGGCACCAAACTTACTTGGGGTTTAACCATTACGGAATTCAATAAATAGGGCAGGGTATGTATCCCTACTCCTAGTTTACGTTGCACAAACAATTTGTAACTTTCTTGTAAAAATCAAGTTTATGATAACATATGCTTTTCCAACTTTTCAGTCCCTTTTAAAATTCAGTATGGTAGGCGTGTTAGCCTTTTTGAACATTCCTACCAGTGAAAATACAGTAACAAAAACAGAGCGCCCTAATATTCTGTTCTGTATTGCGGATGACGCTTCAATGAAGAGTTTTGGTGCTTATGGAGATACCTTCATCAATACGCCGGAAATAGACCAACTGGCCAAGGAAGGATTGGTATTTCAAAATGCATATAACGGCAACCCTAAATGCTCGCCGGCACGGGCCTGTATTTTAACGGGTAAGTACAGCTGGCAGTTAAAGGAAGCCGCGGACCATAACGGACGTTTTCCTCTGGAATTTAAAACCTATCCGCAGTTATTGGCTAAAAAGGGCTATCGTGTGGGGTATACGGGCAAAGGTTGGGGTCCTGGTGTGTATGACACTAAGGACAACCCCGCAGGGCCGGAATACAACACCATAAAACTAGAACCGCCGTATAAAGGAATTACGGATGTTGACTATGCCGCTAATTTTGAGGCTTTTCTCAATGAAAACCCTACGGATACCCCGTTTTGTTTTTGGTTGGGAACCAAAGAACCCCATCGTTTTTACGAATTGGATTCTTGGAAGAAGGCGGGCCGAAGGTTAGAAGAAGCCAATGTACCGCCCTTCTATCCAGATAATGAAGTGGTTCGCGGTGATTTATTGGATTATGCAAACGAAGTAGAGTGGTTTGATACCCATGTGGGTAAAGCAATTAAAGCTCTTGAGAAAAAAGGGCTGCTAAAAAACACATTGGTCCTCATAACGTCTGACCATGGTATGCCGTTCCCAAGGGTGAAAGGCCAGATTTATGAAGAAGGCTTCCATATTCCGTTGATTGCTTATTGGAAAGGAAAAATTGTTTCCGGCCGTACGGTAAGCGATTTCGTTAGCTTTTCTGATTTGGCCCCTACTTTTATGGAGGTAGTGGGTGAAACGCCTCCCGAACAAATGACGGGAAGCAGTCTTACAAAACAACTTTTTTCTACGGAATCCGGTAGGATAGATAAAAATCGGGACCATGTGCTTTTAGGCAAAGAACGTCATGATATAGGACGAGCCAATGAAGACGGAACCGACCTAGCCTATCCGGTAAGGGCCATCAGGAACGACTCGCTCTTATATGTTCACAATATAAAACCTGAGCGGTGGCCCGTGGGCAACCCAGAATATGGCTTTATGAATACGGATGGTTCTCCTACCAAAAGTTACCTAACCTCGCTTAAACCGGAAGATGACGAGTACCCTTTCTTTGAGATGAATTTTGATAAGAGACCGGAACACGAACTTTATAATATTGAGAAAGACCCGCACTGCATCCATAATCTGGCCAATAAACCGGAAAATGCAACGGTCATCAAAAAGCTTCGTACCCAAATGGAAACGGAACTTATTGCTCAGGGCGACCCCAGAACACTGGGCAAAGGAGACATATTTGATAATTATATCTACTACGGTAAGCGATTGGATTACAAAACCGGTAAACGTATCGCCCCGCTCAAGTACATAAAAAAAACCGAATAAAAATTTAGCACTATGCATCTAAAACCAAGGTCTTTTTATTTTGTATTGTTATTCCTTGCCTCGTTCGGGTACAACTGGGCCCAAGAAAAACAACCCAATATTATTTTTGTCCTTGTGGATGACCTTGGTTATGCCGATGTTGGTTTTAATGGCTCTACTTATTTTGAAACTCCGGCATTAGATGCTTTGGCCAAAGAAAGCCTGGTTTTTGACAATGCCTATATGTATCCTACTTGTTCTCCCTCAAGGTCCGCACTTTTTACAGGAAAACAATCCTTCCGAACGGGAGTGTACACGGTTCCTGTATTGGAGAAAGGAGATGCTCAAGAAAATATATTCTCTAGATGGACGGTTGAAAAGGAACACCCCATTTACGCCAAACCCCTTGCCCAAGCCGGGTACAAGTCCATTCATTTGGGAAAATGGCATATTGTAGGTCCTTATCCAGAAAAAGAATTGGCTATGAAATGGCCTATTCAACAACGATTGGACCAACCCCAAGCGGGAAATTTTACCTGGGTAGAAAATCATAAGACCCCAACCGTAAAACAATACTATCCTGAAGGAAGGGGCTTTATTAAAAATGTGGGCGGCACCTTTAGAGGTGACCCCGCCTTAGAAGAAGGTGGGTACAAAAGTGAACGCGGAGGGTATCGCGCTCCGTTCAGCAACCCGTTTATAACTCCAAAATCCAATGACGAATGGCTTACGGATAGATTGGCTGACGACGCCATTGAGTTTATGGACCATCATAAAACCGACCCATTTTTGGTCAACCTCCATTTTTACGCGGTTCATCGTCCTATAAAAAACAGGAACGATGCACTTTTTAACAAATACATGAGCAAGCCTGGGGACCCCGTAACGGGGCAAGGAATAGGCAAGAATAAAGAACGGATGGCCAGCTACGCCACCATGGTAGAATCTATGGATGAGAACATTGGTAAAATCATGGCGTACCTTAAAAAAAACAAGCTAGAAGAGAACACCATTTTAATTATTACCTCAGATAATGGCTATCACCCTATTGCCTCGGAGAATCTAAAGTTGAGAGGTGCCAAAGGAGAAATTTATGAAGGCGGAATAAAAGTGCCAGCACTAATTCACTGGCCTGGCAAGGTAAGAGCCCGAAGAACTGAAATCCCTATTTCAGTTATGGATTATTTCCCCACCCTAATGGATGTGGCCAACATTGCTTACAAAGGTCAATTAGATGGAAAATCCCTTACTCCCCTATTTAAAAAAGACAACTCTGATTTTAAGCAACGCCCCTTGTTCTGGCACTTGGCTAGTCAATACAAACACGGCACCTGTTCCGTAATCCGAAAAGGAGATTACAAGCTGATCCAATTCTTGGCAGATGGAAAACTAGAACTTTACAATCTAAAGACAGACCCTAAAGAAACCAAGAACTTGGCCCAAGACCATACCAAAACAACACAAAAATTACTTGATGAGCTGGTAGCATGGCGGGCTTCAAACAAAGTGCCGTTACCGCCAAATTCCATTCTCTCCAAATAATCTAAACTGTCCTAACCAATGCATTTCACTAAGAAGTTTTTAATTCAAGTTTTTATAATCCTTTTTACTGTTTCCTTAGGTTGGGCTCAGAAAAAAGAGGTTCAAAAACCTAATATAGTTCTTATTTATGCCGATGATTTAGGCCGTGGTATGCTGGGCACTTACGGTCAGAAAATGTTGACTACGCCTAATATTGACAAGTTGGCTTCAGGAGGGATGCAGTTTGAAAGAGCTTATGGCGCCATGTATTGTGCCCCGGCACGGGCCAGCTTATTGACCGGAATGCACGACTGTCACGGGGGTGACGCCATGACCATAGTAAAAGCGGGTATTTATATGGAATTGGACAATGGGCTCAGCTTGGATGAAATTAAGACTAAAATTCACCAAGTGGCACTGCCTGCTAAAAAAGATGAAGTATTCTTGGGCGAAATTGCTCAAAAGGCAGGTTATACTACAGGACAGTTCGGGAAATTGGAATGGGGTTTTGCAACCACTCCTGAACGTATGGAACGCCATGGCTGGGACCATCATTTTGGGTACTACGATCACGTTAGATGCCATGGGTTTTACCCTCCCTTTCTTTTTGAGGATGGCAAAAAAGTAGATATTCAAGGAAATACACATGTAGATTGTGCCAAAACTACGGAATATGACTCTCCCGAAAATTTTAAGGACCGGTGGAATATGGAAGGAAAAGCCGTCTATTCCGAGCATATTATCATGGAAAAAATGTTGGACTTTATGGATGATATCCATCCCCAGAAAACGAACAAGCCCTTCTTTTTATATTTCCCCACACAATTGCCCCATGGGCCTACCATGGTTCCTCAAGTACATCCGGAATTGGCGAACAACCCCAATTTAACCCAATGGGAAAAAGAATATGCTTCTATGGTTAAAATGCTGGATGACGATGTAGGCCGAATTTATTCCAAACTGGAAGAAATGAAAATTTTAGACAACACTATCATCGTCTTTACATCGGACAACGGTCATGAAATCTATTACCCCGAAGAAGGACGTACCTCAAAAAATAACGTAAATGTAAAGGGAGAAGAATTTGATAATATTACCACACGCTTCAATAGTCGTGTTACAGGTGATGTTTTTGACGGCAATGATGGTATGTCCGGAAAAAAACGCGACAACTGGGAAGGTGGCGTGCGTGTTCCCCTGTTCTGGTATTGGAAAGGTCATATAAAAGAGGGTGCAGTTTCGGACCAAATGGTTAGTAATTATGACTTTTTAAATACACTCGCCGAAATTGTAGGCACCCCGCAAAGAAGAGAAAAAGATGGAATTTCGTATGCAAAAGCTCTTTTTGGAGGTAAACCCAAATTACGCGATTACACTGTTTACTCTTCAAAAATGGGTCCTGCTTTGGTAACCCAAGAGGGTTGGAAGCTCAGGTATTATTTAAAAGAGGATGTATTTCAACTTTATTACCTACCAGATGATTATGAAGAAGTGAAAGATCTAGCCAAGGACCATCCACAAAAAACAGAAAAACTAAAAGCCATTCTGTATAAAGAATGCAATCAAGACTGGAAAAATGGCTTAGGGCCTATACAAAAGAGAGTCTAAAACCAAGTTGAAGTATTATGGCTAAAACACCCAAACTAAGTTACACCTTGCTCCTTTTGTTTACAGGCATACTCTTATCATGCTCCAGTACCAAAACACCTCAAAATAAGATAAACCCCGCAGCGCAATCCGTTCAACGAGATGGCGAATGGTGGAACCAAAGACATGAGACCATAAAAAGCCGCCTCAAATCTGACCCTGAATTGATTTTGGTGGGCAATTCCATTTTTCACACTTTGGAAAAAGAAGACCGAAAAGAGGTTTGGACCAAATACTTGGACCGGTACCGTACCGTAGATATGGGCATCAGCGGTGACCGCACCGAAAATGTCATCTGGCGTATTGAAAATGGAACCTTAGAAGGTATCAATCCAAAAGTAGCAGTTGTACTCATAGGTACGAATAACACGGACGGGAACCATTACGTAAACATAAGCACCCCAGAAGAACTGGCCGCAGGCATATATAAAATATGTGATCTGTTAACCCAAAAACTACCGGACACCAAAATTCTACTCATGGGTATTCTTCCCTATGGCTACAAACCCAATCACAGAGATAACATCAACAAAGCAACGAACAAACTTATTTCTGCTTTCCCAAAAAAGAACTCAAAAATCTACTATATCAATATTGGCCATACATATATTGATGGTAATGGAAAGGTCAACAAAGAACTTATGCCCGATTACCTGCACCCTAATGCAGAAGGACATTTACTAATGTTTGAAGCACTTGATGCCGATATTCAAAAATTGATTTCAGAATAGAAACACCTTTAAAATGAAAACCAGCTACCTTTTACTTGTCCTAGCCCTTCTTAACCTCTCGTCAATTCAATCTCAACAAAACACAAAACCGAAGAAACAAAAAAAAGAAGCCCACGAAATGGTCGTAGAAAGAGCGCGCCCGGCCGAGTGGAGCAGACTTGTTCTAGGCGGCCGTTTTATGGACCGGTTTCTACCTATGCCAGACCTTGGGGGAATGACCTCTAACACTTGGGGTGCGCCCGGCGTAGTTCCCAGAGATATTAATAATGGTGTTGAAAGTCCGCTGTGGTCCTATTGGGGAGGCAATACTTTATTAGAACAAGAAGATGGAAAATACCACTTGTTCGTTTGCCGTTGGCCAGAAAATGCCGACAATGGACACATGGCCTACCATGATAGTCGTGTTGTACACGGCGTTTCGGAATCGCCTTTTGGACCCTTTAAAATTGCGGGCGAAGTGGGCCACGGCCACAACCCCACATGGTACGTTACCAAAAAAGGAAGGTATGTACTTTACGTAATCGATAAATATTATGTGGCTCAACACATTAACGGCCCTTGGAAAGAAGGCCAATTTGAATTTGACAAACGTGGCCGCGAAACCTCAAGTGCTTCCAATTTTATGCACAACTGTACTTTTGCCCAACGCGAAGACGGCTCCTTTTTAATGGTAAACCGCCATGGTTACCCCTACTTTAGTAAAGATGGCCTAGCCAAATGGAATATGGTTGGCGAGAAATCTGTATATCCACCAGTAGAGGGCAAATATGAAGACCCCGTTATTTGGAAAGACAATGTTCAATACCACCTGATCGTAAACGATTGGTTGGGAAGGATTGCATGGTACTTGCGCTCAAAAGATGGTGTAGATTGGAAAGTAGATCCCGGTGAGGCCTACATGCCCGGCATTTCCGTGCATGAGAACGGTACCAAGGAAGATTGGCATAAATACGAACGTATTAGAATATTACAGGATGAAAAAGGAAGGGCCATTGCCGCCAATTTTGCAGTAATAGACACCCTAAAATATGAAGACCTCCCCAATGACAATCATAGTTCTAAACTCATTGTTGTTCCGTTGACAAAAGAAAAACTGCTCACCGTTTTAAATGATAAAAAAATTACTTCAAGCACAAAGGAAATTAAACTTAAAATTGAAGCGGAAAGCGATTTTAACCCTCATACTGATATTGATTTAGGCTCCTTACGCTTTGGTGCTTCGGAACAGGTAAATTTTGGAAAAGGAAGCAAAATAAAACGAACCGAAAAAACCGGCAAAGACCTCATTCTCATTTTTAATGGTAAGGGCAATGGCCTTACTGATGATAATTTTGCAGGAAAACTACTGGGTAAAGACAAAAAAGGAAAATTGCTTTTTGGCTATACCCGTTTGCCAGAAATTGAATATCTACAACCCATTCTATCCGCTGGTGCACCCACCTTATCAAAAACACCGGAAGGATACACTATTGAAGTGAAAGTAGAAAATTTTGGGCAAGTAGCTTCAGCGGAAACGGATATTAAAATATACCTGGTACAAGATGGTAAAGAGTTGAGTTTGGCATCGGGCAAGATTAGACCTCTAAAACCATTTCAGGAGGTTACGCTATCGCTACCCAGTGAATTTAAACTACAAAAAGATACAACTTACCATATAAAAAGTACCATTTTACCTAAAGGTGGCCTACCGGTAAATTTCACCAAAACACTCACGCTCCAAGAATAGTACAACATGAACAACCGAAGAAATTTTATAAAAAAAGCTGGCATGGGTGTTGCCCTAGCCGGGGTTACCGGCCCAATGGCGGTAAAAGCTGCTTCTACACATTATGAGGTAGCAAGCAAAAAAGACCCAACCCGAGGAGAACAAGTAAAAATAAAGGTTACCAACCCTTTATTCTGCCCGTACAACAGTGATGGCACCCCTGCTCAAAAAGGTGGTGATGCCTACTATTTCTTAAGCGATGCATTTACCCATAATCCGTTTACGGTTCCAGCTAGTGGAATGAGCGGTTCCCCTATTATCCGCGATGCCGCCGGTAAATTCGTTGGTTTTATGACCACTTTTGGTTTTGAAAATTCTACTTTCAGTTTTGATGGAAAAAAAACCCTTACCATAAACGTTCCTGAGGGACAGGAACTTTTTGTTGATGAAAGCGGTAATGGCGATGACGCTTGGAAAGCCTACAATACCCAAATTATGCAGCGCCTGAACATTCAGCCCTACAAGGTATTCCCTCACTTTTGGGCAGATGTGGAATATTGTACTTGGGTAGAGCAGAAAATACAATCCAATGTTCCTAAAGGGCACTTTAATCTACTGAATCACGACTTTGTAGCGAAGTATTTGGATAAAATTATCGAATACGGATATCCTAAGGGAAAAATGACCTTGGACCATGGCTGGGGCCAATTTCCGGACGGTAGTTTAAACTCCGGTTACGGCTCGTGGCATCCGGATCCCAAAAAGTTTCCAGATTTCAGAAAAACCATGGACCTTATCAACGAAAAAGGGTTTACTCCCGGCCTATGGATAGCATTTCCTAAAATACATGGCTCCAGTATTGCTGCCCAGAACAATCCTAATCTTTTGGGGGCTTACAGAGCGCAAGGCAAAACGGAGTACGACAAGGGTGTGCGATGGCTGAACCCCAAGGCAGATATTTTTGAGTACGCTTCGGAGACAATCCACCGCTTTTACAAAATGGGGGTACGCAAATTTAAAATCGATATGTCTTACAACACTAAATCGGACATGTTACACATCCATAAAGAATTGTACAAAGCAGCAAAAGGCATTGACCCTACCATTGAAATGGAATTTCATGTTCCAGATATTTTCTTTACCAAATTTACCGATGTTACCCGTACCAATGATGTATGGCTAAACGATAAATATGACTGGCCCGCCCGTGTAAAGACCCATTATGAAATTTCCTATAAATCCTCACTAGGTCGGGGCATTAACCTAGACCATATTGGAGGTAATGCCGAAAAAGATATTACCGAGGAGAAATACCTAAGACATTTGGAAATGTTTAAATCCAAAATTGGATACCCATTGGTTTCGGTACTTCCACATCATATCAGCCAGAAGTGCGTTGAAGCTACCGGTGATTATTTATGGGATTATGAAAAAGGACCTAGACACATTATTTCCGATTTTTATTCCTAAAGACAAAATTTACCCTAATGTACCGAGAGAGACAATAGATAAACTAGTACATACACAAGTTTACCTTATTTCTATTTCATTTGGACTATGGAAATCATTGCCCTTATGACGCTTTGGATAAAGAAACACGTATCTCTAGTTTTGTTTTGCTGTGTTCTTATGCTCGCCTCGTGCGGAGAGACTCCCAAAACATCTCAAAAGGAAACCAATGATAACCGCCCTAATATTCTTTGGATTACTATTGAAGACTGGAGCCCGGACCTTTCCTGTTATGGCACAAAGGGTATACATACACCAAACGTAGATAAATTGGCCTCGGAGGGTATTCGTTACAATAAAGCCTTTACCACCTCTCCCGTCTGTTCTACCTCTCGCTCGGCAATGATGACCGGTTTTCATCAAAATTACATTGGAGCCAACCAACATCGTGAACATAACAAACAACCCCTACCCCATGGTATAAAGCCCATTCCTAAACTCTTGGAAGAAGCCGGATATTTCACCACTCTAATGAGTTGGAAAACCGATATGAACTTTTTACCGGACACTAAGGAAGAGCTCTTTATGAATACCAATGATTGGGCAGACCGCAAACCGGGACAACCCTTCTTTGCCA
Organism: Zobellia sp. 1_MG-2023; assembly: GCF_030549125.1. Classification (NCBI taxonomy): domain Bacteria; kingdom Pseudomonadati; phylum Bacteroidota; class Flavobacteriia; order Flavobacteriales; family Flavobacteriaceae; genus Zobellia; species Zobellia sp. 1_MG-2023. The sequence continues at coordinate 223,486 of NZ_JAUOSY010000002.1, read as the reverse complement.
GAATCACTTTTGGAGGTACGCACCGGTCTTGGAACCGAGACCCCCAAAGATCTATTAATATAAGTGATGTTGAGCTTCCCCCTTATTATGCAGATACTCCCTTTGTTCGTCGCGATTGGGCCAATGGCCTTGAACAAATGCAATTGGTAGATCGGGAAATAGGCAGTTTATTAAAACGACTTGAAGACGAAGGGTTGGCCAATAACACTATTGTTTTCTTTATTGGTGATCATGGCCGTTGTCACATACGAGGCAAACAATTTTTGTATGATGGTGGCATCCGCATTCCCATGATTATGCGGTGGCCGGGCCAAGTAGAACCTGGGCAAGTAAATGACGACTTGGTCATGTCTTTGGATATTGATGCTACCATACTTGATGCCGCCCATGTTACACCGCCAGTTCCCCTACACGGAAAAAACCTCTTAGGCGATGAGGTAAAAAACAGAAAGTACGTTTTTGCCGCCCGTGATAAAATGGACGAAACCCATGATGCCATGCGCTCCATACGGTCAAAAGATTATAAGCTCATTCTTAATTTAATGCCCGAAAGACCATATTTACAGTATAACCAATACAAGGAAAACGCTTATCCGGTATTGGCCGAAATGAGCATTATGTACCTAAAAGGAGAGCTTACTCCCGAGCAAGCCGCCTTCTTTGCCCCCGTAAAACCGCAAATTGAGCTATATGACCTACAAAAAGACACATTTGAGGTAGACAATGTAGCCGATAACCCCGAATATAGCTCTGTGAAAAAAGAGCTGTTGGCCCAACTGCAGAACTGGCGCACCCATGTTATTAAAGATAAAGGTGTAAGTGAAGAGTTTAAGGCCCTTGGCGTTTTTCCCGATAAGAATCCATTTTCAACAGTGGACGAATGGGTAGCCAAAAACCAAAAAAATTATGATTTTAACCGTATAGGCTGGCCGTCATGGTATCCTACTAAAACACTTCAAGAATGGCAAAAGGCCCGTGACAAATGGGAGCCTTATGTTATGAGAAGCGCAACCGAAGATATACCTCGTCCTGAAATTGGCATTATCACCAAAAAGAAAACGAAAAAGAATTAAAGCCAAAATTCAGAATGACAACAAAAACCAAATTTGCACTAAAAGTAGCGATCGTCCTTTTTTTATTTATGGGGATAACCGCATTGCACGCTCAACTAAAACCAAAAAAATTCCAGCCAGAATGGGAATCTATAAGAGCCGGATATGAGATTCCAGAATGGTTCAAAGATGCCAAATTCGGTATTTTTTTACATTGGGGCCCTTACGCCGTACCCGCGTACAGTAGCGAAAAATATCCAAAAGGCATATATGACCCCAAATGGTCCAAAGGTGGTAAAAAGCCTTACACCTATCACCGTGAACATTACGGAGACCCTTCAAAATTTGGGTATAAAAACTTCATACCTGAATTTAAGGCCGAAAAGTTTGATGCCAATGAATGGGCTACTCTGTTCAAAAATGCCGGTGCCCGTTACGTAGTACCTGTTGCGGAACATCATGACGGCTACGCCATGTACGCTTCTAACCACACCCGCTGGAACGTGAAGGATACAGGACCTAAAAAAGATGTTATGCGCCTATTGTCCGATGCGGTCAAAGCTAAAGGAATGAAGTTTGGAGCATCATCCCATTTTGCGTTACACAGGATTTATTATGAAAAAGACGACCCAACTTGGGACACCAACAATCCTGAATTTTACGACCTGTACGGTGAGCCGGTAGGTAATGATACGTTACCCACCAAAAAATTCCTAAACCTATGGTGGAATCGTACCACGGATATTATAGATAATTATGAGCCGGATTTGCTCTGGTTCGATTTTGGGTTGGACAAACCCGGTTTTGAGGTCATGCACAAAAAAATACTCGCCTACTACTATAACAAAGGTGAAGAATGGAACAAGGGTGTTGTTTTTCAGGACAAGAACATGAGAAACAAATCCTTTCCTGAAGACCTTATCGTGCTAGATATTGAACGTGGCCGTATGGATGGCATTTACAAATACCCTTGGCAAACAGATACTTCAATAGGAAAAATCTCTTGGGGCTATGTAACCAATGAAGAATACAAAACTTCCAATTACCTATTGGATGAATTGATAGACATCGTAAGCAAAAACGGATGTTTATTATTGAATATAGGCCCTAAAGCCGATGGAACCATTCCCTCAGAAGCCAAAGAAATACTGAACGAAATGGGCCAATGGCTAAGTCTTAATGGCGAAGCAATTTATGACACACGACCTTGGACCATCTTTGGCGAAGGCCCTACAAAAGTAGAAACAGGTCATCATTCCGAAAAGAAAAATAAGGAATCCGGTCCGGAAGACTTTCGTTTTACTACCAAAGGAAAAACCCTTTATGCAACGGCATTGGGCTGGCCAAAAGATGGCAAATTCACAATAAAATCACTTTCAAAAAATAATCCGAATACATCAAAACGAATTAAATCTGTAGAATTCATAAGCGGTAAGAACAACATAAAGTGGAAACAGTCCTCCAAAGGTCTTTCCATATCGGTTGACGGCCAAAAGCCTTGCGAAGCAGCCTACGTCTTTCGTATTCTATTGGAATAAAACATATCAAAACCTATTTTTCAAAACGTAACAAATGAGCAAATTTTATTTTAACGAAGAACAAAGTTCCTATGATGCCATTGTAGTAGGCACCGGTGTTAGCGGAGGCTGGGCCGCCAAGGAATTGTGCGAAAACGGACTAAAGACCTTAATGCTCGAAAGAGGCAGAATGGTGGAACACATAAAAGATTACACCACTGCCCATATGGACGACTGGGACTTTAAACACGGCATGGAGCTTTCAATTGAAGAAAAGGCAAAACGTCCCAAGCAAAGCCGGACCAACAAAGGCAAAAGCGCAGATTCGTACAAATGGTTCGTAAACGATTTGGAACACCCCTACAATGAGACCAAACCCTTTAATTGGATGCGGGGATACCATGTAGGTGGACGATCCATTACTTGGGGAAGGCATAGTTACCGCTGGAGCGAAATTGACTTTGAAGCAAATAAAATTGATGGCCATGGCGTAGATTGGCCCGTTCGTTATAAAGATATTGCCCCTTGGTACGATAAGGTAGAAAGCTACATTGGCGTATCCGGTGAAAAAATGGGACTAAGACAACTACCCGATGGCCAGTTCCTTCCAATGATGGAATTAAACTGTGTAGAGCAACATTTTAGGGATAAAGTCTATGAAAACCTAGACGGAAGGGTCGTTACCTCCGGCCGTATAGCACATATTACGGGTGACAAAGAATTTGAGGGACGTACCAAATGCCAGTTCAGGAACCGTTGTTCCAGGGGGTGTCCTTTTGGGGGCTACTTTAGCAGTAACTCGTCCACACTTCCAGCTGCGGAACGAACAGGGAACCTAACCCTAAGGCCGGATTCAATCGTTACCGAAGTTATTTATGACCCGGATACCAAAAAAGCAACGGGAGTTAAGGTCATTGACCGATTGACCAAAGAAGAACTGGTATTCAACGCCAAGGTTATTTTCTTGTGTGCTTCGGCCATAGCATCGGCTTCCATATTGATGCAATCCAAATCAGACCGTTTTCCTAACGGAATGGGCAATGATTCCGATCAATTGGGTAGAAATATAATGGATCACCATTTAGGTGCAGGGGCTAATGGAAAATTTGATGGTTACGACGATAAATATTATAAAGGCCGAAGACCAGGAGGTGTGTACATTCCTCGATTTAAAAATATAGACGCCAAATCTCAAAGCAAAGATTACCTACGCGGATTTGGATATCAAGGAGGCGCAAGCCGTAAAAACTGGAAAGATGCCGTTGCCGAACTTTCAATGGGTGCCGAACTTAAAGAGGCGATTCTAAAACCTGGCGGATGGACTATGGGCGTAGGTGGTTTTGGGGAAATACTTCCGTACCAAGACAACCGTATGACCCTAGACTATGACAATCTAGATGGTTGGGGCCTACCTACCGTAACCTTTGATGCAGAAATACGTGACAACGAGTTAAAAATGCGTGAAGATATCGTAGTGCAAGCGGCAGAAATGCTAAAAAAGGCCGGAGCAAGAGACATCAACACCCACAACAGCTCGTATAATATTGGTCACGGCATTCACGAAATGGGAACCGCCCGTATGGGAAGAGACCCAAAGACATCAGTTTTAAACGGTCATAACCAAATACATGAAGTACCCAATGTTTACGTTACAGATGGTGCTTTTATGGCCTCATCAAGTTGTGTAAACCCGTCATTGACATATATGGCGTTTTCAGCAAGGGCCGCCAATCATGCAGCAGAAGAACTTAAAAAAGGAAATATATAACCATGGATAGAAGAAAAGCATTAATGCAAATAGGAATGTCTATGGGTTACGTAGTAGCCGCACCCACATTCATGAGCGTTTTACAAAGCTGTAACTATACTAAAACCACTACGTGGGTACCTCAGTTTCTCAATGAAGACCAAGGTACGGTACTTATAGGCGTTATAGATAGTATACTGCCCAAAACCGATACATTATCGGCCTCGGAAGTTAACGTTCATATCTTTTTGGACAGTTTTGCAAACGAGGTAATGCCTCCTGCTCAGCGCGACCAATTCAAAGCTACCTTGAACCAATTGGCCGTGAACGCCCTAGAAAGCACAAACAAAGAGAACATAAGTGACCTTACTGAAGCCGATCTTGCACCTGAGGTATTAAAAGCATTGACGGATAAAAAGGCCGAAGGCGTTCCCTTTGCCAAAAAAATCAGAGACCTGACCATTTGGGGCTACAAGTGCACGGAATATGTTGGTGAAGAAGTGCTGGCATATGATTCTATTCCCGGTAAATATATTGCCTGCGGAGATCTGGATGAACTTACTGGGGGAAAAGCTTGGTCTATTTAACGTGAAACCAATCATCATAACCATTTTATAAATAACCAAGAACCTGCCATGAAAAGACGCAACTTTATCCAAAAAACAGCATTATCAACAGGAGCAATTTCAATGGGTTCGGGCCTATCATATGCCGCTACCCTAGCTTCACCAAAAGACCCCTATAAATTCAACCTTAAGTATGCTCCGCATTTGGGAATGTTTGAAAATCATGCGGGCAAGGACCCTATTGACCAGCTAAATTTTATGGCAGATCAAGGCTTTACCGCTTTTGAGGATAATAAGATGCGTACCCGAGATGTAGTCCTGCAAGAGAAAATGGCCCAGACCATGCAAAAAAGGGGCATTGAAATGGGTGTATTTGTAGCTGTTTTTCTAAAAGATGGACATGTAGCTTCTGGAGACCCGGAAAAAAGAAGGGCTTTTTTAGAATACTGCAAAGAATCCGTAGAAGTAGCGAAGCGAGTGAATGCCAAATGGATGACCGTTGTACCCGGTAACGTGGCTCCTAAAATAAAAGAAGGTTACCAAAGAGCCAACGTTATTGAAACACTCAAACAAGCTTCGGCAATTTTTGAGCCACACAATCTTACAATGGTGCTTGAACCTCTAAACTTTTTTAATCATCCGGGAGCATTCCTAACAGACTCGCCACAGGCCTATGAAATCTGTAAGGCCGTAGACTCTCCCTCATGTAAAATTCTCTTTGATATATATCATCAACAAATCCAAGAAGGTAATCTCATACCCAACATGGAAGCCTGCTGGGATGAAATTGGCTACATACAGATTGGTGACAATCCGGGAAGAAAAGAACCTAACACAGGAGAAATCAATTATTGGAATGTTTTAAAATTCATTAAAGAGAAAGGCTACAATGGAATTTTGGGCATGGAACACGGTAACTCAAGACCTGATAAAGAAGGTGAGCAAGCGGTTATAAATGCGTATAAAAACGTAGATAGTTTTAAATAAATCAAGACTAAAGTTTAGAAACTAAGGAAAATGCAAAGAAGAAAATTTATCAGTAAATCAATACAAGCGGCAACTTTAGTATCGGTAGCCGGAGTTCCTTTTCATGGTTTCGCAGATACGATAAAACTAAACAAAGACCGATTTTTCAAAATCTCGTTAGCAGAATGGTCTTTTCATAATACACTGCGCGCCGGAAAAATGGATAATCTTGATTTTGCCGCGAAAGCTAGAAGTTTTGAATGCGAAGGGTTGGAATATGTTAATCAGTTTTTTATGGATAAGGCAAAAGATAAGACCTACCTCAAAGAAATGAATAACAGAGCAGATTCTGAAGGAGTCAAGAATGTGTTGATAATGATCGATAGAGAAGGGCAACTAGCGGATGTAGATTCCAAAAAACGCTTACTTGCCATAGAAAACCATCACAAATGGATTGATGCCGCCCATTTTCTTGGCTGTCATGCCATTAGAGTAAATTTAGGTGGAGGAATAGAAAAGGGAGAAGCTGCAAAAGCTGCTATTGACTCATTGCACAAACTTGCGGATTACTCCCAAGATTCCAACATTAATATTCTAGTCGAAAACCATGGCGGATTCTCTTCGGACGGTGTGTGGTTGTCTAATGTGATGAAGAATGTAGAACGAGAAAACTGCGGTACGTTACCAGATTTCGGCAACTTTTGTATCGAAAAAAACAAAAATCGAGAATGTGTGACAGAGTACGACAAGTACAAAGGGTTCGCAGAGATTTTACCTTTCGCAAAAGGAGTAAGCGCCAAATCTATTGAGTTTGATGAAATGGGCAACGAAACCACCATTGATTATTTTAAAATGATGAAAATGGTTAAGGATTCAGGGTACAAAGGCTTTATTGGTATTGAGTTTGGCACATCTACCGCCTCAGAAGAAGAGGGGGTTAAACTGACCCGAGACTTACTCATTAGAGCTTGCTCCCAAGTTTAAACAAAAACACTTAGAAAATTTAGCGTTATGAAATACACTCCCTTCAGAATAGCATGTGCGGTTACATTTTTAACGCTTATTTCATGAACTGATCCGGGAGAGCAAAACAATTTAGCGCAACTGCGTGAGGATATAGTTAAAAAAATGGACGAACAGTTATAAAAATTAATTTCCGGCGATGGTCTTAGGAAATAGTATAATTCTAAGAACTGAATAAGTCCTAGGCACAACGGTACTTGCATATTCTCCATATTAGAGAGACATTTAATTTACTCAGACATACATTTCACCTAAATATTAAGATTTTTTTTGTAGTCGTTAATTTATAAAAATTATGTACTTTCATTGCCGTTTCTTCAATAAACAACGCCATTTTTGCCATTTATTTAGATCATTTGTTGCCCTATTGAAACCATTTGTTATACATCAAAATTAACTCCAAAACTATATTCGCTTTATTAACTCAAAACTCTCAAATGACCTTATGAAACACAAAAAACAATCAACCAAAAAACCTTTGTTGCTGCGGCTGGGATTATCCTTTATAGGACTCCTTTTAGCCACTATGCAACTACACGCACAAGATGACACTATTAGCGGTACGGTTTCAGATGACACTGGAATGCCTTTGCCCGGTGCAAACGTATTGGTAAAGGGAACCACAACAGGAACCCAAACCGATTTTGATGGGAATTATACAATTTCCGCCTCCAATGATGCTATTTTAGTGTTTAGCTACATTGGTTTTTCAACTCAAGAAGTACCAGTAAATGGTGAATCTACTTTAAATGTTACTTTGTCGGAAGATGCAAGTAAGCTAGATGAAGTTGTTGTTGTAGGTTACGGCCAACAAAAAAGAGTAAACCTTACCGGTTCGGTAACCGCTGTAGATGAAGAAGCTTTGGAAGACAGAAACGTACAAAATGCGTTTCAAGCACTTCAAGGACAAGCGGCCGGTCTACAAATTTCACAAAACAGTGGAGCTCCGGGTAATGAAGGCCTTAACATTAAAATACGTGGTCTTAACTCTTTTGGTAGTAACAACTCTCCATTAGTATTGATTGACGGTGTAGAAGGTAATCTACAAGATTTAGACCCCTCTGTAATTAGTTCCATTTCTGTGCTAAAAGATGCATCTTCAGCAGCTATCTACGGTTCTAGGGCTGCAAACGGTGTTATCTTGGTGACTACCAAGAGTGGCGGTAACAACAACTTTAAGATTGAATACAGCGGTAGTGTGTCAACGGAGACCTTTACCAAGGTACCGCAAATGATATCCAATTCGGCAGATTATATGACTTTAATGAACCAGGCATTAATCAATACACCTGGAGCATCTGCCAATCCGTATCCTCAAGAAGTGATAGATGCTTACCGAAACAATCAAGGCAATCCAGCTTTTCCTAATACAAATTGGTTTGATGAAGCCTCCAGAACCCCAATCGTACAACGTCATGTTGTAACGGCTAGTGGTGCAATTGATGGCACCAGCTATAATATTTCTATGGGTAACTGGGATCAGCCGGGTATTATTCGCTCTTCAGGGTTTAAGAAGAATAACTTCTTTATGAGTGTAAAATCAGATATAGGAGAAAAGATTACCGTAGGAGGTACCGTATCTGGCGTAGCTTCAAAAACAAGTGGTCCTCAGCAGGCAGGCACAGAATCCGGCTTATTCAATTTATTTAGAGTTAGGCCAACTTGGGGGGTGTATACCTTAGATGGCACAGGACATTATTCAGGTAAAGCATTCTCTGGAACTGATACAGAATTTCCTGGTTTTGATGAAGGATTTACTAGAAACAACCCTATAGCTGAGCTTGAAGTTCAGGATGGAGAGGTTTTAAATCAATATAACTTTAACGGAAACCTCTTTTTTGATGTTAAGCTTTCAGACGATTTGGTTTGGAGTACAAAAGGAGCTTATAAGTTTGATTATGACTACTATAAAAATCAACGTATTCAATATGACGAATACAATTATAGAACAGGCGAATACCTAAGAACAACTCGTGATGCTTCACAATTAACTATTGATAATACGTGGAGTAAGCAAACTACGTTATTCTCTACGCTGACGTATTCAAAATTGATTGGCGACCATGACTTTAAAGTTTTAGGAGGGTATAGTCAAGAAGGTTTTGATCGTAATTTTACTAGATCACAAAGAACTGGCATTCCAAATAGAAAAATCACTGATTTAGAAGGTGTAAATTCTGAAAATCAATTTACAACCGGTTTTTCTGAAAGTTGGGCTATTCAGAGTTTCTTTGGTAGAGCCAACTATAACTACAAAGAAAAGTACCTTCTTGAAGCAAACGTAAGAGGAGATATCAGCTCACGTTTTGCTAAAGGAAACAGATTAGGTGTTTTCCCATCGGTATCTGCTGGTTGGAGATTGGACAAAGAAGATTTCTTTCAAGATATTGAAGCAGTAAGCGAACTAAAACTTAGAGGTTCATGGGGGCAATTGGGTAACCAAAATATTGGTATTAATGTACAGGATGATGAATTAAATTCTGGTATATACCCTTACCAATCTACCCTATCTTTTGACCAATTTGGCTATCCTTTTGGAAGTAGTGTTCTTGCAGGAGTCGGCTTAAGAAGCCTAGTTGATTCCGATATTACATGGGAAACTACAACGGTAACGGATTTTGGAGTAGACTTTAATCTATTTAATAGAAAACTATATGGTTCTGCCGATTACTACGTAAAAGAAACCGTAGATATATTAAGACAACTACAAGTTGATGAAAGTAGTGGATTGGATGCTCCTGTAGTTAACCAAGGTGCAATGACCAACAAAGGTTGGGACATTGTTATTGGTCATGACAATAGCATAAACGAGGATTTACGATACAGCATAAACGGAAACGTTTCATGGTTCAAAAACCGTTTAAAAACTTTTGGAGATCCAGAGATACAGAACAGAAACATAAATGAAGAAGGTTACGCTTTTGAAGATTGGTACATGTGGGAAGCCGATGGCTACTTCCAAGATGAAGCGGAAATTGCAAGTTCGGCTACTCAGCCTCAACCTGGTAAGGTAGGTTTCATTAAATTGAAAGACCAAAACAATGATGGTGTTATTGATGGAGATGACCGTATCCATATAGACGGTAGATATCCTGCTTTTGTGTACGGGTTAAATCTTTCTTTGAACTTCAAAAACTTAGATTTTAGAATGTTTTGGGAAGGTGTAGAAGGCACTAAAAACTATATTGCCCGTGACCCTTTTAGACAAGATGGCGGTACGGATAAAGCTTGGTTAACCGAAGCATGGACGCCCGATAACAGAAACTCTAGATTGCCTGCGGTATATTACGAAACAGCCGAAACACGTAGAGCTACAGTATATAACAATTCTTTCTGGTTATGGGACACGTCTTATCTAAGATTAAGAAATGTTACCTTGGGGTATTCTCTACCTACTGACGTATTGGACAAGACACCGTTCAACAGATTACGATTCTATTTTGCAGCAGAAAACTACCTTACCTTCCAAAAAGACTACCCTATTGATGTAGATCCGGAAGCTAATGGTGTAGATGCCTATCCATTTAGAAAAACATTAACATTAGGTGTAAACATGACATTTTAGTCAATCAAAAATATTATATAAATGAAAAAGACAATCTTATTACTCGCTCTATCCTTTCTGGGGATTACAATAAGTTCGTGCGAGGACGACTTTTTAGACAAGCAGCCTTCTTCTCAACTGCCTTCAGAAACTTTTTGGCAGACTGAGCAAGATGCAGAACTAGCATTGACCGGAGTATATAGTAATTTACAACAGAACATGTTGGCTATACGTGCAGATGGTGGATGGCCTCCAACAATCAAACCAAACTGGGACGCCCTAACAGATGATTGTTATCAAACATTCAATTATGGTTTTAGAGAATTGATTGATGGAACGGCAAGTCCTACCTCTGGCGGTAATAACGGTGCAATCGCACAACTTTACAATGTATGTTATAAAGGAATTCAAACCTGTAATTTCTTTTTAGCAAACATTGATCAGGTTGAGAATATTGAGGCTGATAAATTAAATGGATGGAAAGGTCAAGTAAGCACTCTGCGTGCATTTTTCTATTATAACTTAGTTACTACTTATGGAGAGGTTCCTCTTAGAATAGAACCAACTACTTTGGATAATCAAGATTTACCAAAAGCTCCTGAGTCAGAAATATTCGCTCAAATTGAAAAGGACCTAATATTTGCTGCTGCCAACTTACCAGAAGCTCCTTACGGAGATGGTTATGTTGTTAAAGGTTCTGCAAATGCTTTATTAGCCCGAACTTACTTGTACCAAGAAAAATATGCCGAAGCAGCTGTAGCGGCAAAGGCCGTAATGGACGGTGGTAGTTTTTCGCTATCTACTAATTACGAAGACCTTTTTGTAGATGCAGGACAAGTTGACAACCCTGAAATTATTTTCTCTACAAAATACTCAAGTGCTCCTGGTGAATTCCAAGATAGAGGTAGTGAAATCATGATAGGCTTTTGGGGAACTCTTAAACCAACTGAAGATTTTGTGAATTCTTTTGAAGCTACTGATGGTCTACCAATAGATGAATCTCCTCTTTATGATGAAGCCAATCCTTTGGAAAACCGTGACCCTCGACTAAGTAAAATAGTACAGGTAGGCGAATGGAATCCTGAAATTGAGCAAAAGACCTTGTCCGGTTTTGGCTTGTTAAAATGGACAACCCCACAAACAAGGGCTTCCCTAGTGCAGAATTTTACAGAAGGTACAGACTATATCCACATTCGATATGCCGATGTTTTGTTGATGTATGCTGAAGGTAAAATAGAATCCGGCAGTATTGACACCTCTGTTCTTGATGCCATAAATGAGGTAAGAGCAAGAGCATATGGTGTGGCAGTAGGAGATACAGGTTCTTACCCTGCCATAACTACTACAGACCCGGGTGAACTTCGTGAAGCCGTTCGTAACGAGCGTAGATACGAATTCGGTTTTGAAGGTTTACGCTATTTTGACCTTAAGCGTTGGGGCATAGCAGAAGAAAAATTAAATGGTTTTTATGATCCGCATGTAGATGCTAATAGAGTATTCCTTCCAAAACATTATAAATGGCCGTTGCCACAAAGTGCAATTGACAAGAATGATGCTCTTGAGCAGAATCCTGATTATTAATAGTCTACAAACATGAGAACAGTAAGACATCTGTTTTTATTAAAATTGTTGAGTTAGTTTTATCCTAAAGCCAGTTGACTATTTTGTCAACTGGCTTTTTTATATCGTTTCCATTAATTAATAGTATTTTCAATCTCCCTTTAACAGTTAACTCATGAAAATTCTAAAAAGAAGACTAGTTACGCTTACCACACTCTTGGCATTGGCGGCAACCTTCCAAACTTACGCTCAACAACCCAATATTGTAATCATCTATGCAGATGACATGGGCTATGGAGATCTACAGTGCCAGAACAAGGATTCTAAAATACCCACTCCCAATCTAAACCAACTGGCGTCGGAAGGCATTCGTTTTACTGATGCCCATAGTTCTTCGGGTATTTGCTCTCCTAGTAGGTACGCGTTACTTACAGGAACCTATCACTGGCGAAGACAGCATGATATTGTAAATTCTTTTGGCCCTCCATTTTTTAATGAATCGGATGTTACACTTCCTGAACTCCTGAAGACCAATGGCTACAAAACTGCAGCTATCGGAAAATGGCATTTAGGGTGGAATTGGAAATTCAAGAACGAACCTTCAGGCGAAGTTTTTCAGTGGAACAAAAAACGTAAGTTCTACAGACCGGAAGATATTGATTGGAGCGGACCCCTCACGGGCGGGCCGTTAGATCAAGGTTTTGACTATTATTTTGGTGATGGAACCATTAACTTTCCTCCTTACGCATGGATTGAAAACGACCAATTTATTGAACTTCCAAAAGCAGTTATGGACGTTCATAATGTAGGTTTCAATGTTAATGAAGGCGAATGGGAGTTTAGACCAGGCCCAAAAGTTAAGGGTTGGAACCCATATGAGGTACTTCCTACCCTTACCAAAAAAACAGTAGCCTACATCAACCAACAAGAAGCAGATAAACCGTTCTTCCTTTACATGGCTCTACCCTCTCCCCATGCACCAATAATCCCTAACGAAGAATTTGTTGGCAAATCTGAAGCAGGCCCATATGGCGACTATATGTTCCAAACTGATTGGGTTGCGGGTCAAGTGATGAAAGCTTTAAAAGATAAAGGGCTAGATAAAAACACTATCGTAATTTTCACTGCGGATAACGGTCCTGAAAAATATGCTTTTGAGCGCGCAGAAAAATACGAGCATTTTAGTATGGGAGATTTTAGAGGACTAAAACGTGACGTCTGGGAAGGTGGTCATCACGTGCCTTTCATCGTTAAATGGCCAGAACAAATTAAAGCTGGAACCGTTTCAAAGGAAGTCATTTCTCAAGTAGATATCATGGCTACTCTGGCAGAAATCACAAACTCTACAATTCCTGAAAATGCGGCACCGGATAGTTATAATTTACTAGACCTTCTAAAAGGTAAAAAATACAGCACTCCATTGCGGGAAGCAACCGTACACAATACATACAACGGTATTTGGGGTTTGCGAAAAGGGAAGTGGCTATACATTAACAAACCTTCTGGCGAACATTCAAAAATGCCCGATTCTTTTAAAAAGTTGAGAGGTTACAAAGATTTTGATACACCCGCCCTTTTATTCAATATGGAAAAGGATCTTGAGCAAAGAAATAATATTGTTGAAGTACACCCTGATGTTGTACAAGAAATGTCCACTATTTTAGAGACGTATCGCGAACAAGGGTATTCGGTAAAACGGTAAAAAATAGCCTCGTAAATTAAACCTATGCCTGCACTTTCTTTTGGACGTTATTCTATTTTGCCAATCACACGGTTGAAGTTATTGGCTGTGTTTGCGTTGCTATTGGTATCCTGTCAAGAAAAAGAACAACTAGGAACACAAGTTGAGAAAAACACTCTTTTCCAAGAGGTTTCCAGTGAAACTACAGGCGTAAATTTTGACAATTCCGTAAAAGCTTCCAAAACGCTAAACTTATTCTCCTACATGTACTTTTACAATGGCGGTGGGGTTGCTGCGGGCGATCTAAACGGGGATGGTCTTGATGACCTATATTTCACGGGAAATCAAGTTCAGAACAGATTATACCTCAACGCGGGAAATTTCGACTTTAAAGATATTACCGAGCAAACTGGTACTGGCGGCGATTCAAATTCATGGTACACCGGGGTTAGTCTTGCAGATGTAAATGGGGATGGCACATTGGATATTTATGTAAGTCAGATTGGAAAAATTTCAGGAGCTAACGGGCACAACCTCCTCTTTATCAACCAAGGCAATGACGAGAAAGGTATTCCAAAATTTAAAGAAAGTGCAATTGAATTTGGCCTAACAGTTAAAGGTGCAACCACGCAAACCGCATTTTTTGATTATGATTTAGATGGAGACCTAGATGCGTATATTATGACGCACTCCAATTTTAACGACGGTGTTCTCCCCCGTGCCGAAAAACGACTCATTTCCAGTCCGTATGGCGATAAGTTATTCCGAAACAATGGAGGTAAGTTTACCGATGTCACCAAAGAATCCGGTATCTATAGCAGTCCATTAGGGTTTGGATTGGGTATTAGCACGGCAGACATTAACAAAGATGGCTATCCAGATATTTATATTGGGAACGACTTCTATGAAGATGATTACCTGTACATTAATAACGGAGATGGTACATTTACGGAGGATTTAGAGTCCCGTATAAAACACACCAGTCGGTTTTCTATGGGCAATGATATTGCCGATTTGAACAATGATGCCCTACCGGATATCCTGTCTCTGGATATGCAGGCGTACGAGCCCGAAATCTTAAAAGCATCGCATGGTGAGGATTCATATGCCATTTTCAATTACAAACTATCCTTTGGGTACCAACACCAGTATGCACACAACACCTTTCAACTGAATAGAGATGGAGACCACTTTAGCGAAATAGCAAGATTATCAGGAATTGAAGCCACAGATTGGAGCTGGTCCGTTTTGGCAAGCGATTATGACCTGGACGGGCAAAAAGACCTTTTCATTACCAACGGTATTTTTAGGCGCAGTAATGATATGGATTATATGCAGTTCCTTTCAGGAAATGAGGTTCAAAAACAATTGCGTTCCGGTAATTATGACTATAGTAACGCCCTTACGGATAAAATGCCAAGTTATCCTTTGCAGAATTTCTTCTTTAAAAATAATAACAACCTTACTTTCACCAATACTTCCTCTGAATGGGGCGGCACAAAAAAAGGCTTTTCAAACGGTGCTACTTACTCAGACCTTGATAATGACGGCGACCTAGACTTGGTAATTAACAACCTTAATGCAAAAGCATCCATCTTAAAAAATACCACCATAGAGAATGACAGTTTAACCAAGGATTATTTAAAAATAAAGTTGAAAGGTCTAGCTGGAAACGATTATGGAATTGGCGCTAAGGTTATTTTAAAGAACAAAGGTCAAAAACAATATCAGGAATTATTGAATGTTCGCGGGTATCTATCATCTACCCCTCCCTATTTAAATTTTGCAGTTGGCAAAAACACTATTGTAGATACCGTCTTGGTACAATGGCCAAACAAGGAGCAAACCGTTTTAACAAATGTGAATTCAGGTCAAGTGCTGAGCATTGCCCAAGAAAATGCTTCAACCATATCATCAGAGACCAAAAAAACACCTAAATCCCTTTTTACCCTTTTAAACAATAGTGAATTAGATATTGATTATCGGCACCAAGAAAATCGGTTTTACGAATTTAATAGGGAACATTTAATTCCGCATATGAATTCCACTTGGGGACCTCCTATTGCTGTAGGAGACCTCAACAATGATGGTTTAGATGATTTTTTCGTTGGTGGGGCACTAAACCAACCTTCTAAAATCTACTTGCAGCGATTTAATGGTAAGTTTATCTCATCATCATCAAAAGCACTACAAACGGATGCAGCTTCTGAAGATACTGCAGCCAATTTTGTAGATGTTAATGGAGACGGTCATTTGGACTTAATTGTGGGTAGCGGCAGTAACCAAGAAATAAAACCAGACCCTAAAAGTCTTACCCGACTATATATAAACAATGGTAAGGGCAACTTTACAAGACAAGATAATTTTCCTGAAATCTATACAACGGTTTCAGACTTGGCAACAGCCGATTTTGACAAAGATGGAGACAATGATGTTTTTATATCCTCTCGCTCTGTACCCGGTAAATACGGTTCTTCTCCAGATTCATATCTTCTTAAAAACGATGGAAAAGGCAGTTTTTCCATGGATACATCATCACAAAAACTTTTTGAAAAATGCGGAATGGTCAATTCTGCAAAATGGGTGGATTTAAATGGTGATGATTGGCAAGACCTTGTATTGGTAGGTGAATGGATGCCTATTAAAGTGTACTACAATTCAAACGGGAGTCTTAACGAAGCTAACCCAGAGGCCAACTCCCTACAGTTTTCAAACGGTTGGTGGAACTCCCTAGCATACGGAGATTATGATAATGATGGCGACATTGATTTGGTAGCGGGCAATCTTGGACTAAACTCAAAATTAAGGGCAACGGAAAAAGAACCGGTACAAATGTACTATTCGGATTTTGACAAGAACGGTTGGCCCGAAGGAGTTACTACACATTTCATTGAAGGAAAGGAACATGTTTTCTCCTCAAAAAGCCTTCTTGAAAAACAAATGGTATATCTCCGCAAAAAATTCCCCACATATAGTGCTTTTGCCCAAGCGGACTTCAAGGCTATTTTTACACCAGAAGAGTTAAAAAATACCGAAATTTTAAAGGCTTACGAATTCAGGAGTTGTTTCATTGAAAATCTTGGAAACAAAAAATTCAAACTTAGACCGCTACCTACCCCAGCTCAATTCTCTACGGTAAATGCTATTCATACACTAGATTTTGACCAAGACGGGAGATTGGACCTATTGTTGGGAGAAAACTTCTATGATGCCAACATAGAGCTAGGACGGTACGACGCCGGCTATGGAACGCTGTTAAAAAATATGGGAAACAGTAATTTTAAAGAAACACCCATTTCTACATCAGGATTGTTACTAGATAAGCAAACCAGACACATCAAAAGCTTGGTCAGCAAAAGGTATGGAAAACTACTGATTGTATCCAACAACAATGATAGCCTTCAGTTCTATAAGGCTTCTACAGAAGAAAGATCTCATTAAGCTTATTTTTGAAACAACTAAAACAAGAGTTTTATAACTTGTTTTGTTTTAATACACCGCTCACACCTCCTACGTCTTAAAATCATAGGAATTGAAAACAATCATAACTCTCCTTGTGGCTTTCTAAAACGATATATCCCCTATAATAGACTTTAGCCCCCCCCTTTAGAATAGTATTCCTTAAGTAGATTTACTGAGAGACACAAAAAATAAACTCAGAGATACAACTACCCTATTCATTACCATACATTTGACATTTTCACATAAATTTAACTTTTTATTATACAATAATTAACAAAGAGCCTCGGAATTTGTTTATTCCGCAAAAACTTACAAGGCTCAAAATTTAAACCAAACCAACCACCTCTTTAATTATCAACACTCAGAAAATCAAACTAAAAGAATTTCTTATGAAGAAAAATCAACTATTCATTAACTGGAAACATACGCTAAAAATAAGCGTAACGTTCTTGATGCTGTTCTTTGTAACATCAATTATTCAAGCACAGAATACTACCGTAAACGGTACGGTCGTTGATCAAAGCGGAGTACCATTACCAGGAGCAAATATTCTGGAGAAGGGAACATCAAATGGGGT
Organism: Zobellia sp. 1_MG-2023; assembly: GCF_030549125.1. Taxonomy (NCBI): domain Bacteria; kingdom Pseudomonadati; phylum Bacteroidota; class Flavobacteriia; order Flavobacteriales; family Flavobacteriaceae; genus Zobellia; species Zobellia sp. 1_MG-2023. Next base: position 205,791 of record NZ_JAUOSY010000002.1, on the reverse strand, counting down.
TACCGCGGACTTTGACGGAAAATTCTCGATAAATCTTAAAAAACCAGATGCGGTATTGACCGTCTCATACATTGGTTTCTCTACACTACAAGTTACCGCGAAAGGAAATAGCTCCTTAAAAGTGGTAATGCAAGAAAATGCCGCAGGGTTAGATGAAGTTGTAGTAGTAGGTTATGGTACCCAAAAGAAAAGCGATTTAACAGGATCGGTAGGGTCTATATCCTCAAAAGACCTACTAAAGGCGCCCATTGTTAAAATTGGGGCAGGGTTACAGGGAAAAATCAGTGGAGTAAATATTCAGCAAACAACCGGTGCTCCCGGACAAAAAATGAAAATACGTATACGGGGAGGAAGCTCTATAAATTATGGAAATGAACCCCTATATGTAATAGATGGCTTCATTGGCGCCGACATTTCAACTATAAACCCGAACGACATTGCTACCATCAACTTTCTAAAAGATGCCTCCGCAACAGCTGTTTACGGATCCAGAGGTGCGAACGGCGTGGTACTGATTACTACAGTTGCCCCTAAAGAGGGCCCATTAAAAGTTACTTTTGATACAAATATCGCAATGAGTTCTATGGTAAATCAATACGATATTTTACCAATAGATGAAATGGCGGAACTAATGAACGAACAACAAGCCTCATTAGACAAACCTGCGTTCTTTTCACCTGCGGACATAGCTGGTTTCCGATCCAGAGGTGGAACGGATTGGGTAGATCTTATTACGCGCCAAGGATATAGACAAAACTATTCCCTGAATCTTACAGGAGGGTCCGAAAAGCTAAAATATTTTTTCTCTGCCAATCACTTAAATGATGAGGGAGTCATAAAAAATTCATTTTATAGAAGAACCTCTATTCGTTCCAATATCTCAGGAAACATTGGTGAACGCATTCAATTTAAATTTAACACATACGGAACGCACATAGAATCACAAGCTAATGGAAGGGGTACGGGAGGTACCGGAAACCCAATTGGTAACGCTGTAATCTTCCCTCAAATGTGGGCGTCACGTGACGCGAACGGCGAGTTTATAGATGGAACAACCTATAACAGCTATAATGGTGCTTTTCTTGTAGGAAGACTAGTAAATCCAGAGATGCAGGTAAGGCAAAACCAAGAAAACCTAAATGATAAAATCACGTCTAACATTGATTTGAACATTGATCTTGCCAACCATTTAACATTATCCTTAAGCGCAGCCGGAAGCCTTTCTATGAACTATCGTGGGCAAAGAACCCTGCCTGACTTTATTAATATAAATAGAGATAATGTTACCGCCCAACAAGCATATAACAGGGGCAATAGCTGGTTGGCCAACAGTATTCTTACTTATGAAAATGATTTTGGAGAGCACAACCTTAAAATATCGGGCGTTTATGAATTTTCAAAATCGGTAAACCGTAACAATACAGCCACCGTAGGTAGTCTATCAACACTGGCCAATGAATGGCACCTTTTGGCCAACGGTACGCCATCGTCCATTAATTCAGGTTATGGTACCGGTAAATTACGCTCTTATATGGGTCGTTTAAATTATAGCTTTAAAGACAGATATTTGCTTACGGCCTCTATGCGTGCAGATGGATCATCTAGATTTAATTCGGATAACAGATGGGGCTACTTCCCCTCTGCCGCTTTTGCATGGAGAGCCTCCGAAGAAAATTTTATTCAAAATTCCAGTTGGTTGAGCAACTTAAAATTTAGAGTAGGTTTTGGAGCAGTTGGTAACCAAGCCGTAGGTTATGGAACCATCCAACAAACATTTGCTGCATCCGATAGCGGTGATGGGCGTAATTATGGATGGTACCAATTAGACAATGGAGAATCCGTACAAGGTGTTGTTCCGGGGTCTATTACAGATAATAATCTAAAATGGGAAACGACAACTTCTTATAATGCGGGTATAGATTTTGGTATCTTAGACAACAAGCTATCCGGTACGGTAGATGTCTATTCCAAAAAAGCTACAGATGTTATCATTGCCAAGTCAATTCCCAGATACACCGGTCAATCTGCTATTACAGATAATTTTGCTGACATAGATAACAACGGTGTTGAAATAGGCCTTAACTGGAATATCATGAACAAAGATGATTTCCAATGGACCGCATATGCCAACTTCACGAAAAACAAAAATATCATTCAGGACTTAGGTGAATCCGGCGGTGAACCTGTGGAAGAAATTTTCATAGCCAATGAAGAACCTATAGGTATCTGGAGCTTAGTTGGAGGTAACAATAAATTTATTGTAAGGAAAGGTGAGTCTATGGGGGCGCTATTTGGTCTGAAAGCTACTGGAATCTGGCAAGAAAATGAAGCCGCAGAAGCAGATTCTTATAATTCTAGACCGGGTGAAGTTAAATATGAGGATGTAGATGGTGATGGAGTGATATCTGCAGAAGATAGACAAATAATTGGTAGTGCCGCTCCAGATTTCACCTACGGATTAGGTACCAGCATGGCTTACAAAGGTTTTGACCTTTCAATTCAGTGTATAGGAAGTGTAGGTAACGACATCTATAATTGGACGGACAACAGATTGAACTATGGTATTCTCTCTACCGATTATAGAGACAGATGGTCTCCTACCAACACTTCTTCTACACAACAGGTTATGCCGTATGGAACGGATTACTCCCTAACCTATGTGGTAAGCCAATATGTAGAAAAAGGGTCGTTCTTTAAAATCAGTAATATGACACTTGGGTATAACATTCCAGACAATACTACAGATGCCTTAGGAATAAGCAGTTTAAGACTATACGCGAGTGCAGATAACGTTCTTACCATTACAGACTATTCCGGTCTAGATCCCGAAGGCTCTAGTACGGCATTATCCAGTGATTCCCAATCAGGTATTGATGCCTTTTCATACCCCCTAACAAGAACAATTTCTCTTGGCCTTAAAGTAAGCTTTTAATCAAAAAAGAAAAAAATGAAACGAATACATACCATATATAAAACACTTGTTGCAGCTGCAATTCTACTAGGATTGGCGAGTTGTGAAAAATTAGATGAAGGATCCGATGGAGTAGTTGCCTCCGCCACATTTTATTCGGATGAAAATACTTTAGACGCCGGTATAATAGGCATCTACGGAACCTTACGTAGAAACACCTGGGGATTGGACAACTATTCCCATTTTTCAGGAGCAGACGACTTAACTTCAAGGCTGGGCAGCAATAAGTGGGTTGTACTAGAATCAGATCAATTTGCAAAGACTGCAGGTAATTCTTGGGCCACCAATGATTACAATGGCAATTACCAAGCTATACTTGCCTGCAATAGCTACATTGCCGATGCCCACCCGGAAGACGTGGAAGAAGCGGTCTTAAATGCAGCCCATGCCAATGCCTATTTCATAAGAGGCTTATGCTATTTTAGGCTTGCAACAAGCTTTGGCGATGTACCCATGCCACTTGACCCTATTCCGGACCTGGAACTTTCCTTAACTCCTAAAAGAGAGGTTATGGCTCAAGTAATTAAAGATTTAGAATTTGCGGTAAAGTGGGCCGTTAATGATAGAGACTCCAACCCTATGGTATCTAATGGTAGAGTGTCAAAAACTGCAGCAAAGGCCTTCTTGGCAAAAACATATATGCAATTAACCGGTTACCCTTACAATGAAACGGATAAATGGGAACGAGTTAAGGAGTTAACAGGCGAAATTATAAGTGATGGTGTTTATTCTTTAACAGATGATTTTGCCCACAGTTTCCAAGACCCGCACCAAATTAACAAAGAGGTTATTTTTGCCCACATAATGTCACGGGAATCGTGGCCAATAATCACTCAAAACAGGGTGTATGGCTTTAGGTGGGCCAATTGGATGGATTTATACATGGAATGGACCTATTTCAATAATTTCCCTGAAGGCTATAGAAAAGAATTTTCTACCGCCACTGAAGGAAATCAATTCTTTGACGAATTTCAAAATCCTGTTGTTACTAAATATACTTGGGGCACAAGAGCTCCTAATTCTACGGACCCCGTTGATCATGTTTTTGAACACACATGGCAAACTTCTAATGACCGTATTGCAATGCGCTACGCCGAAGTTTTACTCATGCACGCCGAAGCTTCTGCAAATTTAGGAGATTTGGACACCGCACTGGAAGAATTGAACATGGTGAAAAGAAGAGCTTATGCCAAAGGAGCCACCAAACAAGCTGAAGTTGCTTCTTTAGAGCCAGGCTTTTGGATGACTGCTGACCCAGAAATTGATTATACATTGGCCGAACTTTCAACACCTGAATTAATGATCGATGCCATCGTTAATGAAAGAGCCTATGAATTTTTGGGAGAAATTAGTGGTAATCGTTGGTTAGATCTGGTTCGTTTGGAAAAAGTTGCCGAAGCAAATGCAGGTCGTGATTCAAGAGAAGTTCCTTTAATAGGAGATCCATCAGATAAAAACCTATGGTTTACTCCTATTCCAGCTACAGAAACCACACTGAACCCCAACCTTAATTAAGGTCACAAAAAAACTAAATTAGTTGAGTTAGTTTGTTGGGCTGTTCTTTTACCGGGGCAGCCCTTTTTTTTAACAAAAACGTATTTTGTACTAACAAATACATTTCGTGAACTGCAAGGCACACAGCTTTATGAAATAAAACCATTCTTTGTATCTCATTATGCAAAAAACCGAAAAGTAATCCGCATGAAAACGATTTTAAAGTATAGTTTCTCCATTTTACTTGTTTTAATTACCCTTACAAGCTGCTCCAACGAGCGAAAAAAAAACAAAGAAAAGGAAAGCGCCCAGGTTAGTAATTCCCCAAACATTATTCTATTCGTTTCTGATGATCACGGCACCGATGCTATTGGCGCCTATGGGAACGAAGTAATCAAAACACCTAACTTGGACCAACTTGCCGCAGAAGGTGTACGTTTTGATAATGCCTATTGTACCAGCGCCAGCTGCGCCGCTAGTAGGTCCGTTATACTTACCGGTCTTTACGGACATGCTACAGGATCTTATGGACACGTTCATGATTATCATCATTTTAGCAGTTACGATAACATAAAATCTCTCCCCGTTCTTCTTGAAAACTCTGGTTATGAAACGGCAAGAATTGGTAAATACCATGTTGCACCGGAATCTGTCTATCATTTTCAAAAGGTCCTGGAAGCCAATCCCAGAAATACTGTTGAAATGGCCGAACAATGTAAAGAAGTGCTTAATTCAGATAAACCATTCTTTCTTTATTTCTGTACGGACGATCCACACCGTGGGGCTCCTTTTGAGTCGGACCCTTGGAACGTACCAAATAGTTTCGGGAACAAGAAAGAAGGTTATGAAGGAGTTGAAACAATTACCTATGACCCAAAAGATGTTGTAGTTCCAAGTTTCCTTCCAGACAGCAAAGAGAGTCGTGAGGAAATAGCCCAATATTACCAAAGTGTATCTAGAATAGACCAAGGCTTTGGTAAACTCATGAAAATGCTAAAAGATACGGGCAAGGATAAAAACACCATCGTCATTTATATTTCGGATAACGGAATGGCCTTCCCCGGTGCCAAGACTACGGTTTATGAGCCAGGCATTAAACTCCCATGTATCATAAAAGACCCTTTGTCCGATGTAAAAGGTGGCTCCGTAAACAATGCCCTTATTTCATGGACAGACCTTACCCCTACTATTTTGGACATGGCGGAAATCTCCTATGATTCCAATGATTTTCATGGCAAATCGTTCAAGAAAATAATGAGCCAAGAAAACCCAAAAGGATGGGATGAAGTTTATGCTTCGCATACCTTTCATGAAATTACAATGTATTACCCTATGCGAGTCGTAAGGGATAAAAACTACAAGCTTATTCGGAATATCGCATGGCGACAAGAATACCCCTTTGCTTCGGACCTTTGGGCGGCATCTACATGGCAAGAGGTATACCGAAACGAAAAAGAATACTACGGACAACGCAAGGTTAAAGATTACCTCTTCAGGCCTGAGTTTGAGTTGTTCGACCTATCAAAAGACCCGGAAGAAAGCATCAATTTGGCCACCGACCCAAACTACGCCAATGTGCTAGAGGCCCTAAAGACCAAAATGAAAACTTTCCAAAAAGAGACCAAAGACCCATGGCTCATTACTTGGGACCATGATAATTCGCTTCAAGGCACCGGTGTAAACCTCTAAAAAATACATATGACTCACTTTAAATCTATAAAAACACTATACCTGAGCACTATTTTGTGTTTAGCCATGTATATATTATCTGCACAGCAGACCATTCATATTCAAGCCCAGGCCGAAGACATGACGCCTTTGGTCCGCAAAGCACTAGAGAATGCAACGGACAAAAACCTGACTTTGATTTTTGATAAAGGCATTTATAAATTTTTACCGGATTACGCCACTCAGCGCTATTCCTATATCACCAATCATGGTAATGGACTCAAGAACATCATTTTCTTATTGGAAGATTTTGATTCCGTTACCATAGAAGGTAATGGTGCCGAATTTATTTTTCATGGTCAGGTTGCCCCTTTTCAAATTAAAAATTGCAAAAAACTCACGGTTAAAAACCTAAAAATGGATTGGGATATCCCATTCTTATTTCAAGGTGAAGTTCTTGCTGTTAATGAAACCGAAGGCTGGCGGGACATTAAACCTTTTACCGAAGGTTTTTCATGGGAACTAAAGAAAGAACGCATTTTGTTCCCCAACATAGATGGCTTTACTTTTCCCGAATTGGGAAGCACCCTTGCCTTTGATGCGCAACATAAGCGGGTGGCCCATGGTGCATGGGATATGAGCAGTAGACCGCGTTGGGTAGAAAAACGCCCCAATGGCGTCCTACGTTTTCATGAACATTTAAAACAATACCCGGGTGTAGGCTCAATTCTAAACTCAAAGGGAGACCATGACCACAACCGTTATGCCCCTGCTTTTCAAATTACGTCTTCCAAAGATGTTCATTTGGAAGATATAACTATTCACCACGCATTGGGAATGGGTTTTCTTTTTGAACGAACTGAAAATATTACCATTAGCAATTCCGGTATTTATGTACGTAAAGGTTCGGACCGGGTAGTTTCTACCATTGCAGATGCTACGCATTTTGCCAATTGCAAAGGTGACATTCTCATTGAGGACTCCACCTTTAAACATATGTTAGATGATGGTACCAACGTACATGGCACCTATGTAGTTGTAGATAAGGTTTTGGATGATCATACCGTTCGCGTATCCCTTCAACATTTTGAACAAATGGGTTTTGAATTTGCTGCTTCGGGCGATGAAATCTGGTTCATTCAGCAGCCCAGCCCTAAAAGAGCCTCAGAAAATACGGTAGCCAGTGTTTCGGTCGTTAACGATAAATATTCGGACATCCGCTTTAAAAATAAACTTCCAGATAATTTAGCCGAAGGCGATATCCTAGAAAACAAAACATGGAACCCCACTTTTACAATGCGTGGTTGTACTATAAAAGACCATAGAGCAAGGAATATAGTCCTGAAAACACCCTTAAAAACAGTTATAGAAAACAACAATTTTTCTTCTATGATGTCCTCCATATTCTTTAGGGGGGAAACTTATTTTTGGTTTGAATCGGGTGCGGTAGAAGATGTCCTGATCCAGAATAACAATTTTGACCATTGTGCCTATAGCGGAATGGAACATGCCATTTTAAACATAACACCTCGTCTAGGAAAGATTTTTGACCAGACCCAAACATATGACCGTAACATCCGCTTCATTAACAACACCATCAAAACTTTTGATAATAGGATTGTATGGGCAGACCGGGTAGACGGACTCACTATTTACGATAACGTAATTGAACAAATGTCCGGTTCCGCTCCGCTATATCCAAACGCACATCAATTCGATTTTAAGAATTGTGACCATGTTGAGATTTACAACAACACCTACACAGGAGAAACGGAGAAGGTGCTTTCATCAGATGAATCATCCGCCAAAAACTTAAAATTTAAGCGAAACAAAGGGTTTGCAAAATACAAGAAATAGTAATGTTCATTCTTGTAAAACCTTAATCTATAACTGGATTTAGGCCTATAAACAGGGACTTGAATGACCAAAGACATAATATTTACCCCTAAAGACAAAGAAAACACGCTAAGCCTATAATTTGGCCTAGAACAAACACTTTTATTAAATACGAGAAACCTATGCCGAAAATTATAGCCCGTTGTTCCGTTTTTATACTTGCCTTGATTTCCACAAATATTTATGCTCAAAATACCGTTGGTGAGCAAGTGCTTTTCAATACATCTATTTCTGATGATGCCACACCAGCAGTATTGGCCCGCATACTGCATGCGGATAAAGAGCCCATTTCAGAAATAAAATTTGAAAAAGGAACCTATCATTTTTATCCGGATAAGGCATACGAGCGCTTTACCCGTATTTCTAACCATGATGATGTTATGGCCAAAACGGCCTTACCTCTTCTTGGTTTTAAAGAGCTGATTATAGACGGCCAAGGTTCTACCTTTATTTACCATGGCAGAATGATTCCTTTTCTGATTGAAGGTTCGCAAAATATCACGGTACAGAACGTAACTATAGATTGGGCCATGCCCTTCCATAGCGAAGGAACCATTGTGGCCAACGATGAAAAAAACAACACTTTTGATGTTCAATTTTCAGATGAGTACCCTTATGAAATCAGGAACGAGCAACTAATTTTCCTAAAGGAATACTATGAGCATGATCTTGGACAATCTATTCTCTACGACCCCAAAAGGCAAGCAATTGCTTTTGACACTGAATCGTATACGTCCATTACCACTGTTCGAAACTCAAAAGTGCAGCACAACTTCGATAAAATAAAATACAAATACAAAGTAGACCCACGTTCCAAAGTAGAAAAAGTTAGAGGCAAGGAAAACAATTTAAAGGTTGAAGAAATAAAGCCGGGAACCGTTAGGATTTATAACCATAAGAAAAAATTACCTCCCGTAGGTATGATTATGGTCTGCAAGGGAGACCAAAGCTTAAATCGTTTGGCCCCGGCATTTAGAATAACCGGCACAGACGGTTTCAACGCCAACAATGTTACCGTACACCACGCTGGTGGTATGGGCCTGATTGCCGAAAATTCTTCCGATCTTATTTTAGATGGCTTTCATGTAAAACCCTCTCACGGCAGAATGGTTTCTACATCTGCAGATGCCACACATTTTGTAGGTTGCCGCGGTAAGGTTGTCCTTAAAAATTGTACGTTCAACAATCAATTGGATGATGCCACTAATGTTCACGGTACCTACCAAGAGGTAATAGATATTTTAGGTGATAACAGCATTGGTGTGCGTATGGGCCATGCACAACAACAAGGCTTTGCCATAGGAAAGAAAAACGATACCATTGGGTTGGTAGATCTTCAAAAATCATTTTTTGGTTACGATCATCTTACGCTAAAAAGCATTACCCCTATAAATGGGCGGTACCAGATTATTACATTCAATGAAAACATACCTCCTACTTTAAAGACTGGCGACCTCATCGAAAATTTAGAAGGCTACCCGGATTTAGTGGTACAGAACTGTAATATTAGCCGAAATAGGGCTCGTGGCCTCTTGATATCCAATCCTAAAAACACCTTAATAGAGAATAATTTTTTCAGTACAGAAATGGAAGCTATCTTAGTTCCTGTTGAGAGCAGCCATTGGTTTGAATCGGGCAACGCTGCCAATCTCACTATTAGAAACAACACGTTTCAGGACAACCAGCATAGCGGATTTGATAGAGGTGTAATCCGTTTTGTTACAGATGACGACAATGACAACATCGCCTTTAAAAATATTCGGATAATTGATAACGAATTTAATCAGTTTGATAATATGATATTGGAAATTTCCAATGTAGACGGACTATTATTTGAGGGAAATACCATTACCAATTCAGGAACTTTTCCAATGTTGCACTCAGATAATCCCGCCATTAAAGTAAAAGCGTCAAAAAATATAGTTTTTAAAAAAAACCGATATAAAGGAAAGGCCGAAAATATTTTAGAGACCGATGATACTATGTCCAAACTAAAATTCCGTTAACCAAACACTTTAGTAAACCATAAAACATTCCATGGTACATTCAAGAGTTACCTTACGATTTTTAACACTACTTCTTTTTAGCATGGGTTATTCTTCCTTTGCACAAGAAGCTAAATCGATAAAAAAACCGAATATCATCTATATTCTCACGGATGATTTGGGGTATGGAGACATTGGAGCGTTCTTTCAAAACCAAAGAAAAGAAACAAATGATCGTAGCGAGCCTTATGCATTAACCCCACAATTGGACAAAATGGCATCTGAAGGGGTTATGCTTACCAATCATTATACGGCAGCTCCGGTATGCGCACCATCACGATCGTCTGTACTATTGGGGGTTAGCCAAGGGCATGCCAATGTCCGCGATGGCCAGTTTGATAAGGCTTTGGCAGATAACCACACACTGGGCAACGTATTGCAAAAAGCAGGCTACAAAACGGCGGCAATTGGTAAATGGGGCCTACAAGGTTCAAATAGATGGTCGGAAAACGGAGATTCTTGGCCCGCACACCCCAACAACAGAGGTTTTGATTATTACTATGGCTATATACGGCATAGAGATGGTCATGAACATTATCCCGTTGAAGGTGTGTATCGCGGAAAAAAGGAAGTCTACGAAAACAAAAATGAGGTAAGTAAAGGACTGGACAAGTGTTATACGGGCGATTTATGGACGGCCGTTGCCAAAAAATGGATCGTAGAACAGGTAAAGGGAAAAGAAAACGAGCAACCATTCTTTATGTACCTAGCTTTTGACACGCCACATGCCGTTCTTGAATTACCCACACAGGCCTATCCAGAAGGAGGCGGGTTACACGGTGGGTTACAATGGTTAGGAAAACCGGGGAACATGATAAATACGGCTTCGGGCAAAGTAGATTCATACATTCATCCTGACTATGCCAATGTTACTTACGACCATGATAAAAACCCAAGTACGCCAGAGGTGGCTTGGCCGGACGTATACAAACGTTATGCTACTAGCACCCGTAGAATAGACAGTGAGGTAGGCGATTTATTACAATTGCTAAAAGACCTTAATATTGATGAAAACACTTTAGTGGTTTTTAATTCGGATAATGGCCCTTCTATGGAGTCTTATTTAGAAGAAGAATATGCCGCCGATTTTTTTAACAGTTTTGGACCTTTTGACGGTATCAAAAGAGATGTGCTTGAAGGTGGGGAACGTACTCCTTTAATTGCGCGTTGGCCCACTAAAATTCCGGCTGACCGGGTTATAAAGTCTCCGAGCATTGCCTATGACTGGCTCCCAACGTTTACTGAAGCTGCGGGTTATACTGCACCCGTAAATAGTGATGGAGTTTCTCTACTGCCTATTTTAACCGGAAACGGAAAGCAACAAGAAAGCCTTATTTATGTAGAGTACAACCAAAGTGGAAAAACACCGGAATACGAAGAATTTGCACCCAACAATCGCGGCAGAGTGCGAAAACAGATGCAAATGATGCGTGAGGGAGATATTGTTGGCCTACGCTACAACATTCAAAGTGCGGATGACGATTTTGAATTCTACAATATTGTTGAGGACACGCACCAAACCCTAAACTTGGCCACTCTACCAAATATGGAGACACTACAAGTACAGATGAAAGAACGAGTGCTTCAAGTACGCATGCCCGATACGAATGCTGCAAGACCTTATGACAACGCTGCAGTTCCTGCTGTTTCATTACATAATCCAAACAGCGGATTGAATTGGAGCGCATTCAAAAACAATGCACCTTGGCTACCTAAAGTGGATGGTTTAACCCCTGTAGCAAGTGGCAAAATAGGCACACCTAATGTGGCTCAAGTAAAAGAGAAAGGCGATGTTTTTCTATTTGAAGGTTTTATTCAAATCCCTACGGAAGGCAGTTATACCTTCTTTTTAAAGTCTTCCAACAGTACGTTTGTCCGCATTCATGAAGCGAGTGTTATTGATGCCGATTACGGTTATGAAACGGGTTCCGAGAAAAAAGGCACAATGAACTTAAAACCGGGATACCACCCTATACGCATATATTATAAAAAGAAACCCGGAGCAACACCTAAACTTGACTTACGATGGAGCGGTCCTACAATTGAAAAAAGCACAATTCCCGAATCGGCATTTTTCGTGGTTAACTAAAAAAGAGAGATAGTCAAATGAAAAATATTATTCTTTTAGCAATAATTCTAATCGGCTTAGGTAAAGGCTTGGCCCAGGAAAAGCCTAACATTGTTTTGCTCTTTGTAGATGATTATGGCTGGGCCGATGTTGGTTTTAGGAATTCCAAATTCCACACACCAAATATTGACCACCTTAAAAAAGACGGATTCAACTTTAACCGTGCTTATATTGCCACACCTACCTGTAGTCCTAGCAGGGCTTCGCTACTGACCGGGAAAGAACCGGTACGTTTTCAAATGGTACGCCATATTATTGATGGCAAGGAAAAGGCCGCTAAAAATAATATGCCCGGAGGAAAGTTCAACTTATGGCCTACAGACCCCGTACAAATGCCCTCCAGAAATTGGTTGCCGTTGGAGGAAGTTACCTATGCAGAGCGGCTAAAAGAATTTGGCTATTACAATATGTTCATTGGCAAATGGCATTTAGGTAGTGAAAAATACCATCCGGTACATCAAGGATTTGATGCCCAATATGGCACAGGAGACCATGGACATCCCGGAAATTATTATGCGCCGTTCTTTAAAACAGGAAATCCATTACCTGATTTTCCGGAAGGCACTTATTTAACCGATGTACTAACAGAAGGTGCGGAAAAATTTATTACGGAATATGATAAAGAGCAACCCTTTATGCTATCGCTCTGGTACTATAATGTACACGGGCCACATATTGGCCGTACGGACTGGGTAGAACGCTATAAAAAAGAAGGTTTAACAGGCAAAGACGCAGAATATGCTGCCATGGTAAGTGCAATGGACGAATCCGTAGGGAAAGTTAGAAAAGCAATCGATAAAAAAGGCATAGCTAAGAACACGGTAGTCATCCTTCTATCCGACCAAGGAGGTTATTTTAGTAACGCTCCGTTATCCGGAGGAAAAACAGGTGGTAACACTTTAGGCGAGGGTGGTGCCCGAGTTCCGTTCATTATTTCTTACCCGGGAGTTACTATGCCGGGCATTTCATGTGATGTTCCCGTGCAATCTATTGATGTGTTTCCTACTCTGGTTGAGATAGCTTCAGGTAAAAAATCCAAGAATAAGAACATTCAAGGAAAAAGTTTGATGCCTTTGCTCCAGGGCAAGGAATTCAAAAAACGCAACCTGTTTTTCTTCCGTAGTTATGAAGATCAATACACTGCTATAATGAACGGAGATTGGAAAATGGTAAAATACCACAGTGGCAGACATGACTTATTCAATATAAAAGAGGATCAAAGCGAATCTAAAAACCTCATCAATATAGAAGTTGATCAAGCAAAAAAAATGAAGAAACAGTTAGAAAAATGGGAAAAAGAAGCTGTTCCCGAGTTTTAACCGTTCATCTCTGAAGGCCTGTATAAAATGAAAATTGAATCAATGAATAAAATAATAACGACTGGTATTTATTTGCTATTTACCTGTTTAACTTTTGCTCAAGAAAGACCGAATATTATTTGGCTCATGGCCGAAGATATGAGCATTGACTTAGAGTGCTACGGTATGAAAGGTGTTAAAACACCCCATCTGAACAAGATGGCGCAAGAAGGCGCTAAATTTGAAAATTGCTTTGTAACCAACCCCATTTGCTCGCCCAGTCGTTCTGCAATGCTAACGGGTACACACCAAGTAAAAATAAACGCGCACCATCACCGAAGCAATAGAGACGTTCCATTGGATGAGCGGTTTAAACCTTTTACCTATTGGTTAAGAGAAGCCGGTTACACAACTATTTTAGGCCACCATGGTGTAATGGGAAAAGGGCGCAAAATAGATGCTAATTTTAAACATGAACCCATTGGTCCTTGGGACGGAAAAACTCAGTTCGGAATTTTTGATAAGTACGATACTTTTGAGAAAGAAGACCAACCGTTTTTTGCCCAGATACAATTGGTAGCTAGTCATAGAGGTGATTGGTGGGATGAGGTTCGTGAAAACTCAAAACACCCTGTAGACCCTTCAAACGTAGAATTGCCCGAATTTATGGCCGACGACCCAATCATTCGTTTGGATTGGGCCAAGTATTTGGACCAAATTGAGTTTTTGGACAATGAAGTAGGCATGATTTTTAAAGAATTGGAAGACAAAGGAATGGCCGATAATACCGTTGTTATTTTTATAGGCGACAATGGCCGTTGTAATATTCGTGGAAAAGGGTATTTACAAGACCCGGGCTTGCACATTCCACTGCTCGTCTATTACCCCAAAGATATAAAGGCCGGTCAAGTTAGAAAAGATGTGGTTTCTGCTACGGATATAACCGCAACCGTATTGGATTTTGCCCAAGTAGACATTCCCGAATACATGACCGGGAAACCTATATTCGATTCTAATTTTAAACGTGAGTTTGTCTACGGAGCACGTGATCTTTGGGACGAGGTAGAAGAAAAATCCCGCGCCATTACCTCGGGAGAATGGAAATATATTAGAAATGACAAACCCGAAGTTCCCTTTGACGCAGGACAGGCGTATTTAGAATTTTATCGCCCTGCCGTGCACCGAATGCGCGCCCTAAAGGCCGAAGGTAAATTAAACGAAAGCCAAAAGCTGTTCTTTGCCCCTAATAAGGACAAAGAAGAGTTATACCATCTAACTACCGACCCTCAGGAGCTCCACAATTTGGCAAAAGACCCAAAATATGCAGATATGTTGCAGATAATGCGAGCCAAGACCGAGGCCTATGATATAGAAATGAAACCCGTAAACACCATATACCATCCTGAGCATGCTATTTCTGTGGATGCCCTAAAATGGGTAAAAGAAGAGCGGCCCGAAGATTACCAAAGAATGTTAGATGGAGAAGAAATTGGCTTTAAAAAAGCCGTTCAAGGATACAAAGAAAGTTTAAGATAGTTGTGTTAGTTAGTTTGTTTTAAGTCTCCGGATTACGAGTTTCCGGAGGCTTTTTTTATGCCCTATCGGGCTAGCCCTTTCTTGGTTTACTATTAAGCTTGTGCATATAACTTACAATAAAATAACGCCCCAGACTATCAGAGGTGGTTTCTTCAAAATAATTGGTAGTACTGCGTCTGTAGATATCAATATTCTTATCGAGTAAATCTATCAAAACCAGTTTTAGGACATGGCTTTTCTCTTTGGAAAAAGCATAGGATACCGTAGCGTTCCATAGGGGAATGTTCTCGTTTGAAGCAAAAGCATTATCCGTATAAATAAAATAATCAAACTGGGTATTAAAGTTCACTTTGGTACTTAAATCACAATCCAACATAGAAAAATATTGCTGTTTAGTGTACTTACGATCTAAATCGCGCTCTATTGAAAAGGATGTGTTGTTTACGCTATAGGTAGCTCCCGCTTTAAGGTCCACAACACTTTTGTTACTATTCTCCAGCGTTGCACCCACGAGAAAATCTTGGGAAGTAACTTCATTAAGCTGAAAATTTATAATGGCGTTATTGGTATTAAAGAGGTTCCTATTTCGGAAAGAGTAGCGCAACCCCAAACTTTTTATCTTCTGGCTAAACCCAAGTATAGTATTCAATCTTCGTTTGATTCCGTTATTCTCGTAACTCAGGGTTCTAACGTAGTCATCATCTACATCAACACTCTTAATTATAGCATCTTTTGAATATTGAAATTGAACTCGCGAATTAAAACTAAAGGACGATTTAAAATCATGCACAATGGCGGACACGGTCAGGGCATCCATCCTTTCGGCAACCAAATCCGGATTTCCCTTACGTATAGAAAACGGGTTCAAATCGTTGATTACCGTAGAACTTTCAAAAGGTCTTGGCGTGCGAATATTCTTTTTATAGCTCAACCTGTATTTTCTACCTCTTTTGGGCACGTATTGCACCGTGGCCAGAGGATTAACGAACAACCTGTCCGTTACCGTGGCCGCTTCGTTTACAACCCCGAACCTCCTTACGATATCTTGTAGCTCCACGGCCGCATAGGTATTAATTTTCCCCGTGGTGTAGCTATGCGCCAACCTGGTTTGGTAGTTATTCTCATTATGGTCATAATCGTATTTTAGGATTTCCTCTTTGTTTTTCGCATTTACGGTTATCTTATTCTGATAGACATTTTCATTATCTATTTTATTCCCCATATAGGACTCCAACTTCATATAATGATTGCTCCCAAGGGGTTCTGTATATTTAAAATTAAAATTGACCAATGATGTATTGAGTTCTTGTTCCCGTATAGTATTCAGTTCCCTAACAGATTCCTTAGGGGTATTTATACGCCTAGCGATCAATGTATTTTGATCGTTCTTCATAGTAGACCGATTAAAGGTCGTATTTAATCCTGTTGCCAAGCTCCTCCCCTTTTTTCGCAATTTTTGATAGAAATTAAGTCCCAAATTGGCTCTTTTCCTATCCCGATCCACCGTAGACTCATTATCATTTGCCGTATTTAGTTCTTCTTCTTTAAAATAGCGTCCCATACGGTTGGAATAGCTATTGACTACATCTGAAATCATTTGCCCTTTAATGATCAAGCTGTTATTAGGGTTGGATTTGTTCCTGTAATCCAAATTAAGATTGTGATCGTTCTTGGTGTTTACGTATTCGTTCTCCGCTACATAGTCAAAATTATTAGCGTTGGAAAAGGTGATTCTTTTAGATACGGAAGTACCGTCGTTTTTAGAATAGTTATAGAAATAATCTCCGTTCAAGGATTCTTTCTCCTTAAACTCATGCCCCACATTTATCCCGGCCACACCCGTGTTTAAATACCCACTTAAGCTTTTGGTCTTTTGTGCAGAATTCTGTTCTTCTTCCTCATCATCGCCATCAACTCCATCGGAATTCTTTAAAAAATCCTGAATATTTGAACCCGTTATATTTATGTTGTTAATTTTACCAATGACCGAAAACTGGGTTTTAGAGGTAAACTTGTTGTAATTGAGGTTGCCAAAATAACGATTATCAAGCCCCAGACCTGCCGAAGCTTTTCCAAAGCCATTATACTTTCTTGATTCTTTTAAGGTAAAATTAATGACCACCTCCTTATTTCCGTCCGCTACACCGGTAAGTTCGGACTCGTCACTCTTTTTATCAATAATCTCTACATTACCTATGGCGTCTGCGGATAAATTTTTGAGTACAATAGAGGGATCGCCACCAAAGAATTCCTTTCCATCGATCATGATTTTAGTCACTTGGTTCCCCTGGGCGTTCACCTTTCCGTCAGAATCTATTTCCATTCCTGGAATTTTATTCAACAGCTCCTCTAAATTATCATCTGGATCCACTTTAAAGGCACTGGTACTAAAAGCTATGGTGTCTTGTTTAATCTGCACAGGCACCACTGCAGTTAGCGTAACCCCCTCAAGTTCGTACGTATCTTCAATCAGTGTCAGTTTTCCAAAGTCTAGGGCCTTTCCCGTAAAGGTAATGTTCTTGTATAAGGAGATATAGCCCAAGCAAGAAACATTTAAAATATAATCTCCTTTTTGGGTTTCGGCTATTTTAAACTCGCCATTTACATCGGTAATGGTATAATCTACGTAGGTAGAGTCTTTTGTACTCAACAAAATAACCGCAACGGCTTCCAGGGGTTCGTTGCTATCAGAAAGTACAGTTCCCGAAATAGACTCGGGTGACTGAGCTTGTATTGAGCAGAAAAATATAAAGAAGAGAAAACACAGAGCTGCCTTTCCTTTTTGAAAATTTACCATTAAACCTTAATTGAATTATAGCGCTAAAAGAGCAATGCCTAAAGATAAAATGAAGCAAATAAACAGATGTACATAAGAATACAAGAAATGTATTGTTGAGTACACATTCTATGATCGGTATGATCAATTTGCTCTAATAATGCAACAAATGATCAATGGCACAAACTATAACAAGTAAAATAAGTACATTGCTTAGTGCTTTATCTTATAGGCCATTAAATTTGTTTCACTCTTGTTATAACCACTATCAAAGTCAAAAAAACTTTACAACTATGAGATTACGTATTGCCCATTTCCTATTTTTCCTTTTTTCTATTTCTTCTCTATTGAGTTTAGGCTCCTGCAAAGAAGAAGCAAAAACGGAACAAAAAACGGTTCCACAAAAAGAAAAGCAGCCCAATGTAATTTACATTCTAGCGGATGACCTTGGTTATGGGGATTTAAGCTCATACGGTCAAACAAAGTTTGAAACGCCCCGTATTGATGAATTGGCGGCTAGAGGCATACAGTTTACACAGCATTACAGCGGAGCTCCCGTTTGCGCTCCCGCCCGCTCATCCTTAATGACGGGACAACATACGGGCCACACTCCTATTAGAGGTAATAAAGAACTTGAAGGCGAGGGTCAAACGGCCCTGCCCGGCAATGCGGTTACCGTAGCCGAAATCATGAAAAAAGCAGGCTATACCACAGGAGCTTTTGGCAAATGGGGATTAGGTTTTATTGGCAGCGAAGGCGACCCGGTTGCACAAGGGTTTGACGAATTCTACGGATACAATTGCCAGCGTATGGCGCACAGGTATTACCCTCCCCATTTATGGCATAATGAAGACAAAATCTTACTTGATGGCAATGACTGGACAAAAACCGAAACCTACGCACCGGATAAAATTCAGGAAGCAACTTTGGCATTTATAGAAGCTAATAAAGAAAAGCCCTTTTTCGCCTACGTTCCTTTTGTTTTGCCTCATGCAGAATTAATTTCTCCCAAAGACTCCATTTTTGATAAGTTCAAGGACAAATTTGAGGAAACACCCTTTACGGCGGAAAACGATTTTACCTCGGACTATGGTCCTGACATTGTTTATATGGAATATGCTCCCCAACTTAAGCCCCGCGCTGCCTTTGCATCTATGGTATACCGTATGGATGTGTATGTAGGGCAAATATTAGATAAATTGGACGAACTGGGCATTGCGGAAAACACCATTGTTATGTTCGCAAGCGATAACGGCCCACATGCCGAAGGTGGTGCAGACCCTGAATTTTTCAATAGTTCTGGAGGACTAAGGGGCATTAAAAGAGACTTGTACGAAGGTGGTATACGCTCTCCGTTTATTGTTACATGGCCCAATAAAATTAAACCTGGCTCAACCTCCGATCATGTTTCTGCATTCTGGGATGTTATGCCTACATTGGCCGAAATCACCAATACAGACGTTCCGGCCGCTAGTGACGGTATTTCATTCCTTCCCACCCTGTTAGGCAAAGAAGGACAAAAAGAACATGACCACCTGTATTGGGAATTCCCTATTCAAAAAGGACGAAAAGCAGTTAGAAAAGGGGACTGGAAAGGTGTTATATACAATTTTACCCAAAAACCCCAAGGCCAATTTGAGCTTTATAACCTAGCCGATGATCCATCTGAAACCAAGAATGTTGCCAATGAACATCCAGAAATAAAAAAGGAGATGAGGCAAATTATGGAAAGCGAAAGTGAGGCATCAGAACTGTTCCCTTTTGAGTAGTTTTCGATTTAAAAACCAACCAAAAATTAAACCATTGCATATCCTATGAAAACCATTTATTTTCTTCTAAGCCTTTTTTTATCGGTTTCCTGTTACGCCCAGAAGCCGAACAATACTAATTCAGAAAAGCGTCCCAACGTAATCCTGATTATGGTTGATGACCTTGGGTACGAAGGAATTGGCAGTTATGGAGGCACATCTTACAATACCCCAAACATAGATAAACTTGCTGCAACGGGTATGCAGTTCAATCAGGCGTATGCACAACCGCTATGCACCCCTACACGTGTAAAACTTATGACGGGGCAATATAACTTTCGTAATTGGGAAGCTTTTGGAATTTTAAATCCTAAACAAAAAACGTTTGGCCATATCATGAAAGACGCAGGTTATGCCACCTGTATGGTGGGCAAATGGCAACTACAGAGTTATGACCCTCCAGGCTACCCAGGAGGTGAACACAGAAGAGGTATTGGCATGAAAGTAGAAGATGCGGGCTTTGATGAATACAGCATGTTTCACGCCTTTCACACAGAAGACAAAGGTTCCCGGTTTGCCAATCCAACTATTTATCAAAACGGAGAATTCCTAAAAGAAACAGATGGTAAATATGGCCCTGACATTTTCTCGGAATATTTAAACGATTTTGTTGGCCGTCAAGCGGATAAACCATTTTTCGTGTATTACCCTATGGCTTTAACGCACGGTCCCTTTAACCCAACACCAGATAGTTCCGATTGGAAATATGCTGAAAAAAGATTGAATGACGAAACCGTATACTTTAAGGATATGGTAGAGTATTTGGATAAAATTATCGGGAATATCGTAACTAATCTGGAAAAGAAAGGCCTACGCGAAAACACGCTTTTAATGTTGTATTCCGATAATGGCACACACCAAACCATTTTTTCCAAGATGGGAGACCTAACGGTTCAAGGTGGCAAAGGTTTAACTACCGAAGCAGGTATTAAAGTCCCTTTTATCGCTAACTGGCCTGGTCATATAAAAGAAGGCAGCGCATCAAATGAGTTTATTGATGCCATAGATTTTATGCCCACTATTCTTGAAGCTACAAACACCCCGACCCCTGCCGGTTTTGAGCCAGACGGGGAGAGTTTTTTACCGGTCTTGAAAGGGGAGCCTGTACAGCGTAGAGACTGGGTATTTATGAGCTACGACCCTAAACCAGGTTGGGACAAAAAACAATTTGCCCCGGCGGAATTTGTACTGAACGCCAACTATAAACTATACGGAGACGGCAGGTTCTATAACACTAAAAATGATGTACTGGAAAAAGATTCGTTGCCATCCAGTAAACTCTCTACACAGGAAAAACAGCTTAAAGGGAAATTTCAAAAGGTTTTAGACTCATTAAAAAAATACCCCACTTACGGGTGGATAGAACGTTTAGCTCCAGAGTTTGATTCGCTAGTATCAAAACATGCCCGTATTGAACTGGTTGCCGAAGGTTTCAACTGGTCCGAAGGCCCGGTATGGTTACCAAAGGAGCAAAAGCTCATATTTTCCGATGTTCCCGAGAACAAAATTTACCAATGGCATAATTTAGACGGGCTCAGCTTGTACATGTCCCCTTCGGGAGGTACGGGAATTGCAAATGGCAATACAGGAAAGGGGTCTAACGGACTTATTCTTGACCCTCAGGGAGATTTAGTTATTTGCCAAGTAGGAGACCGTAGAATAAGTAGACTTGCAAGTTTGCAGGATTCGCTTCATCCAAAGTTCACCCCTATTGTAACCGATTATAAAGGAAAAATATTCAACTCCCCCAATGACCTGGATTATGACGCTAACGGAAACCTTTACTTTACGGATCCTGCTTTTGGTTTAGGTAATGGTAAAAGTGCCATTGGTTTTAACGGTGTTTATTTTTTGAGCAAGGATAACAAATTAGTTCTCTTAGATGATTCTATAAAAGCCCCTAACGGCATTGCCGTATCCAATGATAACAAAACCCTTTACGTTGCGGACTCTTTTAAAGAACAACCCAAAATCCTGGCGTATGATATAGTAAGTGATGGGAAAGTGGCCAATAAAAGAATTTTCTTTGATGCTACCCAACTTCACAAAGCCAGTATTAGTAAACAGTCTCCTGATGGAATGAAAATTGATAAAAAGGGGAATATTTTCCTAGCCGGTCCTGACGGGGTTTTAGTTATTTCTCCTTCTGGAAAGCATTTGGGAACCATTAGAACCGATAAAAACACTGGAAATTGTGAGTTTAGTGATAATGGTAGGTACCTGTTCATTACTGCAGACGATTATCTTCTAAGAGTAAACCTAAGACCCTATTCCAAATAAACCGCCATGTACAAAAACTATACATTATCTATTCTTTCAATAGGTCTTCTACTCCTTTCTTCCTGTGCAGAAAAGAAAAAAGAAGAGACGAAAGTTACCCAAGAACGTCCCAATATAATTCTCATCATTGCCGATGATATGGCTTGGGACGATAGTGGTGCTTATGGCCATCCCAATATAAAAACACCCAATATAGACCAACTGGCACAAGACGGAATGCGTTTTGACAATGCCTTTTTAACTGCCAGTTCATGCAGTCCCAGCAGAACCAGTATTATTACCGGCCTATACCCTCATAATACAGATGCTGAACAACTCCATTGGCCGTTACCATCGGATAGAGTGACTTTTGTGGAGGAGCTTAAAAAATCTGGCTATTGGACAGCGCAAGCGGGCAAATGGCATTTGGGCGACTCCATCAAAGACCGCTTTGACCTTGTAAAGGACGTAGGTACACAAGGTTTTCAGTTATCGCCAACAGGTGAAAAAACAAAACAAACGGGTGATGGTAGTGGTTGCGAAGAATGGGTACCCGTACTTCAACAAAGACCAGAAGACCAACCTTTCTTTCTATGGTTGGCAGCAGTAGACCCCCATAGACCCTATACCGAGGACATTATTGACAACCCTCATGCTTTAGAAGATGTACTTCTTCCACCCTATTTTCCTGATACCAAAGAGGTTCGTGAAGACTTTGCCCATTATTACAACGAGATTACCCGTCTTGATAATTACGTAGGTAAAGTAGTGGCGGAATTGGATAAACAGGGCATTTCGGATAACACTATGATTCTATTTATTAGCGATAACGGTAGGCCTTTTCCACGTGACAAAACCACTCTTTATGACGGTGGCATAAAGACACCTTGGATCGTAAAGTGGCCCAATGAAGTAGAATCCAGTTCTGTTAATTCCAACTTGGTAAGCTCAATAGACATTGCCCCCACCTTCTTGAAACTAGCAAATTTGGAGCCTTTGTCCAGTTTTGAAGGTGAGGACTTCTCTCCGCTATTAGAAAACACCAAAACAAAAGTAAGAGACCTTATTTATGCCGAAGACCATTGGCATGATTACGAAGATTACACCCGTGCGGTACGCTCGGAAGAATACAAATACATACGCAATTTCTATACGGATTTACCCAACACCCCATCTGCGGATGCTTTTGTTGGAGGTACATTTAAATCTATGCAAGAGCTAAAGAAAAAAGGGAAACTCAACCAAGCGCAGTTAGCTTGTTTTATAACACCGCGCCAAGAAGAGGAGTTGTACGATGTTGTGAACGACCCTTACGAGCTAAAAAACTTGGCACAAGACCCAGCGCATCAAAGCACGCTTGAGGCGCTTCGTAAAGAAATGAATAGCATCCGTAAAGCTTCAAACGATAGTCTACCGGATTTTAGAACACCGGATGAATTTGATCGCGAGACAGGAAAATCCAACTCATTCAGAAAAAGACCTCGACCTTCAAAAGTAGAAATGGAAAAAATTATCAGGGCCATGAAAAAGTAGGTGTCCTTTAAAAACTGACCACTGTTTCCATTTTCAAATCGGTGTCCACTCTATTTTTTCCCCTAACTCTAAAAAGTGCCGTAAAATATTTTTTACCTTTTAAATATTTAGTTTCAAAAGTCTTAAGGCTATCCGCATTGGTAAAGTATTCAACGGTGGCACTCACGCCTATATCGTGTTCTGAAAAGAAAACAAAATGCTCTGTAGTACCAATGCCTGGGTATTTTGAAACTATGGCATATTCTTGGTCAACGGAAGAAGCTCCAAAGGCAAACGAACTATCCTTCTTAGTAGGATGACCGGACAGCTCCAACGTTTGTCCAGATAATTTAAAGTAAGGATTGGCGTCATTAAAAAACCCGATGAATTGATTATCGTTCTTTACTGGCCCCGCGTAAACGGCATTGCCTTCCTTTATTTCCGGCAAAGTAGTTTGTGTAGAAAAACGGATGGAGAATTGTTGGTCATAGGTTTGAAAAAATTGTTGCAAATGTTGGGTTGCCATAGCCGCCATACGAGTAGTATAGCTATAATTTGCAGGACGTAGTACCCCTTGTAACTCTGGCTTTCTCTTCAAAAGGTCATAAAACTCATCAACACTGTTTATTTGAAAATCTCTGGTCCAGCCCCTACCACCGGTCATGGTTTTACCCATGGCACCAAAGTGATCCCCCAAAACAACGTTAGTAGAAGTATCGGAATCCAAAAAAGACTCCCATAACAACGGTTTCTTTAATGGCATTTTATTCACCAATAACACTATCAAGGCTAGGAGCAATAAAGCATAGGGTAAAATTTGCGTCCAACTCATTTTTTGGACCCAACCTGCCGGCACCTGCTTCTTTACAAACCTTACTTTATACTGGCCTTTATCAATTTTTAATTGCCATGCATCAGTACTGCCTTCGCTTGCATAGTAGGTGGCCAACTTTTTTCTAAGGTTGTAAATATTCACCCTCACCCTTGGATTACTTTTTTCGTCCGTCTGGCTATTCTTAAAAAACTCAAGCTCTATTACGGTCTCTTTTAGATGCTCCCCTCGT
The DNA here is from genome assembly GCF_030549125.1 of Zobellia sp. 1_MG-2023. Classification (NCBI taxonomy): domain Bacteria; kingdom Pseudomonadati; phylum Bacteroidota; class Flavobacteriia; order Flavobacteriales; family Flavobacteriaceae; genus Zobellia; species Zobellia sp. 1_MG-2023. The sequence continues at coordinate 181,336 of NZ_JAUOSY010000002.1, read as the reverse complement.
TTGGTAGCTTCATAAAGATATTGTAGCAACCCCCTACTTGTAGGCGCATTTTTAAAAGTTTCACTATCCCTAATTTTAGAAACTACCTCTTGTTCTATTTTTTTCGTCAGTTGCATATAGAATACAGTAAAATGGGTGTATCCCGTTCAACTTTAACCGTTATAGCTACAGTTAAAGAGAGGTTAAAGTACTAATAATAAAGTGTGGAACATACATTTGCTAGTATCAATTTTATTTCCATTCCAGAAAACCTACCTGAATACCATTCTAAAAAACAACAAATGAAAATCACTTCTACCTTTATCCTACTGCTACTATCCATTTTGGGAGCGAGTGCCATGCAGAGCAACGCACCATCAACAGATGTTGAAACACAAAAAGTTTACCTCTCAGGAACAAGTAAAGACGATATGGTAAACTGGGAATTCTTTTGTTCCGATGGCATGAACAGTGGCAAATGGTCAACTATTGGCGTACCATCTTGTTGGGAGCTACAGGGTTTTGGAAATTACAACTATGGAAAGGATGACTTTGATGTGCGTAAGAACGAATATGGGCTTTACAAACATCAATTTAATGCTCCCAAAGACTGGAAACAAAAAGAGGTGAAAATTGTCTTTGAAGGTGTTATGACGGATACCGAAGTCAAGATTAACGGAAAACTTGCCGGTGCAATACACCAGGGTGCGTTTTACGAATTCAAGTACAACATTACCAAACTCCTGAAGTACGGCGAAAAAAATTTACTGGAGGTTAAAGTCAATAAAGCTTCCTCCAACATGTCCATTAACCATGCGGAAAGACAAGCCGATTTCTGGATTTTTGGTGGAATCTATAGACCGGTTTATTTACAGGCTTTTCCAAAAGAAAATATAGAACGCGTAGCTATCGACGCCAAAGCGGATGGAAGCCTTGAAGCCGATATTTTTACAACATCTAAAAAAGCACAATCACTGCGCATTTCATTATTGGATATCAACCACAATAAATTGCAAGATCTACCAGCTAACAGCATTACTAAAGAAAACGGAAAGTGGAACTTTGTTTCAAAGGCAAAGTACATAAAATCATGGAATCCGGAATCACCACAGCTCTATTACCTGAATATAGAACTCTTGGGTGAAAAGGGTGAAGTGCTCCATAAAACTATGGAACGTATTGGCTTTAGGACGGTTATAGTTCGTGAGGGGGATGGAATCTATGTAAACGGGCAACGAATTAAGTTCAAAGGTGTAAACCGTCATTCATTTTATCCCTCCTCGGGAAGGACTACTTCCAAAGCACTTAGCATAGAACATGCAAAAATGATGAAAGACATGAACATGAATGCCGTTCGCATGTCTCACTACCCACCTGACACACACTTTCTAAATGCAGCGGATTCTCTTGGTCTTTTTGTCATAGACGAAGTCTGCACATGGCACTCTCCACACTTGGACACTAGAGTAGGCGAGAAAATAGTTAAAGAAACTGTAGTTAGAGATGTAAACCACCCATCTATTCTTCTTTGGGCCAATGGTAACGAAACAGGCTGGAATACTGAGTTAGACGATGATTACGCCAAGTGGGATATTCAGAAAAGAGAGGTCATTCATCCTTGGAATATCTTTAACAAAACCAACACCATGCACTATCCTAGCTATCATATTTTTGCTTATGATACCTACGCCAAGGATAAAATCTATTTCCCTACTGAATTTTTGCATGGTCTATATGATGGTGGCCACGGTGCCGGATTAGAGGATTACTGGAAACAGATGTGGAATATGCCACTAGCCGCCGGAGGTTTTCTTTGGGATTTTGCAGACGAGGCCGTTGTTAGAACGGACAAAAACGGCATACTGGATACAGATGGCAATCACGCTGCCGATGGTATTGTTGGACCTTATGCCGAAAAAGAGGCCAGTTACTTCAGTATTAAAGAAATTTGGTCTCCCGTTCATATTGAGGACCGGTTTATAAAGCCTGATTTCAACGGAATTTTTAGGGTACAGAACAGATACCACTACACCAATTTAGCCGGTATTAAAATGGTTGCCCAATGGGTACAATTTGATGGACCCAAAGGAACGGATAAGGTTAAAATCCTATCCGAGGCCACGGTACAGCTTCCCAGTTTAGAGCCAGAGAGCACAGGAACCTTTAAAGTAAATTTACCGGAAAACTGGCAATCATCGGACGCGCTATATTTGACCGCCACAGACCCCAGCGGATTAGAAATATTTACTTGGAGCTACCCTGTACAAGCACCAAAGGTCACGAACAATCGCAACATTAATCGCTCAGAAGAAGGAACGATTACCACCCATATAGATGCTGGAAACATTACCGTTATAGCTAACGGAATACAATATACATTTTCCGAAAAAACAAGTTTGTTGCAAGAAGTGAAGAAAGGGGCTAGAATTATTCCCTTCAACAACGGACCGCTAATTTTTGACCACAAGGACAAAATAGAATCCTTAAAAATAAACGAGCTTAAGGATCAGGTAGAGATAGTTACTGTTTTTGAGGCGTCCGACAAATCTCCCAGTTGGGCCAGCCACAAAGAATATAGTTCCGATGTTATTAAATGGACAGTTCACTCCAACGGCCTATTGGACCTGCATGTTGAAATTAAAGGCAAAAAAATAGTGAAAGGGTTTAAAGGTATTACCTTTTCTTTTCCGGAATCCGAGGTTGCCGGCATGAAATGGCTGGGAGACGGTCCTTACCGGGTTTGGAGAAACCGCATGAAAGGCACCAAACTAAAAGTTTGGGAAAACGATTACAACAACACCGTTACGGGTGAATCTGGTTTTGTGTATCCAGAATTTAAAGGCTTCTTTTCCAGTTTGTATTGGGTGCAGGTGAAAAGTAAAAACAATACTGCTTTTACAGTATACTGTAATTCCGAAAACACTTTCCTACGCATGCTAACCCCGCAACAACCAAAAGAAGACCCCAATCATAGAGTTTCCGTAGATTTTCCGGAAGGCGATATTTCTTTCGTCAAAAATATTCCGGCCATAGGAACCAAGTTCCAAACCGGGGATAAAATGGGTCCCCAGGGAAATTCAGAAAATTATTTTGGAAATGATGATGAGCCCATCAGTATAGACCTGACCTTTGAATTTTAGACTGAAAAGTTACGAAACGCCATAAACTAAAAAGAGTCTCATCGGTTTCGACAAGACTCTTTTACGAGAACACTATATGAAAATGAAAAAATTTAATTCTGTTTGATTAACACTGTAAACTTACGGTGGTCTTACGCATTTTGAAAAAATATGATGTGAAGTGGCCGATTTCTGTTGTGAAAACGTCTTTTCTTGTAATTCCACTCAAAATACCCCCATATTTATCCAACATAGGACTGGGCTTTTTCAAGTTAAAACACAAAAAAGAATCTAAAATATGAGGAACCCTATTTTAGCTAAAGCTATAAATTTCGGTAAGTTTTGTTATTGAAAGGCCGGAAACCCGGTAATATCAGCTCCTGTAATCAACAAATGAATGTCATGGGTGCCTTCGTAAGTAATTACACTCTCTAGGTTCATCATATGGCGCATAATGCTATATTCTCCCGTAATTCCCATTCCACCCAGCACCTGCCGAGCCTCTCTGGCTATCTTGATAGCCATATCTACATTATTACGCTTGGCCATAGAAATCTGTGCAGAAGTAGCCCTACCCTCATTCCTTAATTGCCCTAAACGAAACGCCAATAATTGTGCTTTGGTGATTTCCGTTATCATCTCAGCCAACTTTTTCTGCTGTAATTGGGTAGCTGCTATAGGTTTACCAAATTGCACACGTTCTTTAGCGTACCTCAAAGCGGTATCATAACAATCCATAGCCGCACCGATTGCCCCCCAAGAAATACCATAACGGGCAGAATCCAAACAACCCAAAGGAGCCCCTAGTCCAGATTTATTGGGCAACAGATTTTCCTTTGGCACCTTAACGTTGTCAAAAATAAGCTCTCCGGTAGCAGAAGCCCTTAAAGACCATTTATTGTGTGTTTCCGGTGTTGAAAACCCTTCCATTCCCCGCTCAACTATAAGTCCGTGTATACGGCCCTCTTCATTCTTAGCCCATACCACAGCAATATCGGCAAAAGGCGAATTGGAAATCCATAGTTTGGCCCCGTTCAACAAATAATGGTCGCCCATATCCTTGAATTTTGTTTCCATACCACTTGGGTTGGAACCATGATTGGGTTCTGTAAGTCCAAAACACCCCATCATTTCACCCGAAGCTAGCTTGGGTAAATATTTTTTTCGTTGTTCTTCGGTGCCATAAGTGTAAATTGGATACATGACCAAAGACGACTGTACTGAAGCCGTGGAACGCACCCCGCTATCCCCACGTTCTATCTCCTGCATAATTAGTCCGTAGCTAATTTGGTCCAATCCCGCTCCACCATATTCCTCAGGAATATAAGGACCGAATGCTCCTATTTCTGCCAATCCACCTATAATTTGTTTCGGGAATTCCGCTTTTTGGGCATACTCCTCAATAATGGGCGAAATATCCCTTTTTACCCATTGACGTGCTGCATCACGCACTAATTTATGTTCTTCGGAAAGAAGGTCATCAAGGTTAAAATAGTCTGGAGCTTCGAACAAATCAGGTTTCATAAGATGAATTTTAATCAAATATACTGATGAAACGTAACATTACGAATACAAATTGTTACATTTTTAAATAAAAATCTTTGGTCAGCGCAATGTATTCGTTGGTGTACTCATGCCTGCTTGTTTCTATGGTAAGTTCATTGGTCTCCGGCGCTACTTTCTCAAAACCAAACTGCAATAAACTGCGTTTTATTTTAGCGGTAGAACTTCCTTTTACATGGGTAATTCGGTTTGGGTATAAACCATAACCGGCTGCCATTTTGAGAAAAGCGTTCTCTTCTTTATGTGGAATTATAGTGGCAAACGCCCCTTGCTTAGCCATTAATTTTGATACACCTTCCAGCAATTCATCAAAAGGTAACGATTGATTTTGTCTGGCTTTATCCCTAGCAGCATTGCCACTTGAGACATCCTCTGCATAAAAAGGGGGGTTAGAAACAATTAAATCATACGGATCTTCCCATTCTTCCACAAATTCATCAAGACCGGCATGGTAACAAAATAAGCGATCACCCCAATCGGACATTTCAAAGTTAGATACGCACTGTTCATACGCACCCTCATCTATTTCCAAAGCATCAATAGTATCCGCAAGACCACGTTGGGCCAGCATTAAAGCTATTACCCCTGTGCCGGCCCCAATATCCAAAATAGACTCCGGGTTATTCTCAATAGATGTCCAAGCCCCTAACAGCACCCCATCTGTACCTACTTTCATGGCACATTGGTCTTGATTGATATTGAATTGTTTGAATCTGAACGGTTTCATAGAACAATGTTGTTCATTAAATTTTAAGGATGCTAATTTTTAAAGCATGCGCTAAAGAACAACTAATTTTAATTATAATTTAAAAAGAACATTAAAATTTACAAATACCCCTAACAGTCCCTCCTTTTGTTATAGTGTTTGCAATACTTGTTCCTAGAATTGAAAATACCTAATTTTCTTGATGTAAATTACCCTTTAAAAATTATGATTTCAGCTTGCCTGTAGCAATAAACTGTTATAAAAACTCACGTACACTTTAAACCAAATTATACCAAAATGCAAAACAACTCAAAATCCGGAAGACGCAAATTTTTAAGAAATACCTTAACGTTAGCCGCAGGGTCAAGCCTCATTACCCCATCTTTGTTTGGCGCTCCGTCCATATTAAAATATTACAATAAACCTAATTCCAAATTTAATGGAGTACAGATAGGGGTTATTACCTATTCCTTTAGGAGCATGGAAGATCAAAGTGCTGAAGCTACTTTAAAATATATCTTGGACTGCAATATAAATGCTATTGAATTGATTGGCGATCCTGCCGAGACTTTTGCAGGAAGACCAGAAAACACATTGGACAGAAGTGTATACTTTGGGTTGATGAAAAAGAAAAAAAGCGGAGCCATTTCGGATAACGAAGCAAAGGAGCTAGCTGAGATACAAGCTGAACAAGCAGTCTACAATGCCAAAGTAACGGAATGGCGAAAGAATGTCGATATGAAAAAGTTTGAGAAGTTCAGAAAAATGTACAATGATGCCGGAGTACAGATATACGCATTTAAGCCAAGAAACACCTTTGGTAAAAACAATTCTGACGCTGATATTGATTGGGGCATGAAAACAGCAAAAGTTTTAGGTGCCAGCCACGTTACCGTAGAGCATCCAAGTAACGATGCTACTACACTTAGACTAGGAAACTTTGCTAAAAAGCATGGAATTTATATTGCTTACCATGGCCACGAACAACAGACACCTACCCTTTGGGATACAGCTTTGGAGCAATCAAAATACAATGCCTTAAACCTAGACCTGGGCCATTTTGTTGCAGCAGGCAATACCGCCCCACTGGAAATCATAAAAACCAAACATGAGCATATTAAGAGTATGCACTTAAAGGACAGACAGACACTGGAACACGGCAAAGGAAATCTAGTTTGGGGCAGTGGTGACACTCCGTTGGCAGGTGCATTACAGTTAATGAAGGACAAAAACTATACCTTCCCGGGAACTATAGAACTTGAGTATGATATCCCACAAGGCTCTAATGCCGTGGCGGAAGTCCAAAAATGTGTGGAGTTTTGCAAGAATGCACTGAAATAAGCACCAAAAAAAGGTAGACCGGGCCTAACAAGCCTGGTTTACCCTAAATACAAGTCTACAAGACCTTCCGGTGTGCTTACGTAAACGGTCTTATTATCCCTATCAACTTTTTTTACGATTTGATCAATGATAGGCACTAAAATTTCTTTACCGTCTTTTTCTATTTCAAAAATAGCTTGGGAAGTAGTATCGTTAACCCCGGTTATTTTTCCAATGTTGCCGTGCGTCTCATCCAATACATCAAACCCTATGACCTCATGAAAATAAAATTTATCGCCCTCTAATTTGGGAAGAGCGGATAAGGGCAAATAGAGCTCGTGCCCCATGATACGGTCTGCAGCAGCTTCGTCCTTTACTTCTTCAAAATCTATGCGCAGTAAGGCCGATTTATGTAAGCGACATCTATCAATAAAAAATGGAACCAGTGCATTGCCTTTCATCAAGACAAAAACTGATTCCATGTTTTCGTATACTTCGGGTTCATCGGCATCTAGTTTCACCAGTACCTCACCCTTAAAACTATATTTAGAAACGATTTTACCGAGGTAGAAACAATCTTCCTTACGCATTCGTTTCTAAATTATTTATTCTTCTTCTTTAGATGCTTCAGCTTCTACGGCCGGAGCTTCTTCTGCGTCTGCCTCTTCAGCTTCAGGAGCTTCTGGCAATGCAGCAGCGGCAGCTTCAGCAGCACGCTTCTCGTTTACTTCTTTTTCAGCTTTCAAAGCTTCTGCTCTGGCTTGCTCTTTTTCTTTGTCAAGACCATCAACTTTAGAAGCAATCTTACTTTCTTTTTCCTCTAACCAAGCTTTGAATTTCTCTTCTGCTTGCTCTTCGGTCAAAGCACCTTTACGAACACCTCCTAATAAGTGGTGCTTTAAAAGTACTCCTCTATAAGAAAGAATAGCTTTAGCTGTATCTGTTGGTTGTGCACCGTTTTGTAACCATTGTACTGAATTATCAATGTTCAATTCAATAGTAGCAGGGTTGGTGTTTGGGTTGTAGATTCCCAATTTTTCCAAGAATTTACCATCTCTTTTCGCACGGCTATCCGCAGCAACGATCCAATAAAATGGTTTTCCTTTTTTACCGTGTCTCTGTAATCTAATTTTAACTGGCATATCACATTAATTTGTAGGGTGCCCGACCCTTGTTATTAATTCATTTTAAAATCTTCCCTTTTAAAGGGCTGCAAATATAGAATTTCTTTTTGATGTACACCTACTCAATTTAATAAAAATGATGCATTGCCCGTCTTTTTCCCGAGTCGTGACAATTACAACTTAACACACTCGCTTTGAACCCTTTATTTACAAGAACCCTTACAACTTCAGATCCGTTAATAACTCTTAACAAGTCATTCGTTCTAAGAGCGTTCTTTTTGCTTAATTTTATAGTCTCTTTTTTAAGCTGAAACACGAACTCTTATGTACCTCATTTTTGATACGGAAACCACCGGACTTCCCAAGCGCTGGGACGCCCCAATTACCGATACGGACAACTGGCCACGTTGTATACAGATAGCTTGGCAGTTGCATGATGAAATGGGTAATTGTATTGAACATCAAGATTATTTGGTGCGCCCAGACGGATTCAACATACCTTATGATGCCGAGCAAATTCACGGAATTTCTACAGAATTGGCCGAACAACAAGGTGTTTCCCTTTCGGAGGTTCTAGAGAAGTTCAACATAGCCATGTCCAAAACAAAGTTTATCGTTGGGCAAAATGTTGGTTTTGATGTAAATATCATGGGGGCGGAATTTCACCGTTTAGGTGTTGAAAACCCATTACAGGAACTTCCGGTCCTGGACACCTGTACGGAGCATACCGCTCAGCTTTGCCAAATTCCCGGTGGTCGTGGTGGTAAATTTAAGCTACCCACGCTTACGGAACTACACCAACACCTGTTTGGCGAACCTTTTGGCGAAGCGCATAATGCCACTGCCGATGTTGAGGCAACTACACGTTGCTTTTTGGAGCTTATTCGTAAGCATCAGTATACTACTGAACAATTAGATGTTCAGCCCGATTATTTCAAGAATTTCAACGAGGCCAATCCTCAGGAGATTCAACTTATCGGTTTAAAACACATCAACCTTAAAAAGGCTTCTAAAAAAATAGCCGACGCACTTTGGGAAAAGGACACTGGTGGCGTTTCCCAAGAAGAAATTGAGGAAAATTTGGCTACATTGGAGTCGGCCAGTTTTGCTCATTTGCACAATCACACCCAGTTCTCCATTCTGCAATCTACCACCAGTATTCCGGATTTGATTGCCAACACGGCAAAGGCAAAAATGCCAGCAGTGGCAATGACCGACCACGCCAATATGATGGGGGCCTTCCATTTTGTAAATGGCGTGCTTAACCACAATAAAGGCGTTGTTGCAAGAAACGAGGCCAATTTAAAGCGCTTCGAAGCAACACAAAACGGTACACTTGAAGAAGGACAAGAACCGTTGAACGAATTACCGGAACCGGAATTGGAAATTACTCCGATTATAGGTTGCGAATTTCAGGTCTGTGAAGACCACACCAACAAATCTCAAAAAGACAACGGGTATCAAATTGTTATGCTCGCCAAGAGCAAAAAAGGGTACCTAAACTTGGCAAAAATGTCTTCCATTGCTTTTGTGGACGGAAAATACTATGTACCTCGAATCGATAAAAAAATTATAGAGCAGTACAAAGAAGACGTTATGGTGCTTACCGGAAACTTATACGGCGAGGTACCAAGTAAAGTATTGAATGTTGGTGAAAACCAAGCTGAAGAAGCCCTTATTTGGTGGAAAGAAACTTTTGGGGATGATCTTTACATTGAAATCATGCGCCATGGCCAAGAAGATGAAGACCGGGTAAACCAAGTTCTGATACAGTTTGCCAAAAAGCACAATGTTAAACTCGTAGCCACCAACAACACCTACTATGCCGCTAAGGAAAATGCACATGCGCATGATATTCTTTTATGCGTTAAAGACGGCGAAAAACAAGCCACGCCTATAGGTCGTGGTCGTGGGTACAGATACGGATTGCCAAACCAGGAGTACTACTTCAAGTCTTCGGACGAGATGAAAGAACTTTTTAAGGACATACCTGAAGCCATAATCAACATTCAGGAAATTGTGGACAAGGTAGAGACGTTCACCTTGGCCCGAGATGTACTGTTACCTGCTTTTGATATTCCCGAGGAATTTCAGTTTGAAGAAGATAAACTGGACGGCGGCAAAAGGGGGGAAAACAAATACCTACGCCATATCACCTATGAAGGCGCCAAGAAAAGGTATGGCGAAATCACACCTGAAATTGACGAAAGGCTTGATTTTGAGCTTCAAGTAATTGAAAAGACAGGCTACCCAGGTTACTTTTTGATCGTAGAGGATTTCATTAGGGCGGCACGTAGCATGGACGTATCGGTTGGTCCTGGTCGTGGCTCGGCTGCAGGTTCCGCCGTTGCGTATTGTTTATGGATTACGAATTTAGACCCCATTAAGTATGACCTGCTTTTTGAGCGTTTCCTAAATCCGGATCGTGTAAGTATGCCCGATATTGATATTGATTTTGATGATGAGGGCCGTAGCCGGGTAATGGACTATGTTATTGACAAGTACGGATCTAATCAGGTGGCACAGATTATCACCTACGGTACCATGGCCGCCAAGTCTTCCATTAGAGATACGGCAAGGGCGTTGGATTTACCTCTGGGCGATGCGGACCGTATGGCAAAGTTGATTCCCAACATGTCTAAATTGAAAAAAATCATTGGGATTGACGAAAAAGTGCTCCGAAGCAAATTCAATAGCGAAGAGCTCGAGAAAATAAACGAACTCCTTAACATTTCCGAAGGGGACGGGCTAGAATCCGAAACCTTGAACCAAGCATATATCTTAGAGGGTTCCGTTCGTAATACCGGAATTCATGCCTGTGGGGTGATTATTACTCCTGATGATATTACCAAGTTCGTACCTGTGGCTTTGGCCAAAGATTCGGACATGTACTGTACCCAGTTCGATAACTCCGTTGTGGAAGATGCGGGATTGTTGAAAATGGATTTCTTGGGATTAAAAACGCTGACCTTGATCAAGGACACCGTTAAAATCGTAAAGGCAAAACATGGTATTGAACTAGACCCAGAGAATTTTCCGCTTGACGATGTAAAAACATACGAGCTCTTTCAACGCGGGGAAACAGTTGGGGTTTTTCAATACGAATCCCCCGGTATGCAAAAACACATGCGCTCATTAAAGCCAACGGTTTTTGCGGACCTAATTGCCATGAATGCCCTGTACCGCCCAGGCCCAATGGAATATATACCTAGCTTCATTGCTCGTAAACACGGTACAGAAGAAATTGTATATGATTTGGATGCTTGTGAAGAGTATCTGGCGGAAACCTACGGAATTACCGTGTACCAAGAGCAGGTGATGCTCCTTTCTCAAAAATTGGCAGACTTTACCAAAGGTGAGGCCGATGTTTTGCGTAAGGCCATGGGTAAAAAGCAAAAGCACGTTCTTGATAAAATGAAGCCCAAGTTCATTGAACAAGCTTCAGCAAAAGGGCATGCCGTTGATAAATTGGAAAAAATCTGGAAAGACTGGGAAGCCTTTGCTGCCTATGCCTTTAACAAATCGCACTCTACCTGTTACGCTTGGATTGCGTACCAAACCGCCTATTGCAAGGCCCACTACCCCGCCGAATATATGGCCGCGGTATTGAGTAACAACATGAACGATATTAAACAGGTTACATTTTTCATGGAAGAATGTAAGCGTATGGGCTTAGATGTACTTGGACCAGATGTAAACGAATCTTACTATAAATTTGCCGTAAACGATGCCGGTGCTGTACGTTTTGGTATGGGTGCGGTAAAAGGAGTTGGCCGTGGCGCTGTGGAAACCATTGTAGAGAACAGAAAAGAAGAAGGCCCGTTTAAGTCGGTTTTTGATTTCGCAAAGCGAATAGATTTACGTGCTGCCAATAAAAAGGCGTTTGAAAGTTTAGCCGTTGCCGGCGGATTTGATTCTTTTGGAGACACCCACAGGGCACAGTACTTTCATGATGAGGGTGATGGGGTTACCTTTCTGGAAAAGACTATAAAATATGGTGCCAAGTTTCAAGAAAGCGAAAACTCAAGTCAGGTTAGTCTTTTTGGTGATGCCAGCGAAGTACAGATACCGGAACCCGTAGTTCCTCCATGTGAAGAATGGGGCACCATGGAAAAACTCCGCAGGGAAAAAGAAGTGGTGGGTATTTACATTTCAGGTCACCCGTTAGATGATTTTAAAACTGAAATAGATGCCTTTTGCAACGCCTCCCTTTCAGATTTGAGCGATCTGCAAAACGTTGTAAATCGGGAGTTGGCTTTTGCCGGTGTTATTACTGACGTGCAGCACCGCGTATCCAAAAACGGAAAAGGCTGGGCCGCATTTACTGTTGAGGATTATTCGGAATCGTACGAGTTCAGGATATTTGGCGAAGAATACCTTAAGTTCAGACATTTCTTAATGATCAATTCCTTCGCCTATATCAAGGTATTCGTGAAAGATGGATGGACCAACCGAGAAACCGGCAAAAAAGGAGACCCGCGTATTCAGTTCAATAGTTTTATGCTTTTACAAGAGGTGATGGAAGCTTATGCCAAGAAACTCACCATTAAACTGAATATAGACGACCTTAAAGAGAAAGATGTAATTCAACTTAGGGACACCCTTACCGCTTATCCGGGCAACCATCCGCTTAACTTTATTGTTTATGAAATGCAAGAAGAAATTAAAGTAAGCTTAACTTGCCGAAAACAAAAAGTACAGATCAATAGTGAGCTATTGGCGGATTTAATGAAGAACGACGTGCATTATAAACTCAATTAGACCAGTGTACTACCTCCCAGAATATGAATTCTGGACCCTATAAATTAGATTGATAACACAATAGCTAAAACCAATGTATCGTTAGTAAGGAAACCGTTAGATATTTGACTAACTTTGCATAATATATAAAAACATAAAATCATGGCATTAGAAATAACAGACGCTACTTTTGATGAAGTAGTATTAAAAAGCGATAAACCTGTAGTAGTTGATTTTTGGGCAGCATGGTGTGGACCATGTAGAATGGTAGGGCCTATCATTGAAGAAGTTAGCTCTGAATACGAAGGCAAAGCCGTTGTTGGTAAAGTTGATGTTGATGCAAATCAAGAATTTGCCGCCAAGTACGGTGTACGTAACATTCCAACTGTATTGGTATTCAAAAATGGTGAAATCATTAACCGTCAAGTTGGTGTATCTCCTAAGAAAGTATATACAGACGCGATTGACGCTGCTTTATAATATATTCCTCTCTCTTGAGGAGAACAATAAAAAAAATCCTGCTTTTAGCGGGATTTTTTTATACCCTAAACCCACGCTCCCGTCCTGATAAAGTTCCGGTTTAATGCCTATCTTAGTAACATGAACCTGCAATCCGAATTAAACAAAACATCACTTTTCCAAAATCTAGAGCTCCTGGCCAATCAGGTTGTGGAAGGCTTCATAAGTGGTATTCACAGAAGTCCGTTTCATGGTTTTTCGGCAGAGTTTGCAGAGCATAAAATCTATAACGCAGGCGAAAGCACAAAACATATAGATTGGAAACTTTTCGCCAAGACGGATAAACTGTACACCAAACGATACGAAGAAGAGACCAATTTGAGGTGCCATATGATTTTGGATAGCTCGGCCTCTATGTACTATCCGCAGACAAAGGACCTGTCGGTTACAAATTTAAATAAAATAGGTTTTGGGGTATTGGCCATAGCGGCGCTCATGAACATCCTTAAAAGACAAAGAGATGCTGTTGGTCTAAGTGTTTATTCAGACAACTATAATTTTTATGCCCCGGAAAAGGGTAGTGAACGGCACCACCAAATGTTATTGGCCAAACTAAGTGAACTGAGCCAAGATACCAAACCCGCGCAGCAGACAGAAACCTACACCTATTTACACCAAATAGCGGAGAACATTAAGAGAAGAAGTCTAATTTTTCTTTTTACGGATATGTTCCAAACTTCTGAAGACGACGAAAAAATTTTTGAAGCCCTTAGACATTTAAAATACAACAAGCACGAAGTGGTGTTATTTCACCTCATGGACAAGTCTAAAGAATACCATTTTGATTTTGACAATACTCCAAAACGCTTTTTAGATGTGGAGACCGGAGAACATATAGATTTGTATTCCAGTAACATAAAAGAATCCTACGAACGCAGTGTTCGCTCCTATTTTGAAGATTTAAAATTAAAATGCGCTCAATACAAAATTAAATATGTGGAAATTGATGTAAAGGGCGACTTCTCCCAAATACTCAACACCTATTTAACGGAACGAAAGAAATTCATATAAAGCTGAAAAATTTATTGAAAATTGTTTGTGCAATTGAAAATGCGGTGTATATTTGCACTCGCTAAACGCCACGGTCTGGTAGTTCAGTTGGTTAGAATACCTGCCTGTCACGCAGGGGGTCGCGGGTTCGAGTCCCGTCCAGACCGCTTAAAGGGTTAACAAAATCCCTCAAAACCTTGTAAATCCTATGATTTACAAGGTTTTCTTTTTTTAGAGCAATCATATAATTTGATATCATTTGCATCTAAAAGGTCACAAATCGTCAACATATCTTCTTTATCAAAATTATGTTGACAGAATAACGTAACTTACTCATAGTTAATATAGTTGATTTGACTTTCGTCCAGTAATGTTTAACCATTAAAAGACGACAACTATGCGAACTTCATCAACATTTTCAGTACTGTTTTGGGTGTACGGTAAACGTGCTGTAAACAACAAGGCAAACATCTACGTTCGACTTACCCAAAATGGTAAGCGCGTGAACATTAGCCTTAAAAAGAAAATTGAAATTACCACTTGGGATGAGAAAACCCAAAGGGCTAATGGAACCGGTAAAGATTCACGTATTCTCAATCTTTATTTGAACGAGGTACAATCAAAGATTTATCGAATTTACGAGGACTTCCAAAAGGAAGAAAAACCATTTACTTCCCAAATGGTAAAAGCGAGATTTCTGGGCGAAGACAAAAAACGCTTTTCTTTTCAAAATCTGATTGATTACTATAATGAAAAGATGCAGCACAAACTGCATAAAAATACATTGGGTCAGTATAAAACTAGCCAAAGATATATGCTAGAGTATATTTTGAAAGAGTATGAAGAAACGGATATTTTTCTATCTGAGCTAGATTATAGTTTTATTGTAGGGTTTGAGGATTTCCTGCGCTCTTACGTTCCGAAACCTGGACAAAGTAAAATAGGCAATAATACTGCTATGAAGCATATTAAGCGTCTTCGTAGAATGGTAACCTTAGCCTATCGAATGGAATGGTTGGATAGAGACCCTTTTGTCAACTTTAAAATGAAAATTGAAAAGAAAGAGCGTGAGTTTCTGACAGTTGAAGAGTTACAGAGTATCGAGGACTTGAACTCCTCTATTGAGCGTCTGGTAGTTGTCAAAGATTTGTTCGTTTTTAGTTGTTATACAGGTATCTCATATAGTGATATTGTAGAGTTGACTAGCAACAATATTGTAATTGGAATAGACGGTAATCCGTGGATAATGGCCGAAAGGGTTAAAACGGGTACACCGTTCAAAATTCCGTTATTGCATCAAGTACAGACCTTAGTTGATAAATATAAAGACCACCTCAGAACCCAGAGTAGCACACACCTTCTTCCAAAGCTTTCAAACCAAAAATTGAATAGTTATTTAAAGGAAATAGCTGACCTGTGCGGTATCAAGAAGAACTTAACCTTTCATATGGCTAGACATACATTTGCGACTACCGTTACTTTGAGCAACGGTGTTCCTATTGAAACGGTCTCAAAATTATTAGGTCATACTAAGCTGTCTACAACTCAAATATATGCAAGGGTAGTTGAGAAAAAGGTAAGTGATGATATGGCACTTCTGAGGGATAAAATAAGTCAAAGAGAAATGGAAAAAGCTGTTTGAAAAATTTAATGATTTAGGTGTTAGTAAAAGTGTTTGTGTTTGGATGAATACTTTTTCCTAATATCCAAAACGTTTATACCAAACCCTTGATTTTAATTTTAGATGCGTTTTCACATTAGTTTAATTTAACTATTTTGGACACGGTTAGATTGCGTGGAAACGTGATATTAAAATAAAATTATGTCAATACCAATAGTATTAGATAAATCAACATTTCAAGGCCTCAACTACGAAGATATAATTGAACTACATAAATATTATATCGTCAATGTTACACCCTTGTTGGTTTCAGAAATTTTGGGTGACCTTGCCAAAGAAGAAAAAGAAGGCAGAAAAGCACCCAAAGACCAAGTTACAGATTTGGCAAAAAAAATGTTTCCGTACAATGCATACGTAAATATGAATTATAAAGTGCTGGTTGAAAAATCTTTAACTGGCGAATTTACAACTGCCGATAACAGACCTTTTTTAAGTGCTCAGAAATCTATAAATACACCTACGAAAAAGGGGATGACTTTTGTTGAGACAGAAGAAGAGTTATCTATAAAAAGATGGAAAAGGGGCGAGTTTGACACAACGGACGAAATTATTGCCGATGTATGGCGGACAGAATCCAAGGATGACGATGTGGTAATAACATTCAAGTCGAAATTTGACCACCTTAAAGACATTAAAATAAGAGACCATAAGCCTTCAAATAAAGAAAAGTTTTTAAGTCTAAAAGAAAGGTTGAAAGAACGCCTTTATATCGAAATTGAGCCAGTCGATATTTTAAATCTCACGATGGATTATTTTGAAATAAATCCAGATTTTCGAAAGACTATTGAATCGAGATGGAAAGATGGGTCGTATCCAGATTTACGAAGTATGGCTAGTTATGCGATGTATTGTTACGAGGTTGTCTGTCTTTATTATATTGGAATTAACAATTCATTGTGCGGTGAGCGATTGACAAATCTTTTGGATTTGGAATATCTGTTTTATGCACCATTTGCAAGAGTGTTTAGCACCAACGACAAATTTCTAAAAAATCTATTTTTTGCCGTAGAACCTAGTGATACATTCTTTTTAACATTGCCTGAATTAAAAGAAGATTTCAAAAAATTTAAGGCTTTAAATAAGGAAAGGGAAGTGTTCAATGAGCCACCAAATAAAGATTCGGAAACATATCGAATTTGGGATAGTGTTTTCGATATGGAACTTACTCGAAGACTCAAACCATCCGAAGCAGAGATAAAACGAAAAGAGGTTGAATTAGAAGAAATTATCAATATAGCTCATACAGGTAAGGAAGGTAAATTCGAAGGGGAATCAGATTTTATGGTAAAGGAAATGTTTATGTCTCCAGATGACCCTTGTCCTTGCAAAAGCGGTAAACCTTTTAAGGATTGTCATCTTGCTCAAGCTCGAAATAGAGCTAAGTAATTAAAAAATATGAATAATATTATGAGGATAAATCATTGAAAAGCTGCTCCAATCAAAATTAAAATTCTGTTAATCCAAAGATAAACTGTTAAATTTTTGTAACTTTACATACTAAATGAAGCAAATTTTCCATAAAATATTATCCATTTTGATGGCATTTGTAGTGTTGTTTACTACAATGTCCTTTACAGTTGATATGCACTATTGTGGGGATTCTTTAGTTGACTTTTCGGTTTTTACGAAAGCGGAAAGTTGTGGTATGGAAAAAGCACAACCCGCTAAAAGTTGCGAAAATCCTTCGATGACTGAAAAAGATTGTTGTACTGACCAACAATTTGTTAAGGAAGGCAATCAAGACTTAAAAACATCTTTCGATAAACTTACATTCGAGCAACAAACTTTTGTTGCAACATTTTTCTACACATATATCAATCGCTTTGAAGGACTTGATGAAAACATCGTTCCTTTCAAGGATTATTCGCCCCCCTTTGTCGAACGGGACATCCAGACCCTTTACGAGAAATATCTAATTTGATTTTTAGACAGTAACCTTTTCGCCCTGCGGTATTTCCGTTTTGGGCTTGTTTTGTTGTGGTCTTTTTTCAGAACTACATCAAGACCAACTTTTGTATAACTGTCTAATTATCATTCTATATGCTCAATAAAAGCATAAAATTTTTAATCGAGAACAAACTCGTTGCGGTACTGATGCTCGCCCTATTTGTGGGTTGGGGTATTGTAAATGCACCTTTTGGTTGGGAAACTGGCATTCTGCCTAGTAACCCTGTGGCCGTGGATGCCATACCCGATATTGGCGAAAATCAGCAAATCGTCTTTACCAAATGGCAAGGACGTTCGCCACAGGATATTGAAGACCAAATTACCTATCCGCTTACCACTTCCTTATTGGGAATACCAGGGGTAAAAACCATTAGAAGTTCCTCAATGTTCGGGTTTTCGAGCATCTATATCATTTTTGAAGAAAATATAGAATTCTACTGGTCACGAAATCGAATTCTGGAAAAACTCAACTCACTTCCAAGCGGTCTATTGCCAGATGGTGTTAACCCAGCTTTAGGACCAGATGCCACGGGATTGGGACAGATTTTCTGGTACACATTAGAAGGCCGTGATAAGGATGGCAATGTTACAGGTGGATGGGACTTACAGGAACTTCGTAGCATCCAAGATTATTACGTGAAATATGCCTTGTCATCTGCAAGCGGTGTTTCAGAAGTTGCCTCTATTGGTGGTTATGTTCAAGAATATCAAGTGGACGTGAATCCGGAATTGATGCGCCAGTACAACATTGGGCTATCTGATATTGTAAAAGCCGTTAAACATAGTAATCAGGATATCGGTGCTCAGACTTTGGAAATGAACCAAGCTGAATATCTGGTTCGTGGTCTAGGTTATGTAAAGTCCATAGAAGATATAGAAAACGCGGTAGTTACCTCTAAAGAATTCACTTCTATCAGGATAAAGGATGTGGGCAAAGTCCATTTAGGTCCAGCTACAAGACGCGGTATTCTTGACAAAGAGGGTGCTGAAGTTGTCGGCGGTGTGGTTGTGGCTCGATATGGTGCAAATCCTATGGAAGTCATTAACAACGTTAAAGACCAAATTAACGATTTAAGTGCTGGACTACCTTCTAAAGAATTGGCCGATGGTCGCACTTCACAAGTTACCATAGTTCCGTTTTATGACCGAACCGAACTTATTCAAGAAACTTTAGGTACGCTGAATGAAGCGTTAACGCTCGAAATTTTAATTACCATTCTTGTCATTATCATAATGGTCTTTAACCTACGAGCCTCTGTTTTAATTTCTGGTCTATTACCTGTTGCGGTATTGATGGTTTTTATTGCGATGAAACTTTTCGATGTAGATGCAAACATTGTGGCACTTTCCGGAATCGCTATTGCCATAGGCACTATGGTTGATGTGGGCGTAATTCTTTCCGAGAATATTATTAGGCATTTGGATATGGAAAACACCGATTCTGAAGGAAATAAGCTGCCTATAAATACAGTAGTTTACAATGCGACCACAGAAGTTTCAGGTGCAATTCTTACGGCTGTACTAACCACCATTATTAGCTTTGTTCCAGTCTTTACAATGGTAGGTGCTGAAGGGAAATTATTCCGCCCGTTAGCCTTTACCAAGACAATGGCACTTACAGCGTCTATTATTGTCGCTCTATTTTTAATCCCACCATTTGCAGCTTTTTTATTCCGAAAGAAAGGCCTCAAAAACCCATTCAAATACATACTTAATATTTCTTTGATAATTGCGGGGATAATCGCAATGATATATGGGTTCTGGTTAGGTCTCATATTGATTGCCTTTGGTGCTTCGGGAATCGCTGGACTACAAGGAAAGCTGACCGAAAAGAAAGCTAATTTGGTCAATATCATCATTTCATCGGTAGCCATTGTTTTCTTATTGGCTGAATACTGGCGACCATTAGGTTTTGACCGAAGTATTGCAATGAACCTCATTTTTGTAAGTATCGTGTGCTTTGGATTGCTTGGTACATTTTGGGTCTTCCGCAAATATTATACAAGAATTTTAAGATGGGCTTTACGGAATAAATTTCTATTTCTTTCCGTACCAACGGCTATAATCATATTCGGTGTTCTTATAATGCAGAATACAGGTAAGGAATTTATGCCTTCATTAAACGAGGGTTCGTTCCTGTTAATGCCAACATCTTTACCACACGCAGGGGTTGAAGAAAACAAACGAATTCTACAACAATTGGATATGGCAGTCGCCACTATCCCTGAAATAAAAACAGTCGTTGGTAAGTCTGGACGAACGGAATCTGCTCTAGACCCTGCACCCCTATCGATGTATGAAAATATCATTCAGTACAAGTCTGAATATATGATGAATTCGGAAGGAAAACATCAACGTTACAAAGTCAATGATGATGGTCTTTTTGTTCTCAAAAATGGTAGGTTAATTATCAATCCAAATAATGAAATAGAGGAAGGTGAAAACTATGAAGCGTCCCAATTACAGACAACAGTTACACGAGATGAATTGATTATTGACGATGATGGTGAGTACTATCGAAATTGGCGTCCTGAAATCAAAAGTCCAGATGATATCTGGAATGAAATCGTTCGGGTCACAAAACTACCCGGCATTACTTCAGCACCAAAGTTACAGCCCATTGAAACTAGATTAGTGATGTTACAGACAGGAATGCGAGCGCCCATGGGTATTAAAGTCAAAGGCCAGAATTTGAGCGAAATCGAAGATTTTGGTCTTCAGCTTGAAGCAGTTCTTAAACAGGCGGAAGGGGTCAAAGAACAAGCTGTATTTGCAGACAGAATCGTAGGTAAGCCTTATTTGCTAATTGATATTGACAGAGAGCAACTGGCCCGGTACGGTATTTCAATAATGCAGGTTCAGGAAATTTTGCAAGTAGCCGTTGGCGGAATGCCTCTAACTCAAACCGTGGAAGGTCGGGAACGTTATGCGGTACGTGTACGCTATCCTCGGGAATTGCGAGAAAACCCCACGGACTTGAAGAATATTTACGTACCTGTGGAAAAAGGAAATCCTGTTCCTCTGGGTGAGTTGGTAGATATTCGTTACGAACTAGGCCCACAGGTTATAAAAAGTGAAGATACCTTTTTAGTGGGTTATGTCCTTTTTGATAAACTGGACGGTTTTGCCGAAGTAGATGTCGTAGAAAATGCCCAAGCGTTAATAAAAGCAAAAATCGATAATGGCGAATTAACCGTTCCAAAAGGTATCAACTACCAGTTTACGGGAACGTATGAAAATCAATTACGCGCAGAGAAAACATTATCCGTGGTTGTTCCATTGGCACTTGTCATTATCTTTTTGATTCTTTATTTCCAATTCCGTTCGGTAGCTACATCTTTAATGGTATTTACGGGAATTGCGGTTGCCTTCGCAGGTGGTTTCTTAATGATATGGTTCTATGGTCAAGACTGGTTTTTAAACTTCAATTTCTTTGGCGAAAATCTGCGGGACTTGTTTCAGATGCAAACTATAAATCTAAGTGTAGCAGTATGGGTAGGATTCATTGCGCTGTTTGGTATTGCTACTGATGATGGTGTTGTGATGGCGACCTACCTCACACAAACGTTTGACCGAAATACACCTGAAAACAAGAATGAAATTCGTGATTCCATTGTAGAAGCTGGCGAAAAACGAATTCGTCCTTGCCTAATGACCACAGCAACGACCATATTGGCATTGCTACCCATTTTGACATCCACTGGTCGAGGAAGCGATATAATGATACCGATGGCCATACCAAGTTTCGGTGGGATGCTTATAGCATTGATTACGCTGTTTGTTGTTCCTGTGCTATTCAGTATGAAAAAAGAATTTCAATTAAAACGAGCGAGCAAATGAAAAATATAATAATCATAGTATGTCTTTTGCTTGTTTCCTCTTTCGCGAAAGCACAAGAATTACAGTCTTACATTCAGGAAGCAGAGGCGAACAATCCAGAGATTCAAGCCTATGAATTGCGGTATAATATTGCCCAAGAAAGGATAAATGAGGTTAACACATTGCCAAACACTACCGTTAGTGCAGGCTACTTTGTGAGCGAACCAGAAACGAGAACAGGTGCTCAGCGTGCACGATTTTCAATATCTCAAATGTTGCCTTGGTTCGGAACAATTACAGCAAGGGAAAATTATGCCAGTTCAATGGCTGAAACCGAATTTGTGGAAATTGCTATTGCCAAACGAAAATTGGCGCTTTCCGTCGCCCAATCGTATTACACTTTGTATTCCAACAAGAAAAAACAAAATGTGCTGGACGATAATATTCAATTATTGCAGACATACGAGCGTTTGGCATTAACATCAGTCGAAGTCGGGAAAGCCTCAGCCGTAGATGTATTGCGTTTGCAAATTCGACAAAACGAACTGCAACAACAAAAGGAAGTTTTGCAAGAAGAATATATCGCAGAACAAACCGTGTTCAATAATCTGCTGAATCGTGAGGAAGATATTGTCGTTGATGTTGTTCCAGAAATGATGATTCCATCGGAAGACCCTGTTTTTAGCGATGAAGGATTGTCCCTCAATCCTGAACTGCTTAAATACGACAAGCTCTACAAATCCGTAGAGCAATCAGAACTTTTAAATCAAAAAGAAAGTGCGCCAAATCTAGGATTTGGGCTAGACTATGTTCCCGTGGCAGAGCGACCAGCGATGAACTTTAACGATAACGGAAAGGATATAGTGATGCCAATGGTTACACTTTCCATACCCATTTTCAACAATAAGTATAATTCTGTTTCCAAGCAAAACAAGTTGCGACAACAGGAAATAGAATCTCAAAAAAATGAGCGATTAAATTCGTTGGAAACGGCTTTCGCAAAAGCAAAATCACAACGTAATCAAGCACGGATAAAATTCAATACTCAGGAAAAAAATCTTAACCAAGCCAAGAATGCTGAAGAAATTCTGATAAAGAATTACGAAACGGGGACAATAGATTTTAACGATGTACTAGACATTCAAGAATTACAACTAAAATTTCAAATTAATCAAATCGTGTCGGTGCAAATGTACTATGTGCAATCTGCCGTCATCAATTATTTAATAAATCAATAATCTAAAATTATAACAATGAAAACACTATTTAAGACAACAGTATTAATGCTTGCTATCGCAAGTTTGGTTTCGTGTAAAAATGAAACAAAAAATGACAACAAAAATTCAGATTCCGTTACTGAGACTGCCAAGACAGCTGGATTAACCTTTAATGATGATAAGGTTGGAAAACAATTTCAACACTACATTCATTTAAAGACCGCATTGGTAAAATCAGATTTCAATGAGGCTCAATCTGGGGCAAAAATGTTAATGGAAAACACGGATGATGCAGATTTAAAAGGTATGCTCTCTAAAATTTCAGAAACAACTGATATTGAAGTACAACGTACTATATTTTCCGATGTTACGGAAAAGATGACTGATGTGGTAGCTGCATCACTTTCTAGTGGTGAGGTCTATAAACAATTTTGCCCAATGGCCTTTAACAATAAAGGCGGTTACTGGCTATCTAAAGATGAAGAAATTCGTAATCCCTATTATGGGAATAAGATGCTAAAATGTGGTCGCATTTCTGAAACTATTAATTAGATAGCAAATGAAACACACCTATCACATCCACGGAATGACCTGCAACGGTTGCAAAACTCACGTCGATAAAACACTTTCCAATGTGGAAGGTGTGACTAACGTATCCGTAGATTTGGAAAAAGCTGAAGCGGTCATCGAAATGGAATCCCATATTCCCATCGAGAAGTTTCAGGAAGCTTTGAAGCAAGATGGTGGTTCGTACAGTATTCACACTCTAGGCGAACATCATAAGGTTGTAGATAAAAAAGAGAAAGCAGCAAAAGGGCAAGGAACGGGAACGTTCTATTGCCCGATGCATTGCGAGGGTGACAAAACCTATGACAAGCCAGGTGATTGCCCTGTCTGCGGAATGGATTTAGTCGAAGAACAAAATTTGTCAACTTCTTCCGTAACGCAATATACGTGTCCCATGCATCCAAAAATCGTAAAGGATGAAGCTGGAAGCTGCCCAATTTGCGGGATGGATTTAGTACCAATGGAACCCGATATGTCCGCAGAGGAAAAGACCTATAGAAAACTACTTAAAAAGTTTTGGGTTGCCGTGGCATTTACATTGCCCATCTTTTTAATAGCAATGTCGGAAATGCTGACCAATAATCCATTATATGATATTCTGGAATTGAAGTATTGGAATTGGATTCAGTTTGTGCTTTCCATTCCAGTCGTGTTTTATGCTACTTGGATGTTCTTTGAACGTGCCTACCGCAGTATTAAAACTTGGAATCTCAATATGTTTACACTCATTGGAATCGGTGCTGGTGTAGCTTGGTTATTTAGTGTAATAGGTATGCTTATACCTGACTTTTTCCCAGACCAATTTAAGACCGAAGCAGGTACGGTTCACGTCTATTTTGAAGCTGCTACTGTAATCCTCACTTTAGTCCTTTTGGGGCAGTTACTTGAAGCTCGTGCTCACAGTAAGACCAATTCCGCGGTAAAAGAGCTATTGAAGCTAGCACCTAATAAAGCCATTAAAATAGTCGATGGCGAAGAAAAAGAAGTAAGTATCGATGATATTGAATTAGGCGACATTCTAAGAGTTAAGCCAGGCGATAAGATTCCTGTGGATGGTGTTTTGACCGAAGGGGAAACTTCCGTTGA
Organism: Zobellia sp. 1_MG-2023; assembly: GCF_030549125.1. Lineage (NCBI taxonomy): Bacteria > Pseudomonadati > Bacteroidota > Flavobacteriia > Flavobacteriales > Flavobacteriaceae > Zobellia > Zobellia sp. 1_MG-2023. The sequence continues at coordinate 156,959 of NZ_JAUOSY010000002.1, read as the reverse complement.
CGAATCGATGATTACAGGCGAACCGATTCCCGTAAACAAAATCGTAGACGATAAGGTCAGTAGCGGAACAATCAATGGAAATCAGTCCTTTTTAATGAAAGCTGAAAAAGTTGGTTCAGACACGCTATTATCCCAAATCATCCATATGGTAAACGATGCTAGTCGCAGCCGTGCGCCCATCCAGAATTTGGCAGATAAGGTTTCGGGATATTTTGTACCAGTTGTGGTCATAATTGCCCTGATAACCTTTGCGGTCTGGGCAATTTGGGGGCCAGAGCCAGCCTATGTTTATGCCTTGGTCAATGCCATCGCTGTATTAATAATCGCTTGTCCTTGTGCTTTGGGTCTTGCCACACCAATGTCCGTAATGGTAGGTGTTGGTAAAGGCGCACAAAATGGGGTGCTAATCAAAAACGCTGAAGCCCTCGAAAAGATGGACAAGGTAGATACACTCATAGTTGACAAAACGGGAACAATTACGGAAGGTAAACCGACAGTTGAAAAAGTGGGGTCTTTTGATAATGGCTTTACTGAAAATGAAGTACTACAATATATCGTTTCCCTGAACAGCCAAAGTGAGCATCCACTCGCTGAAGCAACAGTTAAATACGGAAGGGAACAACAAACTGAATTTCTAAAGGCAACTGGTTTCAATGCTGTAACTGGTAAGGGTGTTGAAGGAAAGGTCAATGGAAAAGAACTGTCTTTGGGCAATACTAAAATGATGGAAGTAGCAAATGCGAAACTTTCAGAGGCTATGGAAAATGAGGCACAAACCTATCAAAAGCAAGGCAAGACGGTTTCTTATCTGGCTATTGATGGCAAGACTGTTGGATATGTTGTTATAGGTGATAAAATCAAGAAAACAAGTGCCAAAGCTATCAAAGCATTGCAGGACAAAAATATTGATGTCATAATGCTTACAGGCGATAATCACGATACAGCCCAAGCCGTGGCAAAAGAGCTCAATCTTGCTGATTTCAAAGCAGGAATGTTACCTGAAAATAAATTACAGGAAGTTGAAAAACTACAAAAAAATGGACACGTAGTCGCAATGGCAGGTGATGGTATTAACGATGCGCCTGCATTGGCAAAAAGTGATGTTGGTATAGCAATGGGAACGGGAACAGATGTAGCGATTGAAAGTGCAGCACTTACATTGGTTAAGGGCGACTTACACGGTATTGTGAAAGCACGAAATCTAAGCGATGTTGTTATGAGGAACATCAAGCAGAATCTGTTCTTTGCCCTCATCTATAATACGTTGGGTATACCAATTGCAGCCGGTTTACTCTACCCATTTTTCGGAATCCTTTTATCCCCAATGATTGCCGCTTTAGCAATGAGTTTCAGTTCCGTATCGGTTATTGCTAACGCACTAAGATTAAGAACAAAATCAATTAAATAATTCACACTAAAAACAAAAGGAATATGGAAGATTCAAACAAAGGAAACTATAAAACTTTTTACATAATGCTGGCGTGCTCATTTGTTGCAATGTACGTTACAATGTATCTAAATACCTACTCGTTAGACCACGTATTTTTTAGCTTGACCCGTTTTTATATGGTCTGTCTTGGCATTGCTACAATGGCAGTAATAATGTGGTTTTTTATGCGAAAAATGTATAACGATAAAAAGAAGAATATTGTAATTCTGGTAGGTAGTTTAGTTCTGTTTGTGGGTGCTCTCGGTTTAGTAAGAGTGCAAGCACCAATAGTAGGTGATATACTATGGATGAAAGCTATGATTCCACATCACTCTATTGCAATTTTAACGAGTGAACGTGCTGATATTAAAGACCCTGAAGTGAAGAAACTGGCAGAGGATATCATCAAGGCACAAAAAAAGGAAATTGAAGAAATGAAGCAGATGATTGAACGATTGGAAAATAAATAATTTGATATGAACAAAAACATTTTATACATCGGTATCGCAGCTGTCATAGGACTGTTTGGTGGGTGGCTCATTTTTGGTGGTAATTCTACCGAAAAAGACGGGGCGGCGATGACCGAAACACACGACCATTCAGATGAAAGTACTGAACAAATGTGGACGTGCTCGATGCACCCACAAATTATGCAACCAGAACCTGGTGACTGTCCTATTTGTGGTATGGATTTAATTCCAGCGGAATCAAGCGCAGATGGTTTAGCAATGAATGAAATAAAGATGACAAAAAATGCAATGGCATTGGCAAACATCCAAACGACTATTGTAGGCAATGCATCAGAAGACAGCGAGAATATGATTTCGCTTTCAGGCAAAATCAAAATGAATGAGGAAGAAAACGCCATTCAAGCTAGTTATTTCGACGGCAGGATTGAACGGCTCAATGTAAATTTTGAAGGTCAGGAAGTAAGAAAAGGGCAATTATTGGCCACTATTTATGCGCCAAATTTGGTAGCGGCTCAACAAGAATTGATTACCGCAGCTTCACTCAAAGTATCGCAACCATCTCTATACAAAGCGGTACGAAACAAACTAAAACTTTGGAAACTTTCGGAAAGCCAAATTAATAGTATCGAAGAATCAGGGAAGGTTAAAGAGAACTTTCCCATATACGCAACGGTTAGCGGTACGGTATCTGAAAAGATGGCTTCTGAAGGCGATTACGTAAAGCAAGGGCAACCCATCGTAAAGGTGAGCAATCTAAATTTGGTATGGGCAGAATTCGATGCTTATGAAAACCAAATTTCAGAATTCAAGAAAGGTCAGAAAATCAAGGTTACAACCAATGCTTATCCCAATGAAATATTTGATGCTACGGTTTCATTCATAGACCCCGTTCTGAATACTCAAACGAGAACTGTCGTGGTTCGAGCCAATTTGAAAAACAACAAAGGGATTTTTAAGCCAGGGATGTTCGTCACAGGCAAAATCAAAAGCAAATCAACTAGTTCAGAAGTACAACTTCGCATTCCAGCGAGTGCGGTAATGTGGACAGGCGAACGCTCATTAGTTTACATCAAGACAAATCCAAATGAACCCATTTTTGAAATGCAGGAAGTAACGCTTGGCAATCGAGTTGGTGATATTTTTATGGTCGCTTCCGGATTACAAGAAGGCGATGAAATAGTAACTAATGGAACGTTCACAGTTGATGCAGCTGCACAATTACAGGGTAAGAAGTCAATGATGAATAAATCAGGTGGAAAAACAATGACAGGACACGAAGGACACTTAGGTATGCAGAATACAGGTAACGAAACCACTAGTAGTTCAACAATGAAAATGGAACTACCAAAGACAGTTCAAATTGCGTTTCAGTCTGCTTTAACGCCATATCTTAAAATGAAAGATGTCTTTGTAGCTGGTGATGCTCAAAAAGTTTCGTCTTTCTCACAGGAAACCTTAGAAATATTAGAGCCAGTTTCTGATTCGGATTTGGGTAAAATGGAACAAGCCCACATTTCCAAAATCAAAAAAATGTTGAAGTCAATAAACGAAAGTGATAACATCGAAAATCAGCGTAGCCATTTTGTGGTTTTGAACCAAAATTTTATACCGATTGTAAAGACTATAAAAGGGTTGAACCCAAAGGTATATATTCAGAAATGCCCAATGGCAAATAACAACAGAGGGGCGTTTTGGATAAGTAAAGATAAAGTCATCAGTAACCCTTATTATGGCGAACAGATGCTTACTTGTGGAAGTGTAGTTGATTCATTGAAATAATACTTTGCAACACAGTTGCACGAAAATCTTTTTATCTTTGTAGCTTGAAATATTTTACACTCATATTAGCAATTTACTTCTTAGCACTTAATGGTGTGCCCTGTAGCGATACAGGAAACATTAATGAAGATTCCCAAGTAGTTTCCTTAATTGACTATGATAGTGAGCACGACCAAGATTGTGAATTATGTTCGCCCTTTTGTCATTGTCATTGTTGCCACGTTCACACTATAGATTTTGGCATAACTTCATTCGAACCGTATCAACCTAAGATTTCACAAGAGTACTTCGACCATTTCGATGGTTTTGAAAACAACTTTTTTCATTCCCTTTTACAGCCCCCACAGGTATAATTCAGTTTTCATAGGATAGCTATATCCTGTTTTGACGTGTCCTTATTTTGGATATGTCAAAATAGTGCATTGCATTTCTGTAATGTGCCCACAGAGAATTTAAACTGAATTAACACCCATATCTATGATTAATAAAATCATTGATTTTTCAATCAATAACAAATTTATTATTGGTCTGCTCACACTTGCATTAATTGGTGCAGGTATCTATAGTATGACCCAAGTTCCTATTGATGCCGTGCCAGATATTACCAATAATCAGGTACAGGTCATTACACAATCGCCCAATCTGGGGACAGAGGATATTGAGCAATTTGTAACCTATCCTGTCGAGGTGGCAATGAGCAACCTGCCCAATGTCAGGGAAATTCGTTCGATTTCCCGCTTCGGACTCTCCGTAGTGACCATCGTCTTTGATGACGGTGTCGGAACGTATCTTCCCAGACAGCTTGTAGCAGAAAAACTGACAGAAGTACAAGAACAAATCCCTATGGGTTTTGGTGAGCCTTCTATGGGTCCCATTTCTACAGGGCTAGGCGAAATCTATCAATACACCCTAGAGGTTGAAGCCGAATACCAAAGTGAATATTCATCTACAGAACTGCGAACAATTCAAGATTGGATAGTACGTAGACAAATGGCAATGGTTCCTGGCGTCGTGGAAGTAAATGCCTTTGGTGGCAATAAAAAACAATATGAAGTTGCAGTAGACCCAAACGAACTTCGAGCTATTGGTATCACAATTACCGAAGTGTTCTCAGCTTTGGAAAACAACAATCAGAATACGGGCGGTGCTTATATCGAGCGTAATCATCAAGCTAATTTTATACGTGGCGAGGGTCTTGCAAGAACTGTATCGGATATAGAAAATATGGTCGTCAAGACGGTCAATGGTATTCCTATCAAGATTAAAGATGTTGGTAAGGTGAGTATAGGAAGTGCCGTCCGTTACGGTGCGCTGACAAAAGATGGCAAAGGCGAAACTGTTGGCGGAATGATTTTGATGCTTAAAGGGGCTAATTCCAACGAAGTTATCGAAAACGTGACCCAACGTATGGAACAGATTCAGCAATCACTTCCTAAAGGTGTTAGTATAAAACCATTTCTTGACCGAAGTGAATTGATTGCGGAAACAACGGGAACGGTAACTGGAAACCTTTTGGAAGGTGGGCTTATCGTAATCTTTGTTTTGGTTTTGCTCTTGGGAAATTGGCGTGGTGGTCTTATAGTAGCATCCACTATTCCGCTATCGCTTTTGTTTGCATTCATACTAATGAACGTTTTTGACGTATGGGCGAACCTGATGAGTTTGGGGGCGATTGACTTTGGAATCATCGTGGACGGTGCGGTCATCATCGTAGAAAGTACTGTTTTCCTAATGTATTCTTATGTAGTTAAAAAGAAGGCCGTGAGTTCTGAAACGAGGGACGAAATCGCTGCAAAGGCTTCTAAAAAGATGATGAACGCCGCCTTCTTCGGCCAGCTTATAATTCTTATTGTCTTCCTACCCATTTTAGCTTTGGAAGGTGTCGAAGGCAAGATGTTTCAGCCTATGGCGCTGACCTTCATCTTTGCGATGATTGGTGCAATGTTGCTTTGTCTGACCTATGTCCCAATGATTTCAGCGTTATTCTTAAGACCGCCGAAATCCGAAAAAAAGTCTTACGGCGATAAGTTTGTCCATTGGATTGAAAGAAAATACGAGCCGCTGTTGACCAAATCGCTTACTAAAGGGAAGATGGTTATAGGTATCGCTATTGCTCTTTTTGCAGTTGCCATTTTTGCCTTTACCAGAATGGGCGGCGAATTTATCCCACAGTTGGATGAAGGCGATATTGCGTTTCACGCCATCCTGAAACCCGGAAGTTCCCTTTCAGAAACCATAGAAACAACCACAAAAATAGAGCAAATAGTTAAGGCGGAATTTCCAGAGGTGGAAACTATCATCAGCCGTATCGGTGTGGCCGATGTACCTACTGACCCGATGCCGATGGACATTGCCGATGTCTTCGTCATCCTTAAACCAAGTGATGAATGGACATCCGCCGAAAGCAAAGATGAACTGGTCGAAAAAATGAAGGATGCCATAAGCATCGTACCCGGGGTCAATTATGAATTTACCCAGCCTATAGAAATGCGTTTTAACGAACTACTTACGGGTGTACGTGAAGATGTTGCTATTAAACTGTTTGGGGAAGATTTGGACATACTGGCAAGCAAAGCGGAAGAAATGGGTAAAATCATTGCAACTGTTCCGGGTGTTGCGGATATGAAAGTAGAGGCTACCGATGGCCTTCCGCAAATTACGGTTAACTATAATCGTAACAAGCTCGCGCAATACGGTCTTGAAATCAACCAACTCAATAGTGTGTTACAAGCTGCATTTGCAGGTGGAAAAGCAGGCGTAATTTTCGAGGGGGAAAAGCGGTTCGATTTGGTAGTTCGTCTACAAAAAGAGAATCGGGAAAGCATAGCTGACATTAAAAATCTGTTCATAAACCTTCCAAATGGTTCACAAATTCCGCTACGTGAAATTGCAGAAGTGAGTTATGAGCCTGGTCCAATGCAAATAAGTAGAGACAATACAAATAGACGAACGTATGTAGGTATCAATATTCGTGACCGTGATGTTAAATCTGTAGTAGAAGAAATTCAGGATAAATTAGATGCCCAATTTGAATTACCACCTGGATATTACATTCGTTATGGTGGGGCTTTTGAAAACCTCGAACGTGCCAGCAATAGGTTACAGACTGTTGTGCCAATAGCTTTATTGCTCATATTCATTCTGATTTACTTTGCCCTAAAATCCTTTCCGCAAACCTTGATGATTTATGTAGCAATACCTATGGCGACCATAGGTGGCGTGTTCGCTCTATGGCTTCGGGATATGCCTTTTAGTATTTCGGCAGGGGTCGGTTTTATTGTGCTCTTTGGGGTAGCTGTACTGAATGGATTGGTAATGATAAGCGGTCTGAATGAACTGAAGGAAGAAGGCGTAACAAACTTAAAAGACAGGATTGTGGAAGGCACAAAACGTAGGATACGCCCGATTATGCTTACTGCCTTTACCGATATTCTTGGTTTTTTGCCTATGGCGATTTCAGCATCCGCAGGGGCTGAAGTGCAAAGACCCTTGGCTACCGTGGTTATTGGTGGATTGATAACTTCAACCCTTTTAACGCTGTTTATTCTGCCCATTTTTTATCAATGGGTCGAGAAACGTTCTGAACGAAAGGCAAAATTGAATCCAAAATTTGCTACCGCTATGGCAGTAGTTTGTTTGCTATTTACTTCTGCTTTCGCTAAAGCGCAGCAAGTTCCACAGAATGATTCGCTGCCGGTAATATTATTGGAAAAAGCGGTAGAAGTTTCTAAGGAAAATTATCCGCTCTTGAAAACGAAACAGTTGGAAATTCAAAGACAAACTGCATTAAAGGGGACTGCTTACGACTTTGGCAACACCCAAGTGTTTACGGGTGGCGAGGAAATATCGGATGGTCAGGGTATTTATACATTGGTTGGCTTAGGGCAACAGAATATCAACTTATTCGGCATAGGTGCGAAAAAGCGTCTGCAAAAGCAACGTATCGCTTTGGCCGAAACAGCTCTTGACCTTTCTGAACTTCAAATAGAACAGGAAGTTAAAAAAGCTTGGTCGCAAGCCTATCAGCAAAGGCAAAAATTTGAACTGTACCAAGAACTGGATTCTATCTATTCACAATTTGAAAAAGCCATTGCGCTCAATTATGAGGTAGAAGCCATTTCACGCTTGGAATATTCATCAGCTACCAATCAAGCCTTGCAAATCCGCAACAAATTGCAACAGGCCGAAAGCGATTACGCCATTGCCCTTCAAAAACTAAACCTATGGTTGGTTTCAGACACTTTCTATTCTGTACCTAAATCGCTTGACGAAAGTGAATTTGCCGTATTGGGCATACCCACAACAGTGGAAAATCATCCCAAACTGAAACTTTCGCAAAAGCAAATTGATGAAGCTGAGGCAAATTATGATGCGGCTCGTGCTGACTTGCTTCCCAAGTTTAATCTTCAGGGCGGACTTCAAACAGTGAACGGCAATAGCGGATTTTACACTTATCAGGCCGGTATTTCCATTCCTTTATTTTCTGGTACGGAACGTAGCCAAGCCAAGGCCGCTAAAATTGACGGCGAAATTGCAAGAACTAATGCTGATTATACACAACGCCAATTGCAATCCGAATATCAGCAGGCCGTAAAGTCCTATCAAAAGTGGGAAACATCTTGGCAATTTTATAATAATAAAGCCTTACCCCTTGCCGAAGAGCAACGCAGAGGCGCACTACTTGCCTACAAGGAAGGTGCAGTGGACTATGCAGCATTTACACAAATAATAAGGGATGCCATAAATACCGAAATGGATGCACTGGATGCGCTCGACAATTATCTAAAATCAGTTTTCGAACTACAATATTTTAAACAATAATGAAAAATCTATCTAAATATACAGTCATCGGTTTATTGGTTATGCTCTTAGGGTTAACCTCTTGTGGTGATTCTAAATCAGAGTCAGCTGAAAACAATAAAGGAAATTCTGAAACGGAAGAAGCCCACACAGAAGGCGAAGCTGAGGAAGTGATGCTTACGGCCAAACAGTTCGATGCATTAGAAATGAAAATCGACACCTTACAAATGCGAAATATGAGCGGGTATGTGGAAGCGAACGGTCAACTGGAAGTCCCGCCCCAGAACGAGGCCACCATAACAACAGTTGTAGGTGCAAACGTGGTTTCCATCGAGGTTATCGAGGGTGATAAGGTCAATAAAGGGCAAACAGTCGCTTACCTCTCGCATCCCAACATCATTCAGAAACAGACAGACTACTTAAATGCTTTTAGTAATAGTCAGTTTTTGAAAAAGGAATTTGAACGACAAAAAACCCTCTACGATGCAGGTGTAGGAAGTGGTGCCAATTTCCAAAAGGCAGAAGCTGAATACCAAGCATCCCGAAGTATGGCAAAAGGTCTTGAAGCCCAACTGCAACAACTTAACGTTAGTGCATCGGGCGTAAGAAACGGAACGATTTACCAGCGTGTGGCGCTCAGAAGTCCCATCGAAGGATTTGTACAAAAGGTAGAAGTCAAAACAGGGCAGTATGTAGAACCCCAGACCGACCTAATGGAAATCGTGGACACCCACCATGTGCACGCCGATTTGATGGTCTTTGAAAAAGATGTCTATAGGGTAAAGGAAGGTCAAAAAGTAACGTTTAATGTCCAATCCAATCAAGGGCAGGAACTGACCGCGGAAATCTATTCCGTGGGCAAAACTTTTGAGCAGAACCCGAAAGCGATACACGTTCACGCAGAAATTGAGAACAAGGAAGGCAACCTGATACCCGGAATGTACATTCAGGGACGCATACAAACGGATAACAATAAGACGTTGGCTATACCCGAAAGTGCCATAGCCGCTGATGGTAACCGATTTTTTGTGTTTTTAGCTGAAAAGGAAGGTAACGATTGGGCTTTTACACCTAATGAAATAACAAAGGGGGCTAAAGACGGGGAATGGATTCCTATTGATTTTCTAACGGAACAAAAATCGAATGCCAAATATGCCTTAAACAACGGTTACTATTTAATGGCAGAAATGAAAAAAGGCGAAGCAGAACACTCACATTAAAATTGATTAATAACATCATTAGATGAAAGAAATAGAAAAAACATTGGAAAACAAAAGTGTGCGTCCTACGGCAATGCGCATTTTGATTTATAAGTATATGGCCGAGAAAGAAATTGCTGTTGCATTAACAGACATTGAGAACGCTTTCGCGAAAGCGGACAGAACTACGCTCTATCGAACCTTAAAAACTTTTGAAGAAAAAGGAATCGTGCACCAAATAGACGATGGCACTAATATTTCAAAATATGCGCTTTGTGAACCTGGGTGCAATTGTGAAATCGAACAAGATTTACACCTGCATTTTCATTGCAACAACTGCGATGAAACCGTATGTCTTACAGAACATAAGATACCGCAGGTTAATCTACCAGATGGATATGTGGCTGAGGATGCTAACTTGGTTATAAAAGGTATTTGCGAAAAGTGTAGCGGGCAATAAATGCACTTCCGTTGCACGGTTTAAACCTGTACTTTGAACGCTGAAAAATAAGAACTTATGATACAGTTTATAGATACGAAAAAAGAGAGCCTGATTGCCGCAAAGCTTTCGGGTAAATTGAACGAAGAAAATTTAAAAACCATTCACAAACAAATCCATCGAATCATCGACAAGGGTCACAAAGTGGACTTCTATTTTGAAATGGAAGATTTTGATGGCTATACTATTAAAGGGTTTTGGGAAGACATCAAGACTGATGTAGCACATATCAAGGATTACGGGAAAATAGCATTCGTTGGAAATGAAAAATGGCAAGAATGGGCAGCAAAGGCAACCGATTTCTTTACCGGAAGCGAAGCCAAATATTTTGAAGCCAAAAATAAGGAACAGGCTATGACTTGGATTAATTTATAAAAACTTGTTAGATGAAATTTAATACCAACATCCCTAAAGGCTTAAAAGAACACTATGATAAGGAATTGAATCTATATCGTAACGCATTGAATCGGAAAGATTATGGAATTGCTTGGAAGCATCTTGAACGCTCTCACATACTTGGGCAGTCCTATCCTTACGAACATACCTATTCCCATTGGCTAATGCTCAAATTTGGCTTTAGACAAAAAAACATAAAAGAGATTTTAGGTCAAGTTGTTCGATTGGTCGTTGGCGGGTGGAAATCATTTATTGACTACGTGCCCGTAGGAAATACGGGTGGTGCTAACGTTCCACCTCTTAAGAGAATGGAACTTCCTCACGACTTGGAAATTATCTTAAACCAATACAGACCAACCTAATGAAAAAGAAAAAAGTAAACTTACGTGATTTAGACCCTAAAGAACATAAGGGCGAGCACAGCCACGATGACGGACACAATCACAGCAGTCCGGAAGAATTGTCAAACTTCAGAACTTATTTACCTGCCATTTTTAGCTTTGTGATGCTGATAGTTGGCATTGCCATTGATTATTTTGATGCCTTTCCCTTCTTTAAAGGTTGGATTCGTGTCGTCTGGTACACTGTGGCTTATATTCCCGTAGGATTTCCTGTGATAAGGGAAGGCTGGAACAGTATCTTAAAAGGCGACTTTTTTACGGAATTTTTCTTGATGTCCATCGCCACTTTGGGGGCATTTGCAATAGGTGAATATCCCGAAGGTGTGGCGGTGATGCTTTTCTACGCCGTAGGCGAACTGTTTCAAAACGCAGCGGTCAATCGCGCCAAAAGGAATATTAAAGCGTTACTCGACGTGCGCCCTAATGAAGCATTGGTCTATCGAGATAATGATTTTGTCTCTGTCAATCCTGAAACCGTTGAGATTGGCGAGAAAATTCAGGTTCGGGTGGGTGAAAAAGTACCACTCGATGGTATTTTACTTTCAGATAAAGGGGCGTTTAATACAGCAGCTTTGACAGGTGAAAGCAAGCCCGATACCATTGCGAAAGGCGAAAAGGTTTTTGCGGGAAGCATCAATCTCGATGGTGTCATCGAAATTGAAACCACTAAAGAGTTTAAGGACAGTTCCATTGCCCGTATTCTGGATATGGTGCAGAATGCCACCGCCCGTAAATCAAAGACTGAACTGTTCATCAGAAAGTTTGCACGGATTTACACACCTATCGTTGTATTTCTGGCTATTGGTCTGACTTTTCTTCCTTATTTCTTTGTTGATGATTACGTGTTTCGTGATTGGTTGTACAGAGCATTAATTTTTTTAGTTATTTCCTGTCCCTGTGCATTGGTTATTTCCATTCCTTTGGGCTATTTCGGTGGTCTGGGTGCAGCATCACGTAACGGTATTTTATTCAAGGGCGCATCCTTTTTGGATGCAATGACCAAAGTGAATACCGTGGTAATGGACAAAACGGGAACTGTTACCAAAGGGGTCTTTAAGATTAAGGAAGTGGTCAATACATCCGCTTTCGCGGAAGCGGAATTTATGCAATACTTGATGGCGATGGAAGAACAATCTACTCATCCAATCGCAAAGGCAATATTGGAATATAAAGCTGACGGTGTTGACTTGGAAGCAACTGAAGTTTCTGAAGTTGCTGGAAAAGGCTTAAAAGGAACGGTCAATGGAAGAACCGTTTTGGTCGGTAACAAAGCATTAATGACTTCGAACAGTATCGAAGTACCCTCTGAAACCGATAGCATTGTAGAATCAATAGTAATGGTTGCCATTGATGGAAAGTTTGCAGGTTATGTAACCATTGCCGATGAACTGAAGGAAGATGCCCACCAAGCTATTAAGCAAATAAGGGAAGCTGGAATTTCAAAAATCATAATGCTTTCTGGCGATAAAGATTCCATTACGCAACAGGTTTCCAAAGAATTAAATATTGATTGGGCAAAAGGTGGTTTACTACCGGAAGATAAGTTGAACGAGGTTGAAGGGCTCAAAAAACAACCTGAAACGAAAGTAGCCTTTATAGGCGATGGTATTAATGACGCGCCCGTATTGGCAGCAAGTGGTGTAGGTATCGCAATGGGTGGCTTGGGTAGTGATGTTGCCATTGAGACGGCAGATGTCATCATCCAGACCGACCAACCAAGTAAAATTGCAAGAGCAATTAAAATTGGGCGTTCTACCCGAAAAATTGTTTGGCAGAATATTGGTTTGGCATTTGGTGTAAAGGCTATCGTACTTATTCTTGGTGCTGGTGGACTAGCAACAATGTGGGAAGCCGTTTTTGCAGATGTGGGTGTAGCATTGTTGGCTATTTTAAATGCGGTACGATTGCAGAAAATGAAATGGCAGGAATCGTAGAATTTTCCTCATTGTAGTTACCAAGATGAAAATTGATTACAAATAATAACCGTTATATTGTAGGTCACAAGAAGTCCTATTTTATGATACACATAATAACAACCGGCGGCACTATCGAAGGGTTAGAATATGAAACTATCGAAAGCGAGAACCAAGAAAGTAAAATCTCAATCGAAGATTTTTTTAGGTCGGCTAACGTTTCATTCTCTTATTCCATTGAAAATGTCTTGAATAAAGACAGCCGCTCTATGACAGATAAAGACCGCCAGCTATTGGTTGATAAAATCGAGGCTACAAGCGCAGAAAAAATAATTTTAACCCACGGTACTTTCACAATGGAAGATACCGCAAAATATATCGGAAAACTTAACCTAAATAAAACGATAGTCTTAGTTGGCTCATTTGTTTTAGGCACATCCAATGGTACAGACGCCCCTTTTAATTTAGGTTATGCAATATGCTCAGTTCAATTTCTAAAACCAGATGTATATGTGGCAATGAACGGTACTATATTTCATTGGAAGAATGTGACAAAAAATTTAGAAACCAACAAATTTGAGCAGCGATGAAAAAGATAAATGTTTGGAACATCAATACATTGGACGACTTTTTTCTATCTTTTATTAGATACGGTCATTGTATTGTTCACGCTCTACTATTCAACTCGAAAAGATTCAAGTGGTTATAAGCGATTTTTATCTTTGGGTATTTTATTTATTACCTATAATTTAACAGGTGGATTTTTGCCAATTAAGAATTTTCCTGGTCCTCTCATTCTTCAGTACATTATAACTTATGGCGTTGCCATAGCCCTATGTGTTTATATAGTTTACTATCTCTATAAAGAATATGATATCATTGTATTAAAGTACAATTCTTCTATTAGAAATTTAGCGATTTTGTCTTCTGGAAGTTTTATTATACTATTTTTAATCTCATACTTTTTTACCTATTCCTTAGACGCTTCAAGGTTACTTTTTACCATACCTATTTCTGTTCTTGCCTTTGTGTTTTTAGGTATGTTTTATGAAAGAATTTCCCATCCAAACAATCCAAATGAATACATCCTACGTCGTAATAGATTATCGATGATTAGCGTGACAAGTATTGCGTTGTTACCTATACTAACCTTAATTGGGGATTTTCAATGGTTGACTTTTACTGTTATGAACGCGGCTTTTTATGCCATAACGATTATTGAAATAGACCGACATTTATATTTTTTGGAAAACAAGACCAAAATGTATGAAGTATTTGCAATGAGTAAGGAACAGGCAATTAACTCGGCAGAAACAAAAATAATCTACGAAAACTTGACACGAAGGGAAATAGAAATTACCTTATCTATTCTGAGCAATCTTAGTTACAAACAAATAGCCAAAGATTTATTCATTGCCGAAAGTACTGTCTCTAAACACGCTTCTAATATCTATAAAAAAACTGGTGTAAAAAATAGAAGGCAATTCATTAGTCGATATCGAAAGAAGGCGAAGTAGCGTTGTTCCTGATACCATAGCGATTACCGTAGGAAAATACGGTTTATTCCGTACATATCTACGGAATAAAATACCCTTCTTTCAAAATTATGTTATTACATTTCAGTTGTTCTTTGGCCGCCCTTTGTCGTAAAAACTTCTACTTTCAAGTACCTGTCCCACACATTCGCAACTAAAGAATTCTTACAACCACTAACAACCCATCCAAACTAAGACCACCCGCAGTAATGTCGGTGTTTAACTGTATTTATGGCTATAAATGGATTTAGAATCACTAAGCGAAAATCTTCTCGTAGAATTAGACGGGATAAGGCTCGAAAATCTTCCGATTTTGGAACTATCCTATCGTTCCATCGAGCTAAGTAGAAATTTGCTTACTGTTTTTAAAAGAAACATTTTAACCAACGATTTTGAAACTGTTGATGATGAAGTAAATTTCTTCAAAAAAATAAAACAAGTTCCATTAGTCAAACTCATATACTTCTCAGAAATTCATTCTTTTGAAATCCAATTTCCTAAAGCTGATAGAGCTGCCCAACTAAAATTTATAAAAAAGAAGATTGGTAAACTAAATCGCTTTTTTCTTTATAACCTTGACTTTGGCCAATACGTAAAATCTGGGGCAACCCATTTTGATAAGACATATTACACCAGAGACCATCTCGATACCTACCATATCACTACTTCCAAATTCTATTTTCAAGACCCTGATTTTTGTACGCCAAGAGATATGCTTTTAGGTAAGTTCAAGGCCTATACTTCCCTTATTAATTATATGGAACAGAAGAAACATTCAATTAAAAATAGATTAAACGGTAATAGTATGAATGTAAAACCCTTGGATAAAATCCCTTGGCCTTTCACAAATACAGATTGGGTTGAGCTGCTCTACGCACTATGCGCAAAAGGTCTCGGGAAGCAGGACAATAAAAGTATTATGCAACTTTCTAGAAAGTTGCAACAGATATTTGATTTTGAACCCAAAGACATCTACAAAACCTTTCAAGACATCAAGAATCGTAAAAACAGCCGAACATTGTTCCTTGACCAGCTGATTGCTTCCCTTCTTTCAGAAATGGATAAAAGCGAGGAATAGTCGCTAACCATTCTCATTTACCTATCCTTTTATCTGCTAAAATAAGACCGTACTACGGTTGACCTACGGTAATTATATTCTCATCCTCTTTTCCATAAATTTTGGTACAATTTAAAGTTCAATTAATAGTGCAAACACCTCAAAACACCCTAAAACTAATCAAATTTCAAAATGTTAAATTTTGACCGTAGTACGGTCGTACTGGGGAATAAAATCCATTAAAGCTATTCAAATTTGTAGAACGAAAGTCAAATCAGGTCAGAGGCTATCAAATTAGTTGATAGCGATGCGATAGCCTCTTTCTTTAAAACCGTTCTATTATGCCCACAAGTATTATTACCACAGACGACCTTCGAGATTTCAAAATGGAATTACTCGATGACATCAAAAAACTATTATCCAAACAAGCTACTGGAAAACTGAAAAGGTATCTCAAATCTTCTGAGGTTATGGACTTGTTACAAGTCAGTCCAGGTACTTTGCAAAATCTTCGTATCAATGGCACTTTGCCCTATACCAAAGTAGGCGGTATTATCTACTACGATGCCGAGGAAATTCAAAATATAATGACCGCCAACCGTGTGCAGCACGGTTCAAATTCTTAAGTAATGAACTATATAAAGCTACTTAATGCGGCTTTTGAAAAGTTCTATTTTGATGACCGCCTAAATCCCACACATATCAGCTTGTATATGGCGCTGTTTCAAGAATGGAACAGTAGTCGGTTTGCAGATGAATTTTATGTAAACCGTAGGGATTTAATGCGTTGTGCTAAAATAGGCTCAAAATCCACCTATCATCGTTGTGTTACGGATTTGGACGCGTGGCTTTATCTATCCTATTTCCCATCTAACAATCCATACAAGGGCAGTAAAATCAAGATGTCCATTATTGGGAAAAGTGATGAACCTGATATGGGACGATACAATCCCACATTAGAACAGCTTGCGGAACAGTACTATCCCATACCTGAACCAGTTGTGGGACAGCACCATCCCATAAATGGACAGGTTGTAGACCCATACCGTCCCATAGGTGGACAAGCATTGGTATCTACTACAAACAATATCAAACAAGAAAACTATACAAAACAGCCAAAGGGCTGGCAGGCCGTAATTGATTTTTTTGTTGAAAAAGGTTTTAATGCTGATGAAGGAAAAAAATTCTACGAGCATTATGAAACTAGGAACTGGCAAACTAGCGATGGTCAACAAATTCGTGATTGGCGAGCTTTGGCCACAAACTGGATGGATAGAACTGAGCTTTTCGAAGAAGAAAACAAAGCAAACAAAAACCAAGCGTCCCAAATCAAGGACAACTTGCGAACCACTAAAAACAAAGATTATGGACAACCCCTCTAAAATTATTGAAGGTGGCGTAGAATATTCACTGGGAAAATTTGACGGCAAAAGCGTTGTCTATGACTTTCTAAAAATTTTGATTTACCTGAATGCAAAAGGAAAACTATTGTTTGGCAAGAAATTCAGAATCTATGAAGAAGATAAAAACATACTGCTTAAACTTTGTTCATATTTCATTAAGGATAAAGAGAACTGCGCTACCTACGGTATTGACATTGACAAAGGTATTTTACTTTCTGGACCTGTTGGGTGTGGTAAAACCAGCCTTATGAAATTACTTCGCCACATAGTTCCGTTGCAACGCCCTTACGAAATGATTCCTTGCCGGAATGTAACTTTTGGTTTTAACCACCTTGGCTTTAAAACTGTT
This sequence comes from Zobellia sp. 1_MG-2023, assembly GCF_030549125.1. NCBI lineage: Bacteria > Pseudomonadati > Bacteroidota > Flavobacteriia > Flavobacteriales > Flavobacteriaceae > Zobellia > Zobellia sp. 1_MG-2023. The sequence goes on along the minus strand of NZ_JAUOSY010000002.1, from coordinate 139,729 downwards.
GAAGAATACGGCAATACTAAATTCTATTGCTTTGATGATTTGGGCGTTGAACCGGCTGGACGGTTTTATGGAAAAGATTTGAACGTAATGGGCGAAGTGCTCTTATCCAGATATGAACTTTATCTCGATACCAAACATAAAATTAAAACTCACGCTACCACCAACTTAAATGCTGAAGAATTGGAAGAACGCTATGGCAATCGAGTTCGTAGCAGAATGCGAGAACTGTTTAATTTGATTGCCTTTGATAAAGGTGCTGGGGATAAAAGGAAATGATTAAAGTGCTTTTTTATGAATACGTTGCACAAACGGTTATTAAATATATTGACTTAAAGTCTAGTTGGAAAATTTTCAACAACAACTTTTATTTTCCTGAATAGGTGGACAGGCTACAGTTCCGAATGAGCAATAAACGCAACAATCGCCTTCATTTGGTTTCAAAACCATTTTACAATTCTCACATTCGTAAAAGAATTGACAAGCATTTGTCGGCATATCTTCTAATTTTTGATATCCACAGTTCGGACAGGTAATCTCTGATTTTAAAAGAACTTCCATTAGTTTTCTTTTTTGTTGGTTACTTTATAGCCTGTTGAGTTAATTGCTTTCTCGATTTCCGTTTCATTCGTTTTGGTTTGGTCAAATTCAATGATGGCATTCCCATTTTCGTAGGACACTTTTGAGGTTACAATTCCGTCGAGCTTGTTTACTTCGTGGTTGACGTGCTCTTCGCAACTTGCACAAGTCATCCCTTTTACATCAAAATTTACCGTATGGATATTGGATTGATTTACAATAACCACTTCCTTCTTGTTATTCGGATAAAAAATGTGAGAGTAATATGGAAAACTTATTGATATAGCCGCAAATAGCGTAATACTTATTAAAAAACCTTTAGTTTGAAACCACTTTGGCTTTGCATCCACTTCACAACAATCCTCTGCATTTTTCGGTTTTAGATAATCATACCAGGCATAACCAAGTGCTATGACAGCGATACTAATTAAATAGGGTCTAAAGGGTTCTACCCAAGATAAAGCGGATGCACCTCCACCAACGCCAGCAATCAATGCAATAACTGGTGGTATACAACAAGATGATGCGGCTACAGCAGCAAACAAACCTGTATAAGCTGCATTTTTTGATGTTTTTACAGTACTCATTATTAAAAATTTATGCTGTTCTTCTTTTTAATTTAATTGACTTAAAAATACTATTTAGAATATCGGTCTCATCCTCGTTCAATGAATAGTATAAGGTTTGCCCTTCTCGCCTTGAGCTTATAATATCTGCATCTTTCATTTTTCGTATATGCTGTGAAACCGCAGGAATACTCATACCTAAAATATCGGCTAAATCACAAGGACATAGTTCTTTTTCCATATTTAAGAGGAATAGCACCTTTAAGCGTACTTCATTACCTGAAATGGACAGTAGTTTTGTTATTTTATCGAAATCATTAGTCATACCATCAATGACCGTTTTGCAGTTTAGTAACTGCTTATGGTCAGCTTCAGCTCTCGTACAAGAAATTTCCATTTTCATAATAACTATTTAGATGAACAAAGGTATAATTAATTGCGTATTTAAGCAAATGCTTAAATATAAATATTCTGCTATCGTTATTTTGAGTTTAATTGTATCAAAAATACCGTTGGCGCTATGCTATAATAATTCAACTTCTGAACGATTTACATAGTAGAATCACTTCAGAAATAAATTGTACCACAACGGCTTTTAAACTTTTGGTTATCTCTAAAAATAAATCTTTCATAATCGTATTAGTTTTGTATCGATGATAAAATAGTGCTGGCAATGAATTGGACACTGGTAACATCTGAAATATAGTTTCCTTCATCTTTATTTGATAAGAACCCAAGTTCCAACAGAATGGAAGCACAATAGCCTATGGTGTCTTTTAATACCAGAAAGTTTGCAAACTTCACGCCTCTACTTTCATATCCTATCTCTTTGCAAAGTGCTTTTTCAATTTGGTAACCTATATAAATAGATTCTTTTGAATAATTTGTTTGCTTTCGTGAAGCATAAACTTCTAGTCCTCTAGCATTAGAATTATCCGAATGATTACAATGTAAAGAGACAAACAAATCTGCATCAAGGATTTTGGCCAGTTTTGTTCTATCCGATAAATAAATAAGCGTATCATTATACCTGGTCAAATAAATATCTAGAGGCCTGTCCAGTTCGTTATTTAGCTTCAAAATGGTATTGGCAATATTAAGTACAACATCCTTTTCTTGGATATTATTAATGCCTATCGCACCAGCATCTTTTCCACCGTGTCCAACGTCAATTATAATTCGTTTTTGAGTACTGGTTTCCTGTCCAAAAATGATGCACATTTTTAAAAGCAAAACCACAAAACTGACGTTTTTGAGCACTTTTTTCATTTTCAATTTTCGGGTTATCAACAACTTCCCTTCAAAAATTCATAGAATTTGATGCCAAATAATAACAATTAAATTCAATTGATTTCAAATAATATTTTATTCACAAATATTTGATTTTCAGTTATTTATGTACAAATATATGTAAATTTCAGAAAGGGAAAATGAATAAAAAATCTAAACAATTTTATTATGAAAAAATCAATCTACTTAGCAACTTTTTTATCGTTGCTCTCAACATCACTTTTTGCTCAAATTGGGGGAATTGAAGATTCCGTTAATGATGTGGGCGATACCATACGTACCATATTTCCAATTTTACTTGGTGTCATCTTTCTAGTTGGATTCCTATTTAACGCAGGACATTTCTTTGGGGAAAACGCAGACCTTAAAAAAGGTATTACTAGAGTACTTGTATTTGTTTTGATTGCGGGTGCGGTTGTGGGCATCTTCACATATTTAATAGGCATCGTAGTATAATTGAACCCTCATCGAGGGCTTTATTAAAAAAGCTGTATGAAGAAATTCGAGGTCTATAAAAACATTAGAAAAAGGGCAGTCATTTTTGGGCTGCCTATTTCCCTGTTCGCCCTAATGATGGTTTCCATTTTGGCTTCGCTGCTCATTATCATCTTTTCTTTCAGCTTCGGGATAATAATTGGCATACTCGTTTTTAATGCTGCCTTATATGTAGCTCTCACGAGAATAACACATAACCCACAATTATTTCAAATGGCTAAAGCCTTCCCAAGAATAATAAGTAACAAAAGAAACTCGGGCTTCGATTATGAACAAGATTAATCTTTCAGCATATAACCCTATTACAGATATTCAAGACAATATCATATTTGCCAATAATGGCAATGTCGTTCTGTGCTATAAAGGGACATTGCCAGAAATCTATTCTTTATCCGAAAAAGACTTTGAGGATATACACGGTGCTTGGTTTCAAGCTTTAAAATCTTTGCCTATTGGCACGGTGTTACAAAAACAGGATATCTACCTTAAAAAGAGTTATACTTCTGAAGAACTTCCGAGTACAACATTTTTAGAAAAAGCAACACACGAGCATTTCAAAGGACGTGCTTATATGGAACATCGTTGCTTTTTGTTCTTTACGCTCACTAAGAACAAGGCTCTAAATAATTCAAAATATGTCAACCCTTTTCGTAAAGTTTCAAAAGGTATTGTTCAACAATTAGATGACAACGTTAAGAGCTTCATCGGCTCGGTTAGTGATTCGGTTTCTTTTATAAACAATAGCCGAAAAATGACCTTTGTTCCGCTTAACGCGAAAGACATTCAACAACTCACAAATGGTTATTTCAATGGATTCAATGAAGGCTTTGATACCGACATCATATTAGATAAAAAAAGCGTCAATATTGGCGAAAACCATTTTGATGCCCTGGCCATTAATAGCGAACTGTGCTTTGGCGAAAGTGTACAGAGTAGCAAGACCAATGAGAAATTCACTTCTGACGACTTTGTGTTTCATCAAGGGTTTATTGATGGCTTAGGGCTTACGCTTAATGAGAATCATATTGTAAATCAAATCCTGTATTTGGATGATAAACAAAAGTGGCGCAAGCTGCTAGATAAGAAAGTTGAAGAACTCAACAAAAGTTCCAACTTCGGTTCACAGAACAAAGTGGTACTTGGTAAAATTCAACATATTCTCGACCAAATCAATGCAGATGACAATGCACGGATTATTCGTGGTCATCTCAACATCGTCTATTGGGATAAAAACCCTGAAAATTTAAGTCGAATCGGTTCTAAAATCAAAACTGAATTTAAGGAACTGGATATTATCCCATATTATCCAAGAGGTGAGGAACGGAAGAACTATATACTAAATAGTTACTGCTGTTTTTCTTCCAACTTTTCAAATAACGATTTATATGTAACGGATTTAAAACACGCACTATGCTTGTTTATTAATAATACAAACTACAACTCGGATGCTACTGGAATTATCTTTAATGATAGAGAACATAACGTTCCAGTTCTAAAGGACGTTTGGGACGAACGCAAGAAGCGTATCAAAGCACGAAACTTTGCCATTTTTGCACCTACTGGCGAAGGGAAGTCCTTTTTGGCAAATAACATTCTACGCCAATATTTTGAGAGTGGTGTCCGCCTAGTCATAATTGACCTTGGCGGATCCTACACAAAATTCGCCAAACTCTATCCAGAAAAATACACGGTGCTTCGTTATGAAAGCGGAAAGAATCTAGGCATTAATCCTTTTTATATAAGTAATACAAATGACCTCACACCTGAACGTTTGGAAGACTTATCTGTATTCTTATTTGAACTGTTCGCCTCTGATTTAAAGGTTACCAAAGCACAATCGGTTTCGGTCAAAAAGATATTGCGCCATTATTATAACAACACTTCAGAAAATCATTCTTTAGATGGTTTCTACAACTTTATAGAAAGGAATCAGAAAGACCTTCTGAACACCTTAAAAATCCATCCCGACTATTTCAATATTACCAGCTTCTTGCACGTAATGTCTGAGTATGTCGGCGATGGTCTATATAGCTTCCTCTTTGAAGTTAGCGAAGACCAAACCTATAAAATTGAGGACAAACGCCTAATTGTTTTTGAGCTAGATGAAGTAAAGGATAACAAGGAAATCTTGTCCGTAATGTTGAAGCTGATTAAGTCGGCCATCCAAAGAACAATATGGAAAAATAGAGCAGAAAAAGGAATCATCCTTTTCGATGAGTTTGCGAAACAATTGAAGTTTGATAACGTACTGGAAAGTGTAGAATTCTACTACCAAGCTATCCGTAAACAAAATGGTGCGATTGGGATTATTCTTCAATCCATAAACCAGCTTCCCAATAACTCAACATCAGCTAGCATATTAGAGAATACGCAGGTCATTTACAGCCTTAACAACGAAAAAGGCTATGACGAATTGGTCAAAAGGCTCAACCTCTCAAGTCATGACTTGAACCAATTAAAGTCCATCAAAAATAATCTTTCCGGACCACGAAAGTACACCGAAATGTTTATCAAGATTGGGAAGGAAAGCAACATCTTTCGGCTTGAAGTTCCTAAAGAAGTCTATGCAGCTTATTTAACCGATGGCCAGGAAAATGAGGAAATAATGAAGCTCTACAATGAGCATCACGATATGGAAAAAGCAATAATTCAATTCACATCTAAAACATAATATTATGAAGACAAAAATCAAAACAATCTTGTTAGGGCTATTCTTAATGGTTGGCCTTTTATTGCCTAACGGTGCTACCGCTCAGGGGATGCCAGTTTATGACAATACCAACTTTATCAGTTTGGTAAAATCGCTTGTGGAATCGGCAAAACAGACCTCTCAACTTATCCAGTCCGTAAAGTTCTTGAAAGATGCGAAAGAGGCAATTGAGAAAGTGTCAAGTGTTGTGCAACAACTTAGGGCAGTTGAAGAAATAGCAGCTAACAATCAACGCCTTATCAATGTAATGCAAAACGATTTGCGGGATATTTTAAACTCGCCTTACATCAAACCAGAGGAAGTTACACGAGTTGCGGAATCATTTGATGCGATTGTTCAAAACTCTTTGGACACGGTTGAATTTATGGGCGAAATTTTATCTAGTGATAATCTAAAAATGTCCGATGCTGAACGTGCTGAAGTTTTAAAGCAGAAAGAAAAAGAATCTAAGGAAATGGTTTCAAATATTCAAACAAGAACGAAACGCTACAAGGATATTATATCCTTCAGAAAAATGCAGGACAAAATTAATAATAGAGAAACAGATTACTAATAATGACCGCAGCCATACTTTTAGGGATTGGACTGGAATACATTGATGCAGTATTTCAAACCATACAGAACAGTAGCTTTTCGCAATATACTATTGCAGGAATGAAAACGCTTGCTGTATTGTTCTTTCTGGTCAATATCCTAAAAAAATATAATGAAGGTATTGCGGATAAGGATGGTTATACTTGGGGATTAAGTCCGGGGGAATTGACCAAGAATTTTGCCATTGTACTTCTGGTTATATTTTCAACGCAGGTTTTAGGCTTTTTTGATGGCATCTTGGTTTCCATAGAAGCGCAATATCGTGGTACAGCACCAGCTTTATTGCCATTACAGATGCAGGATATTCCTATAGAAGAAGAAATAAATTTTTTAGAGGCCGCTCAAGCGGCAATGGCCTTATTATATGAAGCTCTTGTCACACCACTTTACGGATTCAAAATATTTGCATTTATCATTAGCCTTATCCTTTGGATTTTGGATTTGTTCATCTACCCGTTGTTTCTTGCTGAACGCTACTTTTTATTGGGTATAATGCAAGCCTTTTTCCCGCTGGTTATAAGTCTAGCAGTTTTTGAAAAATTCCGTTCGCTTGCTTACACATTTTTCAAGTTATATGCCGCGGTTTATATGTTGGTGCCTGCATTCTTTCTGGTTAATGTATTTGTAAACGCCCTCTATACTGAAATCAATACGAATTTCTGGACAAACCTTTTTGGGACAGATGTCGGCCAGGGCTTTTTTGCACCTGTGGTTCAGCTAGGGTCAGTTTGTTTCATTGTTTTTCTAAAGTTCAAATTATATAAACGCGCCACTTCGTTTACCCTCAGATTATTTACTGCCTAGGGCAGATTAAACATATAAATATGAAAACACCATATAAGAACATATACAACGTCTTAAAGTTGAACAGATTTATCGTGTTGGCAGTTGTCATTTTTGCGATGCTATCGAGCACCTTTTCACTTTGGATGGCTTTTAAGACGAATAAAGAAGCACTTAATAGTGCCTTTGCCATTAATACCGATGGCAGTATTATTCCGCTGAAGCTTGTTACCCAAAAAGAAAATTTCAAAGTAGAGGCATTGGCGCATTTGGACCTGTTCCACAACTACTTCTATAATATCGATGCCAGTAACTACGAACGGAATCTTGAAAAGGCGCTTTGGTTAGGCAATAGTTCTGTGGACAACTTGTATCGTCAGAAAAAAGCCGATGGTGTCTATAATCGATTGCTGCAATACTCACTTGTTCAAAAAGTACTAAGTATTGATTCACAAATCGAAGAACAAAACGGAACATACGTCTTTAGAACGATTACAGTATTTGAAATCAATAGAGGTTCAATAATTGACACCTACGAACTCGTTTCTAGTGGAAATTTAATTCCAGTTGATAGAAACTTTCCAAACAACCCACACGGCTTGTTGATTACGAACTATTTCGAGAACACCTTAAAAAAGATAAACGATGAAAGTTGAGCCGATAATCGGCATTTAAAAACCACAATTATGAAATTAGAAAAAAACAAAATAGTATTTGCTGCGGTATTGGCTGTGATTTTCATATTTCTCATTTCCTATTCAATGATGGTTATGGGCGATGACGAAAGTGAGAACGAAAACCTTGAACAGACCTTGGTTCCGGACTTGGACGAAAACCAAAAAGAATACGATTCCAAGCTTGATGCTATCAATGACCTAAAGGAAGTGCGCGAGAATAACGCACCCAGCATCTACGATGAAAAACTTTTGGATTCCACAGGTCTTTACAATCCGGATTTGCCGGAACTTGAAAAAGAACGCATTGTGGATAGTATATACAATGCAGGTAAAATTCAATACTCTGACAAGAAATACAGAAACTTAGGGCAAAAGAAAGTTGTGAAAAAGAGCGCACAACAAATCGATTCAGCCGAAATAAAACGAGAACAAAAAATTCAAGCCAAAGAATTAGGATTAGAACATCAATTATTCTTTGCTGCTTCGCCAAAACCAAATGAAGTTTCAATTATTGGTAATACGGATGAAATGATATATGTGGTTGTCGATGGCGACCAGGTTGTTAAAGCAAACACTAGATTGCGGATGCGTCTTACCAAATCAGCTACTATTAATGGTAAGTTGATGCCAAAGAATACACCAGTTTTTGGTTTTATAAGCTTTCAGCCAAATCGTGCTTTAATCGAAATTGAGAACATAAAGCATCATCCTACCAAGCTAAAGGCATTCGATTTGCTCGATGGTAGCGAAGGTATCTATGTAGAAAACAATTTTAGGGCTGAAGCTACCACAGAAGTTTTGGATGATGTTATTGGTGATATCAATATTCCGACTGTTCCGCAAGTAGGTGGAATTACACAGGTATTTAGACGTCGTAATCGAAGCGTTAAAGTAACTGTGCTCAACAACTACAAATTAATTCTAAAACCAAAATTATGAGGCCCATAATGGGCATTTAAAAACGCACTCTTATGAAAAAGTATATTATAATTTCAGCCCTCATTATTTCCGCTTTCGCGAAAGCACAAATAAACGTAACATTAGATACCATTTATGCAAACGATACTAAAAACGTTGCGCTATTTTTTCCAGAACCCATAAGACAAGGCATAACCGGTTCGGATAATTTTGTCTTTAGTTATAATCGTGAAAAAGAACAATATTTTGGATTACTTCAGGCAAAGCCCGGAAAGGAAAGTAATCTGCTGGTAGTCAATAGAAATGGTGCAATTTTTTCGTATATTGTAAGATATAAAAAGCAGCTGTCAAAGCTCAATTATTTTATCCCATTATCAAATAGTATTGGTAATGAGAAGCCAATCGTAGCCGATTCGATTCAGGTTGTAACTTCTGAAAAAAATATAGATAACAGAACCTACTATTATCAAAAATTCTGCACCTATCTTCTTAACAGAAACCAACGCATCGGTCGGATTAAGAAGCGCACACAGGGCATCGTCTTGACCGTTGAAAATATAGTTTTTGATAAAGAAGAACTCTATTTTGTCATTCAGATTGAGAATAATTCTACGTTGGATTACGATTTGAATTTCTTGAACCTTTCCATCGAGACTCGACAAAAAGGGAAAAGGAAATCCTTACAGAATTTATATCAAGAACCTATTTACAAGCACCATTTGCCGTCAACAATTGCAGAAGGTAAAATGGTAAGATTGGTTTATGTAATGCCTAAATTCTCGTTGTCCAATGACCGTAGGGCAATTTTAGAATTGAACGAGAAAGATGGTGAACGCAATATAAAACTGAACATATCACACAGATATATCAATAACCCAAATTAATAATATTATGAAAAGATTAGTCATTTGCTCACTCGTACTTTTATTCATTTCTTGCTCTGAAACCAAGAATATGTCGCCATCAGAAACTGTAAAGATTGTTGTTGAAAGCTTTTATGCTAAAGATAATAACATCTTAAAAAAACATACAACTTCTGATGGTTATGATAGTTTAATGATGATTCAGGGTTTAGTGCCAGACGCTGATAATGATGCAAAGGTTACAATATCAGATGAAGTTATTGAGACCGATACTGCGTGGGTCAAATACAGTTCTAATTATGATAATAAGCCTGGTATCTTTAAACTCATCAAAGAAGATGGTCAATGGAAAGTGACGAGCAAAGGACCGAGAGAGAAAGGGCCTTTTTAATGGTTAATCTTTTAGTTCAACACTAACATAATCAAAATAGATTTTCAATTTTTTCTTTACGAAATTCAAATAATCAATTTCATCTTGGTTAGGCGGGTACTGTCCTGCAATGAACAATAATTTTGTTCTATCGTCATCGTCCTTTTGCACATATGATATTATTTGACCTAAACCCTCTCTAATGCAATCAGAGGCAAAGGCCGATGACTTTACTTCATAGAAATGAATTTCATTTTCTAATTTAACTTTTATGTCAACATAATTTTCCTCAAGTATAACGTTGTCCTTACCGTATTTTTGTTCCAGCTGCTTCTGTAGTATTTCTTGAATTTTGTTGTGTTTTTGTTCTGCAATGTAACTGGTGCTTCCCCTTCTTTTCTGTTTAGATGAACTTCGCAATTTAGTTCCCTTTCTGTTAGTTTTTCTCTTTTTTCCGGTGTTTGTCGTTTTTCCGTTATCACGACCAAATTTCTCATATAGAAAATCAGCAAATTGATATATTGATAAATGGGATGGTTTATTGGCAATAATCAAATTCTGAATTTCAGAAGTTTTAGTTTTTCTAGTAACATTCAACCCATAATGTTCAGCAATTTTATGAAGTACGGCTTTCTTAAAAATTGGAATCAATCTTTCGTTTGAATAGAGATAGGCTATTTTCCATTTTACAAAAAGAGTTAGATGTAAATCATCAATTTTTTCAAAGTCTCCCTTTTCGGAATATTCAATAATCTTTAAGATTTCAGCTTTTACGTTTTCAAATGCTTCTTTTCTATTCTCTCCATAGTAACGTTGCCAGGAATAAAGATTGTCGTTTATTAAGTTTTTTGGATTTGCATTTGGGTCACTTCGTTTATAAATTCCAAACTTGCTAGAATTTATACCCTTAATACTTCCCAGAGCTCTAGTTTTGGTTTCCAACCATTGGCAGAATGTATCTTTATTCCCAATAGAAACATACTGTTCTAAGTTCATAGATTTGATGGTCTCGATGTCCCACCTTTCAAGAAATTCGTTGAGTATTTCCCTTGATAATTCAGTATTATTTTCCAAATGAAATTATGGTATTAGTTAAAGTCTTTTCGGAAAGTAAAAACACCTCTTTTATATGCTTCTAGGCACTATTTAAAGAAGTGAAATCAAACATAAAATGTCTTATAACCATATCGTCAGGATGTTCTGATTCGTAATACTTATTGTGTAAATGATAAGCTTTAGATTTCAAAAATTCAGGTTCTCTATCGTCTTTCTTTAGAAGCTTGTTTATGCCGTACACAGTCTTATGTAAAGCTCCTTCTAGGACATACCCAAGTAGGCATCCATTTTCATATTTATTGGAAACAAAACTGTTAATTCCGGTATCAATATAACGTCGCTTTAAGCCAGAATCTTTTTCCTTAAGATTTTTGGCTTCCATATGGTATTCATACTCTAAAGATGAATTTATGGTTGCCAATCTAAGGTCTATTCTAGGTTGTTTCGCTGCAAAACCCTTTTCTTTTTCTATATTATCTTTCGGTAAATGTTGCTCCACGTTCGTAACGATGCTCCACTTTAATCTTAGTGGATTTTCCTTGATGTGTTCGTGCAATTCGGAAGTAATGTCATTTTCATCCCAATTGAGTTTGATGACTTTGGTTTCCATAGCTGAAACATAAGATTCCGTTATCAGCTGAAAGCATTTTTCTTCAAAGCCTCTTTTGAAGCTGGCAACTATTACTTTGTTTAATCCCATTTACTATACTTCATTAAGGATTTCCAGTATTAATTCTGAAGCATCTTCAATCGCCATCGATTGAGTCCAGAATCGCCTCTGATTGGGACGAACAATAAAAATCTCGTTGCCTGTTTTATAATTTAATTTTTTTCTGAAATAAATATTGGTTGCTTTCTTTTGCCACAATTCTTTATCCAAGTCCTGCAATATGTCGTGTATATCCACACTAGATATTGAAACTTCCTTCTCGGAATCTTCAAACTCAACCTTAGTTATCATTAAAGGTGAGAAATGACTTATGTTTCCATAAATGGTACAATTAGCATAGAAATCCTGATTTTGTAAAAAGTCATTTAAATGCTGCGAAACCTTTATGGCATAATCTTGAATTTCATTTTTGTTAGTTGGACCAAGAACATATTGATATCTCTTAATCAATAATGGAATGGTAAATTCTACAAAATTGTCTACAATTAAGCTTTCATCGATTGAAAAGTCAAAACATTTAGATATATAGCTATCAATCTCCTTTTCAAACTTTTTTGTATTTGTATTGAAAATTTTAGATTCCTCAATTATCATCTTATCATAAATATCAGCAAGATGATATAGGTTCTTTTTGGACAAAGAAAATGGAAGTCGATAAACTTCATTAGGTTTGATTTCTTCTCTTTCTATTCCGATAGATGCCGAACATAAGAAAAGATAATAATAGGCAAGCTTTGAGTTTATAAAACAAGTTAGTCCTTTAAGTACTTTTGAATCAGAATGACTAAACCCTAAGACTTTACTATTAAACGAACAGGCTTCATCTTCATAAGAAGCACAAATTTTCCAATTGGAAAGCCCTTCCTTAATTAAGATATGTGGTGCAGAATAAGTTTTTTTTGCTCCGACGCGTCTAAATACATTAATTGTGGGTAAGTCTTCCACTTGCACGCCATAATACTTTGCATATATTTCCTTTGACGGCTGAGTAAGTCCAGAATTCAAATCTGAAAATGAGTGTGAAACGTAACGTTTAATATTCTTAGGGGCAATGTATCTATTTGGAATTTCGTTATCTACTTTCGGGTTCTTTGTAGAATTATTCAAAAATTGTAATCCAGAGCCCTTGTCAATTTTCTCATCCGATATAAACTGTTCCAGACTGTCTAAAGCATTTAGTTTTTGTATTAAATTAATATCTCTAATTCCACCCCACATTGCAATTTTCCAAATTTTTGAAGTTGGTTTATTGCATTCTTCCCGTGGAAGATATTTTAAATCTGTTCCATCAATGCTAACACCTTCAATAACATTAGATTTAATGTAGGTCTTAGGGGCATAATAGACAATTGTGTCCGATTTTTTCTTTGGTGGACTTTTTCTATAAAATGCAATACTGATTGGTCCAGTTGCTGAACCAAACAATTGACCACCGAAATCTTTAGGTGCATTTCGTAAAATCGAGAAATTATATATTTTCTCTACATAGCATTCATTAAAGAGCCACTTTCTAAAATTTTGATACGTTATTTTGGTGTTCGTCAGTATTTTGGTATTGAAAATCAAAGCGATTTCCCCATTTTCAGAGAAGTTGGTTGCCTTATGTAAGAATGGTAGAACCATTTCCTTAGCAAATCCATATTTATCACTATAATCTCGAATAGATTGGGATAAGTTCTTAGTGCCAAAAGGCGGATTCCCCACCACCAAATCAAAGTCTATTTGTTCTACTTGTGGATTTTTCTGAATAGTATCACTTCGGAATAGATTATTGCCTTGTTCGACCAAAGTATCATCTGAAGGGTCATTTATCAAATATGGTAAGCGGTAGTCTTTATTTTGCCAGATTGTCTTAGGATTCAAGTTATCTACCAAAGCCAAATAAAGACTAAAAGCAGCTACCTTGATTGACTGAGGGTGTATCTCTATACCAAATATGTTTTCCGTCAGTAGCTTCTTCAGTTCGTTAAAATCCGTGAGCTTTTCTGCATTTGCATTTTCGTGGCGCTTGACTAGACGTTTAAAACTTTCAACCAAAAAAATCCCCGAACCACACGTTGGGTCCAATACCTTAACATTAAATTCTTTTTCCGTCCTAGAGATTGGCAATTTCTCATTCAATATGAGTTCAACCAGGGAAGGTGGTGTGTAATAAGTACCTGTATCTTGTTTTAAAGTAGGGTTTATTTCAGCAAGGAAGTTCTCATAGATTTCACTTAACAATTCTATTTGAATAATGCTAAAATCGAACAGGCGTAAATCTTCAAAAAGATTCTGTTGTAAGGAATTATCATTACCGTTGATGAAACACTTTCGGATAATCTTTAGGTGTTCTCTAGAAATTGACTCATTACTATCTATAGTAAAAACATTACCATTAAAATATTCTTCCAGTTTTTTAAAAAGTGAATATGTCTTATCTGCATCGTCCAAAATGTCGAAATAAGACTTGGACCCTTTTTTTATTTCTGAATAGAACTTTTCATCAGTTGCGCCTCTGTCCTCTAAATACAATAGAAATAGAGAACGCATTATTATTTTATGAATTAGGTTTATTTCTAAACCTTCCGCTTGTAATTGCTTAGCAGTATAGGTAAGGCTCTCTACAAGATATTTATCTACCCTTCGCTGAAGGCTTATCTTCTTTCTTATGTCATACGCTTCCTCCAATGTCCATATAATACCTGTATCAATGGCAATAGTGGAAAAAAGATTTTGAAGCTGTTTAAGTTTGGTTTTATCAGAGAACTTATAAGAAGCTATTTCGAGTGTTTTAAGCTCCTTCTTATAGTCAAAATCATCTGATTTAATTATAAGAGGTTTCTCGGCACAATTATAAATACGGATTTCAGTTTCCGCATAAACATATAGAAAAATTACCTTTTTGAAGTTCCAGATTTTTTTTTGAGCCTTTGCAACTTGATGAAGAGCCAGGTCATCAAATTTTTCAACCTTTTTTAGAAAAACCGCAGGATAACTATTATGATTTTCGTCGGTACTGAAATAAATTTCATCAATACCGAAGTCTCTCACTTGATTGATTACAACTAACTGACTTTCAGAAATTTGATTAGATTCCGAAGTAACAGAGACGGCCTTGTCCAAGCCTAAATTTTCTATTATATCAAAATCAATCATATCGAAAGTTGCCCAAAATATCTGATAGTTAGTTACATACTAAATTAATTCCAAAGGTACAAATGATTTTGCGATTTTGATAATCGAAGTTTTACTATTATTTGGAATATTTCCAAATTTATGGATGCGACAGTTTAATGTGCTACCGTTTTAATATTAAAATGAGTTCCTCTAAAAATAAGTTCTATTGCACCACCTACTACACCACCTACAATATTATCTCAATGAGCATTGAATATCGACCTCGCTTCATCATAAACCCGCTCAAAATTCTCTTCTAAATCTGCCTGATTAAACTGCTTCGACACCTGCGGAAGCTCTCTTGGAATACTAGCCAATTTAAACTGTACCTTCTTATCCTTCCCATCTGCATAGGTTATAAATTCGCCCTGTTTTAACCTGAAGAAAACATCAGCACGAATCTTAGGGATTTCTTTTTCTCCAGTCGTAATACGTGTATCAAAATCGAGATTATGTCCACGACTTATACTTTTCGTTGGGTCTTTGATAATTTCAAAAAAGCGTTCGTAATATTTGGCGGTGTCTGGGTCGTTAACTTTACCAAAAAATTGATAGGACAGATTGCTTAAAATTGCTTTGCTTGCTTTATCGCCATACATCATATCATTCTGAATTTTGTCTTGCATCACATAAATAGTAGCAATGTCATAACTACGCAAGGTTGCAGGAATACGGTGCATATTCAAAAGGCGAATGGTAGGCGCTTCTTCCATCAAAAGAAAAGACGGCCTCTGACCGCGCACGCTCATTTGTTTGGTAATGGTATGAATAATAGTTGCAATTACGGGCGAATAGGATGTTTCATATTTTGGATTGTTTACCACAGAAATAATCGCAGGGTTTTCTTCTCTATTGATATTCAAGGGTACTTCGTCTGCGGACAATGCCATAAAAATGCGCTGTGTACTAATTCGTTTCAGAGCATTTGCCAATGTACTCTTGACACCAGCTGTTTGCCTATCTGAATCTTTTCCGCTAATAAAAGCATCTGCCATTGCTCTCGATGTGGTATTGGTTTCTAAAAACTGTATAAGACTGTCCGTATCTAACATTTGATAAATCGCTATCAAATGTGGCAGCGTACAATATTTAGCATAGTCGGTTTTCAGTTTCCAAATCAAACCGCCTATCAATCCTTCAGCTGCATCGTTAAAAAATTTGGTTGTTCCAGTCGTTCCTGATTCTCTTTGCTCTAAAAGATTTTCAATCAATACCCGTGACACTTCATTTACACTTTCCTCGTTCTCTAAATAGCGAGGTGCAATAGGATTTACCTTATGGATGATTTTATCAAAGGAAATGACCTTAAACGGAATATCACTATCCTTAAACAATGGATATGCCATTTCGGTCAGTTCAAAATCCTTGTAGTCGTGAATAATTCCGCAAAAGTCTTCTTCCCGGAAATGTTTTAGAAATCCATAAACCACACTTTCGGTTTTTCCGCTTCCGGCGGATCCGATGACGGATGCGCCACGTTTAATATTATCTAGTTTGAAGCTTCCTTTATTCGTAGAAAAACTGACTTGGTATTTTGTGTTTCCATTTTGTGTGTCTTCAGTCTTATGCAGAAAAACATACAATCCTATATTAATTAGCATTAGAGGACACACCAAATACAATACTATCGAAACCAATTCATTCCCTTCAGAAAGATAGAATACGAGAAATGAAAGCATTGCGATATTTAAAATAAACGCATACTTATTTACTCGAAATAGCACATAGAAAACAGTACTGGCCAAACCAATAATTGAAAGTATCGTTATGATATTATCTATCTGCATACTAATTAGATTCCAATGGAACTTGATTTTATGGCCACTTCCGCACCACGCCTTAACCGCTTGAAAACCCGAAGTGCAATCTGCGCCTGAGTAACAGGAATACTTGGAACGATTGGCAATCCTGTTTTCGTCATCATTTTGAAAGCCAATGCTTTTTCGTTAGCTGGTAATTTCATTAAGGCTGCAAAGTAAAGCTTGGGGTTTTTCACAAAATCCTTTCGTGCTTTGTAGGTCTCAGCAAAGTTGCGTTTATAGCCAAAAGTCTTGTCAAACGTCTTTTCTGCTTTCTCAAAAAAATTATCTCTATCAAAACCACGTTTTACGTTCTTTCCGTGCATTTCAACTTCCGAAGCTTTGTGTTTACTTCCTGGGGAAAGACTGATTGAATTGGAAGCATCTTTTCTGCTCACGATGATATGAATATGACTTTGGTTTCCATCTTTTTGCATTCCCTGGACTATCCGTTTTCCATTTTGTTGATGTGGTGCTTGGCGTTCCAGTTTAGCGATTTCCTTTTCCATCCTTTTAATATTCCCTTCAGCTCGTCCTTCCTGAATATTTCGGATTTCGGTTTTAAGCTGAAGTATTTTTGTAGCATACGATTGGTTTTCTTTTATCTGTTTATCCGTTCCCTTAAAGGTTCGTTGATGTTCAATTTTGGCATAGTATTTTATATCGTTTATTGAAATTGGTCTTCCATTGATTTCCCGATTGAAGCTGGCAACATAATCTTTCATCAATTCACGAGTGTAGGTTTTTAAGTCTTGGCTATTGTTCTGAAGTTTACGCAATTCATATTTTGAAGGACTGACTGTGATGGAATAAAATTTAGGTTCTTTCTTTTTCAATTTTGCGGTGTTTCCATCAATCTCTTTTACCACTTCTTCAGCAGAAATCTCATCCCCATATTGATTGAAAAAGTGTTCCATATCCTGTTGTTCTATACCTTCATTTTCTTTCTCTAAATAGCCCACAAAATCTGCTGAACTTTGTGAATAATTATTTCCCAATTTTTGGGCTGTTATTGTAATATACATAGCTCAAAAATTTATAGTTGATTACTTGGTTTTTGCTTTTCACGAAAGCGTACTTCTTTCTTTTCTTCAGCATATTTCTTTTCTACGATTAGCGGTTTTTTAGTTGGCTCTTCAGTTTCAAAAAGAGATTGAATCATCGCCACCGTAGGTTTGGTCTGTGTCTTTTCCACATCCCTCATTATAGCAATAACCGCATTGATTCTTTTGAGTAATTTAGCTTCAATGGTGCGTCCCGTTGGTCCTAATTTTTCCTTTGGCGAAATTTCATTGTAGAAGAAAAAATCGAGCATCGTGGACATTGCCTCTGTGTGTGATTTGAAGTAAGTGCGTGAGAATGTTTGGAAACGTTTTGCTGTTTCCTTTTTAAATCTAATGCCAGTAAATGAGTCCATATTTCGCCGATTTGTCGCAAAATCGTCCCTAAAAATGGGCGTTTCCAGCCCGTTTGTCGCAAATCGTTGATTGTCAGGAAATTAAAATATATTCAAATTGTTGGTAATCAGCTATTTGAAAACGAAAAGGAATCAGAAACATCGCGCAGCGTGTTACCCTCTTGCTATTCCTTTTCGTCCCGCTCGCGGGACAAAAATCCATACAATCTGGTTAAAAAACCGATTGCCATTTTAGGAAAATAATTTTCCGATATGTTATTTTTCGATGTATAAGGGTATCGGCGAAAGTCAAAAATTGGATAACCTTACTTTAATTTGTACGCTGAATTTCAGCATTGTAAAGATACATTTTTTTCTTGAATTGAAATGTGAATTGCATACAAAAACACCCCTAACATTAGAGGTGCTTAAAAGTAACTTTAGGAAATTAGATGTTGAAAACGAAGTTATACGTGTATAGATTTTTAATCATTTCCTCGTCTATCAACTTGTCATAATCTGCCCCAGTTTCGTCAACATATTCTTGAATAGATTCCCCAAAAAGATGTATAACGTGTTCCCTAGAAACCTGAAAAAGTTCCTCTTGTTTTTCCTCGCTCAAATCTTGAAATTTAATGTAAATCATAGCTTTCAGTTTTACAAAAGTCCATTATCAGAAAAACTGTAATAATCCCCATCAGGTGCAAATATCAAATGGTCAAGAATGGTAATATCGAATAGCTTTGATGCCTTTTTAATTTTGCTCGTTAGTCTCTTATCCGCATCACTAGGTTGTAATTTTCCACTTGGATGATTGTGCGTTAAAATTATTGCCACGGATAGAGATTTCAATATAACCGCAAACAATATTCGTAGGTCTATTAATGTTCCTGTTATACCGCCATGTGAAAGTTGATAGACCCCTTTTACCTTATTGCTATTGTTCAACAAAACCACCTTAAAGGTTTCTTGTATTCCGATAGTATCTTTATCCCAATCCTCAAAAAGAAGTTCGGCTGCATCTTGCGAACTACCAATTTTTTGCCATTTAGAAGATTTCAAACCGCCTTTATAACTAATCTTTATTTCGTTAACTTGTGCTTTCATTGTTTATAGTATTTAAAATGTGAATAATGAAAAAAGAGGGCGCAACTTTCGAGAGGAACGCCCTCTTTAATTTTAGGTTTACTTATCGCCTTTACTTCCAAGTAAAAGGATTTCATCGGCTACAACTTCCGTAACATAGCGTTGTTCGTTATCATCCGTTGTGTAGCTTCGGGTCTTTAGTTTTCCCGATATTCCAACTTCTTTTCCTTTAGCAACATACTTTTCTACTATTTCAGCAGTTTTGCCCCAAGCAACAATTGTATGCCAATTCGTATCTGTTTGCTTTTCGCCTTTACTATCTTTGTAATACTCATTTGTGGCTAGTGAAAAACGGGCTACTTTCTTTCCGCTTTCAAGGTTCGTAATGGTTGGTTCTTGTCCAACATTTCCAATTAACTGTACGTGATTTTTAATAGTACTCATAATAAAATATTTAAGTGATTTATATTTCCCCTATTGATTTAAAACAGATTAAATTTTAAGGGGTGTTTGTTCTTTTCTTCTGTGCATCGCACAATGGATAGAGTGGGTTTTGTCAAGACTTTTAGGGTAAAATCAGGTGTGTTTGCGACGTAGTAAAATCCTTAGATTTTCAAGGAAGTAGAAACCTTATTTTTCACTAAAACTCGTATAGTCTTGACAAGTTCCATAAGGGCATTAGCAATTCTTTTAAACGCAGTTGCGTTTGAGCGTACCGACAGTTAAGCGAAATAAGTAGCTGTGGTTAAATTAGAATTGGTTATGTCGTGCCTGTTTTTCGACGACCCGAAAAACAATTAAGGCTTTATCCATTATAAACCCCTTAAAATGTGTAAGGCAGCGGTTCGGTTTTTAAGGATTTTCGAGTGAGGGCTCAAGAAGACCGCGCCGAAAATCCTGTTAAGAAAATCGAAGTGATGTCTTTCCGATGAAAAGGCGGACTTAATTCACAATTTTGGCTCGGGAATGTAGTGTTCCTTCCCAGAGCATCGGGAAGGGTTAGCGGAATGGAAAGCGGAAATTGGGGATTGTGTCCAAGACCTGTATAATGAAGCTCTTTTCTCGGATTGTAGCTTTTCGCGAAATGAAGGGGAATGGGCTGAGTGGGTTATAAAAATAGAATATACTTATTTACCAAAGTTTAAAATGATAATTAAATATTTCTAATTTGACTATGTAAGTATTTATGTTAAAATAACTTACAAGCATTGACCAAATTTTACTATTTTGTTGGTCAAGAAAATAATCGCTGAATTGATGAATATATTTAAGAAAAAACTAGAAGATACAACGCCAAAACAACTCAATTTTGAACCAACTGAACTATTTCAAACCTTATTTCATAAAGAGGGATATGCTTACCTCAGAGGAATTCAAGAAGAAGTATTAAACTCTTGGCATATTATAAGAGCCCAACGAGATGTTCTTTGTAAAATGAATACGGGTTCTGGTAAAACGTTAGTAAGCCTGCTAATGTTGTATTCGAAAATGATAGAAGGTGTTGGACCAAGTCTTTATCTCTGCCCAGATAAACAACTCTTGGAACAGGCTAAAATTCAAGCAAATTTATACGGAATACCTGTTTGTGAAGTTGAATATGCAGGGCAAAGAAGTGTGTTTCCTGATGATTTCTTAAATTCTAAGGCTATACTCCTATGCACATTTCAAAAGTTATTCAATTCCCGCTCAATTTTTGAAAGAGATAACATTGATGTGGGTTCTATTGTTCTCGATGATGCACACGTATGTCTAGATAAAGCTAGGGATGCTACAACATTGTTAATTCCTTTCGGTCACGATTTATCCAAGAGATTACTCAAGTTATTTAAAGGGGATTTAAAATATCAAGCTCCAGGTACTTATCACAGACTAATACAAGGTGACCCTTACGCTAAAATCTTAAAAGTTCCTTACTGGTCTTGGCTCTCACGAAATGAGGAATTAATCGAGCTCATTGGTGAATTTAGTGATGATGATGAATTATTTTTCAAATGGGGATTGATTGCCGACGATTTAAAGTCTTATGATTGCTACGTAGGTCCAAGGGGTATAGAAATAGCACCTGCTTATGTGCCATTTCATAACGTAAGAGCTTTTAATGAAGCAAAACACCGATATATTCTTTCAGCAACATTTGAAGACCAAATAGACTTGATAAAAGATTTAGGAATTGATAAAAATAGTATTAAAAATGCTCTGATACCTAAAGACCGTAAAGATGTAGGACAACGCTTAATCCTAGCGCCACAGCGATTTGATTCGAGAATAACCGATGAGCAAATAATGGCCTTAGCAAAAGATTATTCTAAATCGGGAATTAATGTTATGGTACTGACGCCATCTTCGGAACGGGCAACCAAATGGGAAGACATCGGCGCTGAAATAATTGAAAATGAAAGTATCAATAAAGATATCGGCAAGCTAAAGAAAAAGAAGGGGCTATTCTATGTACTAGTTAATAGGTATGATGGTGTTGATTTGAATGGGGATATGTGTCGAGTACTTATTCTTGATGGTTACCCATCATTCAGCTCCTACGAACAGCTATATGCAGAACTACGTTTGGAATCTGTAAAAGCATCATTAAAAGCACAAATAATAGAACAAGGATTAGGTAGGGCGGTAAGGTCTGGAAGTGATTATTGTACTGTATTTCTAATGGGTAAAGACTTGCTACAATTTGTAGGTAACAAATCTAATCTTCAGTACTTCACTCCTGTAACTAGAGAACAGCTTAAATTGGGGCTTTCGCTTTTAGATGAAGAGTCTAAAGACAATGCTTTAAAAACAATTAAAGAAACAGCAAGTCTGTGCTTGGTGCAAGATATGAGTTGGCGAGAATACCACTCAGATATATTGTCCAAAATCGAAGTAGATAAAACAGATGACCGAATTTTGAAGAATTTAGAAATTGCTGATGTAGAATCAAGAGCTATCGACCAATTTAGAAGAAGGGACTATGAAGGTGCTAGTAACCTTATTTTAAATGATATTGTGGACTCGGTAGATTTAACTTCTAAACAGCGTGGTTGGTATTTTGAAAAGTCTGCCAATTATTTATTTCTTGATAATGCTCCTAAATCAAATGATTTACAATTAAAAGCAGCCCAAACGACTTCGCACATGCTTCAATCTAAAAATGGTCATAGCTATACCAAGATTACAGCTAACGAAGGGCAGGCTATACAGGTGCTTCATTTTATTAAACGCTTTGAGACATCACAAGATTTTAAAATGTATATTGAAAGTCTCTTTGAAAATCTTAGTTTCAGCCAAGATATACCGCATACTAAATTTGAAAATGCTTTGGCAGAAATTGGAAGCTTAATTGGTTTTTATGCACAAGAACCAGAAGCTGAGTTTGGGAATGGTCCAGATGTTCTATGGGTAATGACCGACCAGCATTATCTTGTGCTAGAAGCAAAATCAAGGGCAGTACACGACGTTATCACTAGAGATAACATTAATCAACTTCTAGGCTCTGGTGAGTGGTTTAAGAATCTTTACGGACCAGCAGCTAATCATAATTTGGTTACATTGCAACCGCCAAACATAAAAGGGTGGAATGTAAATACAAGCGAAAACACTCGTGTTATCGATGAAGATTCTTTAAATTTATTGAAGGACAATTTAAGAAGATTTGTTGATGGAATCAATAATTCGGGGTTTATTGCTGCTACAACGAAGGAAATTGCTAACTTATTAGGAATACATAATTTCACGCCCATTGGTTTTAGAACTTGTTATCTCAAGCCAGTTTATTCGAAAAAAGGATAGATTAAGGGTTAAAATATAGATGGCTGAGTGGTCGAAGGCTCCTGATTGAAGTTCAGGCGTACGGGAAACTGTACCGAGAGTTCGAATCTCTCTCTATCCGCAGATACGAAAGTATTTTAGCCCGCAATTTATTTGCGGGCTTGTTGGTTAGAACGGTCTCAACTTACTCTTTAAAAAAGTACTTCCTGATTTTTAGGTAAAATCTTTGCCTCTGATTTTTCAGCACTTTTCAATTTATCTTTTAGCGCCTTTCTTCTTTTATCATAAATCCATCTTCTCAAATTATTCAAAAGACCCGTTTCATATTCTGAAAGTTTGTTGGTTGCTATTTCTTTCATTGCGCCTAACTGGTCCTTATTCTTAAACTGACTCGCATATTGAAGCCCCAGCCAAGTATAAATATTTACCCATTCTGTGGGCATTGGTGCTTCGTAAGTTCTAGGCATCATATATGCTAAAGCCTCAGTAAGTGAAGCCATTTCTTCTTGTTGCATTGAACATAATAGTCTTGATAATTTTATGTTTTTAAGTATGTCTTTAGGAATTATATCCTGCCAGGCGGATTTAAAAACAACGATTGGGCTGGTAAGACAATCCATAAAATTGAAGACGAAATCGTTATCACGCTTTTTATTAGATTTCAATGTTTTTTCCTTTTCTTGTATCGGTTCACACTCAAAACCAAAGTCAAATTGTACTGTTTTTATATTATTCATAATATTTAGATTTTAGATGTAAGAGAAAATCCAGTTTAGATAGGTACTGGATAAACCTTTAAATATTCCTAAGCCATTTCATAGACTTCATCGAATAATTTTTTATCTAACCGTTCTTGTTGGCCAAAACTCTTCTTCAATGTATTGTGCAAAACCGAGTTAAAGGCATTATAGCCTAACCATAGATTCGGTTCTTCATTGAGCAATAAGGCTTCATAATTCAAAATCTCGATAACCTCACGAGACTTTTTTGAAGGGTCACTATTCTTATCGCTACACTCGTATCTAAACAGTTTAGTTTTGTCTAGAATGGCCTTTACGAACTCCTTTGTATCGATGATTTTAAATTCCTTCATCTTATCGAACTTCCTAGTAATGGTATAAAACTCATTATCCAAAAACTTGTCAAATAAGTTGTTCAATCTTGGCATAATCAAGTGCGTATTATTCTTACTATGCTTTATGGAAAACTCGATTTCCGCCTGAGAAACGTGCAGTCCGTTAGAACATACTTTTCGGTAAAATCCGAAGTGGCCAGAGGTCTTTTCGCTACCGTCATAAGAGTTTTTAAAGCGAAGCATCGGCAGTATCAAATCTTCTTTATTTTTTACAGAAAACTGACTCTTATCGTCAATAATGAAATCTGTAATGAACGACCTGTCATTTTTGTTGATGGTACGTTTATGATAGTTCAGTTGTGCATCGGATAGCATTTCTTCAGCTTTCTTGAAGAACAATAGATTCGGAATGTGTCCATAGCTGTTCGATACTACATTGACAATTTTTCCATTGGAAATTATGACGTTTTCAAGTCCACGTCTGGATTCCATCTGCGTCAAAGTTTTTAAGGATTTCATTTCTGATGGAACAAAGATTTCATCCTGTTGTAAATTTTGTAAATACATAGCTTTTGAATTTAGATTAAACAATATTTGAGCGGTAACCCAAACGGAAGCTAAAATCTCAGCTCAAAAGGAAACGGAATAAATAAGTAAGGGAAGAAGCGTTGGCTTTATGCCGTAGTCTTTTGATGGGTGTATTTTACGAGTTTATCTTTGCGTTACTATTGATTGATTATTATTCTACCTCATAGCTGTTTTTACCAAAGTATTATCAAAAAAAAGAAGAAGAGCCAGCACGGATGCCGACCCTTCTTCAAACAACAAAAGCTAATCGTTCAATTCCTGAATTTGCTTTTCAAGAACTGCTATTCGCTCTTTCAAGCGTCCTTCACGCTTGTTTCTTCTTTCTGTATATTCCTTTTCAATATTTGCAATCTTTGTTTTATAGTAACCCTGCATTGCATTGTAAAATGAAATATTGGTTAAATTATTGACGTGATTACTTTCGCCAAAATGTACTTGTTTCGTTAGGATATACCTTATTAACTTATGGAAGATTTCTTTTTTGAACTTCTTCTTGAAATTTTCGATAAGTTCAATTCTCGTCATCTTTGAGGTATCGCCTAACAGTCCTGAAAAGTATTTCTGTTGGCTCATATAGTCAACATTATTTTCAAATAGCGATATTGAGAAAGCCACCATTTCATCTACCGAAAGCGTTTTCTTGGTTTCTATGTATTTGGTATCTCTTATCATTTCGACAACTTCTTCAAACTGCTTGTTGTTATCGATTTGCTTCTTGCGGATTTCCCTTTCGTTGATTTTAATAATTTGTTCTTCAGGGGTACAATCAGCCATTTTTCTATCGGCCAATGGTGCTGAGTGTGTAGTCAATTCACTTTTTGATTTTTCAACAATCTTTACAAAGACTTCTTTGTGTCTATATGTTTCAGGATGGAAAACGATACCATTTACAAATCCATTTTCTTTTGCAGAATTGTATGTTTCCAATTCCTCTGTGTATTTTTCAAGCGCAACGTTATATTCCTCCTTTAATTCTTCTTCAGAATAATCGTAATGCTGGTACTCCTTTTTGATTGCCTCTATTGTAGGTTCGATAGGACGCTCAATTATTTCTACATCATCGAGAAGATAGACTTTCAATCCACTATTTTCCAGTTGGGCAATAACAAGCTGATTTCGTTCTTCGTCTGCCCAATACTTTTGTATCTCCGGAATAAGAATAATATTCTCTTTCTTTGATTTCTCAAGCAGGTTCAAGAACGACTTGCTTTTCTTCGATTCATAGCAAGCTGATTTTGTACATACCATTTTACCATCCCCGAACAGATTACCTTGATTTGCTGCATTGAAAGGACATTCATTACAAGCTCCAGCTTTTACAATCAATTTCTTGTCAGCTACGTCAAAAGGTGCTTTTTCTAAATCAAAGGTCTGGTCTTTAATCATTCTGTTGACTTGATGGACATTGAAGTCTTCGCCCATAGTCTCAAGCATCATTTGTTGTTCTTCCGGCTCGAATAGCGCAATACCAATCCCTAGGGAAATGGTCATATCTCCATTACGTACAAAGTGCTTAAACCCTTCTATGAGACCAGCTAATTTTAAACGCTGTCTTATAAAATTATCACTTCGCCCTAATCGTTTTGCAATTTCAGACGGTGCATATTTCTCGCTCAGAAAGGCAATTGCCTCCGCTTCTTCGGTCGGTTCTACATCCTGTCTCTGTAGATTTTCGATGATTTGAACTTCTAGAACATCATTATTCTTATAAGTTCTCACGATACAGGGTATCGTTTTCTTGCTTGCCAACTTACTGGCACGAAACCTACGTTCGCCCATCACGATGATATACTCTTTTCCAGATTTACGGACAGTAATAGGTTGAAGTACACCGTGCTTTTTTATACTCTCAGAAAGCTGTTGCAGTAATGCTTCGTTAAATGTCTTTCTTGGTTGCATTGGGTCGGGAATTACCTTATCAATACTCAGGTTCTGAATTTGAAGCCCAATTGCCCTTTGTGTCAATCTTTCTTTGACCTCCTTTTTAACGGCTGTACTTGCCTTACCGTTTCTACTTGTGGTACTTGCTTTTGTTGTCATAATACTTAAATTTTAGATTAAACAATATTTAAGCAGGAACCAAACGGAAGATAAAATCTTGGCTCAAAAGGAAACGGAATAAATGAGTAGGGAAGAAGTGTTGGCTTTATGCCGTAGTCTTTTGATGGAAGTATTTTACGAGTTTAAATTGCGGTGATATTGTATGATAATAAACTCTCCAGATTATCTACGTCAGGAAAGTTATTTTAAATCAATAGAGTATTTTATTATAAAACAGACTCTTAAATTTAGAAGTGAATTGTTAGTTTCTACGACCTAAAACGTTTCAATTTATTTGATTTTAAATGTTATTAATTGAAAAGAATTACTATTTTTGCATCAGACGAATTAAAAGAAACTATTACCTACGGGAATTAGTTCACAAATCGTCAACATTAATGAAGATATTTGGCAGAAGTGCCACAGCGACTGGGCTCGTTGAGCAAGGTTCGAGTCCCGTCCAGACCGCGAAAAGCCTTCAACGCAAGTTGGAGGCTTTTTTAATTTCAAATATCACCTTTCCTTTCTCCCCTAAAATAGTCTTTCCTCAAAAAGTAAAGCGACAACTTTATTGGGTATCAAACAAAAAAAGACCACAACAAAAATGCCATGGTCTATTCTTATACGTCTTAAAAGAAACGTGTTTTATTAGTTACACCTATTCCTTTATTATTTTAAAACTCCATTCGAGCTCGTTTTGAAGCACTTTAACTATATAGATAGCATCAGGATATGCCGAAAGGTCTAACTCGGGCTCTGCGTCATCCGTTTTTAAGGAGAGTAATACATGTCCAGAAAAATCGGCCACAACAATATCCTTTTCGCCCTCAACAATTCCAGTTATCCTAAAGCTACCTATAGTTGGATTAGGATGAACGTATGCAGGCTGAGTAACTCTAGTCCTCATATTATTATCCATAGACACATCAGACTTGGAAGCCAAATCTCCAGAGCCCGTTGCCGCACTTTCTTCTTCAAACAAGGATAATACTTGCTGCTTGGTAAGTGCCGTACTGAACAACCGCACCGCATCAATACCGCCTTTAAAATATTCCTTGCCCCATCCGGACCATCCTATCCAAGCTACATTCCTATCTTTTAAAGTACCTGAGAGCGCCTCACTGTGCACGTTTTCTCCGTTTATATACCAACGCATATCACTACCATCATAAGTACAGGTAACCATTTGCCACACATCATTTTTAATAATTCCCTTACTTATTAATTTTCTTCGGTTCTCCTGTGTAGTTACCTTAAAACCAAGTTTACCTCGGTTAACGAACATCATAAATCCTCCAGAAGTAGTACTACCTACGATTCCTTGGTAACTACCTTCTGCATTGCTAGGATTTACCCAAGCCGAAACCGAAAAGCCCTCCTGTAAATTATCATCTAGATTTGGCAGGCGAATATGGTCATCACTTCCATCAAACCACAAAGCCCCTTCTATTTGACCACTTACTTTATCCTTGTCAAAAGTTAATCCGTCCTGAAGCACACCGGTACGTCCAAGTCCGCTCGTATCACCCGCACTCACCCCGTTCAATTCATCCAGCGGCCAATGCCCCACTAAATCAGGTATACTTTCATCTTCACTATCGGCAACAGGCGGTACCTCTACCTCTTCTTGCGTCCCTAAAATTTCAATGGCATTAATAATAGGATGCCTAACACCCCCATCTAATAGCAGTGAAGAGAAATCTATCTCTAATTGTCCATCGGAAACATTTACCGTGTACGCCTTAGTAAGCACGGTCTCCGCTCCAACTTGGGCAAAAACGTCCAGGTTATCCTCTACCAATACACCCTCTAGGTTTACATCAAAAACTCTCTTACCCACACCTCCGGAACCTCCTCCGGTAGCACCAAACCACAACTCGGCAAAATGAAGCTTTACCGTATAGTCTCCGTTTTTCAATGGAATATTATAACTCATTACCTGGGAACGGCTAAATCTGAATTTTTTGAACGGATCATCAAGACCGGTTTGAGGTCTATTCAACGTAAAGCCTTCATCATAGTAAGTATCTGCCAAGAACGTATCTCCTTTGTAAGTTGTTGCCTGCCCACCAGAGTTAATGCGAAGGGCAAAATTGATATCCGAATCGGTATCCGTGTCCGTATCCGTATCCGTCTTATCAGTATCTACATCATCCTCATCAACAAGATTCTCTGTTCTAATTCTATACGCCCAACCTTTAGTGCGGTCATTATTGGGTACTGCTGGTGTTTTCATGGCCCCGGAGCCATTTGTTGTGATATTCTCCGAGGAAATCCAACCTCCATTGTTCACATCCCACCATTGAAACTGATAGGTCTTTGACGGTTGTAAGTTCTTTAATGTGGGCAGCGCTTTAGCATTCTTTCTAGAGTCTGCCGTAAAAAAACCAAGTGCGAACGATTTGTCCTTGGATACAGATAAGGTGTGCAAGTAGTCCTGACTATCACTTAAATGAGTATCCGCAGCAGGCACCAATTGACTGTAATCATGCCCCTTGTCCAATATAAAATCTTTTAAATGCCCCATAGACTGGGATTCAAACGCGTTGAGCGCGCTAACTTGAGGCTCATTAACAGGCACAACGGTAGCTCCTCCAGACCTTGAGGTAGAACTTGCCGCCCCGGCGTACCACGCATCTCCCCAAGCGTGGCCCGCCAGACCACCACTTAACACGGAACCGTACATTTGCATTTGCGCCATGCTGGTGTCATCCATTCCCGGATTGATTTCGTTCATGGAATGCAGACCCCAACCTGGATAAAACGGTTCTAAATTTAATGCAGGTTTAGTTGTTCTTCCGTGATAAATATCCCGCAACCAAGAGTGCATGGTCTCATCCCTCTCTGCATTACTCACATTTTGAATATCAAGTGCCGTAGGTATGTCCCGTTCCCAATTCTTTAATGTTGTATTGTATGACATTGCGGTCCTAGGCTGACCATAGGGCATTTTATACCCTCCAATTTTTTTGTTAAGTTCACTATTTGCGTGTTTAACCAATTTTAACCACTCTGGATATACATTTCCCGAGTTGGTATCATGGTGCACCCAACTAAAAATCATATTGTAGCATCCATATCGCGCCCATAGATAGCGGATATAGTTATAAAATGCGTTTTTCTCTACCTGAGAGCGAAATGGCCATCGTTCATGTCTTCTTATGGATTCGAACAAGGTCACAAATCCTTGCTCTGATAAGAATTGCATCCGCTGGTCTACGGACTGCCAATATTTTGGGTCAATTTTTTGATAATCCGCTTCCGGAAGTTTATCGGTTATGGATTGCCCTCTAGTCTTCAATTCAAAAGGAGTCTCACCATT
The DNA here is from genome assembly GCF_030549125.1 of Zobellia sp. 1_MG-2023. Taxonomy (NCBI): domain Bacteria; kingdom Pseudomonadati; phylum Bacteroidota; class Flavobacteriia; order Flavobacteriales; family Flavobacteriaceae; genus Zobellia; species Zobellia sp. 1_MG-2023. The sequence goes on along the minus strand of NZ_JAUOSY010000002.1, from coordinate 109,940 downwards.
AGGTGCAATTTTCTCACCCCAAGTCTCACTGGCCCACAAACCTCTTTCTTTACCCGGGCGATCCAAATTCCTTCCTAATTGCTCTAGATAGGTATCATCCGGAAAACTTGCAATAACATTAAGCCCATTGAAGCCCTGCTTTTTCCTTGCTGAAATATAATCCTTAAACGATATACCGGAAATGTCATTAGCACGATCAAAACCAAATACTGCAGTCAATGCGGACCAAGACGTATCGGCGGTGAAAAAGAAGGGAGTACCATCTGCATACTCTAAAGTTCGTTTGTTAGGGGCCACCCTGATAAATCCGCGATTATTGGGATTGCTACTCACGTCTGCAATAGACGCACTAAACGTTCCACTTTTACCCATAAAACCGCGGTCAGATTTTGTAACTGTCTCGTCTAGCACTTTCCAAGACCAGTTACCTGGTGAAGTAGCCACCAAACGACCACGAAATACATTTCCGCCATCCCAAAATACGGGAATACGATATGCCTCACCGGCCGAACCTTCTTTCTTTAGCTCAACCCACACATCTACTTCCATGTAAGGGTTGCTATATTGTTGTTGGCTGTTGAATTCTATTTCAACAACCTCCATCACGGAGAAATTAGTTTTTTGGGCAAATACACTTGCACCTGTACAGCTCAAGAGCATTACCAATAAAACAATTCTAACTAGTAAAAAATTTTGCTTGTAAAGGGGTTTACTTTTAAAGTAATCAATAAATGAAGTCATGGGGAATGGGGGATTTTGAATGATTTGTCTGTAACATTACACATACGTATGAATCACAGATTTTAGATGTCACTCATCGATATATTTTGCATTTTAACGATTCTAACGCACAGTAGAACTTTTTATTGTGTGAATCATCAGTATTAAAGACCAAACCCACAAATTTGACAATCCCCCAATCATCTCCTCTGCAGGCCGGTCTTACTCTTTATAACTTTTAGGATGGACTACAACAGCCCTTTGCACAACGTTGGCAAGGGTTTGCCTGCTTATAAATTTGTTTAGCCGCATCTACCGCCAAATAACAAGAACCATGAACCCCTAGATCGGTTTTACTCAAAATAAAGGCCAGTAAATTACAATCTTCTTTATGCACATCATAGTCTCCATTGGCCTGAGCCGTATTGTTAACATAGTATCTGGTCATTGGTTATAAAACTTTTGCCAAACCTAACACCTTTACAAAACAATCCCTTACAGATATCCGTAAGGGATTGACATTTATTGGTCGGGTGATATAATGAAAAATATAGTGTTAGATTCTACCTTGTTTTATAAGTTTGGCTATGAGGTGATGGGTGTTCTTTGCCCCAAAAGCATCAAACAATCTGCTTACTTTTTTATCTATGGTACTCTCACTGTTAGGAGAAATATTCTGACTTTTTAATTTTTCGGAGATTTCCTTTTTGGTAAAACCTTCTGCAAGATCTTGTAGAATCATAAGATCATACTTATCCAATTCAAAAAGGGCGCTCCCACCATTTAGGTTAATTTGCGGAGAAACATAGGTACGGTGCTGGGATACCTCCTGTATAGCCATAATCAATTCATTCAACCCATTACGGCCCTTGCAGACATAACCGTTTATTTGCTGATCGGTAAAAAGAGGATTGATTTCAGCTGGGTCATCTACCATAGAATTTACAATAACCTTTATATTGGGGTCTACCACCCGTATAGCCTCAATTAGCGATTGTCCGGAAGTTAGTTTGCGTTCTACCGGCCCTTCCTTGAACGAGAGGTCGGTAATTAACAATTCATACGGCTCCCCGTTTTGAAAAGCAACCTTAAATCTATTATACGCCTTATCGCAATACAGCTCTTCCTGTATATCCTCTACCTCTAACCGGTTCTCCAAGGCATTGACTATACCTTTATTGGTGTCCTGAAAATCTTCGGCAATAAGTATTTTTTTGAACATAATCTGTACTTTTTAATTCGGAATTTCAATCTGGGCCCTAAAACCATCGCCCTTATCTGAATCAAAAGTAAGACTTCCCTTTATTGCCTGAATACGCTTTTCTGTATTCCAGAGTCCATTTTTATTATTTAAGCTACTTTTTGTTGCTCCGTTACCGTTATCGGCATAACTAATTACCAATTTTTTCTTTAACTGTTTAAAATGAATGGACACCACTGTAGCACCACTGTGCTTTTGCATATTTATCATTAGCTCCTGCAGCACTTTGTACAAGGTTTTTTTCGTTAACGCAGAAAGACTATCCCATTCTACCTCCAAACTTCCGGTAACCAGTAACTGTGCATTTCTGCCATAGCCACTTAACATACCAAAAAGCACTTCCTTGAATTTGGGTCCCGTATCCACATCATTGATTTCCCTTGAAAAATCCCGACTTTGGTTATAAAGGCCATCAACCACGTTTAGGACCTCGGTACGCTGGGCTCCGTTTTGGAGTAAAACCATGGCATGATTTAGTTTTCCGGCAAAATCGTCATGTAGTTTTCTAGACAGTTCAGCTTCGGTCTCATACGTAGCTTCTATCTTTACTGTCCTATTTTCCTGCTTCAAGTGCCTTGCGTGTTGCACTAAATAGAACCCCGCAAAAACAGAAACGAATAAGAGTAACGCAAAGCCCGAATAGGATATAATTTTTTGATTTCGCTGTTCAACCACTTCCAATTTGCGTTCCGCATTTTCTTTTTCTAAGCGTAGAATGGACTCTTGTTTAAACCTGTCATCATACCTATATTTTGCAAATTGGGTCTTTACCTTTAATTCTTGCTCGTACAAACTATCTTGCAAAAACACATACCTATTTTTCATACCCACATCTGCCGGCAATAACTTCATCAGCTGTTTTAAAGCATCTTTTTCCGCACGCGGTATTTTTAAAGATTTAGATAGGTGTATGACCGAATCAAAATAGACTTTGGATTTTTCCGGACTGACAGCACCATAAAATTCGCCCATATGCGTATAACTGGCTATTTGCCCTCTTTTATCTTCCTTAACAATTCTAATGGCCAACGGCTTTTGAAATTCATCTTCCCGGACAGAAGAGCCTGCCAACCACTTTGCATAGGCCAAATTGTCCAAAACCCGAGCATATTCTTTCTGATATTTCTTTAAGGTGGAGTCATTTGCTATCCTACCCAACAAATCAATAGCATCATCATACGCTTTACTATCTATGTAACTTGCAGCCAGATTGTTCTCATAGATCAGCTTATCAATATTTGATTGTGTGGTACCAATTGCTTTTTGATAATATTTTACAGCATCGGAAAAATTCAACAATTTCCTATGGTTGGTTGCCAAGGTATTATAGCAATTAGCCCTATCCGTAGGTGATTTTAAAAATTTTAAAGCATCGGTAAGCGTTTCTTTACTACCAAAAAAATCGTTGTTGTTCTTTTGAATAATACCAACATTCATTAAGTTGTCCCCTACCCCAACACTATCGTTCAGACTTTGATAATATTCTTTTGAACGTGAATAATTTTCAACGGCCTTAAAATAATCATGCTCAATTTCAGCAAAATAATACCCCCTTAAATAATAGTGTTCCGCTAAAAGCGATGCCTTACCTATTTTATCCCTTTGACTTACCAAAAGATCACTATACTTCAAAAGACTATCATATTGACCCGAGCTAAAATGAAGCATACTTTTTTCATCAAGCACATACCCATAAAGGGAATCAACAACGGGGTCTTTTAGTTTTTTATAAGATGCATTTATGGCCCGTAGTTTTTCCTGGAGTGAAAGCGACTTCTCTTTTGAAAGGTTATAATACACCAAAGTGCTGTCCGAAACTCCAGCACTGCCCACACCGGAAGGTTCATTCTTTGAAGAACAACAAACTATGAAACAAAAAGAAATTAAAAAAAGTAACTTCTTCACAAGCAATGGGGAATTCTGAGGTTGAACTAAATAATCATGCGTTAAAGCAGGGCTCAAAATAGTAAATTAAATTGGTACTTGTCCCATTTAAACAGCCCTTTGAATTCCGACCAAATCACTCCAAAAACATCTGACCGAAACAACTTTTTCATAAAATTCCTTTTTGCTTTTTTTCTAAAGTGACTATGTGTTTTTCTGTAATAGAACATCCTACAAAATTTGGTTATGAATGTTCATTAAACACTGATATTTTCATTTCTCTCATAAAATCATTTAGACTAATAAACCATAGACACACCCTACTAAACAAACATCAAACGTATAATTTACATTTTATATGAAAATTTCACTTTTTCTAAAAAAAGCAAAGGCATTAAAGATAATTTCGCATATAATTAAGGTAAAATATAACATTATTTATGTTAATTAATTTGGTAAGTAAAAAAATAAAGTTTTCATTTGCTTAATAAACGTAAAAAAGACGTTTATTATAATCAACTTGTAACCTTCACATTATGAAACTAATACTACCCATTTCACAAAGTAGAATCGGTTTTACTTTGAAGAATCTACATCCTAAAGAAATTGAACTATTCTATAAAGCCTCTTTTATGACGGTTTTTTTGTTCACTCTCTTCATTGGCATTAATTCAGCTGAAGCACAGGAAGAAACAAAAAACGAAGACCGCTACAAAGCTTTTAACACTGGCGGCCATCTAAAGAACATGCATATATGGCACGGTTCTGTAGTACATCCTGGAGCCATGTTCGCCACCCATTTGGAATATAATTCAAAGAATGAAAAATTTACACTTGGTGCTTGGGGCGGTGCCGGATTTACCACTACCGATGTTATCCATAAGGATTCAGGGCAGAACGTAAGGGCCAACTATAAGGAGGTTTCCATTTATGCCGTCTATCGTCTTTCTGATACATTTTTTGCCGAAGCCGTATCGCACAACAATTACACAGGCGTAGAAGAAAGGGGCGACACACTTCACTATTGGAGCTATGATAAAACACAGGGATATAATTTTGTTGATATCAATTTTGGTTACAATATTACTCCAAACACATTGCTATACCTGGCTACCATTATAGGCGGTGGTTCCGGAGATTATGAAATCCAACCTGGTGGCTCTTTAAAAAACTCATGGACGCATTATTTCGAAATAAAGAGCAAAGTATGGAAAATTGACAATTACGAACTATCCTTGTTTGCCGGTGGCGCATGGTCTTTCTTAACAGATAAAACATTCTACACCCAGGACAAAGCAAATGTTATTAATGTAGGATTGGCCTTGAACAAGAATATTACCGTAGCCAACTACGAACTACCGGTTGAAGTTACTGCAATGTGGAACCCAGAGAAGCAAGCAACGGTCTTGTCGCTTGATTTTTCCTTATTTTAACAAAACCTGAACCTAAATAACAGCTAACAGTATTGTTTATGAAAAATAAAAATTCAGCTTTAATGAAAATCACTGGCCCATTCATGGTGGTTACTTTACTATTGGTGAGTAGTTGTGCCAAGCAGTTAGAGACAAGCAAATCCTCAAGCAACACATCTGATGATACGGAGGAAAATTTCGTAAGTAAAATAGACCTCTCAGAAAAAAGAATAGGCTATTGCACCCCCTCGCTAAACGCACCCTACTACCAAGCGCTATTCCAAAGCATTAAATCCACTACCGAAAAAAATGGTATGACCTTCTTGTCCGCCGATGGCCAAAATGACATTAACAAACAGATTGCCGCAGTTGAGGACTTGATCACAAAAGGCATAGATGCGCTTCTCCTTAACCCACTAGACCCAGATGCCTTGGTAGGCGTCACCAAAGTCGCCAAAGCTGCCGGTGTTCCAGTATTTATCATAGACAGTTCTATTGACCCATCCGCAGATTTCGTAACCACCATTCAATCCAACAACTTGGCAAACGGAGAACTTGCAGGAGAATGGCTAGCCAAAAAATTCGGTAAAGAAAAAATGAACATAGCCTTATTGAGCGGTAATGCCGGTAACCCAGTGGGCAAAACCCGTAAACAAGGGCTGCTACAGGGCATTACGGAAGAACAACTTAGAACGTTGGGCTATATTGACCTGAACATTAAAACCCAAATGTACACCAACTGGTCCTATGCCGGCGGATTGCAGGCCATGGAAGACGTTTTGGTTGCCCACCCCGATGTAAACGTAGTCATTACTGAATCTGATGTTTGCGTACTAGGAGCCATAAAAGCAATTGCCCAGGCCGGCAAAACTGATGATATTTTAATAGTTGCCGGTGCAGACGGACAAAAAGAGGCTATTAAATACATTATGGAAACCAATTTTTACGGGTGCACCGCCATGAACAGTCCTGTACAGATAGGAAAAAACGCAGTTCAGTATGCCATTGAATACATGAACGGAAAAACCGATTTCCCTAAGAACTCATATACTGCACCATTACTAATCACAAAAGAGAATGCTGCACAATACTACAGGCCAGATGCTATATTTTAAGGAAGGTCCGCAATACTCAATTAACAAACCTTGTTAAACATGAAGACTAAAAATAGCGAATACCGAGTTGAAATGACCGGAATATCAAAAAGCTTTGGAGTGGTTTCTGTACTTGAAGGTGTAAATCTTAAGGTAAAGCCCGGAGAAATTCATGCGCTACTTGGAGAGAATGGTGCCGGCAAATCTACATTAGTAAAAATCCTTAGCGGTGTACACCAAAAAGATGGTGGGAAAATTTTGCTGAACGGCGAAGAGCTAAATCTAAAAAACACACATGAAGGCCAGGTAAAAGGCATTAGTGTGGTCTATCAAGAACTATCGCTGGTAAACGACCTATCCGTTGCCGAGAATATTTATTTGCACAAACTTGGAGCAAATAAGTTTTGGATGAACTGGAAAAAAATAACCCAAGACGCACAAGAACTTATAGACTCTTTAGGCTTTAAGATTGATGCATCTGCGCGAGTAAGAGATTTGAGTATTGTTCAAAAACAAGTAGTAGAAATAGCCAAGGCCCTGTCCGAAGACACAAAAGTACTGGTACTGGACGAGCCCACTACCGTTTTTGACCCTACTGATACACAAAAATTGTTTGACAATTTGTTCAGGTTAAAGAAAGAAGGCATTTCCATCATTTACATCTCTCACCATTTAGAGGAAATCTTTAAAATAGCAGATTCCATAACAGTCCTTAGGGACGGTGTGGACACAGGTTGCGTGCCCGTTTCCGAGACTGACACGGATAGTGTTATTCGGTTAATGATCGGACGCGAACTAAAAGACTTGTACCCGGAACGTCATGCAAAAATAGGATTGGAACCTGTTTTTGAAGTCAAGAACTTAACAGCTAAGAACAACCTGGTTCATGACGTATCGTTTTCCGTTAAACCTGGTGAAGTTCTAGGAATAGCCGGATTAGGAGGTAGCGGAAGGACCGAAACTGCCAAATTGATTTTTGGTGCCGATAAGAAAAAATCGGGAACCTTAATTCTAAACGGAAAAGAGATAAAAACAAAGTCGCCCGTTGATGCTGCAAGACATCAAATAGGCTTTGTATCCGAAGACCGTAAGGAAGAAGGCGTCTTCTTACCACTTTCCATAAGAAAGAATATAAGCATTACCAATTTTGGACCCATTTCCAACAGACTAGGCTTTTTAAAGACGGAAAAAGAGCAAGAAAACGTATCCTCCTTAATTGATAAGCTAAATATTAAGACCCCTAGTTCAGAAGTTAGTGTGGGTAATTTAAGTGGCGGCAACCAACAAAAAGTGGCTTTGGCCAAATGGCTTAGTATAGACAGTAAAGTAATTATAATTGATGAACCCACGCGAGGTGTAGATGTTGGTGCAAAAGTTGAAATCTATAACCTTATAAATGAAGTTGCCCAGAAAGGTGTAGGTGTAGTGGTCATTTCTTCCGATATGCCAGAAATAATGGGTATATCGGACCGAATTCTGGTCATGCACAAGGGTACTTTTTACGGCGAGTTGACCAAAGAGCAATTTTCCGAAGAGAACATTCTTCGCTACTCCATTGGAAAAGCATTAAAAACAACATAATCCAACCATTTAAAAAATAAATCATGGCCTTAACAATGAAACAACAGCTTAGTAGTCCGGGAGGGTTTCTCAAGTTTCTAATCAAACACAACACCATTTTCATTTTTATAGTATTGGTAGTGTTTTCAGCATTAATTTCGGATGTATTCTTTACATCGGTAAACTTATCCAATTTACTGAAACAGGTTTCTGGTATTGGCATCATTAGCATTGGAATGCTAATCGTTATCCTAACCGGTGGGATAGACCTTTCCGTAGGATCCATGGTGGCTTTGTTAGCTGTTACTTTCGCAATTTTGGTGAATACATTTATTTTACCCCTAGCCATTCTATTGACCATTCTAATCGGATTTTCTTTGGGAAGTATAGCCGGTTATCTTGTAGCATATCAAAAAATGGCACCCTTTATTGCAACCCTTGCCTTAATGACCATTGCAAGGGGCCTAGGTTTCATCTATTCAAAAGGTTCTCCTATTACCTTCACAACTTACGGAGGGCTTTACATGTCCGACTTTGCCAACAATTCAACTTTGGGCATACCTAACATTTCCATTGTATTCTTTATCATCGTCATATGTGCAATGGCAATGCTACGCTACAATGTATTTGGAAGGCTTATTATAGCTATAGGGAGCAACGAAGAGGCTTCTAGATTATCAGGTATCAAAGTAAATAAATATAAGTTTTTGGTGTATGCAATTTCTGGGTCTTTGGCAGCAACTGCCGCCATTATTGTTGCCTCCAGAACAAATTTGGGATCGCCCAATATGGGTATGGCCTGGGAACTTGATGCCATTGCCGCAGTTGTAATTGGCGGTGCAAGTTTAAACGGAGGAAAAGGAACTGCTATAAACACCTTAATGGGGGTCCTTATTTTAGGCTTGATAAGCAACATCCTAAACCTCCTGAATGTACCCTCCTACCCACAACAGGTGGTAAAAGGAGCCATAATCATCTTTGCCGTTCTCTTACAAAAGTTCGAAAGCAAATAACTAAAAAACATAACGTTACGTAATATGACTAGCTATAAATTAAACAGCAAAAACCTCAGCAAATTTTCAAATGAGGCTTTAATTCCAAAATATGATAGGTCTACTTTAAAAACAGGTATTGTTCACGTAGGCATAGGGGGGTTCCATCGATCTCATGAAGCCTACTATACCGATCAGTTATTACATGACCCAGCTAACTCGGATTGGGGTATTTGCGGCATTGCCCTACTGGATTTTGATACTAAAATTTACAACACCCTTAAAGAGCAAGATGGATTGTACACGCTTATTGTGAAGGAATTGGACGGCACCTTGACCAAAAAAATCATAGGCTCTATTGTAGAGTACCTTTTTGCCCCAGAAAACCCAACACAAGTAATAGAGAAAATGGCAAGTGCCGATGTTAAGATTATAACCTTAACGATTACCGAAGGTGGTTACAATTACAACGAAGCAACAGGTGCTTTTGATTTTACAAATCCCTTAATTCAACATGACTTAGAAAACCCAAGAGCTCCCAAAACAATTTTTGGTTATTTGACCCAGGCATTAAAACTCCGAAAAGAAATGGGGTTGCCCGGCTGCACCATTCAATCTTGCGATAACATTCAGGGAAATGGGCTTATGACTCAAAAAATGTTACTGAGTTTTGTGGATATAGCGGAACCGGAACTTGCGCCTTGGATAAATTCCAACGTATCATTTCCTAATGCCATGGTAGATAGAATCACCCCCGCTACATCTGAAAAAGACATTGCCTTATTAAAAGAATCTAGCGGAATTGAGGATGCATGGCCCGTAGTTTGCGAACCGTTTAAGCAATGGGTCATAGAAGATGATTTTATCTCCGGAAGACCTGCCTGGGAAACCGTAGGCGCCCAATTTGTTGAAGACGTAGTTCCCTATGAAAAAATGAAGCTCAGTCTGTTGAATGCGGGACATTCGGTCTTGGGAATCCTAGGCGCTCTAATTGGCTATGAAACTATTGACGAATCTGTTCATAACAAAGCCATACAAGCCTTCTTACACACATATATGGATGAAGAGGCGACTCCTACTTTAGGCAGTTTGGAAGGAATCGATTTAAAAACGTATAAACAGTCACTGCTTCAAAGATTTGGAAATATTTACATTAAAGATCAAATAGACCGAATTTGTTCCGAAAGCTCCGCTAAAATTCCCATTTTTATTTTACCCACAGTACATACCCAATTAAAAAATGGCGGCCCTATTGAACATGCAGCTTTTGTAATAGCAGCTTGGGCCATTTACAGTGCCGGTATTGATGAAAAAGGAAACACTTTGAACATTAAAGATGCCCTTGAAACAATCCTAAAAGAAAAAGCACTGGTTGCCAAAGAAAATCCCGCGGCTTTTTTAGAAATAGAATCCGTTTTTGGAAAACTAAATCAATCAAAAAGATTTGTTGATTCTTATTCAGAAGCCTATCATAACATTCTAAAACATGGCGTAGAAGAATGTGTAAATAAAATGAACAATAAAGCTCTAAATAATATTTAAATGAAAAATATAGTTTGTTTTGGAGAAGTTCTTTGGGATGTGTTCCCAACTCACAAAAAGATTGGAGGAGCTCCTTTAAATGTTGCCTCGCGTTTAAAATCATTGGAGAACAGGGTATGCTTGATAAGCAAGGTAGGAAATGATGCCGCAGGTAGCGAAATAATTGATTTCCTAAACAAACAAGGTATTGACACTCAAAGTATAAAAGTTGACCATACCCTGAAAACCGGAGACGTAAAAGTTTCTTTGGACAACCAAGGTTCAGCCACTTACAGCATAGAGTTCCCTAGAGCTTGGGACTACATTGAACTCACCCCGGACACCATAAATATTACCCGGACTGCAGATGCATTTATTTATGGAAGTTTGGCTGCAAGAAACCACCTCTCTAAAAACACACTATCTGCACTTTTAAAATTGGCCAAGTATAAGATTTTTGATGTGAATCTTAGAGCCCCTCATTATACGGCAGATACCTTGTCCGAACTCATGGACGCCGCCAATTTCATTAAGTTTAATGACGACGAAATTCTTGAAATAGCAAAAGCGTTAGATTTTGAATCTGAGTCTCTAGAAGAGAACATCAAATTTATAGCGAAGTATACCAATACAGAATCTATTTGTGTTACAAGAGGCGGTAAAGGCGCCATACTCTATAGAAACGATTTATTTTATTACAACAATGGCTACCCAATTGTTGTGGTAGACACCGTTGGCGCCGGAGATTCTTTTTTGGCATCTCTGATCAACAAGTTACTTAAAGGTACTCCCCCTCAAAATGCGCTTGACTATGCCTGTGCTATTGGTGCAATTGTGGCCAGCCATGAAGGAGCCAACCCCAAAATAGAGAAAGCTACTATTGACCAAATGATTTATGTGCAATCTTAAATGTTATAACAGATTAGCATTAAAATCCTTTATACACTCTTTAATCGTACGCGTTCTAATATAATTTAGATAGCGCACGTACTTTTCTACAAAAATGGAACTGTTCTTTAAATCACCAAAAACAGAATCTATTTCTAAAAACCTAAGCGGTTCCTGCTGAGATTGGGTAGCTCTTCTAATTAGAACATTACTAATTGAGTCGGATATTTTATAGGCTTTACCTTGATCATCCGAACCATCATAATACTTACACCATGCGGCAACAAAAAAAGCAACGCTATCAATAACCTTATCTTTAGACAACTGCGCCTGTACCGTTGGCAAAATGAAGATGGGGACTTTTGCAGAACTTTCGTTGCAAATTCTTGACAGGCTATCATAAATATGCGGGTTCTTAAATCTGGTAATTAAAGTAGATTTATAATTTTCCACCAAATGAACCTCGGCCTTGTCCAGCACAGGAATGACCTCTTCATCCATAAAAGTTTTTAGGAAAAGCATAAAATCTTCATCGTTTGCAGCCTCACTAATGGTTTTATATCCATGAAGTGTGCCCAGTACCCCCAACAGGGTATGGCCTGCATTAAGCAACTGAAGCTTCATTTTATCATAAAATTCAATATACTCCACAAACTGCACTCCTACCTTTTCCCACTCTGGTCTTCCATGGAAAAAATTATCCTCTATTACCCAATTTGAAAAAGGCTCACAGACTACCGGCCATTGATCTTCAATTAAAAAATCGTTTTTCAAGATTTCAATATCCTCTGGGCGTGTGAGCGGTGTAATCCTATCTACCATTGAATTGGGAAACGTTGTGTTTTCCTTTAACCAAGGCAATAATTCGGGCTCCATCTTATTTACATAATTGAAAAAAGAAGCTTTCATCGTATCTCCGTTCCCTTTGATATTGTCACACGATAAGATAGTACAACCCGTTAGGCCCCTGAACTTCCTCAACTTAAAGGCTTGCACCAAGTATCCAAAAACGGTTTTAGGATAAAACGGATTTCTCATATCCTCTTCTACAACAGGATTCTCCTGGTCAAACTCTCCCGTTATCTCATTTAAATTATACCCGTCTTCGGCAATAGTCAACGAAATGATTTCAATATCAGGATGAGCAAGTTTTTCAATAACCGCCATGGGGTTTTCAGGACCAAAAAAATACTCTACAATAGAGCCAATAACTTTTATTTGATGAGATCCATTGGCATCTTTCATTACCAAGCTATAAAGACCGTCTTGATCCTTTAACACATTATATATCTTTCGGTCTGCATCCAAAAGGTCTATTCCGCATATACCAAAATTCAGTTCATTATGCTTTTCTATCAATTCGTGCATATAATATGCTTGATGCGCTCTATGAAAATTACTTACCCCTATATGAGCAATACTTGTTTTAATTTTGTCCCGATCAAACACAGGGGTCAATACCCTATTCTGCATTGCTCCTACGTTCTCAATATTTAAGTATAATGGGTTTTGCATGTTTTTTACAATAAAGAATCAGTGTCCAAAATCTTTGAATTTACATAAAAAATAAAATTATATCTATATTTTTTAAGGGTTCATTGTATATTGACGAAATAGAACTTCAGGGCGATTCAAAATGAAGTTTAAAACAAAGATAAGAGAGCCGTATTAAATGGATTTTAGAAAACTGGATAACGTATCTGTTAATTGTGTCATTTTTGGCTTAGGCCCAGAAGGCCTGGATGTTTTATTGCAAAAACGAACGCTAAATATGTTCCGAAAAGAGTACCCAATAATTGATGACTGGGTCATTACGGGAGAACGTGCTTTTATCAACAAAACCTTAGAGGAGTCTGCCAATAGTATCTTTAAAAGCATAACCAACCTTAACGAGTTCAACAGGATCCAATTTCACACCTACGGCATTACTTCTAGAATTAAAACCGACAAAGATTTGTTGTGGACCAAAAGTCAAGGACTCAAAACACAATCCATGACTATTGCGTACTATTTTGTTCAACCCAAAAAGAACATTAAACTAAGTAATGATGAATTTAAGTGGTTTCCGCTAAAGGCCTTACCAGAACTGGGGTTTGACCACAAAAAAATAATTGAGGACGCTCAAGAAGATTTGAAGCAAAAAATCATGGTTGAGCCCATTATATTTGATTTTATATCACATAAGTTCACCTTAAACGAACTTCAAATTGCTTTTGAATCTGTCCTGAATATTGAAATTGACAATCGAAATTTCCGAAAAAAGGTTCTAAAGAAAATTTATATTGTCCCTTTAAACGAAACCCGAAAGGGTAACGCAAAAAAGCCCTCCAAACTCTATGTTTTTAGCCGGGATGTATATGATAAAGTAACCGAAAAAGACCTAATCATAAATATTTAAGAGCTTACACTACCCTAAGTTCAATTTTCAAGTTAAAATAGCTCTACCAAAAAATGGATTAAGTTATTCGTATAGGGCAAACCATTAAATATTGGTCAATTAATGCTTTCAGAGTTCCGATTATACATATTTTCTTACATTTCATAAATTCGGGCAACGATCAAAATAAAGATTTCGTATATTCGTGGTATATTATTTGCTCACATAATTATATGAAGCACTTTTACCTAATTATTACATTCTTGTGTATCTCGTTTTCCTATGGTCAAGAAACCCAGAGTAATGGAGATATTAAGGGTTTTAAACTTTACCCAAATCCTGTTACGAATGGCAAGGTGTACATTAGCACAAATGACAATGCACCCAAACAAGTTCTAATTTATGATGTTTTGGGTACGCAGGTTCTAGAAACCAAAATTAACGGCAACGAACTCTATCTTTCTGATCTTGATGCCGGTGTTTATGTATTACGGGTCTATCAAAACAATAAAGTAGCTACAAGAAAATTAATCGTTAAGTAGCACTCCTCTTTTTACAACAACACCTTTTCCGAACCCTCTTATTTTCAATTTATTACAACCAAGACACCTGTCGACAAACTTCAAACACCTGTCGATGAATGGTAACAAAATAGCGATGAACGGAAACTGATGTGACGCTCACCAACACCCAGGCCATTTTCACAACATTTCAGAACAATCACCCGCCCCATTTTCTACCTTTAAACTGTTGACCCCAAATCAATAGTTATGCGCATTACCTACTTTATGCTTTTCATGGTATTTACCATTGGAATGTCCGCCCAAGATTCATTTGATTTTCAAAATCAAAAAAAAGAAGAAATTCCCGGTTTTAAGCTATACCCCAATCCTGCTTTTAATGATGTGGTAAATGTTATTACCAGAGACAACCAATCAAAATACATTAAAGTTTACGATGTCTTCGGGAAAATTGTGCTTACGGACCAAATTTCCAAGAGCAATCTAAATATCTCTAGGCTTGTACCAGGTGTATATGTGCTTCAGGTTACGGAAAATCAAAAAACCAGCAACCGAAAACTGGTTGTAAAGTAGCCAAAAAAAAAGCTCCCTTTCAGGAGCTATTTCAATTTAATTAAAAACAAATATGTAATGTTTTACCATATCCTCCCTTTATTTTAGGAGTTCATATGATACAACTTTACAATATCTCTACTACCTCTAGATCAAAAACAAGGTCTTTACCTGCTAAAGGGTGGTTACCGTCAACAACAATACTTTCTTCTTTTACCTCAGTAACCAATAAATTAATTTCCTGCCCGCTTTGGGTCTGAGAAACTAGTCCCATTCCTACTTTAGGCTCAATATCCTGTGGCAATTGACTCTTTGGAACTTCCTGTATCAATTCTGCTTTAGGCTCTCCGTAAGCTTCCTCTTTAGGTATATTAACGGTTTTTTTCTCATTGACTTTCATATCAATCAGACCTTTTTCAAACCCAGGTATCAATTGTCCCTGACCCATAGTAAATTCAATAGGCTCACCTCTTTCAACAGAGCTATCAAAAACCTCACCTGTAGTCAACTTACCTGTGTAATGTACTTTTACCTTATCGTTCTCTTTAATTTGACTCATAATATCATTTTAAAAAACAGCAAAATGCTATTTTATAGCTATTTTGGTAAAGGTACAGGTATAAAAACGGCTACAAAATCTTTAACCCAAGCCTTCCTTGTATTTAGAAAACATTAACATTTTACACCTGATTAGTTAAAAGAATTAACAATTAAAAAACTGGTTACCTACGAATAACCAGATACATTAAAATTATACACTTTTACCCATCTTGTTTATTTTTTACAGAAAAGGATATCACTATTTTTGCACAAGGAATAGTATTATGAACGGTAGTGAAATATTTAAGATAAATACACAGAGCGAATTTGACGCCCAAGCTTTAAAAGTTTTTAGGCACCAGTATCGCACCAATGCCGTGTACCAAGAATTTTGTTCCTATTTAGGTAAGTCCGATGCAAATGTTGATGAAGTTTCCGCAATACCCTTTTTACCCATTTCCTTTTTTAAATCGAAAGAAATTATTTCTGGAGATAAGCTCCCGGAAACAATTTTTACAAGTAGCGGCACTACCGGAAGCAATACCAGCAAACATTTTGTAAACCGGCTTTCTCTGTATGAGGAAAGTTTCAGAAATGCATTTGAACTATTTTACGGTAAAGTTGAAGATTTTTGCGTTCTGGCCCTGTTACCTTCTTATCTGGAAAGAGAAGGCTCATCTCTTATTTATATGGTTGATGATATGATCAAGCAGAGCCAGCATCCGGATAGCGGCTTTTATCTTAACGACCTAAATGGTTTACGCAACAAACTGATTCAACTAGACGCAAACGGTCAAAAAATATTGCTTATTGGAGTTTCTTTTGCCCTTTTGGACATGGTTGAAACCAATACGCTAAAACTAAAGAACACCGTAATCATGGAAACGGGCGGCATGAAAGGCCGACGAAAGGAACTTATTCGCGAAGAACTTCATTCCATCTTAAAAAAAGGCTTTGGCGTACCGGTCATACATTCCGAATATGGCATGACAGAACTATTATCCCAAGGCTATTCAAAAGGAAACGGTATTTTTGAAACTCCTCCTTGGATGAAAATCCTAATCCGCGATACGGAAGACCCGCTAGCCTACCAAGACCATAAAAAAACTGGAGGTATTAATGTTATAGATCTGGCAAATATTGATTCTTGTGCATTTATAGCTACGCAAGATTTAGGCAAGACCTATGAAAACGGCACTTTTGAAGTATTGGGCCGTTTTGACCATTCCGATGTTAGAGGCTGTAATTTAATGGTACTTTAAAGTCCCAATATTTTGGCATCAACAAAGAATGTAGAGTTTACGTCAATCTCATGATCCGTACTGATCAACTCATCAGTAACCGTATTCAACCTTAGGTTAAATTTGTCTTTTTTGATGTACTCTTTTAAGTCTACGTCTATAACATCTACATCTAAAACATCACCAATATTCTCGTCTACTTCTTCTTTAGAAGCAATCATTATCTCATCAAGACCCTCTGCGGAAATATAGATTTCTATAGATTCAAGAAAACTAAAATCACTATCGTCCGGAGAGGTGATTTCCAATTCCAACTTAGTTAGTTTAATTTCTTCAATCAAATCTTTACGCGTATCGTTTACCTCAAACTGTGAATCAGAATTGGTTTCCATGTCCGGCGTGAACATATCAAAAGGAAGGTCTATACCTGCCGAAGATGGTATAGTTACTTGACTATTATAATCCAGATCAAATTTGGTAAGCTCGTCTAACTTATCACAAGAAGTCAGTGTAGCAAAAACGGTAAGAATCAATAAAAATTTACGCATCTAATTCGGGTTTGAAAAATGTTACTGGCTACATAACGCTTTCCAAACCCGTTTTAGTCTACCTTTTATCTTAAAAAACGGCCGAACTATTGTACCACTAAAACAAAATAGTTCTTTTTACCCCGCTGTAACAAAACAAATTTGCCGTTGATCAAGTCACTATCCGTAATAAGATAATCTGCTTTTACTTTTTCTTTATTTACAGAGATAGAATTCTGTTTCAGCTCCCTTCTTGCTTCACTGTTTGATGCTAAAAACCCCGTTTTATCCGCAAGTGCACCGATCATATCCAATCCTGGAGTAAGCTCCTCTTTAGAAATTTCGGCTTGTGGTACTCCGTCAAAAACATCTAAAAAAGTCTTTTCGTTCAAACCTTTCAAATCTTCCGAAGTAGACCGTCCAAAAAGAATGTTACTAGCCTTCTGAGCATTTTCCAAATCTTCCTGTGAGTGCACCATTACGGTAATTTCTTCGGCCAAACGCTTCTGCAAAGCACGCATATGCGGTGCTTCTTGGTGCTCTTTTATCAACTCTTCTATTTCTTCTTTGGAAAGAAACGTGAATATTTTAATGTACTTCTCAGCATCTACATCTGAGGTATTCAACCAATATTGGTAAAATTTATAGGGTGAAGTCCTTTCGGAATCCAACCAAATATTACCTCCTTCGGTCTTTCCGAATTTAGTACCATCCGCTTTTGTAATCAACGGGCAGGTAAGCGCATAGCCTTTGCCCCCTCCTATTCTTCTTATTAGTTCCGTACCTGTGGTAATATTTCCCCACTGGTCACTACCACCCATTTGCAACGTACAATTATGGTTTTGGTACAAGTACAGAAAATCATACCCCTGTACCATTTGGTAGGTAAACTCGGTAAAGGACATTCCTTCCTTGGATTCCGCTGAAAGTCTCTTTTTAACCGAATCCTTGGCCATCATATAGTTTACGGTAATATGCTTGCCCACGTCCCTTATAAAATCCAGAAATGAAAAATCTTTCATCCAGTCATAATTATTGACCAAGATGGCTGCATTGTCCCCATCACCATCAAAATCTAAAAACCGCGACAATTGTTCCTTTATAGCTTCTTGGTTATGACGGAGCGTAGGCTCGTCTAATAGATTACGCTCTGCCGATTTTCCGGAAGGATCACCTATCATACCCGTAGCACCACCAATAAGCGCATAAGGTTTATGGCCTGCCAATTGAAAATGACGTAACATCATTACCCCTACCAAATGGCCAATGTGCAAAGAATCTGCAGTAGGATCAATACCCACATAGGCAGATTGCATTTCGTTCATTAAATGTCCCTCGGTTCCCGGCATTGCGTCATGCAACATGCCTCTCCATTTTAATTCTTCTACAAAGTTTGAAGTCATGTCCGTCTATTCTGTAAATTTAGCTGCAAATATAAAAGTAAATCGCCGCCCAACCCTTGAATAATACAGGAAATTATTCATCGCTATTCGCTAACTTTGGAACATGATATTGGTTACAGGAGGAACGGGGTTGGTAGGTTCGCATCTTTTATTGAAATTGGTGCAGAGCGGTAGTTCCGTTAGGGCCATTCACAGAAAGCAAAGCAATCTGGAACGTGTGCGCAAAATTTTTGGGTATTACACAGATGATGCCCAAATCCTGTTTGATAAAATTGAATGGGTAGAGGCCGATATTATAGATATTCCCGCCTTGGAAATTGCTTTTGACCAGATTACCCACGTATACCACACTGCAGCCCTTATTTCATTTGACCCTCAAAACTTTGATACGCTAGAAAAAATAAATACAGAAGGAACCGCCAATATTGTAAACCTATGTATTGCCCATGGTGTACAAAAGCTATGTTATACCAGTACCATTGGCGCCATAGGAAGAACATTGGGGAGCGGCATGGCAGATGAAGAAAATGCGTGGACCCCTCGTGAAGCCAATGTATATGGACTTACCAAACAAGCAGCGGAAATGGAAGTCTGGCGCGGTTCCCAAGAAGACTTGCCCGTAGTTATGGTCAACCCCGGGGTAATCATAGGTCCGGGATTCTGGCATAGCGGTAGTGGAGATTTGTTTACCGTAGCAAAAAAAGGGTATCGGTTCTACCCTCCTGGTGGCACAGGCTTTATCACAGTGCATGACGTGATTAAAATGATGGTAACCTTGATGGATTCAGAAATTACCAACGAACGCTATATTGCCGTAGCCGAAAATCTGACGTTCAAAGAGATTCTGACCAAAATAACTGTAGAACTCGGCATAAAGTCACCATCCGTGCAACTAAAGTATTGGCAACTTGAAATAGGAAGATGGTTAGATTGGCTAAAAAACCTATTCTTTAAAAACGGAAGGAGAATCACCAAAAACTCCATTCATTCCTTAAAGCACCGAGAAATTTATAACAATCAAAAAATAAAAAACGCCTTAAACTTTGAATTTGAGGCGTTGGATGAAACCATTTCTTTATGTTGTCAAAAATTTAAGGAAGAGTATCATTAGCTTTGGCCTTGGCTTTTTCCCTTTCTAATTTTTCCTTGGCCACTCTAAGACTATCGTTCACCTTTTTCTGCTCTTCCAAAACCTTGGCCTCAGACTCAAGGTTAGCCTCTACTTCCTTATAAATTTTTTCGTATTCCACAGGTAGCGAAGCGTAATAGCGATCACTTTCTACCAGTTGCAAACTATCTATATTGTACTTTTCAAAAATATAGTCCATAGGCTCTACATCATTGTCCCTGAGCACCTGCATATTAGTTGTTTTGGCAGCGTTCACTACGGCCAAGTCCTGAAGAATGGCCACCATTTGCTCCCTTGGAATAAGGTTTTCAGGCTTTTCCAAAAGCTGCTCATTACAGGATATAATCATAAAAAATACCAGAACCGCTGCTAACTTCTTCATATTATCTGTTGAATGTTAATCGCCTTGCATTGCGCTCTGGAGAAAAGTTTCCGTTTTCATAGGCCAAGTGACCGTTAACAAAGGTGTGCGTCACGGAAGACTTAAAGGTAGTACCTTCAAACGGAGACCATTTGCATTTGTACGCTATATTCTCTTTTGTTACTTGGTAAGGAGCATTCATATCTACCACTACCAAATCTGCAAAATAGCCTTCTCTAATATAACCTCTTTTTTCAATCTGAAATAGTATGGCGGGATTATGACACATTTTCTGCACCACTTTTTCTACGGAAATTACATTCTCATGCACTTTATCCAATAAAGCGGTGAGTGCATGTTGCACCAATGGACCGCCCGATGGCGCTTTGGTATACACGTTATCTTTTTCACTTAATAAATGGGGGGCGTGATCCGTTGCTATAACATCCAAACGATCATCCAGCAACGCTTTCCACAACTGGTCCCTATCCGCTGCCGTTTTCACTGCAGGATTCCATTTAATCAAAGTGCCCTTGGTATCATAATCCGCTTCTGAGAACCATAAATGATGCACACAGACCTCTGCTGTAATTTTCTTCTGCTCTAACGGAATATCGTTCCTGAACAAATCTGTTTCCTTTCCGGTAGACAAATGAAAAACATGTAGACGGGCACCTGTTTTTTTAGCTAATGCCACAGCCTTTGAAGAAGAAAGATAACAAGCCTCTTCACTTCTTATAATAGGATGATATTTTACGGGAATATCATCTCCGTACTTCTCTTTATACTCGGCAAGGTTTCTTTTAATGGTTCCCTCATCTTCACAATGTGCAGAGATAACCATTTCTGTATTTCTAAAAATCTTCTCGATTACTTCCTCATTATCTACCAGCATATTACCTGTGGAAGACCCCAAAAAGAGTTTTACACCCGAACAGGCGTTTTTATCCAGTCGTTTTAATTCTTCCAAATTATCATTGGTACCTCCAAAAGGAAATGAATAATTGGCAAAACTGGACTTGGCACCCATTTGAAACTTTTCCTCTAACTTTTCTATAGTAGTAGTTTGCGGATTGGTATTGGGCTGCTCCATATAAGTTGTGATTCCACCAGCTACGGCAGCTCTACTTTCGGAGGAGATATCTCCCTTATGCGTAAGGCCCGGCTCTCTAAAATGCACCTGATCATCTATAACTCCCGGCAAAAGGTATTTACCTTCGATATCTATAATTTTAGCGGTATCATCAGAAATATTAGCTTCAATTTTCACGATAATATCATCCTGAAGCAAAACATCGCTCTCAAAAATCGTGTTCTCGTTTACGATTTTGGCATTCTTTATCAATATTTTTCCCATACTAAAATCTAGATTTTTGAAACATACTGCGCATTTTCATCATAAAAACGCCAACGATGGCTTCATTGATAATTGATGACGACATTTTTGATTTTCCCCTTACTCTATCTCTAAATATGATAGACACTTCCTCAATCTTATAATTTTTTAGATACGCTCTAAATTTCATTTCAATCTGAAAAGCATACCCTATAAACCGTACGGAATCTAGACTTATATTTTCTAGAACATGACGTCTATAGACTACAAAGCCAGCAGTAGGGTCATGAACACGCATTCCCGTTATCATCTTTACATAAAAAGAAGCACCATAAGAAAGTAACACCCTATACAAAGGCCAATCTACCACGTTAACTCCTTTTTTATAACGTGAACCTACAACTACATCCGCGCCATTGGCACATGCCCTGTAAAGCCTTAACAAATCTTCTGGATTATGAGAAAAATCGGCATCCATTTCAAAAATGTAGTCATATCCTTTTGCAATGGCCCATTTAAAACCGTGTATATAAGCCGTACCCAAACCTGATTTTTGCTTTCTGACCTCTAAAAAAAGTCTTCCGGAAAATTCCTTTTGCAACTCTATTACTTTTGCAGAAGTGCCGTCCGGCGAGTTGTCATCTACTATAAGAACATGAAAATCTTTAGTGAGACCAAAGACCGCTCTAATAATAGCTTCTATATTCTCTATCTCGTTGTAAGTGGGGATAATAACTAGGCTGTCTGACACGGATTCGCTTGAATTTTGACAAAAATAACATTTTAAAAGTCTCCAAAAAATGCCAACTATGGAATTGTGAAATTTTTAAAGGTCGGCTATCTATCAGAATTCGTAATTTTGAGCGTTCTAACAACAATAGACCTAGCCTCTATTTGAGACACCAACTAAAGAATGAAGTCTAAACTGCCACGAATTTTTCTAATCTTACTAGGTATAGGTTTTTTATTAAACCTGCTTCAATCCTATTTTACCCCTCTTATTTTTGACGAGGCATATTACTGGCATTTTGCGCAAAACATGGCATGGGGCTATTTTGACCACCCTTCTATGGTTGCCGTTCTCATTAAAATTAGCAGTTTCTTCTTTAACGGCGAGCTGGGAGTTAGATTTATGAGTTGCATTCTTTCGTCTGCCACTTTATTCATTCTTTGGAGCATTGTAGACCACCCTAAAAAGAAGGACTATGTGGTTCACTTCTTTGTACTTGTCTATTCCATGACGCTTTTGAACGCCTATGGCTTTTTGACCCTGCCGGATACCCCGTTGCTATTCTTTACCGCATTGTTATTATACGTTTACAAGCGGTTTATTGAAAAACCAGACCTCTTTTGGGGTATTGTCATGGGCATTACCATGGCGGGATTAATGTACAGCAAGTATCACGCGGCCTTGGTCATCATATTTATACTGCTTTCCAACCTAAAATTGGTTTTAAACAAATATGCATGGCTTTCCGTCATTGTTGCCTTACTCTGTTATGTACCGCATTTTATCTGGTTGTACGAGAATGAATTTGTTACCATAAACTATCATCTTTTTGACCGCCCTAACGACCCTTACAACTTTAACAAGTATACATTAGGGTATTTTGTAAATCTTGTGGCCATCTTTGGTTTTACCTTTCCATGGATTTACTGGGGCCTTTTTAAAGCTAAAGCAAGCGACAAGTTCACCAGAGCCCTCCTCTTTTTAATCTTTGGAGTGCTTATTTTCTTCTTTATCTCCAGCTTCAATAGAAGGATTCAGACCCAATGGATTATTGTAATCTCTATTCCGCTTATAATTGTTGTTTTCCGTTTTATGATGGAAAATGAAATTGCAAAAAAATGGATATACAGAATGGGCCTTTTAAATATTGTTATTATTCTCTTTCTAAGGGCGGGACTTATTTACGAACCTATGTCTCCCATTTATTATGAGACCCATGGCAATATTGAACTGATTAAAGACGTAACGGACAAGGTAGGCAACACGCCTTTGGTGTTTGAGAACTCATACCGTAACGCTCCCATGTTCGCATTTTATTCCGGTAATGACACCTATTCCCTTAATAACGAAAGCTACAGGCTCAATCAATACTCTATTGATGATTCCGAATCTAAAGTACAGCACAAAAAAATACTGTATCTATCTAAGCGCTCCTCTGATGCCGAACTTACCTTTACAAAAAGTGATAGCACCAAAATGTATGGCAAATACATAGACAATTTTGAAACTTTTAGAAAACTCAGAACCCTACTGGAAGGGCCCATAAGTTTTGATTTTGAGCAGGAACAGACTTTTGAGCTATACAATCCGTACGATTTTGATATAGACCTAAAGAAGCTCAGGTTTAATGTGGCTTACATGAACGCCTCTAAAAAAGTAAAGGACCGTTTGCCCATTAAGGCCCAGTTAAAAAATTCTTCGGTTACACATATTAAAGCTAAGGATACGCTTACCTATACCTTTAAATTTCCTAAGCCCAGAAAATTAAATGATCCAAAATACGTTAGAATAGGTATAATGGAGAACGGACTCAACTATGGTATTAACGGACGAAACACAAAACTAAAATAATGGAACCCATATTACGAACTGCCGGCACTGCCGATTGGATTACCATTATACTCATAAGCAGTATTGTGTTTTTAGTACTGGCAAAAGGATTGTTTTATAGCCGTTTTCTAAATTTCATAATACTTCCTTTCAACAATAAGTACATCTTTATGTACAGTAAAAAGGAAAAGTTGATGAATTGGTTCCATATATTCTTTACCATTTTCCAGGTTATCAATTTTTCGTTGTTCGTGTACATGGCGCGGCAAATTTTGAGAGGTGATACCAATGATGCATACCCCTTCATGTACCCCATAATCTTAGCCAGTATTTTAGGGTTTATTGTCGTAAAAATAATCTTACAGCTAGGCAATGGGTTCATTTTTGGTTCCGGAAAGACCATTGGAGAACTTATTTTTAAAAAATTATCCTACCTAAATTATAGCGGAATTATCATGTTTTTGGCCAACGTAATACTGGCTTACGTAGCGCAGGGCTCGGAAGTTGTGGTCTATATAGCCATACTTTTAATCCTCCTCATAAATGTAATCGGGTGGGTTACAGTGTTAAGGAATCACCAAAAATTTATCACTTCCTACTTTTTCTATTTTATTTTGTACCTTTGCGCTCTCGAAATTTCCCCGTTTGTTATCATTGGCAGTTATCTTAAACAATAGGTTTATATGAAAGTAAAGACGATTTTGGTCTCGCAACCAGAACCGAAGATGGAAAACTCACCGTATTCGAAACTGATAGATAAGGAAAAAGTTAAAGTTGACTTCAGACCTTTTATTCATGTGGAAGGTGTAGATGCTAAAGAAGTACGACAGCAAAAAATAGACCTGAAGAACTATACGGCAATCATCTTAACCAGCCGAAATGCTGTTGACCATTTCTTTAGAATTGCTGAAGAAATGCGCTTCAAAGTACCGGATTCCATGAAATATTTCTGTCAGTCGGAGGCTGTAGCTTACTACTTACAGAAATATGTAGTTTACCGCAAGCGTAAGATTTATGTGGGCAAGCGTAACTTTGTTGAATTGGTTCCGTTGTTCAAAAAGTATAAAGGCGAAAAATTTCTATTGCCATCTTCGGATGCATTAAAGCCTATTGTACCTGAAATTTTAGACGGTCTGGACATTGAGTGGAAGAGAGCTGTTTTCTATAAAACCGTAATCAGCGACTTGTCCGATTTAAGGGATGTATACTATGACATTTTGGTATTCTTTAGCCCTTCGGGCATTGAATCCTTATTACAGAATTTCCCTGATTTTGAGCAGAACGACACAAGAATTGCCGTTTTTGGTAACTCTACTATTGATGCGGCTACAGATGCAGGTCTACGGATAGATATTAAGGCTCCAACGCCAGAAACACCGTCTATGACCATGGCGCTTCAGAAATATATTACTACGGCAAACAAGAAGTAAGATCACTTACTTTACGCTATAAAAAAAACCCTTTGTTCACAAATTGAACAAAGGGTTTTTTTTGTTTTATCCTTTCTACAAAAGGCCTAAAATGCATAACGCTGCGGCCCGCCGCGGCGTATTTCCTCACTTGCAAAAGCTTCAAACTTTTTAAAGTTCTCCCTAAAAGCGTTCGTTAACTTAAAGGCTGTGGTGTAATAGGCCTGATCATCGTTCCATGTAGCTCTGGGGCTCAACACTTTTGTTGGAACACCAGGACACTCCCTTGGTTGCGCCACTCCAAAAACGGAATGAATATGGTAATCGTCATAATTGTACAAACCTAAATCGCCATTAAGGACAGCGTTTATCATAGCACGGGTATATTTTAGCTTCATTCGGGTCCCAACACCATAAGGCCCTCCGGTCCAACCTGTGTTCACCAACCATACGTTAACTCCGGCATCCTGCATTTTTTTGCTTAACATTTCAGCATATTTTGCGGGGTGCAAAGGCATAAATGGCGCACCAAAACAAGCCGAAAATGAAGGTATGGGCTCTACAACCCCAGCTTCCGTACCGGCCACTTTAGCAGTATACCCGGATATAAAATGATATGCCGCCTGGCTTGGCGTAAGTTTAGATATTGGAGGAAGCACCCCAAAGGCATCTGCCGTTAAAAAGAAAATATTTTTTGGGTTCTTTCCTATAGACGGTCTTTGAACGTTCTCAATATGATAGATAGGGTAACTTACCCTTGTATTCTGAGTAATGGAAGTATTGGCAAAATCTACATTACCGGCCTCATCCATAATAACATTCTCTAAAATTGCACCTTTTTTTATGGCTCCAAAAATTTCCGGCTCGTTCTCTTGAGACAGGTTAATGACCTTTGCATAACATCCCCCTTCAAAATTAAAAACGGCATTTTCATTGTTCCATCCATGCTCATCGTCACCGATCAATTTTCGGGAAGCATCCGTAGACAAGGTAGTTTTTCCAGTGCCCGATAGTCCAAAAAAGATAGCCGTATCCCCTTTCTTGCCCACATTTGCAGAACAATGCATTGGCATGGTATTCTTTTCTACCGGAAGTATAAAGTTTAAAGCAGAGAATATTCCTTTTTTGATTTCTCCCGTATACCCGGTTCCTCCTATTAAAGCTATTTTTCTTGTAAAGTTTAGAATGGCAAAATTATGTTGCCTTGTACCATCTACTTCGGCATTGGCCATAAAACCCGGGGCATTTACTACGGTCCATTCCGGTTCAAAATTCTTTAGTTCTTCTTCCGTAGGACGAATGAACATGTTATATGCAAATTGATTGGACCATGGATACTCGTTAATTACCCTGATGTCCATCCTGTAATTATGGTCTGCACAGGCATAACAGTCCCTAACAAACAATTCTTTCTCATTTAGATAAGCAATGACCTTATCATATAAAGCATCAAATTTAGAGGGTTCAAACGGAATATTTATATCGCCCCACCAAACCTTTTCTTCGGTTATGGCATCCTTAACAATAAATCGGTCCTTCGGAGACCTTCCGGTAAACTCCCCCGTGTTTACTGCCAAAGCACCGGATGATGCTTTTTTACCCATTTTTCGCTCTAGCGTAATGGCTTCTAATTCTGATGGCGATAGCTGATAATGTAAATTATCGTGCGTTATACCGTACGATTTTAAAGAAATAGATTTTCCCATTTTTTAAAGAATTGTTAGTTGAGAGTTTATTTTAGACATCAAAATTATCAAAATAATAATTCAACACTCCTAAAAATGAGAATTTATTAGTCAAAATGTTTGAAAAGTCGATAACCAAATATACTCCAACCAATAATCAACAAGGTTCCGCCAAGTGGCGTTACCAGCCCAATGACCTTAAAATCAAAACTGCTTAAACTATTTGTTGCCAACAGATAAATTGAAAAAGAAAAACAGATAATACCTGCTAAGAGAAAATAGAAAATCATTTTTTTACTAGCTTCGGGCAACTGTTTCATACTACCCAAAACAAGCAAAAGCAATGCATGGTACATTTGGTATTTTACACCCGTCTCAAAAGTTTGAATAGAATTGGCATCTACTAACTTTTCCAATCCATGGGCACCAAACGCACCCAACACAACCGCAGTTACCCCTAATGCAATTCCCGTGAGACATATTGTTTTGTTCATAACTTATATGATGTATTTTTTTATAAATATAACAATCACTACCTTAGTCTCTCGTTATACATATTAAAAGTACAAAACTAAATGTCGCGAAATATACTTGTTATCGGAGCGGGAAAATCCACATCATACCTTTTAGATTATTTCTTGGAAAAATCTGAAGAAGAAAAATTACACCTTACTATTGGCGACCTTAACCCAGAGAACCTGCCCCAACACATACGGGACCACAAGAACTGTACGGCCAACCATCTGGACATACAGAATGAAGAAGATAGAAAAAACATCATTTCACGGTCTAATATTGTGGTTTCTATGCTTCCCGCATTTTTACACAGTAAGATTGCCGCAGACTGCGTTGCCCTCAAGAAACATTTGGTAACCGCATCTTACGTAAGTGACACCTTAAAGGCCTTGGATGAAGAGGTAAAGCAAAAAGGACTTGTGTTTATGAATGAAGTTGGTCTAGACCCCGGAATAGACCATATGAGCGCCATGCAGATTATTGATAGAATTCGTGATCAAGGCGGAAAAATAGTATTGTTCGAGTCTTTTTGCGGTGGACTCGTTGCCCCCGAAAGCGACACCAACCTCTGGAACTACAAATTTACATGGAACCCAAGAAATGTAGTACTAGCCGGCCAAGGAGGTGCTGCCAAGTTCATCCAAGAAGGCACGTACAAGTATGTTCCTTACCACAAACTGTTTCGTCGTACGGAGTTTTTTGACATTGAAGGTTACGGACGTTTTGAGGGATACGCCAACAGAGATTCTTTAAATTACAGGGAAGCCTATGGTCTACAAGATGCACTTACCCTTTATAGGGGCACAATGCGCAGGACCGGATTTTCCAAGGCTTGGAATATGTTCGTACAATTGGGAATGACGGATGATAGCTATAGGCTCGAGAATTCCGAGAACATGTCCTACCGAGAATTTACGAACTTATTTCTGCCGTACTCCCCAACGGATTCGGTAGAACTTAAACTACGTCACTACCTAAAAATAGATCAGGATGACAGTATGTGGGACAAAGTACTGGAACTGAACCTTTTTGACCAGAACAAGACTATCCCCCTAAAGAATGCCACACCCGCGCAAGCACTACAGTATATTCTTGAGGATAGTTGGACGCTAAAAGATTCCGATAAGGATATGATCGTTATGTACCATAAGTTCGGTTATGAGTTGGATGGTCAAAAGCATCAAATTGATGCCAATATGGTAGTTATTGGAGAAAACAGAACTCATACGGCCATGGCCAAGACCGTGGGTTTACCCGTTGCCATAGCCACTTTGGCCATATTGAACAAAAAAATCACTACGCCTGGTGTTCAAATTCCGATTAAAAAGGAGGTCTATGAACCTATTTTAAAAGAACTCAAAACCTATGGTATCGATTTTAAGGAATATGAAGTACCGTATTTAGGGTATAATCCTGATTCTGTATCCAATGGCGAATAGGTGTCCTTCACATTTCAACAATGAAGAGAAAATATCTCTCTACAAAATTCAAACAATAATAGCTACTTTTACCATCAATTTGAAACTCAACTCATGAAACTAGGTAACGATAAAGTTAAAATTGACGGTATTGACAAGAAAATTCTAAGGTATCTCATGGAAGATGCTAGAAAACCCATTCTTGAAATAGCCCGAAACATTGGTATATCCGGTGCCGCAATCCACCAACGTTTACGAAAACTGGAGTCTTCTGGACTACTTTCAGGGTCCAAGTTTATTATCAACCCTAAAATTATGGGGTACCATACCATGGCCTATATTGGCATTTACCTAGATAAGGCCATGAGCAACCCCGTTGCAGTCAAGCAACTGGAGAAAATTCCAGAAGTACTTGAATGTCATTACACTACGGGAAATTGGTCTATTCTCATTAAAGTACTCTGCAGGGACAATGAGCACCTAATGCACGTATTGAACAAAGAAATTCAACAAATAGAAGGGGTATCCCGTACGGAGACCTTTATTTCCTTGGCCCAACAAATTGATCGACAAATTCAGATATAATGTTTGGATTAAATCTAAATAAGGATTATTTTTGTCCCCAATGGAACGCATTCATTCATCACAATACTATACATTTTTCCAATCCGATAAGGAAAGATGCTTTTATATAGACCTAGGTCAAAAGGTTGTGCGTTTATCGTTTTGCCAACTGCTTGCCTTACGCCAGAGGGTTTGGAGCATAAACATTGAAGACCATTTTGATGAGGACAAGAATCCACATGGTTTTGAAATTTTATCCCTTTGTAATAAAGAGCACCTTTTTGTTTTGAATACCCTAGAGGTTCTTGACCTTAAAGAATTGCTTACCGGTGTATTTTTCTTGCTTGATATTGCAGCTCAGACACCTTCCCTTACCTCAAGAGGCTAAACCTCCTATTTTTAATCAGTCTAAAACCAGTTATAAATTGGTCAAAGGCCTAGTTATACGCATACTTTATTGATAACTTTACGTTAAGTAAAGAAAAAGACAATGAAAGATATAGCAAGACAACAGATGAGTATTAAGGTAGAGAGCATGGATATGCTCAACGCCCAAATACAAATGGAAGGAAAAGCATCTGCATCATATTTAGCCATGGCATCATGGTGCGACCAACGAGGTTATATAGGAAGTGCAGACTTTTTGTACGCACAAGCGGCAGAAGAAAGAGAACACATGATGAAGATTTTTAAGTTCGTGAACGATTGTGGCGGTAACGCCCTATCTCCCGAAATTGGAAACGTAAATCACGATTTCTCTTCTTTGGAAGAAGTTTTTGAAACTGCTTTGAGCCAAGAAATTGAGGTAACCAAATCTATAAACAGTATTGTTGCTTCGGCCAAAAAGAACAATGACTTTGGTGTGGAGAACTTTTTACAGTGGTTCGTTACCGAACAATTGGAAGAAGAAAAAACAATGCGTGATATCCTTGACCTATTTGAAATTATGGGTCGCGATGGTATCGCCTTAAAATTTATAGACGAGCGCATTAAAGCGGAATAAAATATTAGATTAACTCAAATAAAAAAGGCTGCCCAATTCATTTTGGACAGCCTTTTTAATTGCTTTATCGTCTTTGAAACTAATCTCTACTACCACCGAATACTTGCATAGCCCAATACGCCAAAGTAGCCAATGAGCCAATTGCCGCTACTAAATACGTTCTTGCCGCCCATTTAAGCGCATCTTCCGAACCTTTGTATTCTTGTGGTGTTACTACATTCTTGGCTTTTAACCACGCTAAGGCACGGTTACTGGCATCGTACTCCACGGGTAAAGTAATTAAGCTGAATAACGTAGCCATACCCATCATCACTAAACCGGCAACTGCAACATATCTCCCTAAACCAGCACCACTGGCAGCACCTAGCATAAGTCCACCAAAAACAACCCACATAGATAATCCTGAAGTAACACTAACAACAGGTACCAATTTAGAGCGCAAGGTCAACCATTCATAGGCCTGTGCGTGTTGTACCGCATGGCCACACTCGTGAGCCGCTACAGCCGCTGCGGAAGCGTTTCTTTGGTTATACACACCTTCACTTAAATTTACTGTTTTGTTCTGCGGATTGTAATGGTCCGTAAGCATACCTGCGGTTGAAACCACTTTCACGTCTCTAATACCATGATCAGCCAACATTTTCTCTGCGATTTCTGCTCCGCTCATGCCATTACTTAAATGCACTTTAGAATAGTGCTTAAACTTGCTTTTAAGCTTGTTACTTACCAACCAGCTTACCAGAGCTATGGCACCAATCAATATATAATATCCCATCATAATTTTATTCTTTTTAAGATTTGAATTTAAAGATAATCAAAAACCTTTCATTTTGTTAGCGCTCACTTCAGCCGCGCTTACTTTGTCTATAATCTCTATGCGGATTGGATGTTGCCTAATCAAAACGAATACTTAACTGATCTAGTGAAAAGCAAAAACCTCGCCAAATCAATTTGGCGAGGTTTTGAAGTTTTATGCTGCCAAAATGTCTTTGGCTATTTGTACTTGAATTTTAAAATCAGCATAAATAAAAGCAGAAATGCTGTTATGCCGTTTGCCAGTGTAACGGGCAGACTACTTATTAATATACCGTATGTAAGCCATAACACAACCCCAATAAAGAGTACCAAATAGGTGGTGAGCGAAATGTCTTTGGTAGACTTATCGCGCCACGTTTTATACACTTGTGGCACGTAACCTGCCGTGGTGAGAATAGCGGCCGCCAACCCAAGAATTTCAATGTAATCCATAATCTATTTAGTTGACGACTTTATATTTTCTACCCTACGATATTAACTATTTTTCCTGGAACAACAATCACTTTTTTAGGTGTGCGCCCTTGTAATTGCTGTTGTGTTTTTTCATGGGCCATTACCGCAGCTTCAATTTCATCTTTGCCCAAATCCAAAGGAAGCTCTAGTTTAAAGCGCATTTTTCCGTTGAAGGAAACCGGATACTCCTTGCTGCTTTCCACCAAATATTTTTCCTCAAATTTTGGAAAAGTCACGGTAGCAATAGAACCTTCATGCCCCAAAAGCTTCCAAAGTTCTTCCGCAATATGTGGTGCATAAGGGGAAACCAAAACCGCTAAGGGTTCCAAAATCGCACGGCTATTACATTTCTGTGAACTTAGCTCATTAACGGCAATCATAAAAGTAGATACCGAAGTATTAAAACTGAAGTTCTCAATATCTTCTTCTACCTTCTTAATAGTCTTGTGCAAGGTCTTGTAGCTGTCTTTTGAAGGCTCGTCTTCCGAAACCGCAAAAGCACCCTCGGCCCCTGAGTGGTACAAACGCCATAGTTTCTTCAAGAAGCTATGTACACCGGTAATACCCGCCGTATTCCAAGGTTTGGATTGCTCCAAAGGCCCTAAGAACATTTCATACAAACGCAATGAATCTGCTCCGTACTCCTCACAAATAGCATCCGGATTGACCACATTGTATTTGGACTTGGACATTTTTTCTACCTCGCGTGTCACTAAATACTTATCCTTAGTTTCCTCGTTACCGATAACGGATTTACCCTCTCCAATAAATATTGTATTTTTATCAAATTCTCTCTTATAAATGTGATTTGTTAAAATCCTTTCAACGTCTAATTCATCTGAACCATTAACCAAATCCACATTCACATGCGTTTTTAAAATATCGAATTTTACTATTGAAAGAAAATTAGAAGACAAAACCAGATTAGTCCTCAAGTACTCATCCAGAAAAATCTTCAAATCCCCCAATGCAATTCCTTTAGAAACCGATAAACCTTTTACTTTTTTAACAATCATCCTTAAATCTTCCTTCTCCTCCTTAGAATAATTCGATGGGTTTTTTACCAAAATTTCTTCTACTTGATTTGTATCAAGAATAATTTTATGAACAAAAGCACTTGTCCCCGTAATCATCCCCTGATTAATAAGCTTTTTAGCAAACTCATCTTTGGGTACTAAACCTAGATCAAACATAAACTTCTGCCAGAAACGGCTGTACAACAAATGGCCCGTAGCATGCTCGCTACCTCCAATGTACAAGTCCACATCCTGCCAGTAGTCAATGGCTTCTTTTGAGAAAATCTCATCCTCATTATGTGGGTCCATATAGCGGTTAAAGTATTGCGAACTACCCGCCCAACCCGGCATGGTATTCAACTCTAAAGGCCATACGGTCTTATGGTCTATCTTATCGTTAGAAACAACTTCATTTTTTACGGTATCCCAAGCCCAAACGGTAGCATTGCCCAAAGGCGGCTCCCCGGTTTCGGTAGGCAAGTATTTATCAACCTCCGGTAATTTTATGGGCAAATGCTCCGCAGCGATCATTTGCGGCATACCCTCTACATAATACACCGGAAAAGGCTCTCCCCAATAGCGCTGACGGCTAAAAACGGCATCGCGCAAACGGTAGTTGACCTTACCTGTACCCGCGCCAATTTTCTCAATCTCCGCAATGGCTTTTTGAGTCGCTTTTTTATAATCCAATCCGTTTAAAAAATCGGAATTGGCAATAACGGTCGTATCCTTATCCGAAAAAGCTTCCTCGGAAATATCAACCCCTTCAAAAATATTAGGAATAGGAATGTTGAAATGCTTGGCGAAGTCATAATCGCGCTGATCCCCACAAGGCACGGACATCACCGCTCCGGTTCCATAACCCGCCAATACATAATCCCCAATCCAAACAGGAATAGGTTCCTTGGTAAACGGATGCTCTGCATACGCTCCCGTAAATGTGCCGGAAATGGTCTTTACATCTGCCATACGGTCACGTTCCGAACGTTTTGCCGTAGCTTCTATATAGGCCTCCACCTCAGCTTTCTGTTCCGCAGTAGTAATCTTGGCCACCAAATCATGCTCCGGGGCCAAGGTCATAAAAGAAACCCCAAAAATAGTATCGGGCCGTGTAGTAAAAACTTCAATTGGATAAGAGGTCTGCACTTCATTGGTGGTAACGGTCTTGAAAGTTACGGAAGCACCTTCACTCCTACCGATCCAATTGGTCTGTGAATCTTTAAGCGGCTGAGGCCAGTCTACCGTATTCAACCCATCTAACAAACGCTGGGCATACGCACTTATGCGCATACTCCACTGTGTCATTTTTTTACGGATTACCGGATGACCACCGCGCTCTGAAACACCGTTTACAATTTCATCATTGGCCAGAACCGTTCCCAAAGCAGGACACCAGTTTACCTCGCTTTCCGCCAAATACGTTAAGCGGTATTGCAGCAAAATTTCCTGTTTTTTCTTATCTGAAAAAGACTGCCAATCCGCTGCGGAAAATTGCGCAATATCTTCGTCACAGACCGCTTGTACATTAGCATTTCCTTCCGCCTCAAAAACGGCGACCAACGTATCTACAGATTCGGCCTTATCCGTTGTTTTATTATACCAAGAATTGAAAAGTTGAATGAATATCCATTGCGTCCACTTGTAATATTTGGGGTCAGATGTACGTACCTCACGGCTCCAATCAAAGGAAAACCCAAGTTGATCTAACTGTCTACGGTACGTAGCAATGTTCTTTTCTGTAGTAACCGCAGGATGCTGTCCGGTCTGTATGGCATATTGTTCCGCCGGAAGGCCAAAAGAATCGTAGCCCTGTGGATGCAAAACATTAAAACCCTTGTGTCTTTTATAGCGTGCATAGATGTCACTGGCGATATATCCTAACGGATGGCCCACGTGCAATCCGGCCCCGGAAGGGTAAGGAAACATGTCCAACACATAGTATTTTGGCTTATCGGAATTGTTCTTGGCCTTGAACGTTTCGTTTTTGGCCCAAAAGTCTTGCCATTCCTTCTCTATTTTCCTAAAATCGTAGTGCATCTGATATCTTTCTTTTCAATGTGGCGCAAAAATAAGTTTATTCAATTTACTTTCCTAAATTTACGGTCGCATACACGAATATGGGCAAGTCTTTTGAACAGTATCAGAAACAAAAATTGATATCATCGTACTTTTCGGTGGTACTGAGCATTGCATTGGTGCTATTTTTATTGGGTATTTTGGGGCTTTTGGTCATCAACACCAAAAAAATGGCCGATCACTTTAAGGAGCAGATTACGATTTCTATTTTCCTAAAGGACGAAGCCAAGGAGTCCGAAATTGACCAGCTGCAGAAAAACCTGATACAAGAAGAACATACCAAAAGTGCCGTTTTCGTTTCCAAAGAGGATGCCGCCAAACAACATAGTGAGGAAATTGGCGAGGATTTCCAGAATTTTTTGGGGTACAATCCGCTTAAAAACTCCATAGACGTACAGTTACGTGCAGATTTTGTAACCCCACAGGAAATAGATTCATTGGCTACCAACCTTGCCAAAAAGACCTATGTGGAAGAAGTAAGCTATGACAAACCTCTAGTTGGCCTGTTGAGCGAAAATGTAAAACGCATTAGTTTTTGGATTTTGATTGCCAGTGGTGTACTTACTTTCATTGCCATTTTACTTATCAATAGCTCTATACGGTTAAGCATTTATTCCAAACGTTTTATTATCAAAACCATGCAAATGGTGGGAGCCACTAAGACTTTTATACGCCGGCCCTTTATTTGGATGAACGTAAAACTGGGCATGTTCGGTGCTTTAATCGCCCTACTTGCCATTACTGGCGCATTATATTATTTGGATAAAAATTTTCCGGAACTAGAACTCTTTAAAGATGTTGAACAATTGGGCCTATTGTACGGAGCCATCTTTATTCTGGGCATCTTTATTTCCTTGATCAGTACATTTTTTGCCACGCAACGGTTCCTGAACCTAAGAACGGACGAACTGTACTATTAACCCCGTAATTACTAAAAATACCCTCCAAACAATAAACCTTTACGACCATAAACTTTTTTAAGTAGAACTTCGTTAAATTTGCAGCATGGGTAAGAAACAAAAAGAACAGAACGGCCAACCGGCCAAGCAAGAATTTATATTTCAGAAAAAGAACTATACGTTCTTTTTTGTAGGCCTTGCCTTTATTGCGGTAGGTTTTATACTTATGAGCGGAGGTGGTAGTGATGACCCCAATGTTTTTAATGAGGACATTTACAGTTTTAGAAGAATACGTTTGGCCCCTACCCTTGTACTTATTGGTTTAGGTATTGAGATATATGCCATATTGTTGAATCCGCACAAGAAAAATTAATTTTGGACACGTTAGACGCCATCATTCTCGGTATCATTCAAGGATTGACCGAATTTTTACCCGTATCATCAAGTGGACATTTAGAGTTGGGGAAAGCCATTTTAGGCGACAACTCCGTACCCGAAGAAAGTCTTTTGTTTACCGTAGTACTCCATTTTGCAACTGCTCTAAGTACCATAGTTGTCTTTAGAAAGGACATCTGGGAAATCATTAGCGGCCTTTTGAGTTTTAAATGGAACGAAGAAGCCCAATTCTCCGTAAAAATTATTCTATCTATGTTGCCTGCAGTTTTTGTAGGCCTCTTTTTTGAAGAACAACTGGAAGCCTTCTTTGGTGGCAATGTTAGGTTCGTTGGCTTTATGCTATTGATTACCGCTGTACTCTTGTATTTTGCGGACAAAGCCAAGGACACGGATAAAAAAGTAAGTTTTGGCAACGCTGTGGTCGTAGGTATCTCACAGGCCATTGCCATGTTGCCCGGTATTTCTAGAAGTGGTGCTACCATTTCTACTTCCGTACTATTGGGTGTGGACAAGACCAAAGCGGCACGTTTTTCTTTCTTAATGGTGGTCCCCCTTATTTTTGGTAAAATTGCCAAAGACCTTATGAGCGGCGACCTAAATTTTGATGGAGGAAATAATGTGGCCATGGGCGCCGGTTTTATTGCCGCGTTCGTTGCGGGTCTTGCCGCCTGTACCTGGATGATCCAATTGGTAAAAAAGAGTAAACTTTCTTACTTTGCCATCTACTGCCTTATTGTGGGACTGATCGCTATTGGCTACGGCTATATGAGCTAGGCCAGTTTCATTGAACAGGGATTAATACGTTTTATATGGATTCTCGCACCCAAGAAGATTTTCTTGCCGGACAAATATTGCTAATAGACAAACCCCTTGGGTGGTCTTCTTTTCAGGCCGTAAACAAATTAAAATGGGTCATTCGCTCAAAATTCAAACTAAAGAAGTTTAAAATTGGGCATGCAGGAACTTTGGACCCCTTGGCCACCGGCCTATTGATTATCTGCTGCGGAAAATTCACAAAAAAAATACCCGAGCTTCAAGGGCAGGCCAAAGAATATACGGGCACCATTACTTTAGGGGCCACAACACCTTCTTACGATCTGGAAACCGAAGTTGACCAAACCTACCCTACCGAACATATTACCGAAGCACTTCTTAAAGAGACCCTTACCCAATTTATAGGTGATATTGAACAACGTCCTCCCGTTTTTTCGGCTTTAAAAAAAGATGGCAAACGCCTTTACGAGTATGCCAGGGAAGGGAAGGAAGTTGAAATAAAAACGAGAAGCGTAAACGTTTCAGCCTTTGAAATTACCGAAATGAAACTCCCAAATGTTAAATTTAGGATAGTTTGCAGCAAAGGCACTTATATTAGGTCTTTGGCACATGATTTGGGGCAAGCACTACAAAGCGGCGGGCATTTATCAGAGTTAAGAAGAACCAAAATAGGCGACTATAACGTAAATAAAGCCATTGCCCCCAACATATTTGCGGAAAATCTACTAGGAAAAACATCAGAATCATAAAAAGAACACCCTAGCCTTTCCGTTCAACGAATAATTAAAATATATTTTTAAAATTGTGGTTATACCACTATGACATTGAACCGTAAACATTTAGCGTTCCTTATTACCATCTTTTCCATGTCCATTATTGTGTTGGCACTGTACAACATACATTTGGGTCAGGATAAAGAGCAGGACGACTATGTGGTAGAAATGATGCTTGAGGAAGATATTGAAGAGCTTCTTGAAGAAAAAGAGGAGTTAGAGCAAGAAATTGAAAAAGCAGACCCGATAAAGAGCCATATGGCCTATAACGAAACTGCAAAACCAAGCTATGGCAATCCAGAACCTTTAAAAACACTTGAAGAGCTTTTGGAAGAAAAATTAGCTTCAGAAAACAGTGAAGACTCTAACGAGCAACTTACGGACTCAGAATATGCAGAGCGCGTAAAAGAGCTGAAAAAGAAACGCCAAGAGGCCAAACAAATGCTTGGCGAAAAAGAAGCCCAGAAAAAGGAATTTACCAACAACTTGGCCAAACGTCGTACATCTGTTTCCTATTCACTGGTAAACCGTAGCAACTATAGATTACCTCCCCCAATCTACACTTGTATTGAAGGAGGCAAAGTTGTAATTAACATTCAAGTTGATGCAATGGGTAATGTTGTAGATGCCGATTATAATGCAAAAAGCTCCGGCACATCTAACGGATGTTTAATAGACAACGCCATTGCTTATGCCCTTAAGGCTAAATTTAGCTCCGGGGAAAAATCGGTTCAGAAGGGAACGATCACCTATCTATTTCAAGGGAAGGCGCGCTAACAATTCTTTAAGCGTAGATTGCCCTTTATCCTTATTGTACCATTGTTGAATTTCCTCTTTGATCTCAGGCAATAGCTGTCCATGTTTTTCTTTATGATCCGCTACTAGTTTTGCCGCAGGAGCCGGTCTTGGTCCCCAATCTGCCAAAACCTCTTGATTCTCTGCATCCCAAAAAATTAATTTAGGAATAGACATTCCGCCGTTGGTTAGAAACTGGTTCATGAGGTCTACATTCTCATCCCGTAAAACCACTTTAAAATCTACGTGGTCATTAAGCTGGCCCACTTTGTTGATTACCGGTAAAGCGGGAGCAGCATCACCACACCAACTTTCCGTAAGGACTATCAACTGTATTTTTTTATCCAATTTGGCAATTGTAGCTTCGTCTTCCGCACTAATCTTTACGGTTTTATCAAAACGTTTCATACGGCGGTCATTAAGCATCGTGTAATTGGCCAATGCTTCCGTTTGTACCGGACCTGTTGAGCGTCCTTCTAAAGCCAGCTGATTTACCATAGCGCGGTAATCTTCATAAGAAACCGCTTGTGAAAGGGCTTTTTCTATTAGTTGGGAAACGTTTGTTTTGGTAGTAGGTGTTGCCATTTTATTCGTCTTTAATTTATAACAAAGTTAATAGGTTAAACATACAAGCTTGGTAACTTGGGTAACATTGGTAGGGCTTAATTGCAAAAACTTACAAAATGCCCTATACAGTGCATATCATATAGAAAAAGTCCGCTATGCAAAAGCATAACGGACTTTTAAGAAGTTTACTATTGCAGTTTATTTAACCTCCAAAAGTATAAATTGATTTAACTGCGGGCCAAAAGCACTAAAATTATTATCAGCTACCAAAACTAGGGAACGATTACCGTTTTCTAATTGAGGGCCAAAAGTGATACCCTCAATATTATCTACCACACCATCCGTTAATTGATTTCTGACCGTCTCAAAATCGAACACCAACTTCTTGGTCGCTTTTGTGTAATCTGCATCCTTAAGGCTATCCATATGGCTTACATCGGTAGCTTTGGAAGCATCTACGTCATAAATTTTTACATTGTTACCTCCATCAGCATAACCCGTAGAAAAAGAACGCTCCAAAACCAAAAACCGGTCCATATCATATTCTAAAATTTCAACCACTCCATTTACCGTAAAAGACGATTCATCAAACTTTCTGGCAATGGGATCTAGTTCATAAGCAAACTCTCTGCCGAATGCCCCGGATCTATTTATGTACGCCATCCTTACCGGTGAATCCGTATCCTCTAACACAGGTTCCGGACCGTCTTGTACAAGGGGCAATTCCATTGAAGCCCAGTATCCTTTCTTATCATAGGAAACGGAAAGACCTTCAATAACGCCATTGTGGCGTGGCCCACGATTCTCATCTCCGGACACTTTAAATTTTTCGGATAAAGCAATGCTAGACTTATAGGTACCTTCCAAACCGGCAACACGAACAAAAGGATCTACACCGCCTTTAACATTCCCCTCACTAGACCATAACACACTACCCCCAGGTGTAATCCGGATGGCTTCAGGATCAATTTCATCATCCGAAAAAGGCAAATTACTACCGTTCAACAATTCCGTTACGCCATTAATGGTTACCTCCTTAAACTGGTTTTCACCAAATGAAATATCAGCTGTGTAAAAACGGATAGGCGCCTTTGGATCATCACTGATTATATACCATTTACCATCTGCATAATCTATAGCAGATAGCCCACCTACAGTTGTATTGGCATACGTCGCTCCATCTGGCAAAACATATTCATCAAGAAATTCTATGCTCTCAATTTTATTGGTAGTAGAACCGCCATGACCTATAAAATCATCTATGTGTTCACAGGATATAATAGTGGTAAGAATAACCAATCCGAATATTTCTAAACTAAATTTTTTCATTTTTTATTTTTTATTAGTTCCGCAAGATGCCATATAGATTTTAGAAGCGGTTTAGCTGTAGATTACGATTAGATTAAGGTTGTATTATTTTAATTCAGAATACAACATCAGCAAAATACGTCTGTATATTATTAACTTTGAACTCAAATTCTCAACATGGAAAAACAAAGATGTGGTTGGTGCAAAGGAGATTCGCTTTATGAAGCTTATCATGATGAAGAATGGGGATCTCCCGTAAAAGAAGACGATACACTATTTGAATTTCTGGTCCTAGAGACCTTTCAAGCCGGATTAAGCTGGATTACCATTTTAAGGAAACGTGAGAATTTCAGAAAAGCATTTGACAATTTTGACTATAAGAAAATAGCTTTATACGATGAAAATAAAATTCAGGACTTGCTCCAGGATGCAGGCATCATTAGAAACAAATTAAAGGTTAGGGCAACAGTTTCCAATGCTTTAGCGTTTATAAACGTGCAAGAGGAGTTTGGGAGTTTTAGCAATTATATCTGGGAATTTGTAAATCACTCTCCCCTTAAAAGCAGCTACGAACATTACAAAGATGCTCCTGCGACAACAAAGATCTCAGATACTCTGAGCAAAGATTTAAAAAAAAGAGGTTTTAAGTTTGTAGGCAGTACCGTTGTATACGCTTTTATGCAAGCCGTAGGAATGGTAAACGACCATGTAGTTTCTTGCTTTAGATATGATGAAGTCTAAATTGTATAAAATTTAATTGTTATGAATTTTAAGTCCGTTTCTTTTCTAGTCCTCTTTTTCACTCTTTTTACTAGTATGGCCTTTGCACAAATAAAAGATGAGCGCGAACATCGTATTAGAAAATCTCAGTTTCCCGAAAATGCACACCTATTCATACATCAAAAGCTGATAAATGCCAAGCGCATTCGTTTTTACAAAGAGATAGATGGTGATAAAATAAGCTATGAGGCCAAATTTAAAAAAGACCGTTTAAAATACAGTATTGAATTTGATGCACAGGGCAAATTAGAAGATATTGAAATTACTATAACCCCAGTAGACATCCCTAACGAGGCTTATGCAAAGATTACTTCGTATTTGGAGAAAAACTTTAAAAAATATCGAATACAAAAAATTCAACAGCAGTATATTGCCGATGAAAACGATATTGACCAGACCTTAAAAAACGCCTTTCAAAATCTAATGTTACCTTCCATAAAATACGAATTGATCATTGATGGAAAGCGCGAAAAAAGCTTTGAAGAATTTGAAATACTTTTTAATGCCGAAGGCAAGTTTGAACTGATTAAAAAAGCGTTACCACCAAACTATGACCACGTACTCTACT
This sequence comes from Zobellia sp. 1_MG-2023, assembly GCF_030549125.1. Taxonomy (NCBI): domain Bacteria; kingdom Pseudomonadati; phylum Bacteroidota; class Flavobacteriia; order Flavobacteriales; family Flavobacteriaceae; genus Zobellia; species Zobellia sp. 1_MG-2023. The sequence goes on along the minus strand of NZ_JAUOSY010000002.1, from coordinate 68,245 downwards.
AGAACGCTTTTTATTGCTTTTGGTCTACTTTTAAGCAGCTTAGGTTACTGTCAAGAAAACACTACGGGCTATTTTGAGCCCGATATTTCGCTCAACTATAAAATAACCCCAAATTACTCACATAACTTTAAGATTGCCCAACGGGCCTATATTTTCAAAGACGATTTTAAATATCAGGTAAGACAACTGGACCTCTCTCATTTTTCAACTATTAAAATTGGGTTTGAGCAGAGTATAGCCCTAGGCGTACAATATAGATTTAGGGATTCTTTTGATGCTCCGGGAGAAAACGAACTGAGAATAACCGAACAGTATAAGTTTTCACATGCTTATGATAATATAACCGTAGGGAGCCGTTTACGCGCCGAACAACGCATAAGCCCATCACAAACAGTTCATCGTTTTAGGTATCGCTTATCTATTGATGCTCCGTTAAAAGGAGAAGAATTGGATATTGGCGAGCCCTATGTTTCAGCGTCTACAGAATCCTTGCTAAGCGTAGCCAAAGGCAACAAACCTGTTTATGACCAAAGGATTACCTCTCATATAGGCTGGCTATTAAACCGGGAAACCAAATTAGAAGTGGGTGGAGAATATCGTGCGGAGCATTACACCCATGAAACACAACATATTTTCTTCTTATTGACCTCTCTTATTTTCAGCCTCTAAAATTTTAATGAATTCTTTACGCGGAATTTCTTCTGCTCCAAGGCTTTCTAAGTGATCGGTATGTATTTGGCAATCTATAAGTTTATAATTTTTACCTTCTAACTCTTGGGCCAGATTAATAAAGGCAAATTTTGAAGCATTGCTAACCTTACTGAACATACTTTCCCCACAAAAAACCGTACCCAAGTCTATTCCGTAAAGTCCGCCTACGAGCTCATCATTTTCCCATACTTCGTACGAAGTGGCAAACCCATTTTCATGCATTTTTAAATATGCATTCTTCATACTTTTGGTAATCCAAGTGCCGTCTTGATCGTGTCTTTTTATACTGGAACACGCCTCTATTACCTGCTTAAAACAAGTGTTTTTTGTTAGTATAAAATGGCCGTCCCGCAGTATTTTGCGCATGCTTTTGGAGACTTTTATTTTATGGGGAATTAAAACCATTCGTGGGTCCGGGCTCCACCATAGAACCAATGAATCATCATTGAACCAAGGAAAAATTCCACTTTTATAGGCCAGTAACAAACGTTCTACAGAAAGGTCTCCGCCAGCTGCTAAAAGACCGTCATAATTAGCATGTTCCACAGCGGGAAACGCCAACTCTTCAGACAAAAAAACTATAGAATTTCTGGATTCTTGGTCCTGCACTTTTGGGGTTATGAGATATACAAAAATACAAAAGCCCCATTAGACTTTATATCCTTGGGGCTTTTTAACATTACGATTAAAACGTTTGACTCCTAGAAAGGCAAATCGTCGTGATCTTCTTCGTTAAGGTTATCGGCAGGCTGAAAAGCTTCCGCTGGTGGAACAGGAGGCATTCCCGGTCCACTTTGCTGAGTCTGAACGCCTTCAATTCTCCACCCTTGTATAGAGTTAAAATATTTAACCTCACCTTGTGGGTTGGTCCACTCCCTACCTCTTAAATTGATGCTGATTTTTACATCTTGACCAACACTAAAGTTGTTTAACAAGTCCGTCTTGTCCTGTACGAACTCTACCATTATATGCTGTGGATATTGCTCCTCTGTAGTTACTACTATCTCGCGCTTTCTAAACCCATTGTTACCAAACGTTTGGGTTTCTCCTACCATCTTTACTTTTCCTTGAACTTCCATGATTATGAATTATATGTGAACTAATTTTTATAGCAATAAAAGTAGTTTTAATCGCATAATTCACCTAAAAAAACAAACAGAAGTTATTAAAGGTTATGAGCTATAGTTTATAAAAGAACTTTATGCCCAAAGCTGGGTTTGGACCAAACCTTTTACCTATATCTTCATAAAGAGAAGTATACCACTCCCTAAAGATATCCGCACTCTGCTGATTAACAATATTGGCATATGTACTTGTGCGCCAGCGCAGGCCAATACCCCCATAGAAATTAATACCCGCCTTTTTTCCCAGATTTAACAGTAAACCAAATTTTAGGTGGAAACCATACTTTTGTCGTGTAAAATCCGCTTGGTCATAGGTGTAGTTTTCTGAGCCTCCCGACTGGTAATCACCATTTAAAAAAGTATTGGACTGATTTATATAAAAAAACTCCGCCGCTAGATATTTTAAAGTTCTTAGTTTAGGATTAAGTATATAATAAAATTCTGGTCTTACTTCCCACAAGCGATAACTTTCGCCTAAATTTTCATTTAAAATAGCCATTCCTTTACCACCATAGCCCACGTCCAGACCCATTTTCCAATGCCCTTTTATATGTTGAATATACCCCAAACGCAATCTAGGAGCGTATGTGTCCAACAATGAGAAAGGGTTAGCGGTTATGTATGAATCCGACCCTATATGATGGGAGCCTCTATTTTCTTGGGAGAATATTCTTGAAGTGATGGCACAGCAAAGCAATAGGATAAGGAAAGAAGGTTTCATAATGGGCAAATTTATACGTGGCTATTATTTTGCCCTGAAACAGTTTCATCTGATAAAACCCTACTAACATACCGGTTTTCCAGTAGTTTTACTCTGCCAATAATGTCTTCCAAGCAGAAAGCACATCGTTTTTACGCAAAAACTCCTGAGCTTTTAATTCCAATGGTTTTCTTTCCCCACCACTGATAAGCGAACGTATTTCTACATGTGCGGACAAAAACTCTTGTACTGCATTCTGATCGGGAACTTCCTCTACATTACCCAACATGCCCAAATCGTTTCCGGTGAGCACACTACTTGTACTTATGTGTTCCGGTATATTGTCTATACCAATACCTAAAGTAGATAGGGGTTTAGGCACTTCAAAAAGTCCCAAATTGGCCCTACTGTACCAATTACCGCCCATACGGGCTACCTGATCTATTTTTCGTTGATCAATGGCACTGTTTTCATCCAAAACATCCGGGTCTATATGCACTTTAACTACCTCGGCAAAAATTAAATTTCCTGCTCCTCCCTCACGTCCCAAGGCTTCAACCTTGGTAACTTTACACTCAAACTGCACGGGCGATTCCGCCACTCTATACGGTTTTACAACATCGGAAGGCACCATGGTGAGGCCGGCCTTTTCAAATTCATTTACATCCTTTCCGTATTCCGTACTGGACAAGGACATTTGTTGTACCATATCATAATTAACAATGTTGACCACTACCTCCATAGTTAATAATACATTCTGCAGTGTATGCTTGGTGGTATTGTCCCGCACTCTTCTTGCCGGTGAAAAAATCAATACAGGCGGATTGGCACTAAAAACATTAAAAAAACTGAAAGGAGAAAGATTAGGATGCCCTTTTTCATCTACGGTACTCGCAAACGCTATTGGCCTAGGCCCTACAGCTCCTAAAAGGTAACCATGTAACTGTGCGGTAGAAACCGCCTCCGGAAGTACTGAAATCATCTCTTTTGCCATGGCATAAAGGTAAGAAAATTGCCTGCATTAAATGCAAGACCCCAGATAGCCTATACACCATTTTCTTCTTATTTACGTTATCTTTGATGAATTCCGTCTATACCAAAATTGAAGTACGCACGGAATCTAAAAGCTATTTATTCGGATGAATTTTAATCCTAAGAACAAATCTTCCAACCTTATTTTACTCATTGCATCCTTTGCTATTGTGAGTCTTATACTTTGGAATACGAATAGTTTCTTTAAAAAATTCAAAGAGGAAGAACGTCTTAAAATGGAAATTTGGGCCACGGCGCAATCAGAATTCCAACAATCTTCGGAAGATGCTGATCTAGGAAACCTTCATCTTAAAGTATTCCAGAACAACACCTCTACTCCAATGATTCTGGTAAACAAAGACGGGTCTGTCAAGACCAATAATATGGCCAAGGACAAGGTTGTAGATTCCGTTTACGTGCAGAATCAAATACTAAAGTTTCAGAATGAGAATATTCCCATTTCCATTGATCAACAGGGCGAACATTTGGCCACTTTATACTATGGCAACTCTGAGGTACTGAATAAATTAAAATACTACCCCATTGCCCTTTTGCTCATCATATTTCTATTTGCGGCAGTTATTTTCTTCTTTTTCAAAACTAACAAGGCTTCCGAACAAAATAAACTATGGGCAGGAATGGCCAAAGAAACGGCACACCAGATCGGTACGCCCCTTTCTTCTTTGTTAGGCTGGAACGAGCTTCTAAAGACGGAAAACATTAACCCGGAGATTACAAAAGAAATAGCAAAGGATATTTTTAGGCTGGAAACCATTACCGAAAGATTTTCCAAAATTGGTTCATTACCCAAGTTAGACCCACATGATATTGTTAAAGAAACCAGAGATGCGTATGAATATCTTAAATTGCGAAGCTCAAAACTTATTGAATTTTCTTTTAGCTCCAATGTAGACCACCTTCAGGTTATGCTGAATGTTTCATTGTTTAACTGGACTATTGAGAACCTGGTTAAAAACGGTATTGATGCAATGAAAGGCAAAGGAAGCATCCATATTGACATTACTCATGAAGGGAAACAGGTTCACATTAAGGTTTCGGATACCGGCCATGGGATTCCTAAAAGCGATTTCCAGGCTATTTTTAACCCTGGGGTTACCAGTAAAAAAAGAGGTTGGGGACTAGGCCTTTCCCTAGTCAAAAGAATAGTGGAAGAATACCATAAGGGGAAGATAAAAGTACTTTCGTCGAATAAACAGGGTACAGTTATGCAACTTACCCTAAAGACACTAAGTTAGAAGGCTAATCTATAAAAAGTGAAATTTTATATTTCTTATACGCAGTAAAATGGCAAAGGAAAAGTTAGTAATGATAAAAGAAGCGGACCTGACAAACAACTGTCCGGAATGTTTTAATCAAGATTTAAAGCTTTCATTTTACCAAAAACACAAAGCGGGGAAACTTTTTAATTCCATTACCAACGAGGTTACCTCTAAAATTGTCTGCAATAAATGTGGTACGGACATTTATCCGGTAAGTTGGACGGACGATATTGAGCGAAGTTTTAAATACTATGAAAAAATGGTCATCCCGGACCGCAGTACAATAACGTTTACCTCCTTGTTTTGGATACTTTCCCTACTATTGATAGCTGTAGTAGCTGCGGGAGTTTATTTCCTGATTCAATAATGCCTATTGAAGTGCGGCCCTAATTTTTTCGGCCGTATCCTTAAATTCCTCTTCTGACAGCGAAACCTTATGTTGAAACGTTGCATTTTGCATATTCGTAAGCGGAATAAGATGCACATGTACATGAGGTACTTCTAGACCAATAACGGTCATACCCACCCTCTTGCACTCAATGGAAGCCTCTATGGCCTTACCAACTTTTCTCGAAAACGCCATAAGGCCCATGTAGGAATCCTCATCAAGATCCATGATCTTGTCTACTTCTTTTTTAGGAATACACAACGTATGCCCTTTGGCATTGGGGTTGATATCCAAAAAAGCAAAATAATTATCGTCCTCGGCTATTTTATAACAAGGAATTTCGCCGTTTATAATCTTTGTAAAGATAGATGCCATTGTAGATAGTTTTAAGACCTTGTTATCTCTAAAATATCAAATTTTAATGTACCGTTAGGCACTGTAATTTCGGCTGTTTCACCTACTTTTTTCCCTAACAAGCCTTTGCCAATAGGAGAATTAACGGATATTTTACCCGATTTAAGGTCCGCTTCACTTTCGGCAACCAAAGTATATTTCATTTCCATACCGTTGGTCTGGTTTTTCAACTTTACCGTTGATAGCACCAAAACCTTAGAGGTATCTAGTTGTGATTCATCAATTAAGCGTGCATTGGACAAAGTCTCTTCCATCTTTGAAATCTTAAGCTCCAACAGACCCTGTGCTTCTTTTGCGGCATCGTACTCGGCATTCTCAGATAAATCTCCTTTATCCCTTGCCTCAGCAATCGCTTGAGAAGATTTAGGACGCTCAACATCTTTTAGATAGTTAAGCTCGTCCCTTAATTTTTGCAATCCTTCTTTTGTATAGTAAGATACGTTACTCATATGATACTCGTTTAAAACATCTTGTAAAATAAGAAAATCCTCTACATACACCGCTACATTAACGGTTATTTTAGAGAGGATTTAACGCAAATATACATAATTTTTGTTCAATTTTGTTCCATGCATTTTAATTGATAATTCTGCCATGAAGTATTTTTTAAGCTTTTTTATTATGATATTCTTACTCTCATGCAGTAATGATGGTGTAGTTCGCAATCCCTACCTGCAAGAAGTAGGCTTTAGGTTTGATATGAACCTGAACCTGCCCCTATATAGCAAGCTCACGAATATTGGCAGCATTGTTTTTGTTGAGAATGCGGGAGTTGGGTTAAAGGGAGTCTACGTAATTCAATCCGGTATTGATCAATACAGGGCTTTTGAGGCCTCATGCCCCAACCATGTACCTAACGACTGCTCGCAAACTGTACTAAACGGTATAGTTGCTACCTGTGGTTGCGAAGATTACGAATACAACCTGTATACCGGCCAGCTTACCAATGCCCCAAAGGATGACGAACGGCGCTATGATATGCTAGAGTATCGCGCTACAAGAAGTGGCAATATTGTATTGATTTCAAACTAAACGCGCTTATTCGTTCCTATAACGCTCCATAATATCTTTAAATAATTCCCCGGAGCTTGGAGGTGTATATGATATGGCGTTGGCACCAGCTTCTATGGCCAATTGAATGGTCTCATCTGTCTTTCCTCCGGTAGCTATAATAGCCACCTCTTCATCAATATCGCGTATGCGCTTAATAATATCGGCCGTTTTTCCTGCACCGGAAACATTAAAAATATCAATCCCCGCTTTTATTCTCCCTTTTATATCATCTTTCTCGGATACTATGGTAATGGTTACCGGTATATCTATTCTATCCTTTAACTGTCTGATAAGATCATTAGGTGCCGGTTTATTCAAGACCACACCCAAAGCACCTTGAAAATCTGCATGCACCGCCAACTCTACAGAACGGTTACCGGTTGTAATACCTCCGCCCACTCCGCAAAAAATAGGTTTGTCCGCCGCCAAAATCAACGCGTTGGAAATGGTAGGTTGTGGTGTAAAAGGATATACGGCAATAATGGCATTGGCATTTGTATTTCTAATAATGGCCACATCCGTACTAAACAGAAAGGACTTCAACAACTGCCCAAAAACCCGTATTCCCGAGCACTCATCTATAATTTCGGGAACCGACACAATGTTCTTACGCAGCTTGCTACCAAAAGCAGGTATTTTTTTCATATAGTTGGAATAAATTCTTTGTGAAATTTTAAAAGCGATGGACCTAGCCCGTTACAGCTTACCCAAAATACTATCCATTACCCAACTGGTATGCAAAGCTGTTTCTCCGGTTGAAGGATGCCGTTTTCCACCAGACAGGTCTTTTTTCAAGTTTTCTACGTGAAATTGCTGCACATGCTCCGGGTGCGCTATGAACAATTGTGTTTTTCCTTTTGTATTGGCAAGGACCACATCGGCCTCTTCAAAAACAGAAAAACTGATTTTACCTTCACTCCCGTTAATTTCCACTAAGTCCTCCCTTTGGTGAGTGCCAAAATTCCAAGTACCGGAACCTGTAATTCCGTTTTCATGAATCCAATGACCTGTTACTGCATCTTTGGCCGAGTACAGCCCCTGTTGGTTCAAGGCAGTGCCCGAGACGTTTTTAAAATCTCCCAACAGATAAGTAAAAAGGTCTAGACCGTGACTGGCCAAATCATCAAAATAACCTGCCGGGGCTACTTTGGCATCCGTACGCCAATTGTATGCACCACTTAAGTCCATAGCATTGGGAGGCTTTCCCAAAAACCAACGAATATGTCTCACTTGTCCTATTTCATTAGCATCCAACCATTCTTTCACCTTTAAAAAACGAGGCAATGACCGGCGATAATACGCTACGAACAACGGTAAATTCTTCTCTGTGAACGCCTGCTGAATCTCAAGACTATCCGCATAGCTCGGAGCCATGGGCTTTTCTATACAACAAGGCTTTCCCGCAGCAGCAACTTTTAATGCATACAGTTTATGGCTATCAGGAGGAGTGGCAATATAGACGGCATCCACTTCGGTATCATTTATCAATGCCTCTGCATCTGAATAATATTTGGATATACCGTGCCTTTGAGCATAATCCGCTGCTTTTTCCGCATTACGGCGCATGACGGCAACAACCTCAAAACCTTCTGTTTTTTGATAGGCAGGTCCGCTTTTTACCTCGGTTACATTTCCACAACCTAAAATACCCCAGCGAACTTTTGTTCTTTCTTCCATATAGTCCATACTTTGAATCTGTAGTAAAAATAACAGATTTAAGAACAGCTTGTAAAGCGTAGAGAAACTAATTCAACAAGTTATTGACGCAATCCGTTTAGGGAAAAAATTACTATCGCACTTAAAACCTAACCGTTGCTCCCAATAAGAAATTAGTACCCGCCTGAGGGTAATATCCTGCTCCTTCAAAAGTCTGAACCGAACCTGAGGAATTATCATCATACGTATAGAAATATCCGTTGGAGACTATATCCTCATCAAAAATGTTATTTACCAGTGCAGATAAAGTGATACGCTTTATTACCGACTTAAAATTAAGCACATACTGCACGTTAAAATCTGTTTGCGAATAGGCTTCCAAAATAGAATTTTCTGAATCTATATTACCCATATACTGCTCGCCTACGTATTTGGACAGTGCCGAAATCTGAAGATTTTTTACCGGAGAATACGCAAAACGGTTGCCTATGACCACATTTGGAGAATACGCAATATTGGTATTCCCAAGGTCGCGCAGCACCCCGTCTCGTTCAAAAAAGAAATCTAAATTCTTATTTGAACTGATGGCAATATTGGGTTGAATTTGCCATTTTTCACCTAAAAATACATTGGCATCCAACTCAAGACCTGCACGGTAGCTATCTCCCACATTGGCACGCAAGGGCGCTCCCACATCGTTTAACTGCCCTGTTAGCACCAGTTGGTCCTTGTACCTCATATAATAGGCATTGGCATTCAATTGAAATGATGTGGACACATAGCGCCACCCCAACTCAAAATCGTTTAGTTTTTCAGGTTTTGGGCTTCCGCTTTCGTAATCGTTTCTATTGGGCTCACGATTGGCCACCGCATAACTGAAATAAAAATTGTTGTTTCGGTTTAGATCAAACACCACTCCGGCTTTAGGGTTGAAAAAGTGAAACGTATCATCTACCAGACCTGTTTCCTCGCCATTAGCCGTATACCCCACCCTTCTATATTGCAAATCTGCAAAAAGACTCCACTTATCGTTTAGCCCATAATTGGCTTTTGTGTAAAAATTGAAATCGGATTTATTGGAATCGTCCTCATAATACCTATCACGGATTTGACTATCCGTAGCGTAACGTGCCCAAATTACTTCCCCAAAGTGATCCCCTTGGTAGGAATTCCACCCTCCGCCTAAAATAACATCTAAACGATTTTTGGTATAATTAGCAGAGAATACAGCCCCATAGAACTTGTTATCCAACCAACGGCGGCGTATTAAATCTGTTGTATTTACAGAATCCCCATTCACTACAATAGGCTCAAAACCGTAAGTGGCAAACTTATCTTCTTGTTTATACTGTTCAAAAAAACCACTCCCTTTTGTAAAGTGAAACGCCACATTGGTACTCCATGTATCCGATAGTTGCTGATTCCAAAGAAACTGCGCATGGTTTTGTTTATAGTCGTCCACCTCATTGTCATAAAACTGCTCATCTCCATTTTCATCTGTATAAGCACCTGCGGAATTATAGGTTCTGTTATCCTTTAATGTCTGTGCATCTATCCCGTTCCAAGATTGGTAAGTAACCTCATGCCCTCCAAATAGCAATGCTTTTAACTGCGTTTTTTCATCCGTATAGGCGGCCTGCAAAAAATAGGAATCCAAATCTGACGAAGCCCTATCCACATACCCATCCGAACTTATTCTTGAAAGTCGCCCTGAAATTTCAACATGGTCGTTTAGCAATCCCGTACTGAATTTTATATTGTTCCGCAACGTTTTAAAACTGCCTATAGAAGATGAAATTTGAGCATACGCTTCATCCGCAACCGCATCAGTCAACAAATTAAGACTAGCACCAAAAGCACCTGAACCATTGGTAGAGGTACCCACACCACGTTGCAACTGCAAACTCTCCGTAGACGAAGCAAAATCCGGCATGTTTACCCAAAACGTACCGTGAGATTCAGCATCATTGTAGGGTATACCGTTAATAGTTACGTTTACACGTGTATTGTCACTACCACGTACCCGAATACCTGTGTACCCAACACCTGCACCGGCATCTGAGGTAGTTACCACACCCGGCAAAAAGTTCATGAGAATAGGAATATCCTGACCCAAGTTACGGGAGGCGTACGCTTCCTTTTTTAGATTGGAGAAAGTAACAGGAGTGGCCTTGTTGACCCTTATGGCAGAAACAAATACTTCATCTAGGTTTATTTCCTTGCCCGTTACAGAGTCAATTTCTTTTTCTTGAGCAAAAGCTGGGCCTATTATTCCTATAAAGACCGCTAGTATTACAATGTATTTCATTCGTATAAATTAGCTACGAATAAAAGGGGCGTTATTCTGATTTTAGATTGATTTCCATCCGGTAGTGGACATACATAATTCCAAGAAGTGATAGAATCACTATCCCTTGGCAGCATTACCCGCCCAGGTTCATTGGGTATAATCTCAGCTCATCCTGAAACAAACAAAACACGGTTGGTTTTATCTGATACAACAAGAGTTTGCACCCCTTTGAGATGGCGCAAAGATAGGTACGGACTTCCATATTTCATAACTAATTCAAGCAAAAGACCTACCAGGACCGCTTCCTAACCAATTGGATCAAACAATTAACGGTTATTTGTAAACCCTAAACGCATTATATACGTATTTTTAAAACACCTTTAGTACACATGATCCCCTATGGCGAACACCTCTAGAAAATCCAAGAACAAGTTTACCTTGAAAATTATTGCCAGCTACCTTATTTTGGCATTATTGGCAGCGGGTGTAGGGTATTTTGTGTACACCGAAATACAAACCTACATTTCTACCGAAACTGCCGAGGTAAACGATGAAAAATTATTACGTACAAGTTCTTTAATGACCAATCTTTACGAAGCGGAAAGTCTGTCTAAACTGGCGCTGCAGAGCAATGAAAAATTAAATTTTGATGCCTACGCCCTTAAAATTGACTCCATACAGGTAGAGATTGACACGCTAAAGAAGTTGATGCTGGGCGAAGAACAAAAAGGACTTTTGGACAGCCTGCAGGTTCTATTGAACCAAAAGGTGAACAACAATAACGAACTACGTAGTTTAAAAATCAAAAGCAATTCCGCCAACTCTTTGGACAAAGCACTTAAGGAATTTGAAAAAATAGAAGAATCGTTCGGTAAATTCTCTGCCGAGAATCTATTTACAAATTTTGAACAACTCTCCCCCAAAGTACAGCAGTCACTACGCGAATATGCCGATTTGATTAACAGAAACGCACCAAATTCCGGAGACAACACAAAGAATGCCGCCTATGTAGACTCTATTTTGAACGTTTCAAAAGCCATGTTGCGCAGAGCAAAATTTGTGGATACACGATCACAACGCTCTTTGGCCCAAAAAGAAATTGAGGCTAACCGCAACGACCTTGAACTGTCTAGACAGCTCCAAAATATCATTGCCGCATTTGAAAAAGAAATAATCACGAGCAGTTACAATACCAGTATCGTAAAACGGGAAACCTTAAAAAGAACCACGCGTATTGCCGGTATGGCCGCATTACTAGGTTTTCTCATTGTTGGCATATTCTCCTTCCTCATTACCAGGGATTATTGGAAAGTACAGACCTACCGGGTACGATTGGAAAAAGAGAAGAAATTTTCGGAATCCCTTTTAAAAAGTCGGGAACAGTTAATTTCTACCGTTAGCCATGACCTACGAACACCCCTAAATACCATTAGCGGTTATAGCGAATTGCTTGAAAGCACAGAACTATCTCGCAAGCAGAGCGGATACATTAAAAACGTAAAATCGGCATCTGAGTATGTGGGGAATTTGGTAAATGATTTATTGGATTTTTCTAAATTAGAGGCCGGTAAGCTCAAAATTGAGAAAGTACCCTTTATACCTGCGCACCTTATTCAGGAAACCGCAGAAAACCTACAGGCAATTCACGCCAACAAAGGTTTAAAATTAGTGTTGGAAATAGCTCCTCAATTACAGCAAACCGTATTGGGAGACCCCTTTAGGATCAGACAAATCCTCACCAATCTCATGGGTAATGCCTTTAAGTTTACAGAAGAAGGACAAATTAAAATTACCGCTACCGCGGAAAAAGGAAAGGACAAAGCCATTTTTGCACGTATTCAGGTAAGTGATACCGGTATTGGTATCGCCAAAGAAAAACAACATCTTATATTTAAAGAATTTACGCAAGCGGATAGTAATACCGACAAGAAATTTGGTGGTCACGGATTGGGACTTACCATATCCAAAAAATTGGCAGAACTTCTCAAAGGAAAATTAACCCTTGAAAGTAAACTGGGCTTGGGAAGCACATTTACCTTGTTGCTTCCTCTGGAAATAACGGATGCAGTAGAGAAACCCACCCAAGAAATGCCCTATTTGGCACCAAAACTGCGCATGCTTATTATTGATGACGATACGGCCCTGTTACATATGTTAAGGGAACTGGCCGAAAGTATGGGAATTACAGCGCATACCTTTACCAATTTTCTATCTATAGAAAAAGACTCGCATCTTGCGTATGATTTAGTATTGACCGATATTCAAATGCCACAGGTAACCGGTTTTGAAGTCTTAAAAAAGCTGCAATCCGGGGTATATAAACACTACACGAACCAACCTATAGTTGCGATGACCGGCAGAAGGGATTTAGGGCCCGAAGCGTATATAGGAGTCGGTTTTTCTCAAGTCTTGCAAAAACCCTTTTCCAAAGGCGAACTCATAGCTACGCTGAAATTACTGGGCATAACTACCCAAAAACAAGAAGAGAGCGAAGAAAAAACAGAAGTCTCCGATCAAGGTCCTAAGCTGTACAATCTTGATATTATCCATTCGTTCTTAGGAAAAAACGAAGATGCCATCCAAGACGTATTAGGAACATTTTTGAGCGATACCAAAACCAACATGCAGCTTCTTGAAGAAACGGTAACCGCAAATGATTACCCACAAGTAAACCATTTGGCACACCGCATGCTACCCATGTTCAGGCAATTAAAAGTAGAAAACTGTGTAACACTTTTGGAAAAAATGGAGCTCTGTACGCCCCAAGACCTTGACCCGGATATGCTCTCTAGCTCATTTACGGTTCTAAAACACGATGTTAGAAAACTGGTGACGGAATTGGAAGAACGCCTGGCTACAAATCCAGATTATAATGGTTAATTTTATTGTAGAGCGTCTTTCTGGTCACCTGTAGTAATTTGGCTGCTTTTGATTTGTTGAAATTAGTTTTCTTTAAAGCTTTGATGATTCGGTCTTTTTCAAATTCCGATTTTGAAAAATTCTCTACGGGAGTTTCCTTTTCTTGCGGCTGAAGTACTTCTTTGGGCAAGGCATCCAATTGCACCTCATCACCTGTGGTTAACAGTACCGCTCTTTTTACAACGTTCTGCAATTCCCTTAAGTTACCCGGCCAATGGTATTCCTGAAAGGCCTCCCAAACTTCTCCGGAAAAACCATCTACATTTTTATCTAAACTAGCATTGGCCTTGTTCAAGAAGTTTTCCGCAAAAAGCACTAAATCGTCGGAACGTTCTTGTAGCGAAGGTATTTGAATAGAAAATTCGTTCAATCTGTGAAAAAGGTCCTCTCTAAAAGTTCCTTTTTCCACGGCTTCCGTTAAATCTTCATTGGTTGCCGTAATAATTCGTAAATCAACATTTATTTCTTTGGTACTCCCTACACGTTTTATCTTTCGTTCCTGAAGGGCCCGAAGCAATTGTATCTGGTTTTCATAAGATAGGTTTCCTACCTCATCCAAAAACAAGGTTCCCTTATTGGCCGCCTCAAAATTTCCGATTTTGTCCTCTACCGCGCCGGTAAAACTTCCTTTTATATGTCCAAAAAACTCACTTGTAGCCAATTCTTTGGGTATAGCCCCACAATCTACAGCAATGAAATTAAAATCTTTTCTCTTACTGTTATCGTGAATTGCCTTAGCGGTTACTTCTTTTCCGGTACCGCTTTCACCAGTAATCAATACGGACATATCTGTAGGTGCCACTAGCTTTATGTAATCATCCAGCTTTTTAGAGGCATCACTAATGCCTTTAACAATAGTACTCTTGCCACTATTTTGATTTGGCTGTTTCTCAACTTTAGGCTCGGCACTATTTTTTCCCTCATTGGTTTTTGGAGCCGTTTTTACCACTGTAGCGGATTCTACCTTTAAGGCATTATCCAAAATCATCACAATCTCCTCTGGAGTAAAAGGCTTTGAAATATAGTCGAACGCTCCCTTTTTCATGGCGTTTACGGCAGTACCTACTTCGGCATAACCCGTCATAACAATAACTTGGGTCTGCGGACTTACCTGTTTGATATCCGTTAGAAGTTGAATACCGTCATAATCGGGCAAACGTAAATCGGTCAGAATCAAATCAAAATTGGTTTTACCGAATTTATCTTTGGCATCTGGGGCAGTAAAACTGGTCTCTACTTCGTAACCGTGTCTGGTCAAAAACTTTTGAAGCATTTGACAAAATGCGGCATCATCTTCAATGATTAAAAGGTTTGGCATAAAAGCAATCTAGTGTTCTGTATCTATCTACGTAAAAATAGCACAAGAAAGCTGTTTCTCCTCTAAATTTATCATAAAAGATAATTTTAGAAGTGGTCCAAAACGCAAAAAAGGAACCGTTATCGCACGGTTCCTTTCTCAAAATTGGTTCGGAATCTCTTCCGATAATTTAGCTATTTTTATTGCTCAATAGCGTTACCTTCTTCATCAACGATCAAGGCACCAGAAGTACCATCTTCCAAAGAAACTTCCAATTTGTACTGGTTAGCTTCGTTTTTGTGTGCTTTGTTGATAGTTGCTCCTGGGTAGTTAGTCTCTACCATTGCAGTTACAGCTTCTGGAACTTCTTCCAAAGCTACTTCAGAAAACTCTTCTTGAGCTACAGCTTCAGTAGCTGTATCTTGAGCTTCAGTTGCTTGTTCTTCTTGAGCGAATGCAGTTAAACTTCCTAGTGCAAATACGGTGGTGATAAATAATTTTTTCATGATATGCTTATTTTATATATGTTAATAATTAATGGTGATATGTTATTGTAATAGGGGGAACAATGAAGTTAATCCTTCTTATTGTTGAATAGGGTTTCCTTCTTCATCAACGATTAGGGCACCAGAAGTACCGTCTTCCAAAGAAACCTCCAACTTGTACTGGTTAGCTTCGTTTTTGTGGGCTTTGTTGATAGTTGCTCCTGGGTAGTTAGTCTCTACCATTGCAGTTACCGCTTCTGGAACTTCTTCCAAAGCTACTTCAGAAAACTCCTCTTGAGCTACAGCTTCAGTGGCTGTATCTTGAGCTTCAGTTGCTTGCTCTTCTTGAGCGAATGCAGTTAAACTTCCTAATGCGAATACGGTGGTGATAAATAATTTTTTCATTTTGTTCTTATTTTAATGTGAATATATATAGTGGTAATTAATTTATTTGGGGGAACTCTTTAAGGTGATTCTTATTGCTCAATAGCGTTACCTTCTTCATCAACGATTAGGGCACCAGAAGTACCATTTTCCAAAGAAACTTCCAATTTGTACTGGTTAGCTTCGTTTTTGTGGGCTTTGTTGATAGTTGCTCCTGGGTAGTTAGTCTCTACCATTGCAGTTACAGCTTCTGGAACTTCTTCTAAAGCCACTTCAGAAAACTCTTCTTGAGCAACAGCTTCGGTTGCTGCAATTTCAACAGCCTCGGCAGCTTGTTCTTCTTGAGCGAATGCAGTTAAACTTCCTAAAGCGAATACAGATGTGATAAATAATTTTTTCATGATATTAAGGTCTTATGTTTATTAATAATTGATTTCCCTTAGTATATAGAAAAGATGATACCAATATTTTAAAAAACCACAATACACTAAATAACAGGTGTTTACAATATTTTCTCTTTTTTGAAAGTGTGTATTATTGTAAAATACTGTTTCATTTGGGTAATAATTCCACAGTATACATTACTCGATCACCAACCTGTTAAGTGCACAATTGGCCTACCATTAAAGCAAAATGGTATTACAGAAAGCAACATCAAAACTATTGGCTCCCATAACGAGCTATAAAATGACAAATACAGAAAAGTGATAATCCAAAAAAATCCGGATGTAGATTACACCGGATACTTCACTTCAGGTTTAGAGAAGCCCTTTATAGCGGACAAAATAGTTTAAAACCGAAACCTTATTAAATATAGAAAGGGGCTGCAGATGCAACCCCTTTCTGACCAAACCAACTTGATACAAAACAAATAACTCAAGTTATTTACATTTCAATCCAGTTACCATTTTCGTCAGCATATAAAGTACCTGCAGTACCATCTTCTAGAGATACTTCTAGCTTGTATTGTTTCGCTTCGTTAGCGTATGCTTTGTCTATAGATGCAGTAGGATAGTTTTTAGCAACTGCTGCTGTTACAGCTTCCGGCAATTCATCTGCTGATACTTCAGAAAAATCGTCCTGAGCGGCTACTGCCTCTGTTGCTGTTGCTTCAACTGCTGTTGCTTCTTCTTGAGCAAAAGCTGAAAGACTTCCTATTGCGAAAACTGCTGTGATAAATATTTTTTTCATAATCGTATGCTTTATTTAATATTCTGATATGTATATAGAAATAATGATACCAAAACACCCTGAACAACACAAATAACTGTATTCTAGATACTTATAATATTACAAGCATATTTAGAGTGTGTAAATGTGTGTATTTTTAGGTGTGTAATGTGTAAATTATACACGAACCCGCCCTTCTATGGTTCAATTGCAATACAGCTTCTACCACCCATACAGACAATGACCAAGGAGCAAGTAAAATTGAGCACTTGGAAAACTTAAGTAACAAAACTTGAAAATCACTAAAAACGAAAAGCCCTGTCTTATATGAGACAGGGCTTTTCTACTAACATTTTTACTTAATAGCTAACTACTTAGCTTATTTTTCAATCCAGTTACCTTCAGCGTCAGCATATAATTCAGCTGTTTCGCCATCTTCTTTAGCAACTTCTAATTTATATTCAGCTTCTTCGTTCATGTAAGCTTTAGAGATAGTCGCTCCTGGGTGAGCAGCTTCTAGAGCTTCAGAGATAGCAGCAGGAACTTCTTCCGCAGCTATTTCAGCATATGCATCTTGAGACTCAACAACCTCAGTTGCTACTTCTTCTACTACTGTTTCTTCTTCTTGAGCAAAAGCAGTCATTGTACCTAAAGACAATACTGCAGCAAACATTAAATTTTTCATTTTGTGTGTGTTTAAATTATTGATTTGTTTTGATACTGCTTAGTATAAAGAGAAAATAATGCCAAGAGTGTTTTTTAACTTAAACAGACCACAAACACCTAAACATCAACACAATACACCAGTAACCTGTTTAAGACACAATGTATACACATGTGTAAAAAACAAAAAAAGTGTGTAAAAATTACACACTTTTTGAGTAAACAATTATTTGAGTTACCAGTAAGACAACCTATTTTACCTGATGGGCAGGTCTTAACAAGTCGTTTACAGTTTTAACCGGGTTGAAAGTAGAAGAAGGTACTTCTACAAATATGGTATTCCAAAAAGCCATGGCACCATTCCACAATCCAGGAAGCTCCAATGCCTTCAACTCCCTACCTTCTTTAGTTTTACCGGTAATGAAACCTTGTTTTACATCTACAAAATTCATTAAGTTATACTTTTCGCCTTTGTAGTTTTTAACAGCACACACTAAATCAACAGGATTAAAGTGAGTTGAATTCTTAAGAATACCGGCCTGTTGGTCATTCTCCATATCTATTTGAGCCGATTCTATTATCTGAAGCGATATATTACCCTTTCTATCATTGATCCAAAACGGACCTCCGCCAGGTTCTCCCTCATTTTTAACCATACCACAGATACGTATAGGCCTATTGATTTTGTCCTTTAAAACCTCTATTTGTTCACCTATGCTAAAACCTGAAAAACTATCTGAAAAACGAACATTAAGATCGTTCTCTAAAAAGCTCTTGATTTCATCTAACTGCTGTGCAGTTACATCCCCATTATCCAAACGCTTTGCAAAGTCAAACGCTTTTTCTTGAACCGTTATAAGCACCCCGGCCAGTACCTTTTTACTATCTGCAACCTCACCTGCAAATTTTGGTACGGTAACATTGTCTATATTCTTTATGAAAATGATATCCGCCTCTTGCTCGTTCAAGTTTTCTATAAGTGCGCCATGACCACCTGGTCTGAACAGAACAGAACCATCGCCATTTCTAAATGGCTCATTTTGCATATCTACAGCTATGGTATCCGTAGATGTTTTTTGATTGGAATATGTTACTTTGAAAGAAGTATTGGTTGCTGCGGAAACACGCTCTTTTACGGTATTGAATTCCGTATTGAACATATCGCCATGCTGCTCACTTATCGTAAAATGCAACTCTGCCGTATCGCCAGTTTTGGCATAAACCGCCGCTTCTTTTAAATGCTCCTCAAAAGGAGTAGCGGTGTAATCTCCGTAATTATGGAACGGCAAAAGACCTTTAGGGTAAAAACCATAGTTCAGGGCATCTTCTGACATCATTTCCTTTACAAATAAATACACTTCTTCATCCTTGGACGAAGTTTTACCCGCAATACGTTGTTTTACCAAATCATAAAAGGCAAAGTTGGTCATTCCCTCGGAAAAAGCTTTTAAAGCTTTGTCATTTGTACGCTCAAAATAACTGTCTAACGTTTCTTTTGATGGATCATACGCATCCAAAAAATTAAACAACGCCTTAAACATACGCGATGCTGCTCCGGATGCAGGCACAAACTTTAACAAGGATAAGTTACTCTGCGAAGCATCAAATTTTTGTATCAGTTCCTTCTCTTCGGCCTGGGTAAACTTAGAAAGACCTTCACCAACGGTAACGGCTTTTTCCAACTGCACAAACGGAATACCTTCTTTAAAGGTTTCTATTTGGTCGTGTACCTTTTTTTCTGAAATTCCCTTTTTGGCCAATAAAGCCAAATCATTTTCTGTTAGTGTCATCTAATCTTTTATTCAATAATTTATCTATGTGTTCTACAGCGGTTTCTAGGCGCTCCTTTCTATCGCCCTTCAATATAATGAAATTACGATTATATTTTTCCAAGGTTTCTTTAAAATAGAGGAACATGCGCTCCCGCTCATTGGGCTTATCCCTTAAATCATCGCCCACCCACGGCACATCTATATAGGTAAGCAAATACAAATCATAATGATTATTTAATGCATGCTTCTCCAAAACCGGATCGCAATACCCAAGATAATAAGCTTCTGAATATACTTTGGTCTCTAGCAAATCTGTATCGCAAATGAGTAGGTCCGAAGCCTTTTTGGAGAGTTCGTTCTCTAACTTCATCTGCCCCTCGGCAATAGGTAAAAGATCTTTAGGCTCGCAGGTCTTTCGTTCATTGTTCCACTTGTTCTGCAGATACTCTCTTGCGTATTCTGCCACCCAAACGGTATTATAGTGCCTTGCCAACTGATCGGAAAGTGTGGTCTTTCCAGTAGATTCCGGACCGAACAATACTACTTTAACAATGTCTGAGGGCTCTTGTTCAAACTTTTTTTCCATGCGAGATAACCGTAAACTGCAACAATTGTAAACAAGAAATATTGCAGAGAAGTAAATATAAGGCCTTTGTACCAATAAAGGGGAACGCTAATGATATCCCCAATAATCCAATACACCCAATTTTCTATTTTTTTCTTGGCCATAAGCCACATTCCCACAAAGAAAATTGCGGTAGTAAAGGTGTCCACATAGGCCGTCCAGTTATTAAATTTATCAAAAAACAGATAAATCAGACACACAAAAATTATAGTACCCACGAACAGCAGAACAGACCATTGTTTCTCCTTTTTAGAGGTACGTGTAATGGGAATAAAATGGGTGTCATCAACTTTTCTTGTCCATACATACCACCCGTATACGCTCATACTAAAATAGTAAGCGTTTATAAGCATATCTCCTAAAAGTCCAAAAACCAGTAGAATATAGACAAAGATGGCCGTGCTTATAATTCCGGTAGGAAAAACCAGAATATTCTCTTTCTTTGAGAACCAGACACTAAGAAAACCAAAAATTACCCCAATAATTTCTAGCACTACCAAGTGTAGAGGCGTGCCTTCGTACTGGGCAAAAATCCAATCAAAAATGGGGTTCATACGAGCTTCGGTCAGACTTTACTACTTTCATAAACAACAGACCTTTATCCATTAATTCAAAAGCTTCTTTTATATCATTTTTTAAAACATCCATTACCTGATCGTACTCCCCGTAAACTTGAGTGCTCAACGGATTTTCCAAAACCATAAGACCGGAAGCGCGGAGTTTTTTGATGAAATTTATAATGTGCTTCTCAAAATCGTCTTGAAGAGGAGAAAAAGTAAGCTCTACAGATATGTTCATTTTCTAGGATTATTATAAGGGGTACTATTAACGTGATCTTTAGTTCTCGTACTATTGATTTCAACTCTTTATTGCATAAACACAAGTGAAACCTTCAAACTCCATAAAACGTATTTGATAGTGGGATAAATCTCCGTGGTATAAAATTTCGGCAGTGGTAGCCGCACTGTCAAAAGTAAAGTCCGATACATCTATATGATGTATAAAACTTAGGCCTTGTTGTGCATATATCTTGTAAAGTGCTTCTTTACTCCCCCAAACTATGGTAAGCTTCCGTATTAGGGCATCTGTATTGGCAATGGTACGGTACTCTTCAATAGGAGTAAATTTATGGGCAATACGCAGTATTTTTTCGCGCTGCATTTCAATATCAATACCTACTTCGTTCTTACTACTTATAATGATACCCGTAAAATGGTTTGAATGGGTAATACTTATCTTATTACCATCATTTAAATGGGGTTTACCAAATTCATCATAAAAAAGGTCCTTATCAACATAACCGGCCTCAGCCATTAAATGCCTGATACTTAAAAACCCTCTACGATGTAGTTCGGATTTCATACCATCCATTCGGTTTTGACAATGCGCGGTCAGGTCTATACCCTTAGAAAGCTCCTGTTCTGTTTCGGTAACCTTCCAGATGTACACCTTAGTGTCCTTATTTACCTTTACTATCTTATAAAGAGGCATATGGTTCTATACGTTTTTCTTAACTTTGCAACCACAAATAGCTGTTTAGCTAATATAACGAAAGTAAAAAATAAAAAAGAATATGGATACCAAAACTGTTTCTTATGTACCTTATAAGGTAAAAGATATTTCTTTGGCGGACTGGGGAAGAAAGGAAATTGAACTTGCAGAAGCCGAAATGCCAGGACTTATGGCCTTACGTGAAGAGTACGGAGAAGAGCAACCTTTAAAAGGTTCCCGAATTGCCGGATGTCTTCACATGACCATCCAAACCGCTGTGCTTATTGAAACTTTGGTAGCCTTGGGTGCCGATGTTACTTGGAGCTCTTGTAATATATTCTCTACTCAGGACCATGCTGCCGCTGCCATTGCCGCTGCCGGTATTCCAGTATACGCTTGGAAAGGTATGACCGAAGAGGAGTTTAACTGGTGTATTGAACAAACTTTGTTCTTTGGTGAAGAGCGCCAGCCCCTAAACATGATTTTAGATGATGGTGGCGACCTTACCAATATGGTGCTGGATGATTATCCAGAATTGGCAGGAGCCATTAAAGGTCTTTCCGAGGAAACCACTACTGGAGTTCACCGTTTGTACGAACGTGTCAAAAAGGGAACTTTACCTATGCCGGCCATTAACGTAAATGACTCGGTTACTAAATCAAAATTTGACAATAAATACGGATGTCGTGAAAGTGCCGTAGATGCTATCCGCCGTGCTACTGATACCATGCTTGCAGGTAAAAAAGTTGTAGTTGCCGGTTATGGAGATGTTGGTAAAGGTACCGCTGCTTCTTTTAGAGGTGCCGGATCAATTGTGACCGTTACTGAAATTGACCCTATATGTGCGCTTCAAGCCTGTATGGACGGTTTTGAGGTTAAAAAATTGGAAACTGTAGTAGGTACCGCAGATGTTGTTATTACCACAACAGGTAATAAAGACATCATTCGCCCAGAGCACTTTGAGGCTATGAAAGACAAGGTCATTGTTTGTAACATTGGCCACTTCGATAATGAAATCGATATGACCTGGTTGAACAAAACTCATGGAGCTACCAAGGATACCATAAAACCTCAAGTAGATAAATACACTATTGATGGCAAGGATATTATTGTATTGGCCGAAGGTCGTTTGGTAAACCTAGGTTGCGCTACAGGGCACCCAAGCTTTGTAATGAGTAACTCGTTCACGAACCAAACTTTGGCACAGATAGAGCTTTGGAACAACAGCGCTAATTACAAAAACGAGGTATATATGCTACCTAAACACTTAGATGAAAAGGTAGCTGCTTTACACCTGTCTCGTTTAGGTGCCGAGCTTACGGAACTTAATCCGGAACAAGCCGAATATATTGGCGTAACGGTTGAAGGTCCATTTAAGCCTGAGTATTACAGATACTAGAATATTGTAGTCAAGACATAATTTTTATTTAGAATTGAAACCCCTTACAGAAGTGTAAGGGGTTTTTGTTTTTTCCATTAAATCAGGAGACACTATTTCGTCAAAATTCAACTGACATGTAAACACAAAAAAACCCTCTCCAAAAACTTGGAAAGGGTTTTTATACGATAAAAGAAATACTTCTTAAGCCTCAAACGGCTCTATGGAAACATAAGATTTTCCACCAGCTTTCTTTTCAAACTTTACTAGTCCGTCTACACGGGCATGCAATGTATGGTCTTTACCGGCATACACATTCTCACCTGGATTGTGTCTTGTACCACGTTGTCTAACGATGATATTTCCGGCAACAGCGGCTTGGCCACCAAAAATCTTAACGCCCAAGCGTTTCGATTCTGATTCCCTACCGTTTTTAGAACTACCTACACCTTTTTTGTGTGCCATGATATTAGGTTTTTAAAAGTGCTTCCGTTAGAAAACTTCAGGTTGCACAATATTGATTATACTTTAAGGGGTTAGCAATTATGCTTTACCACCATCTAATTCGTCTTGCCATTTCTTCAACTCATCCCACTTACCTTCAGCGGCTAATTTAGCTTGTGCAGGCCATGTGTCTGTTACGTGGTTACCACGTACATCTGCGATGATTTCAGAAATCTTAGCAGCATCTGTCTTTGCCAATTCGGCAAAGGTAGAAATTCCTGCAGCGATTAAAGTCTCGGCAATTTTTGGACCGATTCCTTCAACTTTTTTCAAGTCGTCCGCTTTTCCGGATTTCTTAGGAGCGGCAGCTTTTGGTGCAGCTTCCTTTTTAGCAGGCTTCTCCTCTTTCTTAGGAGCAGCAGCTTTCTTACCACCTTTCGCAACGATGCTCTCGATTACGATTTCGGTCAAAGCTTGACGGTGACCGTTCTTAACACGGTACCCTTTACGTCTTTTCTTCTTAAAAACGATTACTTTGTCACCTCTTAGGTGTTTAACGACTTTTGCCTCAACAGTGGCTCCGTCTATAGCCGGGGCGCCTACAGTAATGTTCGTTCCGTCCGCTAAAAGAAGTACATTGTCAAAAGTTACCTTTTTACCTTCTTCAGTTTGTAAACGGTGAACATACACTTTTTGGTCTTTCGCAACTTTAAATTGCTGCCCTGCCATCTCTACGATTGCGTACATAATTGTGTATATATTAGTTTATTGTTTCCGCCCATTTTTTCAATAAGCGGATGCAAATATACGTCTAAATCGTTAACCCACAAGTGTTTTTTAGATATTTTACCCTCATTTTTTGAGTCCAAAGCCCGAAAATAAAGCCGCAAAATAAAATTGCAGCTTTTACATTATTTCAATCAACCTCTTTATCAGGGATGATTGACCAATTTTCTCTTAAGATTACGACTTGTTTTAAAGAGTTGCATAAACGATAAAGTCAACACCAAAGATGTAGCAAACCCCATTATAGCAACGGTAAAGAATACTATTCCTTCAAAACTTTTGTAATCATTGAACCAGGCAGTAGACAGTTGTTCCAAAAACATACCGTTTAGTTCCGTACTGTAGAAGGCGAAAAATATGGTGAATACCAATGTAGCTACAAAACCGGTTACCAAACCAGCGGTAAACCCCTTTCCATAGTCAAAACTATCCGGGTTTTTCAATTTAAAATACTTGATTGCTTCATAAATTCCAAAGCCTGTAATGACACCATTAAAAAGACTAAAAAAAATATTAGTGTGCAAATTAAACAATGAGAGTATCAAAAAATAAGCAATCAAGCAACCGCTCGTAGCGATTCCAAATCTAATGGGTTGAGCATATTGTTTCATTTTTATAATATTTTGAAGTTCAATTCTTTAAGGTAATAATTATTTTAAAACGATGCTATAAAAAGGTGTTAATTAAAAGCGATAGAGTTAACTTTTCTTACAAAAACAGATATATTCGTGTAACAATACCAGTTGGTCAACTACTAACAAAATATCTAAACACTACACAATGAAAAACAAACTATTTACTGGAGGCTTTCTTCTTATGGCCGGGCTCTGCCTTCAGGCCCAAGAGGTAACTTATGAAGAATACGAACTCAATAATGGACTTCATGTAATTCTTCACCAAGACAATACGGCGCCTATAGTCACAACCTCGGTTATGTACCATGTGGGCGGAAAGGACCGTACCGAAGGGCGTACCGGTTTTGCCCATTTTTTTGAACATTTGCTTTTTGAGGGCACCAAGAACATAGAGCGCGGCAAATGGTTTGAAATCGTTTCTTCCAACGGAGGTAAAAACAATGCGAACACTTCCCAAGACCGCACCTATTATTACGAGGTGTTCCCTTCCAACAATCTAAAATTAGGGCTTTGGCTAGAATCCGAGCGCATGTTGCACCCCGTTATTGATCAAAAAGGTATTGACACACAACAAGAAGTGGTCAAGGAAGAAAAAAGGCTTCGATATGACAACAGGCCCTACGGCCAACTCATTCCCGTTGTAGGTAAAAATCTGTTCAAAAAGCACCCTTACAAAGACCCTAACATTGGCTATATGAAGGATTTGGACGCCGCAACCCTAGATGATGTTGTTGCGTATAACCATAAATACTACGTACCTAACAATGCGGTATTGGTAGTTGCCGGTGACATTGATATAGCCGACACCAAAAAAATGGTGGAAGACTATTTTGGCTCCATACCAAAAGGTGAGGAAATAACTCGTAACTATCCCAAAGAAGACCCAATTCTTAAAGAGGTTAGAACCAAGACCTATGACCCCAACATACAGATTCCGGCCTCTGTTATTTCATATAGAACCCCTGGTTTTAAAGAAAGAGACGCCTATGTTCTGGATATGATATCCACTTATTTGAGTGATGGTCGTAGTTCCAAGTTATACAAGAAAATTGTAGACGACCAAAAACAGGCACTGCAAGTTGGTGCTTTTAATGTAGGACAGGAAGACTACGGCATGTACTTGGTATATGCGCTTCCCGTAGGAGAAACCAGTCTTGAGACCCTAAATACGGAAATGGAGGAGGAAATTGCAAAAGTTAGGGATAGCCTAATTTCAGAAAAAGACCATCAAAAACTACTGAACAAGTTTGAGAACCAATTCGTAAACTCAAATTCTAGCGTAGAAGGCATAGCAAATTCATTGGCGCGTAACTATTTGTTGTATGGCGATACAGAGCTTATCAATAAAGAAATAGACATTTTTAGGTCCATTACCCGCGAAGAGATCATGGAAGTAGCGAACAAGTACCTAAGACCTGAACAACGGGTAATTATAGATTATCTTCCTGAAGAATCACAATCCAATTAAAAACTATGCATAGCGGGATCAAAGAAACCGCCGTTCCATTTTTATTATTTCGCCAAAAGAAAAAACACTATTCATGAAAAATATATTTACAACCCTATTTCTTCTTGCCTTTGTCCTCGTAGGACAGGCTCAGATAGACCGTAGCCAAATGCCGGAAGCAGGTCCGGCTCCGGAAATAAACCTGAAAGACCCACAAACTTTTGAACTCAGAAACGGATTAAAGGTCCTAGTTGTAGAAAACAATAAACTCCCACGGGTTTCCATTCAACTAAGTATAGACAACCCTCCTGTTCTAGAAGGAGCCAAGGCAGGTGTTTCGGTTTTAACCGGTAGTTTGTTGGGCAAAGGTTCTAAAAACATCAAAAAAGACGACTTTAACGAGGAGGTGGATTTTCTGGGAGCACGTATTAATTTTGGTTCCCAAAGTGCATTTGCCAGCTCGCTTTCCAAATATTTTCCTAGAGTATTGGAGCTTATGGCAGATGCCGGTTTAAACCCAAACTTTACCCAAGATGAATTTGATAAGGAAAAACAGAAAATTATAACCGGCCTAAAATCCGAAGAAAAAAGTGTTTCCGCTATTTCGGGTAGGGTTGGTTTGGCTCTGGCCTACACTAAAAAACACCCTTATGGAGAGTTCATGACCGAAGAAAGCGTTAACAAAGTAACCCTTACGGACGTTATTCAATTTTACGAAGACTACTTTGTTCCTGCCAATGCCTATTTGGTTATTGTGGGAGATATAAAGTTTGATGAAGTAAAAACTTTGGTAAAGGAACAATTTACACCTTGGACCAAAGCGGTACCGCCTTCTTTTGGTTTCTCAAAACCTGCGGACGCCCAATACACACAAATCAATTTTGTAGACGTTCCCAATGCCGTTCAATCTGAAATTACGGTAGAGAACTTGGTAAGCCTACAGAAAAAAGACCCGGATTTCCTATCTGCACTAATGGCCAATGAAATCTTGGGCGGTGGCGGAGAAGGACGTTTGTTCCTAAATCTACGTGAAGACAAGGCCTATACCTACGGTTCATACTCCCGTTTGGGCAATGATAAATATGTACCTGCTCGTTTTAGGGCTACTGCCAGTGTCCGTAATGCCGTAACGGATAGTTCCGTTGTTGAAATTTTAAAGGAAATTGAACGCATTCGTACCGAACCGGTTACTAAGGAAGAACTAGAAAATACAAAAGCTAAATACACTGGCCGTTTTGTAATGGCATTGGAAGACCCTTCTACCATTGCAGATTATGCCTTGGATATTGAAACCGAAGGCCTGCCCAAAGATTTTTACAAGACTTATCTTGAGAGAATAAATGCGATTACCATAGAAGACGTACAGCAAGCGGCAGAGAAATACTTAAAACCGAACAACATTCGTATTGTTGTAGCCGGTAAGGGCAGTGAAATACTTGAAAATTTAGAGAATGTAACGTTCAAGGGCAAAAAGGTTCCGGTCAAATATTTTGACAAGTATGCCAATGCTACCGAAAAACCGGACTACAATGCTAGTCTGCCGGCAGATGTTACCGCGCAAACAGTTCTGAACAACTATATTAAAGCAATAGGAGGAAAAGAAAAACTGGCCGGAGTTGAGTCCTATTTTCTTTTGGCCGAAGCGGAAATGCAAGGCATGAAACTGAACCTTGAAGTTAAAAAAACGGCAAAAGACCAGTTTATGCAAGATGTAAAAGTTGCCGGCAACTCCATGAGCAAACAAGTATTTAATGGAGAAAAAGGCTATATGGTGATGCAAGGACAACAAAAAGATATGGGTCCGGAAGAAATTATAAAAGTAAAGGATGAAGCCGCCCCTTTTCCCGAGCTCAATTACCTTAACAGCGATGTTACTTTAGAAGGTGTGGAAAATATTGATGGCAAAAAAGCCTATAAACTTAAAATAACTGCGGAAAAAACAGCCTTCTACGATGTAGCAAGCGGACTTAAAGTTCAAGAAACTACAACAGCCGAAATGGGTGGCCAAACTATGACCAGCACCATAAACTACATGGATTACAAAGAGGTTTCCGGCATACAGTTCCCGTTTATAATGGCACAGACCGTAGGACCTCAACGCTTTGAATTTATTGTTTCGGAAATAAAAGTGAACGAAGGAGTTTCTGAAACCGATTTTGAGTAAGCACGATAGATAAACATAACTCTTTATACGGCCAAAGCAATGGGGAATTCACCCTATTCTTTGGCCGTATTTATTAAAGGGATGGTTGCTTTGAAACTACCCAACTGCATCCAAGTTTTATAAATAAAATGGCTAGCGAAGTAAAACCACAGGTCTTAATCCCCGTTGTTATCCTTAAAGTTAACCACAATACTGGCAGCGCTGGAATAACCATCTTTCAACAAAGCGATGATTTCTGTAACTTACTTCTTTCAATATCATAATTGCATTGGAACAACTTGCACAAGGAATCTTATTTTTTTCTGTTGACCATCCAGACACCCAACAAAATCACAACCCCACCTATCAATTGATAGGCGTTAAGTGATTCTCCGTCAAAAACCGCCCAAAAGATGGCCACTAAGGGAATGGTGTACGTTACCGAAGCAGCAAAAACCGGACTTGATAACTTTATAAGTTTGTTGAAGAAAATATTAGCAATAGAAGTACCAATAATAGCCAATGCAAGAAGATACCATAAAGAAGATTGCATTTCTACATTGCCGGAAACCTCGTTGAAAAACCCTGAATAAAAGACTAAGCCCAATGCTGGAAGAAACGCTATTGCGAAACTAGAAGTTGTAACCGCCAACGGTCTTAAGTGTGACAAATGTTTCTTTATAATATTAATATTAAGCGCATAACCTAGAGCGGAAAGCAGTATAAATATGGCGTACAAATAATTTTGATCGGGATTAAAATCCATTCCCACAACAATTAACGCTACCGTACCCGCCAAACCAATGAACACCCCGGCCACCTGCCTTTTGGTAATAATTGCTCCAAAAAGAAGCACTCCTACAATGGTAGTCAACAGCGGCACAACCGAATTAAATATAGACGTCACGCCACTATCAATCTGGGTCTGCGCCAAAGCGAACAAAAAAGGCGGAAAAAAAGAACTTAACAAACCTGCCCATGTTATCCATTTCCAATCTTTAAGACTTAAAGTACGAACAGTTCTAAAACCGAACAAAAACAATACTAATGAAGCAAATACAATTCGTAAGCCTCCCAATTGCATTGGCGTTAGACCTACCAAAGCCTTTTTAATAAGTATAAACGAGGAGCCCCACACTAAAGATAGTAGAGCCAAATAAAGCCATTTTTTACTGTAATCGTTCAAATTTCCTTGGGGTTGAATAGCGTCAAAAACAAAGAAGTAAAGATGCGGCTTTTTTTAGAAAACACAACACGTACTTGTATATCAAAACACCCAAACGATCACAAATTTCAACTATCACATAATTTTGATTTCCGTCTGCTATTTTAACCGTTGCAGGAGTATTATATTTGCAAAAAACTAATGATGAAAAAAATAGCCCTATTTGTAGCATTTGCATTTACCTTGCTAACCTTTTCCTGCAATTCAAAAAAAGAAACTACCCAGATGAAAAGCGTTATGGCCATACATGACGAAGTAATGCCGGAAATAAGTAAAATGGGGAAACTTGTTGGTGAACTGAGCAGCAAGGAAGACAGCACAGAGGTTGGCCTAAAATATAAGGAAGCCCGTAAAGAACTGCAGGCCGCGCACAAAAGTATGATGGATTGGATGCAAAACTTTGGCTCACGTTTTACCGCAGATGAGATTCTTAACGGCAAAGAACTGTCCAAAGAAAAGCAAATCTGGTTGAATGAAGAGGAAGAAAAAGTGAAGGACTTACGAGATCAAATAAACGGAAGCATCCAAAATGCCGAAGAATTATTGAAAAAATAAACCTTGCATTGCGTAGTATACCGAAAAAACAATGCGTTAGCAGATAAATAAAACCTCTAGCCCTGCGTAACCCGTATTTTTACCAAGCACAGAATTTCTAAAGTCCTATTGCTATGAAAAACTTGTTTTTAACCGTTGCTACAATTTTTGTTTTGGGTACAGCTGCTATTAATGCACAAACCACCACTACCCCGCCTACAAAAATGGAAGAGGTCATGAAATCCCATGATGTAGTAATGGATAAAATGCCTTTAGTTTCCAAACTAATCAACAAGCTGCAGACCAAAGCAAACGCCTCGTATAAAAAATCAAAATACGAGAACGCCATCGCAGATTTAAAAAATGCGAACGAGTCTATGATGATTTGGATGGAGAACTTTGGAAAACGTTTTGATGCAGATGAAATGCTAAAAGGCAAGACGCTCTCTCCTAAAAAACAAGAATGGTTGTTAGAAGAAGAGAAAAAGGTAAGCCAATTAGATGAAGAAATAGACTTAAGCCTTGCTCAAGCACAAGCCGTTTTGAACAACTAGAATACCCCCAACCAAATTTTCAACGGCCACATCAACTAGACCCTTAATAGATTTTTAAGAGTTGTTCTGGGCTTCCATTTCCATATCCGCTATACGGGCAACGGTCTTTACCAATCTATTATGATTCTTTACGAACGGATTGGTCTTATCCCATACATAACCCGCCAGCACAGCACAAATCTGCTCCTTAATAACCGGATTTTCCGTACTGTGGAAGAAAATTGTTTGTAGATTTCCGGTATACCACTCCTTTACGTAAGTAGAAAATACATTCACTCCTTCCAACATATAATCCGTATATTCGGTCTGCCAATCTACTTTTTCACCATTTAATTCTTTGGCTATTAACTGAGATGCCAAATGTGCCGACTCCACAGCAAACGTAACCCCAGATGAAAATACCGGATCCAAAAATTCCGCACTATTACCGGTCAGCACAAAACCCTTACCATATAGTTGTTTTACAGACTTTGCGATGTTCTTAATCATTCGCGGTTCAAACGTGTAATCAACACCATCAAACCTATCAAAGTAATATGGCGAAAGCTTCATCATTTGCTGAAGTTTCTCTGTATTCGTGCCTTCAAAAGCTTCCATATAATCCGTCTTTCCCACGAACCCAATACTTGTAGAACCGTTGGAAAAAGGAATTACCCAAAGCCAAGTATCGGTATCAATTACATCAAAAGTAATGATGGTTCCTTCCTTACCTTCAGGTCTTTTAATATCTTCCACATGGGTAAAAATTGAAGAATGCATGGGTATTTCAGATGGTTTCTCCAAATCTAGCAAACGGGGCAACACCCTACCAAAACCACTGGAGTCTACTATAAATTTAGCGTGAACCGTAGATACTTTTCCGTCTATACCCTTTATAGTTGTGCTAGACGAACCGTCTTTGGAAAAATCAACTGCGGTCACCTCTTGTTCAAAAGCAATATCCACGCCCCAGGATTGCAATTCGTCCGTTAAGGCCTTATCAAAATCTGCCCGTGGTACTTGCCACGTCCAATCCCATCCATCTCCATGCTTCTTACTAAAATCAAAATTACACACGACCCCTTTATTATTCATAAAACGGGCGCCGTCCTTAACTTCAAAATTCATGGCTTTAAGACAATCCAACAAACCAACCGCTTCAAAATGGTCCATACATCTTGGAATTAAACTTTCACCAATTACAAACCGGGGAAATTTACTCTTCTCAACAACCTTAATTTTAAGCCCTTGTTTATAAAGATAGGCAGCAGCAACGGAACCGGATGGCCCTGCGCCTATAATGAGTACGTCAACATTTTCTTGTTGCATTTATTTGATTTTAAAATGAAAGAATCCAAGGTTTCTATTGGTTTCGGAAACGGTTTCTGTTACCAGAACATTGTATTGTGTGCTAAATTAAGACATTGATTCACTAATTATTATAAATTTGCAATCCAAAATCGCTAATTTTAGGTTGCCAAGTCTTATTTACAGACGTCACTAAAATATTACAAATACCTCATAGAATCAACCATAGATGCCGAAAATAAAAGGAAAGTTAGGAATTGAAGAGTTCTACAGTATCATTTTTAAAGAAGATGTTTTATCTATAGATGACAAGGTAATTAAAACGGTACAAGACAGTTTTGATTTTCTTAAAGAGTTTTCAAAGAACAAGGTTATATACGGTGTTAACACGGGTTTTGGGCCCATGGCACAGTATAAAATTAAGGACTCTGAAACCATTCAATTACAATATAATCTAATAAGAAGCCATGCTTCCGGCACCGGCAATCCTATTCCTCCCAAATATGTAAAGGCGGCCATGCTTGCCCGTTTGAATACACTTAGTCTGGGCAACTCAGGGGTTCATCCATCCGTTTTGGAAACAATGACCGACTTAATAAATAAAGATGTTACACCGCTTATTTATGAGCACGGTGGTGTTGGCGCCAGTGGAGATTTGGTTCAATTGGCGCATCTAGCCCTTGTTCTTATAGGTGAAGGCGAAGTGTTCTATAAAGGTGAAAGAAGACCTACTCCGGAGGTTTTTGAAGAACTGAACATAACACCAATTAAAGTTGAATTACGCGAAGGTTTAGGTCTAATAAACGGAACATCCGTAATGACCGGTATAGGTATTGTAAATGCTATATACACCCGTCGGCTATTGGAATGGACTATTTGTTGTTCCTCTGCCATAAATGAAATTGTTCAGGCATACGATGATCATTTATCGGAAGACCTCAACCAAACCAAGCGGCATAAAGGCCAACGTGAAATTGCACGGGCCATGCGTAGCCACTTAAAGGATAGCACTCTTACCCGTAAAAGGGAACATCATTTGTATGTTGACAATAATGGCGTTTCCGTTTTTGAGGAAAAAGTGCAAGAATATTACTCTCTACGTTGTGTTCCCCAAATTTTAGGGCCAGTACTGGACACTTTGGACCATGTAGAAAAAACACTCATAGAAGAGGTTAATTCTGCCAATGACAATCCTATTGTTAATGTAGAAAAGAAACATGTATACCACGGAGGGAATTTTCACGGAGACTACATCTCGTTGGAAATGGACAAGCTAAAACTAGTTGTAACCAAGATGACCATGTTGGCCGAAAGACAACTTAATTACCTCCTGAACTCAAAACTTAACGACATTCTACCTCCTTTTGTAAACCTAGGAACCTTAGGCCTTAATTTTGGGATGCAAGGTGTACAGTTTACGGCAACATCTACGACGGCAGAGAATCAAATGCTTTCAAACCCCATGTACGTACATAGTATACCTAATAACAATGACAATCAAGACATTGTTAGTATGGGTACCAATGCAGCCAATATTACTAAAAAAGTAATAGAAAATGGATTTGAGGTGATAGCCATTGAAATGATTACCGTTGTCCAAGCAATAGAATACTTAGATCTAAAGGACAAAGTTTCCTCAAAAACAAGAATGATGTACGACGCGGTTCGTAAAATAGTTCCCCCGTTTAAAGATGACACTATTATGTACCCTTATGTAAACGAGGTAAAAAACTATATTATTAACCATCAAAACAAAGAAGTAAAATGAAAAAACTAGCATTTTTATTGGTACTTCTCGTCAACGCATTCACGCTTTGTGCACAGGAATTTGCTTTGGTCAGAGAAGATGGAAAATTTGGTTTCATAGATAAAACCGGAACCTATGTTATTCAACCAAAATTTGACAAAGCGGATAGCTTTTCAAACGGATTGGCCGCTGCCATGGAAAACGATTTCTGGGGATTCATAAACACCAAAGGGGAATGGGCCATTAAACCTGAATATGATAGGGTAAAAATGTTCAATTCAGGCTATGCCTTAGTTCTCAAGGATGACCAATGGAGATATATTGACACCAATGGCAAAAAACTTGAAACACCAAGTAGCGAAAAATATTATGACTTTGAAGAAGGAGTTGCCCTTTTCCGTTCAGGAGATAAAATTGGACTTCTAGGAACCAATGGAAAGCTAATTTTGGAACCCACTTACGATGCCATAAAAAAATTCCGAAATGGCCATGCCAAAGTAAGTAAAGGAGAACTATGGGGAATGATTGATATATCGGGAAAAGTTGTTATTCCCGTTGAATACGATGAAATAGGTAACACTTTTAAAGAGGCCGGAGTTTATGGTAAAAAAGATGGGACTTTTGGAATCATACACAACGGTAACTTTAACCCAATAGACCACGCTACCAAGGTTTACAATTTTCATGGCGACTCTAAACTAACCTATGCTTCCCGAGAGAAAAAAGCAGGTTTTGTAAATAGTAAAGGAGAATGGGTACTGGAACCTACATTTGATAAGGCCAGAGCCTTTTCAAACGGCTTGGCTCCCGTTGCAATTGGTAAAAAATGGGGATACATTAACGAAAAGGGAGAAATGGTCATTGAACCACAATTTAGAGATGCAGAGGTATTTTCTAAAAATGGCCTTGCTCCTGTTAAAGACAAGAATTGGGGCTTTATAGACACTACCGGTAAAGTTATTATTCCAATGGAATATGGTATTTCCGGAAACTTTGCTTTTCTAAAAGGTGCCGAGGAAAAAGGCTTTGTAAATGGGCTTGCCCGTGTAAAATCAAAAAAAGGTTGGGGCTACTTTGACGAACAAGGCAACTTGTTGGCCGATAAGTGGTTTCAAAATGCAGAACCGTTTGTATCCGTCAAATAAGGTGGTTCCTTTTTTTAATTATTAATTTCACTAGCTTTAAACAAAGACTTAGCGAACGGAAACCATACACCCAAAACCTTAGGGGTTATAAAATCTACAATTCTTAGATGAACGAAAAGAAAGCGGAAAAGAAAAAATACGCATTGGTAACAGGAGGGTCTAGAGGAATAGGACGTGCCGTATGTGTACAACTGGCCAAAGACTTGGACTACCAAATTCTTATAAATTACAATAGCAACAAAGCAGCTGCGGACGAAACACTTAGATTGGTAGAAGAAGCTGGCGGAAAAGGTGAGCTTATGGCCTTTAACGTAACCGATGCGAAAGCTGTAAATGCCGCTTTGGAAGCTTGGCAAGAAGCACATGAAAACGATGTTATAGAGGTAATCGTCAACAATGCCGGTATAACACAAGATGGCATGTTCATGTGGATGAAATATGAAGATTGGTCCAAAGTAATAGATACCAGCCTTCATGGTTTCTTTAATGTTACCAACGCCCTTATCCAAAAGCTTTTGGTCAACAAATACGGACGGATTATTAATATGGTTTCCGTTTCAGGGCTTAAAGGCACACCCGGCCAAACCAATTACTCCGCCGCAAAAGGGGCAGTTATTGGAGCAACAAAAGCACTTGCACAAGAAATTGCCAAAAGAAACGTTACAGTAAATGCTGTTGCACCCGGTTTTATCAGAACGGATATGACCAATGACCTAGACGAAAAGGAATTAAAGAGAATGATTCCGGCAAATAGGTTTGGAGAAGCGGAAGAAGTAGCACATGTGGTATCTTTTTTAGCTTCAAAAAAATCGGGTTATATTACTGGTGAAGTTATTAATATCAACGGCGGTATTTATTCTTAAATTTCAGAAGGGGCAATGAAAAGAGTAGTAATCACAGGTATGGGTATATATTCTTGTATAGGCAAAAACCTAGACGAGGTAAAAACATCCCTGTATGAAGGTAAATCAGGTATCGTCAATGATCAAGAACGACTTGATTTCGGTTATCGCTCTGGGCTCACAGGAATGGTTGAAGAACCTAATCTGAAAAAATTACTATCCAGAAGACAAAGACTTAGCCTTGGTGAAGAAGGCCAGTATGCCTACATGGCTACTATTGAAGCCCTAAAGAATGCCAAGATAGAAGACAGTTTTTTTGATGAAAATGAAGTTGGTGTCATCTACGGTAATGACAGTACCGCAAGATCTGTTGTAGAATCTACCGATATATTACGAGAAAAAAAAGACACCACATTAGTAGGGTCCGGAGCTATTTTTAAGGCAATGAACTCTACCGTAACTATGAACCTTTCTACCATATTTAGGCTTAGAGGGGTGAACTTTACTATTAGTGCTGCTTGCGCTAGTGGGTCTCATTCTATTGGTATGGGCTATCACCTTATAAAAAGTGGTCTTCAGGACTGTATTATAACGGGTGGGGCACAAGAAATAAATAAACTGGCCATGGGCAGTTTTGATGGCCTTGGTGTTTTTGCCACTACAGATGGTGATCCGGCAAAAGCCTCAAGACCTTTTGACCAAGCCAGAAACGGTTTGGTACCTAGTGGTGGTGGAGCAACTTTAATTTTAGAAAGCTATGATTCCGCAGTAAAGAGAGGAGCGCCTATCTTGGCGGAAGTTATAGGATATGGGTTCTCTTCAAATGGAGGACACATCTCTACACCAAATGTAGACGGACCTTCGCGTGCTATGCGAAATGCACTGCAAGATGCCAATATAGAAGCCTCGGTAATAGATTATGTGAATGCACATGCTACTTCCACCCCGGTAGGCGATGCCAATGAAGCAAAAGCCATTTATGAAGTTTTTGGCCAGCACAACCCACCGGTAAGCTCAACAAAATCTATGACCGGACATGAATGTTGGATGGCTGGTGCAAGCGAGGTTATTTACAGCATGATTATGATGCAAAATTCGTTTGTTGCACCCAACATCAATCTAGAAAATATTGATGAAGATGCAGCAAAATTAAACATAGTTAAAGAAACGTTAAATAAAAAAATTGACGTATTTTTGTCCAATTCATTCGGGTTTGGTGGTACAAACTCCGCTTTGATATTAAAAAAATGCTAGCGAAAGATGGTGATGACCAAAGAAGTTATTATTCAAAAAATAGATGATTTCCTTGTCGACGAGTTTGAGGTCGAAGAAGAAGAAATCGCTGCCGATGCTAATCTTAAAGATACTCTAGGTTTAGACAGCTTAGATTTTGTTGATTTAGTAGTGGCCGTAGAAAGCAATTTTGGCGTAAAGCTAGTAGGTGAAGACTTTATAAACGTTACTACCCTACAGAATTTTTACGACCTTATTGAGCGTAAACTTCACTGATACTCCCCTGAGAAAACCCAAATATGGCAACAGAATGGGAAGGAAAATCCAAAGGCACTGTTTTAGGATATAGAATTTATATTTTCTTTATCAAAAAACTAGGGCTAGGTGCTTCATACCTACTCCTTCATTTCGTAGTTTTTTATTACTGTATATTTTCTGTAGCGAGTACTAAGGCTATATTCTACTATTTTCACAAAAGACTTGGGTATTCTACTTTAAAAAGTCTCTTTAACGTCTACCGCAACTATTACGTCTTTGGCCAGACAATTATAGATAAGGCGGCCATATCCGCAGGTTTAAGGGACAGGTTTACCTATGATTTTGACGGAATTGAAAAGATTGAAAGTCTTCTAGAACAGAAAAAAGGAGGTATTCTATTAAGCGCCCATATTGGTAATTTTGAAGTTGCACAACATTTTCTCCAAGATATAAATGCCTTTTCTTCAATCAACTTGGTAACATGGGATCGCGAGCACGAAGAAATCAAGGCCTATATGGAAAGTGTTACCTCAAAATCCAACATCAAGCTTATTCTAATAAAAGAAGATATGTCCCATATCTTTGAAATTCATACGGCCCTAACAAACGGCGAGTTGGTATGTTTTACGGGAGACCGCTACATTGAGGGTACAAAATTCTTGGAACAGCAATACTTAGGAGCCACGGCAAAATTTCCTATGGGTCCTTATTTATTAGCTTCCAGATTAAAGGTTCCGGTTTTGTTCGTTTACGTGATGAAAGAATCCAAAAAACATTACCACCTATACGCACGAACTGCAGAAGTAAAACGTGGTGATGCCCAAGGTCTACTGGAAAAATATACCGAAAACCTAGAGTGGATTATTACAAAATATCCACTACAATGGTTTAATTATTTTGATTTTTGGGGAGATAAGACAAATAAATAGGATATTTGGTCTATCCCTAAGGCAGCTATTAATCATTATGTTTCTAACTGCTGTACCATAACCTTATGAAAATGAAAGAAGTACTTGTTGTATACTACTCCCAAACAGGGCAATTACGTACAATTATAGATTCTGTATTATCTCCTCTAAACCGAGAGTCAACAAACATCACCTACCACCAAATTATTCCTGAGGAACCTTACGAATTCCCATGGAAGAAAGAGCGGTTCTTTGATGTTTTTCCGGAATCTTTCCTTCAAATTCCTACACCCATTAATAAACCTGATGCTTCGGTGCTTTCCAAAAAGTATGATTTGGTAATTCTAGGGCACCAAGTCTGGTACCTATCCCCTTCCATACCCTTAAATTCCTTTTTAAAATCAGAAGCGGCAAAAACCCTTTTGAACAACACCCCGGTCATTACCGTAATTGGGGTGCGCAATATGTGGGCCATGTCACAGGAAAAGGTGAAAAAAATGCTCATTGGATTAAATGCCAAACTAGTGGGAAACATTGCCTTGGTGGACAAAAACATCAATCATATTAGCGTAATTACTATTGTGCATTGGATGCTCAAAGGCAAAAAGGACCGCCTTTGGGGCATTTTTCCAAAACCTGGAGTTTCTGACAACACCATTGCATCCGCAGATAAATTTGGCCATCCGATTAACGAAGCTCTTTTAAATTCTGATTTTTCTTCCCTACAAGAAAAATTGAATCGTTTGGATGCTTCCATAATCAGTAACTTACTGGTTCAGATGGACAAACGTGGAAACATATTGTTTTCCAAATGGGCCAACCTTATTAAAAAGAAGGGAGACCAAGGAGACCCTGCCCGTAAAAAATGGCTACGTTTCTTCAACTATTACCTGATATTTGCCATTTGGATAATCGCACCTATAGTTTTTATTGTATTTTTGCTCACTTATATCCCAATGTATAGGAAAATCAAAAGGGAAAACAAATATTACGCCTCTGTAGACTATAAGGAGTAAGACTGACACATGAAAAACGCTTACATTACCAAAATATCTAAATTTTTGCCCAACTCACCTGTCGAAAACGACCAAATTGAAGAGAAATTAGGGTTTATAGACGGACAAAAGTCTAGGGCAAAGAGCATAATTCTACGTAACAACAAAATCAAGAAAAGGTACTATGCCATTGACGAAGATGGCAATGTAACCCATAATAATGCCCAGCTTACCGCGGCAGCAATAGAAGAACTTTGCGATTCTGATTTCAGCAAGCAAAACATAGAACTTCTTTCCTGCGGAACCTCTACACCAGACCAACTTTTACCGTCTCATGCGGCCATGGTACACGGTGTATTGAAAAACGGCAATATGGAAATAAATTCGGCCTCCGGTGTTTGCTGTTCCGGCATGAACGCCTTAAAATATGGCTATATGGCCATTAAAACAGGGCAGGTAAACAATGCCGTATGTACCGGTTCAGAAAAAGTTTCTACTTGGACCAAAGCAGATTTCTACCAGGAAGAAATTGAGCATTTAAAGGAATTGGAAGAGAACCCAATGATTGCCTTTGATAAAGATTTTTTACGATGGATGCTTTCCGATGGATCAGGAGCCATCTTAGTAGAAAACGAACCCAAAGGAGATACGCCTATAAAAATTGAGTGGATGGAAGGTTTTTCATACGCTTATGAAATGGAGACCTGCATGTACGCCGGTGGCGAGAAGCTTGAGAGCGGCGAACTAAAACCATGGAGTGAATTTGCTCCGGAAGATTGGGCTAAAAAATCTGTTTTTGCCATTAAGCAGGATGTAAAACTGTTGGGTGAAAACATCTTAAAAAAAGGTGTGGATTGCCTAAAAATGGTTTATGAAAAACATGGTATTGGCCCCAATGATGTTGACTATTACCTCCCCCATATTTCTTCGTACTTTTTTAAACAGGGACTTTATGACGAAATGAAGGAACAAGGCGTAGAAATGCCTTGGGATAAATGGTTTTTAAATCTTGAACATGTGGGTAACGTAGGTGCGGCATCCATATACCTTATGCTAGAAGAACTGGTTTCTTCGGGTAAACTAAAAAAGGGTGATAGAATATTGTTGCATGTTCCGGAAAGTGCTCGTTTTTCATACACTTACGCCTATCTAACTGTGTGCTAGCATGAATGTATTGAAAGAAACCATTACCGATAAAGAGTTTCTACAAAACCTTATTCCGCAAAAACCACCTTTTATTATGGTGGGCAAATTGCTTGAATATTCAGAAAAAAAAATTGTTTCCGGGCTTATTGTTCCAGAAGACAATCTGTTTGTTTTTGAAAACCGGTTTATGGCCCCGGGCCTTATTGAAAATATGGCACAGACCGTGGCATTGCACACCGGTTACAAATACTATTTGGCCCAGAAACCCGCTCCGACGGGATATATAGGCGCCATAAAAAAAGCTACCGTTAATGCCTTGCCATTTGTAGGCCAAGAACTGGAAACCACGGTAGAAATCCTTCATGATATTATGGGCATAACCATGGTATCCGCCACTGTAACCTGCGAAGGAATTATACTGGCTACAAGTGAAATGAAAACCGCACTGGCAAACTAATTTGGAAGCACGCGTAAACATAGACATTAAGAATTTCCTGCCCCATAGAGAACCTATGCTTATGGCAAGCGTAACGCCTTTTCTTGACGAAACTTCGGTTGAAACGCATTTTAAAATAGAAGAATCCTGTATTTTTGTCGCCAATGAATACCTATCCGAAACCGGACTTATTGAAAACGCGGCCCAAACCTGCGCCGCCATTGTTGGTCAAAGTTTTTTTGACGATGATGATAAAGACGGAAGTCAAAGTAAGGTCATTGGCTATATAAGTGCTGTAAAAAAAGTACATATTACCGCATTGCCTAAAGTGGGCGAAACCATTGTAACCAAAGGCAATCTCGTTTCCAGATATGATAATGAAGCTTTTAGCAGCTGCACCATAGCTTCTGAAACTTTCAGAAATGAAGAATTAATCGTAGCTTGTACTTTGAACTTTTTGATCCATGAGGTTTAAGAGGGAAAAATAGTGACAATCCCCCAAAATAACGACCAGTGAAAAAAGAAGAAGTACCACAGGACAAAGGCCTTTTAGATTCTGCCCAAACCAAAGAACTCACTTATGCCGTTGATGAAAATGGCGAGTACACTACAGAACTGAGTTCCGGATGGGACCCTAAGACTATTGCTCTTAGCAACGCCATAAAAGATATTGAAGAGCGAGTAGCCGCGGCTAAGAAACGGGTAGAAAACAATGAGACCAGCCCCATTGAATATTATATGGAGCTACACAAAATGGACCTCCCCATTCTATCTAGCTATGTTGGACTTTGGCAATGGCGCGTAAAGCGACATTTTAAACCAAAGGTTTTTCAAAAACTTAACCAAAAAACGCTTCAAAAATATGCTGATATTTTCGAAATCAGTATTGAAGAATTGAAACACATTTCTTAAACATCCGCATGCAAATAGAATTTACCCACAAACAATCGGCACACTGCGAAAACGGTGTGGTAAGTAACCTAATGCGCCACAACGGCTTTGAGGTAAGCGAACCTATGGTCTTCGGTATAGGTTCCGGCCTTTTGTTCTGTTATATTCCCTTTTTAAAAGTAAACCATGCTCCGGTAGTTACCTATAGGGCTATGCCAGGTTTTATTTTTAACCGGTTCGCCAAAAGAGTAGGTATCAAAATAAAACGGGAAAAATTCAGCAATCCGGAAGCGGCAAAATCACGCCTGGATGAAAATCTGTCCAAGAACAACCCCGTAGGCCTACAAGTGGGTGTTTACAACCTTCTGTACTTTCCGGATGAATACCGCTTTCACTTTAACGCACATAACCTAGTGGTCTATGGCAAGGAAGAGGGTAACTATTTGATCAGTGACCCGGTTATGGAACAGGTTACCACCCTAACCGAAAAACAGCTTGAAAAAGTACGCTTTGCCAAAGGCGCATTCGCCCCTAAAGGCCATATCTATTACCCAACCTCATTTCCAGAAAAATTAGAATTGAAAAGTGCG
The DNA here is from genome assembly GCF_030549125.1 of Zobellia sp. 1_MG-2023. Lineage (NCBI taxonomy): Bacteria > Pseudomonadati > Bacteroidota > Flavobacteriia > Flavobacteriales > Flavobacteriaceae > Zobellia > Zobellia sp. 1_MG-2023. The sequence continues at coordinate 26,167 of NZ_JAUOSY010000002.1, read as the reverse complement.
ATTATAAAGGGTATTAAACAGACCTGTCGCGAAATGACCGCCCCTTTTCCTATTGTAGGAACAAACGGCATTAAGACCATTTCCAAGCTTATTCGTAAATGGCCCAAGAAAAAAGGTGCTAAAGTGGCTAATCATTATTTAGGACAGATTGTACGTATGCAAGAAGAAATAGGCACAGGTGGCGGAGGTTTCCGTTATATCTATGCCGCTTTTCTACAGGAGGCAAGCCAAGTTCTAGACAACGAAAAACTAAACGAACTCTCAAAGGAAATGACCAAAATTGGAGATGACTGGCGAGACTTTGCATTGAATGCCTCACGTATCTACAAAAACCGTAGCCCCGAAAATGATGCCTACAACAAGGTGGCCGATGAACTTGAAGCTATTGCCAATAGCGAAGCGGAATTTTTCAAAAAACTTAAAAAGGCCATTTAAAACCCTCTTTTTAACCTTATCGTCTTTAATAAGACAAACCGTGGTTTATCTTGTTAATTTCGATTAGTTTTGATGTCATGATCCAAATCAACCAGCTTTCTAAGATATATAAAGGGGCCGACGATTTTTCCGTCCGTGATTTGGATTTAACCATAACCGAAGGTGAGATTTTTGGCCTCTTAGGTCCAAATGGTGCTGGGAAGACCACTCTCATATCAATGCTTAGCTCTCTACTAAAACCTACTTCAGGACACTTTACTATAGACGGGCTGAATTACAAAGACCATAAAAACAAACTAAAACAAATAATAGGCATTGTTCCTCAGGAATATGCTCTCTATCCGTCATTAACGGCCTATGAGAACCTCGTCTATTTTGGAAGCATGTACGGACTTAAAGGTCAGTCTTTAAAAAACGACATCCATGCCCATCTTGAGACCATGGGACTATCAAAATTCGCCCATAAAAAAATTAAAAGTTTTTCCGGAGGGATGAAACGCCGCATAAACCTAATATCCAGCATCTTACACAATCCAAAAGTTCTATTTTTAGATGAACCTACCGTTGGTGTGGACGTACAGTCTAAGAACGTTATTATGGCTTACCTAAAGGAATTGAACAGTGCGGGTACTACCATTATTTACACTTCACATCACTTGAACGAGGCCGAACAATTTTGCACCCGCGTAGGTATTATTGACCACGGCACACTGGTGTGCATTGGCACACCTAAAGAACTTATAGCCCAAGAAGAAAATGCAGCACATCTAGAAGAAGTATTCTTGGCCAAAACCGGTAAAGCTTTACGTGACCATGCATAAACTTTGGGCCTCTACATACAAAGAGTTTTTACTCATTACCCGAGATATTGGTGGGTTGGCCGTACTATTTCTTATGCCCTTGCTATTGGTCATTGTCATTACCACAATTCAGGACAATTCATTCAAAAGTATAAAAGAGACCAAACTACCTATTCTTTTGGTAGATATGGACAAAGGAAAAGTATCCGAAGATATTTTAAAAAGCCTGGCCGATTCCAAATTGTTTCAAGTAGATATGGCCGCTACGGATGAGGAAGCCAAACAACAAGTCTTAAAGGGCGATTATCAATTGGCTATTGTAATACCAAAAGACTTATCCTCTCAACTAGACATTAAAATTAACGAGAACGTAGATGGCATCTTAGCTAAGTTCAGTGATGGCGAAGAAAACATTCCCGAAGTAAAGTCCAAATTGGAACCCAAAGAGGTGAAACTGTATTTTGACCCTGCAACGCAGCAATCGTTCAAAAGTTCCGTGCGAAGTAATATTGATAAGATGATTTCTAAAATAGAAACCGAAACCATCTACAGAGCCTTTCAAGAGCAATTAACGGACGACCCCTCAGAAGCTATTTTTGAAACCGAAAAATTCATCACTTTTACGGAAATTGTACCTAGTAAGCACAAAGAAGCACTAATACCTAACTCTACACAACATAATATTCCTGCCTGGACCCTCTTTGCCATATTTTTTATAATTCTGCCATTGGCCATTAATATGGTGAAGGAAAAGAATCAGGGCACATTTGTACGATTACGAACCAACCCTGTTTCCTACGCTACCGTATTAGGCGGTAAAACTATTGTTTTCCTAGGTGTATCATTAGTTCAATTTGCTCTTATGTTGGCATTGGGAATTTTTCTTTTCCCTCTCATCGGTTTACCTAAACTAGATGTTTCCGGCAGATTGCCCCTATTGTTCGTAGTTGCTTTTTTTGCCGGTCTAGCTGCGGTTGGCCTTGGCCTCTTATTGGGTACCGTTGCCAAGACACAGGAACAATCCGCACCATTTGGAGCCACTTTTGTTGTGATTTTGGCCGCAATTGGCGGGGTTTGGGTTCCTGTTTTTGCCATGCCAAAATTCATGCAAGTACTCTCTAGCCTATCTCCAATGAATTGGGGGCTAAGTGCATTTTATGATGTATTTTTGCGCAACGCGACTTTTAGTGAGATTATACCCGAAATATCCCTGTTACTCATATTTTTTGTGGTCACCACGCTCATCGCCATAATTTATAACGAAAGAAAAAATGCCGTCTAACACCAAAAAAGAAATTAGTTTCACGAGTGAAGTCCGTGTACGGTTTGCAGAAACGGACCCTCTAGGTATTGTCTGGCACGGCAATTATATTCAGTATTTTGAAGATGGTCGGGAGGCCTTTGGTAGGCACCACGGTATTTCGTACCTAGACCAAAAAGACCATAACTTTTCAACCCCTATCGTAAAGTCTTCCTGTGAACATAAGCTTCCATTAAGCTATGGAGATGTTGCAACCATAAAAACAACTTATGTAGACTCTCAAGCGGCAAAGATGATTTTTAAATATGAAATCTATAATCCTAAAGGGGCAGTTGTTTGCACTGGAGAAACGGTTCAGGTTTTTGTTGAATTGGGGGGCGAATTATCCTTGGTAATCCCAAAGTTTTTTGCGGATTGGAAGAAAAAAGTAGGCCTTTTAGATGAATAACGTTTACCTGTCACATAACAACATTGTTTCCGCATATGGCTTTGATAGTGCTTCTGCGGTAGATAGCATTAAAAATGAGGTAACCGGACTTACATTGGTAGATGATTCCAAAGTTCTGCCAAATCCGTTTTACTCCTCTCTAATCCATCAGGAAAACCTAGAAAGCGAATTTCAAAAATTAGATTCTAAGGAAGCTCACACGAGACTTGAGCAAATACTTCTGGTTTCCTTGGCGGATACGCTTAAGAAATCGGGCATAGAACTTACGGAACGTGTAGGTTTAATCGTTTCCACCACAAAAGGAAATATAGATGTCTTGGATGCGGATAGTCCGTTTGACGAAAACCGGGCATATCTTGGTGAGCTAGGAAAAAAATTAGAAACTTTTTTCGGGTTTAAAAACGAAGCCATAGTGCTATCCAACGCTTGTGTGTCCGGAGTTTTAGCCTTGGCCGTAGCCAAAAGACTGATACACCAAGAACGCTATGACCACTTGTTTGTAGTTGCCGGGGATTTGGTAAGTAAATTTATTTTAACCGGCTTTAACTCGTTTCAAGCCTTAAGTGAATCTCCCTGCAGACCCTATTGTAAAACTCGCGCAGGTATTAATATTGGAGAGGTAGGCTGTAGTATACTTATTACCAAGGACAAAGCCTATCTTGTAGACGAATCTGTGCAAATTATTGGCGAGGCCTCCTGTAACGATGCCAACCACATTTCGGGTCCATCAAGGACTGGGGAAGGATTATACCGAAGTATTGTTTCTGCAATGGAACAAGCAAAAGTAGATGCAGACGCTATAGATTACATCTCGGCTCATGGTACGGCTACCATGTACAATGATGAAATGGAAGCCATTGCCTTCAACAGGGCCAACTTACAAAAAACACCTTTAAACAGTTTAAAAGGTTATTTTGGACATACGCTTGGGGCTTCCGGACTATTGGAAACCATCATCGGGATGCACTCCTTACATACGAATACCCTTTTTGCTTCGCCGGGATTCCAAGAACTAGGTGTATCGCAACCATTGAATATTATTACCAAGACCACACCAAAAGAAAATCATATTTTCCTAAAGACCGCTTCCGGTTTTGGGGGTTGTAATACAGCGGCAATTTTTAAAAAAGTTAATTCATGAGCAGTCCTGAATATCACATAAAATCATACTGCCATATTAGAAACGGTAAAGTCTCAAAGAACGGAGAGATTCTCTTTTCCGATGATTCCGAAGAATTTCCGGCTTTTATAAAATCAGCATACAAACACTTTAAAACCGATTATTCAAAGTTTTTTAAAATGGACAACCTCAGCAAACTGGCATTTATGGGAGCCGAGGTACTTTTACGGGACACCAGCGAACAAAATACCGCCCTTGTCCTTTCAAACAAAGCCTCAAGTTTGGATACTGACCGTAAGCACCAAGCTGCCATCAGTAACGAATCCGGAGCATTTGCTAGTCCCGCTGTGTTTGTTTACACACTTCCGAATATCTGTATGGGTGAAATTAGCATTCGCCACAAACTGTATTCTGAAAATAGTTTCTTTATATTTGCCGAGTTTAACCCCTATTTATTGTCAGATTATGCCAATGATTTGCTGATATCAGGCAAAGCCAAAGAGGTTTTATGTGGCTGGGTTGATTATGACAAAGGAAAATATGATGCGTTTTTATACGTTATCGCTAAAAAAGGTGTGTTGCCCCATAATACAGGAGAACTTACCAAATTATACAGAACAAAATGAGCGAACTTAAACAAGAATTGAAGGAAAAAATCATCGAACAATTAAATTTGGAGGATGTTTCCGTTGACGAAATCGCAAACGACGACCCACTTTTTGGTGAAGGTCTTGGTCTTGATTCAATTGATGCGCTAGAGCTAATTGTAATGTTGGACAAAGATTACGGTATTAGATTGGCAGATCCAAAAGAGGGCCGTAAAATCTTTGAATCTATAGATACAATGGCCGCTTATATAGCTGCTAACCGAACCAACTAAAGGTTCTATCGTCTTTTAAGTTGCCAAGCACACGGTTGTACTACACGGTTAGCCGTATACAACTATAGCACTTAAGCCTAAGATTCGTATTTTTATTCCATATCTATTAATACATTCAAATTAATATGTGCAAGGGCATAGCAATTACCGGCATGGGCGCTATTTCTGCCATTGGAAACAATGTGCAAGAAAACTACGATGCGCTGGTTTCCGGTAAAATTGGTATTTCAAGAATTTCTAAAGTAGATACCGTTCATAAGAACGATATTATGGTCGGGGAGATTGAAATGACCAATGACCAATTAAAGCAAAAACTTGGTATTGGCAAAGAAATAGCGGTATCAAGAACTGCTCTTCTGGCTATGCTTGCTGCCGATGAAGCCCTAAACCAAGCTGGAATTACCGATATAAATGATTGCGAAACCGGACTTATTTCCGGGACCACCGTGGGTGGTATGGACCAATCCGAAAAGTATTATTTTGAATACCTTGAGAGCGATGAGCATTGGGGTCATATTAACGGACTCCACGCTGGGGATTCTACCCAAAAACTTGCAGACCATTTAGGGTTAACGGAAAGTTTTGTTTCCACCATAAGTACCGCTTGTTCCTCTGCTGCAAATGCTATTATGCTAGGCGCGCGTATGATAAAATCAGGACAGTTAGACCGTGTAGTGGTGGGTGGTACGGATAGCCTTTGTAAATTCACCATAAACGGATTTAAGACCTTGATGATTTTATCCGACACCTATAACACCCCCTTTGACAATGAAAGAAAAGGGTTGAATCTTGGTGAAGCCGCTGCCTATCTTGTTTTAGAATCCGACGAAATTGTAAAAAGGGACAATAAAAAAGTGTTGGGCTATGTAACGGGTTATGGCAATGCTAATGACGCCTTTCACCAGACTGCATCTTCCGAAAATGGGGATGGAGCGGTTCTTGCCATGGAAAAAGCATTAAAAGTTTCGGGTCTAAACCCTTCGGATATAGATTATGTGAACGCCCATGGTACCGCAACCCCTAACAACGACCTTTCCGAAGGTCGTGCATTGCTCCGTATGTTTGGAGACCAAGTACCGGAATTCAGCTCCACCAAAGCGTTTACAGGCCATACATTGGCGGTTGCGGGTGGTATAGAGGCCGTATATTCTGTTCTGGCATTGCAGAACAATGTAATTTATCCCAACCTGAATTTCAAGACTCCCATGAAGGAGTTTAATTTGCTTCCGCAAACCACGGTAAAACAAAAAGAGTTACGCCATGTACTCTCCAATTCTTTCGGGTTTGGCGGCAACTGTTCTACTCTAATCTTTTCCAAAGAAGCGCAATGAAACCAGTATATATAAATAGCGTAGGTTCCGTTTCGGCACAGAAAACTTTTGACAACAGCGAGTTTCTTAACGAAATAACCGAGTATACGGACTCCGTGGTTCACGTAATAAACCCTAATTACAAAGAATACATTCCACCGGCAGCGGCGCGACGCATGGCCCGTGGTATTAAAATGAGTACTGTAAGCTCTAAAAACGCCCTTACCGAGGCGGGAATAGAAAATGTGGATGCCATTATTGTTGGTACCGGTCTAGGTTGCATTGGAGACTCGGAACGTTTCGTTAGCGACATCATAAAGAACGACGAACAATTTTTGACCCCTACCCGCTTTATACAGTCTTCCCACAATACCGTAGCCGGGCAAATTGCACTAGGATTGGGCTGTAAGGGACATAATTTCACTTTTGTACATTCGGCTGTTTCTTTTGAGTCTTCGCTTATAGATGCAAAAATGATGCTTCAGAACAATGAGGCCGATACGGTTTTAGTTGGAGGAGTAGATGAATTGGTAGAACATCACGTAACAACGCACCGTCTAATCGGGCATATTAAAAAAGAACCTGTTGCCTCAAAAGACCTTTTGCAATCCAATACTGAAGGTATGGTCATGGGCGAAGGGTCTCACTTTTTTGTGCTCTCCAAGGAAAAATCAAACTCCTGCTATGCAGAATTACTTGCTGTAAAAACTTTCAATACACTTGCCAAAGAACAAGTAGAGTCAAAAATCATTGCTTTTCTTGAAAGCAACAAAATGACCGTTAAGGATATAGACGTGGTTATTCTTGGTAACAATGGTGATGCTAATTATGACCATTATTATGAGCAACTTAGCAACTCCCTTTTAACAAACACACCGCAAGCTTATTACAAGCATCTTTCAGGAGAATATGATACCGCAACGGGGTTTGCCTTTTGGTTGGCCAATAAAATTTTAAAGACCCAGACCGTTCCGGACAGTATTCAACTAAATTCTATTAAGCCTGCTAAACTACAGACCATCTTGGTGTACAACCAATACCGAGGAGAAAACCATAGCCTCACCTTAATCCAAAAATGCTAAAGCGGAATAGGGTAAATACCGCCGCCATTGCTCTTTTGTTTCTACTGGGAACACTTTATTTTTTTGGTCATGCACCTTGGCACACTATTCTTTTATTACTGTTCGTTTGGTTCGCCATAACCGTATTTGGCTCTTTTTTTATCCAATGGAACTACCATTTACACGCCTTACACTCCAACAAAGCCCTTAACAACAATTGGATTTCTATAACTTTTGATGACGGACCCAATAGGGAATTCACCCCAAAAGTTCTTGATTTACTTGAAAAATATAATGCTAAAGCAACTTTTTTCTGCATAGGCGAACAGATTGAAAAACACCCGGAAATCCTAAAAAAAATCATTGCCCAAGGGCATACTATTGGTAACCATACCTACTCGCATACCAATACCTTCGGTTTTTTTTCGTTGGATAAAGTAATGAACGAACTTACTAGAACAAAAAAAGCAGTCCACACATTAACCGGAAAAGAGATGACACTCTACCGCCCAGCTTTTGGGGTAACCAATCCACAGATTGCAAAAGCCGTTAACCAACTAAACATAGAGGCCATTGGATGGAACGTACGTTCGTTGGACACCACATCTAGGTCCGAAAAAACTATATTAGAACGCATTACGAAAAAGGTTTCAAAAGGTGATATTATACTGCTTCACGACACTAGCGAAAAAACAATACGTGTTTTGGAACAGTTATTGTTATTTTTGCGAGAGAAAAATCTGAGTTCGGTCACTGTTGACCGTTTACTAGAAATCGAAGCGTATGCATAAGATACTTTTTCTTTTATTTTTTATATCCTTATCCGCTGTGGCCCAAAAAGAAATGACCCCTGCGGAAGCTACGGCTTTAAAGGTCAAGGTAAAGACCAGGGCAAACGCCACAACCACGGTATTGAGCGATTTTACGCAATACAAGCATTTAGATTTCCTTTCGGATGATATCGTCTCCCAGGGCAAGTTGGCTTTTAAAGTGCCCAATTTGGTAAAGTGGGAATACACTAAGCCTTTTGCCTATTCCGTTCTCTTCAAAAATGAAACACTGTTCATTAACGATGACGGTAATAAAAGTAATATGGATGTGGGCTCCAACAAGATATTCAAACAATTGAACCAACTTATTACCGCCAGTATTCGCGGGGATATGTTCAATGATGATGAATTCAACATAAAATATTTTAAAATAAACGATTCTAGCTTAGTTTACTTTCTCCCTAAAGATGAGCAGTTCTCCAAATTTATAAAGGCTTTTCACCTTTCGTTTAACGCCCAAGGCGATGTTACCGAGGTAAAGATGATTGAACCTTCCGACGATTATACGCACATTAAATTTTCAGATCGCGTCGTGAACAAAAACGTGTCCGATGCGGTTTTTACTCAGTAGTTTTTGCCTCTTTCTTCTAGTAAGTTGTGCTTCTTATCCCTCTCAAAAAGGATTTGAGCCTGCTAACGATTTTCAGGAAAAAACTACGAACCCTTTTTTTTCCAACACCCAAAAAGACTATGTTTACAAGGCTAAAATAGATGCTTTCAACAAATCCTTTGGTGGCCTGTTCATTGTGAAAAAGCTAGGTGAGAGACACCACCGCATTGCATTTACCACAGAAATAGGGAATACCATTTTTGATTTCACTTTTAAAGGGAATGATTTTAAGGTAAATCGGGTTCTAAAGGAATTGGACAAGAAAGTACTCCTTAATATATTAAAAAGGGATTTTAAAGCCTTGATACAAGAGAAATCCAGGGTAAAGAATAGTTTTAAACTAGCTCAGGATACGGTCTTACAAACGGACATCCTCTCTAAAAAACATTATTTTTATTACAACAATGGGCAACTACATAAAATTGCCCGCGTAGACCGAAACAAAGAAAAAGTAGAATTCAAATTCACCCGTATAGAAGAGCAATTTGCAAAAGAAATTGAAATAGCCCACCATAATTTTAAACTTCATATTGCATTAAAAGCGTTGAAATGAAAACAATACAACTACTCTTTGCCCTAATGGTTCTGGGCTTGTCGGGAACGGCAGTCGCGCAGACCCGCCCAGGAATAAAATTAGGATTGAACAATTCCAACATTAGCAACACCACCCTAGACATAAAATCCGGAATTTATGTAGGAGCATTTGTAGACATTCCATTTTCTGACTATTACTCCCTACAACCAGAACTATTGTATTCCAATCAAGGCGGAAAATCCAACTCCGACCAATATGGAGACGTTAACATCAATTACATCTCCATTGGGTTGCCCAATAAATTCTTTGTGAGCCCAAATAGTGGCATTCATTTTATAGTTGGCCTAGGTGTGGATATCAACTTTGAAAACAATTTTGTTAATTTGACCAACTTTAACGGTGATGATGAAATTTCACCTGTAGACGTCTCCGTTTTTGGAGGAATAGGTTATGAGTTCGATTTTGGATTGATTCTTGAAGCACGCTACAAGCAGGGTACTATAAGCGTTGATTTCTTTGGGGAAGATGACCTATACGAAGAAGCGGGAAGTAACCTTAACGGTGTATTCCAGATAGGTGCCGCATATAAATTTAAACTATAAACACATGTTGATCGAAGGTTTATACACCGTAGAAAATTTTAAACAAGAAGACCAAACGGTACAGGCTACGGTTAAACTGAACGCCGCACATGAGGTCTTTAAAGGCCATTTTCCAGGAAACCCCGTAATGCCCGGAGTTTGCATGATTCAGATTATCAAGGAGCTGACCGAAAAGGCCACTGGGAAAAAATTATTTCTCTCTGTTGCGTCAAACATTAAGTTTATGGCAATCATCAATCCCGAAAAAAATGATGTTATTGAGCTTACATTAACCATTGCCGAGGATGATGAAACGGTAAAAGTTAAAAACACCACTTCCTTTGAAGAAACATTGGCGCTAAAGCTTAGTGCTACTTTTAATGTTCTAACCTAGACATTATGAATTTAAAGCTCGTTTTTCTGTTTATAGTATCCGCTTTGTCCATGGCACGCCCAGTAGACTTGCCAAAAGTTAGAACGGCTTATATTGAGGCAGCGGATAGTGAAGCGGCCACAAAAACCCTCCATGAAGAACTAATGTCCGTCTCCAAGACAGATGACAAAACGCTCGTAGCTTATAAGGGAGCGGTCACCACTATGATGGCCAAGTACGCCAAAGGAATAAAAGAAAAGAAAAACTACTTTAAAGAAGGGGCGGAGCTTTTGGAATATGCTCTGGAGGCAAAGCCTAAAAATGTAGAAATACGGTGCATTCGTTTAAGCGTACAAGAGAATGTACCCAAGATTACGGGCTACACTAAAAACATTGAAGAAGACAAGCAATTTATATTGGATAATTTTAACTCCGTTTCCAATAAAAACAGCAAGGATTTCGTTAAAGGATATATCTCCAAATCCGAGATTTTTAGCGAATCGGAAAGACAATTGCTACAAGGTTCGTAATACGTATCTTTGTAGAAAATTCAGAACCGGTCTTCTGAACCCTTTGAAAAAAATTGCTCGTGTCAACCCCTACCCCAACACTCCAAAATACTATGCAGCAACTTAATTGCTGCGTATTGGTACCCACATACAATAACGGTGGAACCTTAAGACGGGTGCTTGATGGTATTTTAGAACGCACCCACTCCATTATCATCGTTAATGACGGCGCGACGGACAACACAGCTGAAATTTTAAAAGAGTACCCTACCCTTGAACAAATTCATTTGCCGGAAAACAAAGGTAAAGGAAACGCGCTTCAAGTGGGTTTCAAAGCCGCAATTACCCAAAGATATGATTATGCAATAACCATAGATTCGGATGGTCAGCATTTTCCTGAAGACCTATCTGTTTTCTTAGATGAACTGCAAAAAGAGGAAACACCCAATGTATTGTACATTGGTTCACGAAACATGCAGCAAGAAGATGTGCCGGGCAAAAGTAGTTTTGGTAATAAATTTTCCAATTTTTGGTTTTGGTTCGAAACTGGCACCAAACTTCAGGATACCCAATGCGGTTACCGTCTATACCCTTTAAAACAGCTAAAGGATTTAAAGTTTTACACCCCAAAATTTGAATTTGAAATTGAAGTTATCGTTCGGTTGGCATGGGATGGAACATTGGTTAAAAATGTTCCGGTGCGTATCTTGTACGATGAAACGGAAAGGGTGTCCCACTTTAGGACCGTACCAGATTTTACACGCATAAGCATCCTAAACACTTGGTTGGTAATTGTAGCCATTTTATACATCAAACCCCGAAATTTCCTTCGGAAAATAAAAAAAAAAGGATTTAAAAAATTCCTTTTAGAAGACCTGCTGCGTAGTGACGACCCTCCTAAGACCAAAGCGCTTTCCATAGCCTTGGGCGTATTTTTGGGCATTGCTCCGTTTTGGGGTTTTCAGACCATTCTCGTTTTTGCTTTGGCAGCGCTATTTGGCCTGAACAAAGCAATTACCTTTGCATTTTCTAACGTTAGTCTTCCTCCTTTAATCCCTTTTATTATCTATTTTAGTGTAAAAATAGGCGTATTGATTACCGGCGAAGAGGTTTCTTTTTCAATAGAGAACATGACCGAAAACTTTGGAATGCTTCAAAATTTGAAAACCTATTTAATCGGCAGTTTTGCCCTGGCTATCCTATCTGCTCTATTTTTTGGAATTGTAGGTTACTTTACAATTCTATTCTTGGGAAAGAAAAAAATGGTGGTAGACAATGGGTAATTTCTTCTTTAAAGCATATAAGTTCATTGCCCGCAAACGGCTCCTTTCCACTGCGGTACTCTTATTGGTTCTAATTGGGCTCTCCCTTATTGTATCCAAGATTCAATTTGAAGATGATATTACCTCTCTTATTCCCGCCAATGAAGAAGCCCAGCGGGTACAAAAAGTTTTAAAGTCCATAACATTTACGGACAAGATTATCATCAACATACAAAAAGAAGAAAAAGGTACTGTTGACGACCTCACCAAATATGCGAAGGCCATACTGGACAGTTTGGAAAAGAACCAAGCCAACTTTATAAAAGGTGTACAAGGCCGGGTAAATTCCGATGATGTTCCCAAGACACTGGATTTAGTTTACAATAACCTCCCACTCTTTTTAGAAACTGAAGACTACCCGAGCATTTCAAATAAAATTGAGCCCGATAGTATTGCCACAGTAACCGCCGAAAATTACCGTACCCTGATTTCACCATCCGGTATTGTAGCCAAAAAAACCATCATCAAAGATCCTTTGCGGCTATCTTTTATTGCCCTTAAAAGGCTCCAAGAACTAGGCGTTGGAGACGATTTTAAATTAAAGAACGGGTTTCTTCTGGATAAAGAGGAAAAAAACATCCTGCTTTTCCTCACCCCTGCTTTTGGTTCTAACGAGACGGATAAAAATCTACCTTTTTCAAACGCACTTTATGACTTACAAGAGCAACTGAATAAGGCATACTCCACAAAAGTACACAGTGAATATTACGGTGCGGCCCTTGTTGCCGTGGCCAATGCCAAACAGATTCGTAGCGATATTCAATTTACGGTAAGCATTGCCATGACCTTGCTCATTATAATTTTAATGTTGTTCTACCGTAAGTTGGCATTACCCTTTATCCTATTTTTACCTACGCTTATTGGTGCCCTATTATCCATTGCCTTTCTCTGTATACTACGTGAGAAAATTTCAGCCATATCCTTGGGTATAGGCTCGGTGCTACTGGGAGTCACTTTAGATTATGCGTTGCATATCCTTACCCACATCCGTAACGGGAATGGTGCGGAAAGCCTTTACAAAGAGGTGGCACCTTCTATTCTTATGAGCAGCCTTACAACGGCTTCCGCATTTCTATGCCTTCTCTTCTTAGAGTCGCAAGCTTTGCAGGACCTTGGTATTTTTGCAGCGGTAAGTGTACTTGGCGCTTCGGTTTTTGCCCTGTTGTTCATTCCCCAGGTTTACTCTGCCAGTAAAGCGGTAAGTTCAAGAAAGACCATTTTAGACCGTGTGGCGGCTTTCGATTTTCACCGATCCAAATGGGCCATTATTGTACTGGTATTATTTTCGGTCATTAGTATTTTCACTTATAACAAAGTTGTTTTTAACAAGGACATTGCCAAGCTAAACTATGAAACCGAAGTACTAAGCGATGCTAGAAAACGATTGGAAATTTTAACTGACATCAGTTCAAAATCTATCTACATTTCTACTTACGGCAATAATACCCAAACGGTCTTAGCGCAAAACGACTCGCTTTACGACGCACTTAAAACCTTGGAAAAAAATAAGTCCATATTGAGTTTTAGTTCGGTTGGCGGACTCATTCGTTCCAAGAAAACACAGGAAGAAAAAATTAGGATATGGAAACAATTTTGGAGTCCGGACAAAATTAACACTACTAAAGAAAATCTAATTGAGAACAGTGCCCAGTTTGGGTTCAAACCCACTACGTTCTCCAAATTCTATGATTTATTACATTCGGATTTTAAGCCGATGGAGGTAACCGATTTTGAACCCATAAAATCTTTTTCTCTTGACGATTACATCGTTCATGATGATAACGGCACCACCATTACCTCGTTAGTAAAGGTAGATGATGACCATATTGGTGCACTGCGCAAAAAGTTCGAAAATTTACCCAACACACTTCTCATAGACCGCCAGCAAGTAAACGAGACATTTTTGGGCAACCTAAAAAACGATTTTAACAGCCTAATCGGGTACTCACTTATTGTAGTACTGCTTATCCTTTTGCTATTTTACCGCAGCCTATCGCTAACCGTAGTAACGAGTATCCCTATTTTTCTCACTTGGTTTTTAACCGTGGGTATAATGGGCCTTTTTCACATTGAATTCAATATTTTTAATATCATCATCTGTAGCTTTATTTTTGGGCTTGGGGTTGATTATAGCATATTTATCACTAACGGTTTACTCACGGAATATAGGACAGGTGAAACCGTATTGCATACCCATAAGACCTCTATTTTACTGTCGGTGATTACTACAATTGCAGGGGTCGGGGTTTTAATTTTTGCGAAACATCCCGTTCTCTATACCATTTCAACGGTATCATTAATTGGTATTCTATCTGCGGCATTCGTGGCCTTTACCGTGCAGCCCTTATTGTTTAGGTTATTTATTGGCAGTGCGGATAAACGCCCCATTTCGGTACGGTACTTTATACATTCAGTGTTATCGTTCGGGTATTTTGGAACAGGCGGATTTTTATACTCCATATACGGATGGTTAAAACTTAAACTATCACCGGAAAGCCGTACGAAACAAAACCGGGGCTTTCATAAAGCAGTTTCCAAATTAATGGGTTCCGTACTGTACACCAACCCTTTTGTATCCAAGGAAATAAGAAATCCGCTTAACGAAACTTTTGAAAAACCCGTAATGATTATTGCCAACCATACCAGCTTTTTGGATATCCTGGCCATTGGCATGCTACATCCAAAGATTATATTCATGGTTAATGACTGGGTCTATAATTCTCCCGTTTTTGGTAGTGCGGCAAAACTAGCGGGAGCTTACCCCGTTTCTGGGGGCATAGAAAACGGTGAAGCTTTTTTAAAAGAAAAAGTGGCCCAAGGGTTTAGTATTATTGCTTTTCCGGAGGGCACTAGATCTTCCACCAATAAAATAAAGCGATTTCACAAAGGAGCTTTCTATTTGGCACAGCAATTTGAGTTGGACATTCTTCCGGTGCTCATTCACGGAAATTCCGAAGTATTGCCCAAGGGCAGTTTTATTATCCGAGATGGTAGCATAACCATTGAGCTGCTACCAAGAATCAAGGCACATGACACCCAATACGGAAAAAACTACAGTGAGCGCGCCAAGCAGTTGGGCGCCTATTTTAGAAGCGAATTCAGAAGGCTTAGGAACGAAATTGAAGATGAAGATTACTGGACGAAAACGCTGTTGGAAAATTACAGGTATAAAGGCGACCAAATATATAAAGCGGTTGAACAAGATCTAGAAAACCATAAAGAGACTTACTACTCCCTTCTGAAAAAAATTGACTTAAAAAGTAGAATCGTACATCTGTCACAGGATTTTGGTCAGTTAGATATGCTCCTTGCCCTAGATTCCATAGACAGAAAAATAACAGTACACCTTAAGGATCAAGAAGCCACTTCTTTGCTCCAACATAATTTCTTAACCCGACACTACAGCAAAATTAATATTGCCCAAAGTCCAGAAGAAGCGCTTACCATAATTGCCGATGTGCTTATTCTGGACGTTCAATTAGAAATGGAGCAGCTTGCGGAACATCTAAACAACAATTTCACTACATTGATTCTATTAAAAAATGCGCGGGAAATTGAAGTGGAGCCACTAGAAACGTTAGGTTTCATTACTAGCGAACAAAATGATAACTTTAGGCTACTAAAAAAGACAAAGGGTCAATGAAAGAACATTATGACGTTGTGATAGTTGGTAGTGGCATGGGCGGTCTCGTTTCTGCTATTATTATGGCACGCGAGGGCAAAAGTGTCTGTGTTCTGGAAAAGAACAACCAATACGGAGGCAACCTACAGACCTTTGTTCGCGACCGGGCCATTTTTGATACGGGCGTTCATTATTTAGGAGGGCTTGAAAAAGGCCAGAACCTTTACCGTTACTTTGAGTATCTTGATATTTTGGACGGCTTAACCCTTACAAGACTGGATGAAGACGGCTTTGACCTGATTACTTTTGATGGTGACGAAAAGGAATATCCGCATGCCCAGGGTTACAAAAATTTTGAAGACAAGCTCGTTAAGGAATTTCCGGAGGAAAAAGAAGCAATTAGTACCTATTGCAAAAAACTTCAGGAAACCTGCAGCCGTTTTCCCCTTTACAATCTAAGACTTGGCAAACCCTATCATGAGGACACTGAACTTTTTACCTTACCGGCCAAAAAATATATAGACTCGGTTACGGAGAACGAAAAGTTACGTGCCGTACTTGCCGGCTCAAATTTATTGTATGCAGGTGAGGAAGGAAAAACGCCGTTCTATGTGCATGCCCTATCCATTAATTCATACATTCAAAGTTCCTATAGATGTGCAGATGGCGGCAGCCAAATAACCAAATTGCTCATCAAGCGTTTAAAGGAAAGCGGAGGCGAAACCTATAAACATAGTGAGGTTACCCGGTTTAATGTTGAAAACAAGCAAATAGTATCGGTCACTACAAAAAACGGTGCTGTTATAAAAGGAGACCTTTTCATATCCAATATAGAGCCCAAGCTTACCATTAAGATGGTAGGGCAAGAACATTTTAGAAAGTCGTACGCCAACCGCATCCAGAGTATAGACAGCACTATTTCGGCCTTTAGCATTCACATTGTACTAAAGCCCAAAACGTTTAAATACCTGAACCATAATTACTATCACTTTAAAAATTATGAATCGGTCTGGAACTCGCATCGCTATAGTCAAGAATCCTGGCCCGAAGCTTATATGGTCTCTATGGGCACCCGTAAGAACCAAGATGAGTGGGCGGATCAATTGACCGCCATAACCTATATGCGCTATGAAGAACTAGAGCCTTGGTCCGGAACTTTTAATACGGTAGCACAAAAAAATAGTAGGGGCGAGACGTACGAAGAATTCAAACAGACCAAGATAGATGCGTTTTTAAACGCCCTTGAGCAAAAATTTCCGAACATACGGCAAAGCATACAATCAATTCATACATCTACACCATTGTCCTACAGGGATTATATTGGTTGCAATGAAGGTTCTATGTACGGTTACGCCAAAGATTTCAACAATCCGCTAAAGACCTTTATCTCCCCAAAAACCAAAATAAAAAATCTATTTTTTACCGGACAGAGCATTAATATGCACGGTATTTTAGGCGTGACCATTAGTAGCGTAGTTACCTGTTCCGAAATTCTAGGCAGCGAATATTTGCTTGAAAAAATAACCAAAGGGCACACAAAGACCAACGAAAAAATAGATGCATAATGGGACAGTTTAAAACAACTCCGGTAGAACGCGTAGAAAACATCTCAAAAGCGGACTTCATTAAAAACTACTACAAGCCACAAAAGCCGGTTTTAATTACCGGGCTTACCAAAGATTGGCCTGCCTATACCAAATGGAAGTTAGATTATATTCAAGAGCGTGCCGGAGACCAAATTGTGCCCTTGTACAACAATGAACCTGCAAAGGACAAGGAAAGTGTCTATGCGCCCAAAAAGGAAATGAAGTTGAGCGAGTACGTTGAAATCCTAAAAACCGAACCCACGGATCTACGGATTTTCTTTTACAACATCCTAAAGGAAATGCCCGAATTGCTCAAAGACTTTGAATACCCGGATATTGGCCTAAAATTCTTTAAAAAATTACCGGCACTCTTCTTTGGTGGTGGCAAGTCTAAAGTATTCATGCATTATGATATTGATTTACCGGACAGTATGCATTTTCATTTTGATGGGGACAAAGTGGTAAACCTCTTCTCTCCCGAACAAACAAAATACCTGTACAAGGTGCCTTTTTCCATTCATAATATTGAGGATATAGACATGGATCATCCGGATTTTGAGAAATACCCCGCCTTACAGTATGCCCAATGTATTCGTGCCGAAATGAAACACGGAGATGCCCTCTATATGCCCAGTGGCTATTGGCATAGCATACGCTATTTAAACGGTGGTTTTTCTATGACGCTACGTGCCTTACCTAGGCACCCGGGGCGTTTTGCCAACATGCTCTACAATGTTATGATTATGCGCCACATAGATAACATAACCCGCAAATACCGCGGACAAAAATGGTTGGATTATAAAGACCGATGGGCAAAAAAACGGACAGAAAAGAACTTGAAAACGATAAAAAACAATTGAGGCGGCGTACTTTTACCTCTTAAGTGTTCCTATTAGCTTTTACCGATTGATGTAATGTCGAAAAAAATAGCACCAAAAATATACGTTCTTCTGGTCCTGGGCCTTCTTTTGGGGTCCTGCGGTGTTTCTAAATCCCTAAAAGACTTGCCCAACATAAGCCAATACGAAGCAAATGTAACGGAACGACAGCAACTTACAGATTCAACATATCTACTGGGCACTAATTTTTTGACCAAGAACCAACAGGGGCTTTATGAACTTTATGTCTCCGGGAACCCTTATGAACTGGGGCTTAAAACAGGAAACCTCACCCAAGAGCTTTTTCAGGAACAGGAACGTGTGTTCATTGAAAAAATAGACGACCTCGTACCCAAAAAAGGAAAGCAGAAACTGCTCCGGAAATTCTTGGCTTGGTTCAACCGAAAAATGTACAAGCATGTAGATGAGCAGTACAAGTCCGAAATTTATGGTATTTCTCAATATGCCTCCAAAGACTATAACCGTATAGCGGCGCCATACCCACGCGTCATGTACTTTCATGGAGCACATGATATTGGCCATGCCTTGCAAGACCTTGCATTGGTAGGTTGTTCCTCCTTTGCAGCTTGGGGAGACCATACTGCGGACGGCAAACTTTTAATAGGCAGGAACTTTGATTTTTATGCGGGAGATGATTTTGCCAAGAACAAAATCATTGCTTTTGTAGCCCCCGATGAAGGCCACAAATTCATGTCCGTTACCTGGGCAGGTATGGTGGGCGTAGTCTCAGGTATGAACGACCAAGGACTAACGGTAACCATCAATGCCGGAAAATCTAAATTCCCCCTAGTGGCCAAGACTCCCATTTCATTGGTAACACGGGAAATTCTACAGTATGCCTCAACTATTGAGGAAGCCATAACCATTGCAAGAAAGCGCGAAGTCTTTGTTTCCGAATCTATTTTTGTGGGAAGCGCCAAGGATAAAAAAGCTGCTCTTATTGAGGTTTCGCCGCATAAATTTGGAGTTTACGAAGTAGAAAACGGGAACCAACTGGTTTGCTCCAATCACTTTCAAAGTGAGGCATACGCCGATGATAAAAAGAACCGGAAACACATATTTGAAAGCCATTCCCAATACCGTTATGAGCGAATGGAAGAACTTCTGGACGAAGCTCCCAAAGTTACCCCAGAGCTCGCGGTAGACATCCTAAGGAACAAAAACGGACTGGATAACAAACGTATCGGGTACGGGAATGAAATGGCGCTCAACCAAATGTTGGCGCACCACGGTATTGTTTTTCAACCGGAAGACCTTATGGTCTGGGTTTCAAGCAATCCGTATCAATTGGGAGAATTTGTGGCTTATGACCTAAACGAGGTCTTTAAAAATGCCAACCAAAACCCTGGGGCCAAACCTATTTCTTTATCGGATAAAAATATAGCTCCAGACCCTTTTCTGCGTACTTTGGCCTATAGGCATTATGAACGCTATAGAGATTTAAACCGAGAAATAACCGCTGCTATTGCTTCCGAAGAGAAAATTGAACCTGCAATCCTGTCCGAATTTGTAGCCATAAATCCCGACTTTTGGGAGGTACATTTTCTGGTAGGGCAGTACCATTATCAAAATAAGAACTATCAAGAAGCGCTCAAAGCTTTTGAGACGGCACGCTCCAAAGAAATAACCACAGTACCCGATACGGAAGTCCTCAACAAGTACATTAAAAAAACCAAAAGGAAGCTCAAATAATGATTCCAGAAATAGAAAAAGCATCCATCCCGGAAATCAAGGCGTTTCAAGAAGAAAAGCTAAAAGAACTCGTAGGTTACGTAAGCGAGAAATCGCCTTACTACAGACGTCTTTTTCGTCAATATAAAATACATCCAACGGACATTAATACACTTGAGGACTTGGCCAAACTGCCCGTAACCACCAAGGAGCAGTTACAGCAACATAACAATGATTTTCTTTGCGTGCCCAAATCGCAGATTATAGATTTTGTGACCACATCGGGCACTTTGGGCGACCCTGTAATTTTAGGCCAGACCGATAAGGATTTAGACCGCTTGGCGCATAACGAAGCCATTTCTTTGGCCTGTTCGGGAGTGGGTAAAGATGATATTATACAAATGACAACTACTATGGACCGCCGTTTTATGGCCGGTCTTGCCTATTTTCTAGGAGTGAGAAAATTGGGCGCAGGTATTATTCGTGTGGGTGCAGGTATTCCGGAATTGCAATGGGACACCATCCTGAAATTCCAACCAACCTATCTAATTGTGGTGCCTTCGTTTTTGTTGAAATTGATTCAATATGCCGAAAATCATGAGATAGACATTAACGCTTCTGGTGTTAAAGGGGCCATTTGCATTGGCGAATCTTTGCGGAACCAAGATTTTTCATTGAACGTCCTTGCCCATAAAATTAAGGAAAAATGGAATATTGAACTGTATTCCACCTACGCTTCCACTGAAATGAGCACCGCCTTTGCCGAATGTTCGGAGCAGCAAGGAGGGCATCACCATCCCGAGCTTATCATTTCGGAAATTTTAGATGAGAACGACCAGCCCGTTGCCCATGGGGAAGAAGGAGAGCTCACCATTACCACTTTAGGCGTAGAAGCCATGCCTTTGCTTCGTTTTAAGACCGGAGATATTGTGGTTGCGCATACCTCACCCTGTGCTTGTGGCAGGAACACTATGCGTTTAGGACCTGTGGTTGGCCGAAAAAAACAAATGATAAAATATAAGGGCACCACCCTATACCCTCCCGCAATGGACAATCTTTTGAACGATTTTGAGGAAGTGGACGGTTATGTGTTCGAGATATATCATAATGATATTGGTACGGATGAAATCCTGATAAAGATAGCTTCTTCCTCGGCAGACCCTAAATTGATGCAGGCCATTAAGGACCATTTTAGGTCCAAGTTGCGGGTTTCCCCAAATATTGAAATCTGTCCTAACGCGGAAATCCAGAAACTACGGATGTCCAAACTGGGCAGGAAACCTATTAGCGTGATCGATAAGAGGCAGTAGCACCTGGCTTCGTCTGCGCTCAGCCATACGGTGCTAATAAACAAAAGCTATTTTCAGGCCGTACTCAGCTATACAGTGCTGCTGACATTGCGAATGTCATCCTACTCTGGCTTATACTTTGAATGCGAGTAATTCCGGCATTCAGAAAGAATTTGAAGCGTTTTGAACTTACCGTTCATTAATGCTATTTTCTTAGCACGAGACCAGCCTTTTAACTGTTTCTCAAATTGTAACGCTTGATATGCTTTTGTGAATTGTAAGTGATATAGCAACCTCACCGGTCGTCTTTTATTCGTATAGGCATTCTCGTAAAATCCCGTTTGGTGTTCTTCTAACCTTCTCTCAACGTTATTGGTGAAACCTACATAGAAACTTTTATCGGCACATTCTAAGATGTAAACATAGTATGGTCCCATAAAATTTGCTTTTTGCATGTTCATGTAAAATGCATGGCTGAGCGCAGCCGAAGCCAGCATTTTACTTCCCGATCAGGTACAAGCCCATTTGAATTTTCCAGTAGGGCATTTTCTCCTCAAAATATTCAAAGAACACTTTTAGGCCTTCGGGCTGATCAAGTTCGGACTGTGCTTTTTTAATGCTTGCAATTTCATCTTTGGAAATAAACCGACTCAAATCTACATCTGCGCCTTCGGCATGTGCTTTTTGTAGGTGATTGTAAACGCTACCTTCCTGTATACCGCGTTGCATTGCTATTTCTTCCACCGAAAAACCATCTTTCAACATTTGAAACGAAAGCTGATGACTGGGATTCTTTTTCTTCTTCTTTACCGGTTGATTGAACGCCTTTATTTCCTTTAAAAATGGAGCGGCGTACTTTTCCAATTTGGCCTGACCTACACCTGAAACTTCCATAAATTCCGTTTCGTTCTTGGGCAGCCTCTGTTCCATATCCTTTAAACTGGCATCGCTAAAAACTACGTAAGCCGGAACATTTTGCTCAGTTGCAATTTGTTGGCGCAACACCCGGAGACGCTCGAACAATCCGGTTGCGGCCATTTTGCTCTTACTGGTTTTCTTGGCTTGCGATTTTTCTTTTTTCTCCAGAATAGCCAGCTGAATTTCCTTGCCCTCGTATAGTACCTCTTTGGCGAGGGGCGTAAGCGAAAGACGGCCACCTTCCCTAAAATTAATGGAAAGCACCCCTTGGTTCAGCAATTGAATGATATACTGCTGTAAATCTTGCCAAGACACGTCCTTGACGGCGCCATAGGTTTTGATATGCTGATACCCTTTTTCCATCACTTGGGCGTTCTGTGCGCCGCGAAGTACATCAACCAACATGCCCATGGCTTCCTTTTCCTTTAAACGCGCCACTCCGGAACAGATTTTTTGGGTGAGGACGGTAGCATCAAAATATTGGGGCGGACGGTTACAAATGTCGCAATTGCCACAATTCTGGGTCATGTGCTCCCCAAAATAATTGAGCAGGGCAATCCGGCGGCAGCTTAATGCTTCGGCAAATTGCTGCATCCGCTCCAACTTGGCGTATTCCACATCTGCATTTTCGCTATTGGCAATAAACCTGCGCAGCTGGGCCACATCGGCAAAACTATAAAAAAGCAAAGCGTGGGCAGGTAGGCTATCCCTTCCGCCACGGCCAATCTCCTGATAATAGCCCTCTACGTTCTTGGGCAGGTTGTAATGAATAACCCAACGCACATTACTTTTATCTATACCCATACCAAAAGCGATGGTAGCCACAATAATGGGTACGCGATCGGTAATAAAATCTTCCTGTACCTTGCTCCGCTCTTCTGCGGGAAGTCCGGCATGGTAGGATTTGGCATTGAAACCGGATGCCAATAGCTTATCTGCAATGGTCTGCGTACTTTTTCGGCTAAGGCAATAGATGATTCCGCTTTCATTGGGCCGTTCCGCCAAAAACTCCAAAATCTGACCGATACGGTCTTGCGCCGGACGTACTTCCAATGAAATATTAGGACGATTGAAAGAGGCCAAATGCCGCAACGCATGTGGAATACGCAATTGTTCCAGGATATCGTCCTGAGTGGTTTTATCCGCAGTGGCCGTTAACGCAATTATAGGAACCTCGGGAAACTGCTGTTTTAAACCGCCCAATTGGGTATAGGCAGGCCTAAAATCATGTCCCCAGGAAGAAATACAATGCGCTTCGTCTATGGCAAAGAGACTAATGGTTATTTCCGAAAGAATGTGTTGTAAGAGCCCCAAACTCTCCGGTGCCACGTATAATAATTTGAGCTCGCCTTTATACAAATGGGTTTCTACCGCTTCCCTTTTTTCCGCTTCTAGAGAACTATTAAAATAGGCCGCGGAAATACCATTTGCCGTTAAGGCATCTACCTGGTCTTTCATCAGGGCGATCAACGGGGAAATAACAATAGCCGTACCGTTCATGGCCAAGGCCGGAAGTTGAAAGCAAAGCGATTTTCCGCCACCCGTTGGCATAATGGCCAAAACATCTTTTTGGGCGAGCACATCACTAATGATGTTCCATTGGTTGGGCCGAAACGAATCGTAACCAAAATTTGTTTTTAAAAGAGGAAGTAGTTCTTGTTCTGTAGTAAGCACCATGAATAGTATTGAAATTCTTGGCCGCAAAGAGCCGTTGCCATAAACCGAGGCAAAACCAAAGTGCGCTATTACACATTTTGGCCCTGCCCGGTTTGCAAAGAACGGTATATTCTATTTACCCAACATTAAAAGTTCGTTACAACGTACCTCTGTAATGTAACGTTTTTCACCCTCTTTGGTTTCATAGGAGCGGTGGGTAAGCTTGCCCTCTACCGCAACCTGTTTTCCCTTGGTGAGATAATTTTCTACAATTTCTGCGGTCTTGCCCCAGGCCACTATATTGTGCCACTGGGTATCGTCTACCCGCTCTCCTTGTGCGTTTTTATAACTCTCTGTAGTAGCTATGGAAAATTTGGCCAGTTTATTACCATTATCCATGTTTACGATTTCTGGGTCCTGACCCAAGTTTCCTATCAACTGTACTTTGTTTTTTAAGGCGTTCATTTTACTAATTTTACGTTAAACAGTTCATACTATTGAACCACGATGATTCAACACTGCAAACATAGAACGGGGTGCAAATTGTATTCGGTTACAAAACAATTGTTTTCGTTTGTAAACGTTTAAAAACGAATAAATATGCTGTAAGAATACACTTCAACCATTGTAAACCAGTATAGTTTGAGGGATTTAATTAAATTAGGTCTAAAATAGAGATAAAGCAACTAGTTGCTTTATATAATTGTTGTGCAACAAGCTAAACAAACCAAGATAATGAAGTACTATAAACGAAATTGGGAAGAAACTCGTGGAGATGAGTTTGACAGTTGGGGAAAATCCATTTGGTACTTTGAAACCGAAAATTCTGGACTTCCTACAAAGCAAGTTGAAGTTTATGAAAACGGAAAAGTATTGAAATATGATAAAACAAAATTGGAGGATGAATTTGGTGGACTTGGAGACCAAGAATTGGATTTAGAAGAATTCTCTGAATTTGAGATTTCAGAAAATGAATTTAACGAAATTTGGAAAAAGGATTAACTATTTAATCAAGATATGAATTCACAAACTATAATTACTGTTTTGTCTATTACTTTACCGCTTTTAGGTGCGGGAATCGGATATTTAATAAAAAGCAGTATTGAAAAGAAAAAAGAGCTTACTAACGAAATAACCAAAGAGAGAAGAGCTATATATCAACAGTATGTGAATTTGATTATTGGAATTTTCGCAAATACTAAAGCCAATAAAAGTAACAATCCGAACAAAATGCTGACTGACTTATATGAATTTTATAAAAAATATGTCTTGTATGCATCACCCAAAGTAATTATAGCATTTTCTGACTATTTCCAGTTTATGTATCACCAAGATGAAAATGAGGAAGTTGATTCTAAAACTCATTTGTTATTAATGACAAAGATAATGGTTGAAATGAGGAAAGATTTAGGCTTGAAAAACAATGACCTTGGAAAAAATGGACAAATGTTAATGAGAGCACTGATTAAAGATTATGATATAATAATTAAATAAAGCCAGTTGCCAACAACGTGTATAGCTCATTGCTATTCAGTTGCTTAAACCGAAATTAAGGCATATTTGGAAAGTCGCCAAATTTTTAAATTTGACGATTTCCAACAAAAAAGATAAATAGTAAAATTTAAAAATCTGGCTTGTGGCTCGACCGAAAAATAATCGCTAATTTAGACGCAACGAGCCATACACAAGACCGTTGTAAACAATTATGAAGAACATTTTACTTCTAATAACCGTTATATGCTTAAACGTAAAAATGTTTGCTCAAAATTGTCCTAAACCTAATATTTCTAAAGAACTTGAAATAAAAATAAGCACAGATTCTATCTACAAACAGGACGTTCAATTTCGAATGGAGTATTATGTTAAATTGAGCAAAATGATTCTCCCCAAGTATTTTGGACTAAAAAAACTAATAAAACAAAAAATAGAAGTTGAGGACAGGGCAAAAATTGAGGAACTTGCAAAATCGTATGAAAAAAATCGATTAGAATACTTAGATGAATTTAAAAAAACCAATGCAAGTGTATATCAAAATGCTTTAGGTTACAGTAACTTAAATACTTTATTGATTTTTGAAACCTTAAGTGTTTTCCCAGACACATATGCCATTCTATTAAATGAAACGATTCCTAAAAGTAGAGCCAAAGCAGAAGACAAAATTCTAATTGACCAATTATATTCGAAATACAACGGCATTATGATAAGAAACTCAGACTGTATTAGGGATATGGCTATGGACATTAAAACTGCGAAAAATCAATTCAAAATCCTTGAAATATTTCAAAATACTGGAAATAGAACCGAAGAAGATAATGCTAAAATAGAATTGATAAACTTGCTAATTTGGGCAGAGAAATAACTGTTTACAACAAAAGTAACCGTTGCACAAGCCGTTGATTCTCCACGGAACGGATTCATATAAGCCTCTTTACGGGGCTTTTTTTATGTCTG